>NZ_CP108080.1:6932328-7548535 GCF_036181745.1 Streptomyces sp. NBC_00259 | reverse complement strand
TGTACGCGCCGTCGGCCCCGTGTGTTCAGGGCAGGAGGGGCGCGGAACGCTGCGGGGGAACGCGTCGGGCCAGGGCGATCGTCCGGTGTGTGGCGGCGTCGGGGCCGTGGTTGTGCGGCCCCGCCATGACCAGCGCTTCGAAGGCCCTGCGGCCCACGATCATCGCCCGCCGCATGCTTTCCACGTCCGCGTCGCCCGTCGCGGCCTGCTCGGAGGCCGCGTGCAGTCGCCGCGCTCCGCTCGCCTCGGCGGGAAAGAGCGCGCTCAGGGCGCGGAGCCGGTGCTCGTACGAGGCGGACGGGAGCCCTCGCGCGGTGGCCAGTCGGCCGAGCAGCTCGTCCGCCCTGGTCGTCGCCACGGCAGGAGCATCGACGAACTGGGCCTTGATCACGGTCCATTGGGAGATGAGCTGCTCCCGCTCGATGTTGCTCAGGGGCTTCAGCCTCGGGCGGGCGAGGCGGCGCCGGATGCCGCCGGTGTTCCTGCGCCTCGCCGGGCGGGCCAGGACGAGCGCAAGAACCATGGCTGCGGCCACCCCGAGGATGGCAAGCACGCTGAGGGCCATGACTTCCTCCTTGCCGGTTCTCTCTTCGCATCACTTCTGTTACGGCGTGTTACCGCGTGTGCGCTGAGTAAACGGGGGATCGCCCGGCGGGTGGGAAGCTCCCTGCGGGTGGGAAGGCGGGTGGGCGGCGCGTGGCCCGTCACCGTTCCCGCGGCCGGTTTGCCCCCAGTGGTCCCGGGTACCCGGTTGTCTCCGCACCAGCGGCTCGTACGACGAGGTCGAGGAGGCCGGCACAGTGAGCGACGCGAAGAGGTCAGCCCGCGCGGAGCAGGCGAAGGGCGCGGTGAAGGAGGCCGTCGGGCGGCTCGTGGGCAACGAGCGGATGACGGCCGACGGCCGTTCCATGCGGGCGAGGGGCGACCTGCGGGAAGCCGTCCACAAGATCCGGGACGCCTTCCGGCGATGACCGCCCCGGCCGCGTACCCGGCGAGACCGTGGCACATCCCGACGAGAGCACAGGGGCGGTGGCCGTTACGGCCACCGCCCCCGCCGTATGCCCAACCGACCTGATCCCCGCATTGTTTGGC
The DNA here is from genome assembly GCF_036181745.1 of Streptomyces sp. NBC_00259. Classification (NCBI taxonomy): domain Bacteria; kingdom Bacillati; phylum Actinomycetota; class Actinomycetes; order Kitasatosporales; family Streptomycetaceae; genus Streptomyces; species Streptomyces sp. NBC_00259. Next base: position 7,547,443 of record NZ_CP108080.1, on the reverse strand, counting down.
CTGATCGAGAGGGTGCCCGCGGCCAGGAGCAGCGCGACTGCAATTATTGGCGGGCGGCAAGTATTCTGCTTGCGCCCGTGGCACGCGCACGGCCGGGGGCAGGGGAGGTCGGCTGTGAGGAGCCCTGTCGGTGGGCACGGTCCGGAGGTACCGGGCCCGAGGACGTCCGATCCACTCGTGCTTCTGGCCCGGGTGTCGCCGTCCGATCTCCGGACCGATGCCGACCATGTGACGATCCTGCTGGTCGAGGACGACGACGGCGACGCCCTCCTGGTGGAGGAGACACTGCGGGACAGCGGCCTGACCGCACGTCCGACCCGCGCCCGCTCGATGGCCGAGGCCCGGGTGGCGCTCAGCGGCGCCCACGGCGCGCCCGCGCAGTGCGTCCTGCTCGACCTCCATCTGCCGGACGCCCAGGGTCTGGATGTCGTCGGCCAGGTACTGGCCGTCGCGCCCGGCGCCGCGGTCGTCGTCCTGACCGGTCTCGCCGAGGAGGGCGTCGGTCTGTCCGCCGTCGCGGCCGGCGCCCAGGACTATCTGATCAAGGGCGTCTTCGAGCCGACCGTGCTGGAGCGCTCGATCAGATACGCCGTTCAGCGCCGCCAGATCGAGCACGCCGCGGTCGCCCTGGAAGCGAGCCGGATGCGCGCCCGGGAGAACGCACGGCTCGAGCGCGGTCTGCTGCCCTCGCCCCTGCTGCACGGCGACGCGGTGGACGTGGTGTCCCGCTATGAACCGAGCAGATCCCTGGGACTGCTCAGCGGCGACTTCTACGACGTCGTGGAAACCGCGGACGGAACCGTCCACGCCGTCATCGGAGACGTCTCCGGGCACGGTCCCGACGAAGCCGCGCTGGGTGTCTGCCTGCGCGTGGCCTGGCGGTCCTTCACCCTGGCCGGGGTGAGCGGCACGGGCGTGTGCGAGCTCATGCAGAAGGTCCTGGTGGCCGAGCGCACGGGCTCGGAGATCTTCGCCACCGTCACGACCGTGGAACTCCCCCCGGGCCTGACGAAGGCCAAGGTCGTCCGCGCCGGTCATCCCCCGCTGCTGCTGCGCGGGCCCGCCGGTGTACGGCTCGTGGAGACGGCCGCCGGGCCGGCGCTCGGCCTCCTGCCGGACGGGATGGGCCTCTGGCGCGAAGACCATCTGGACCTCCCGGCCGCCGGGGCGCTGGCCCTGTTCACCGACGGGCTCTTCGAAGGGCGGATCAGCGCCGACGGGCGGCGACTGGGCGAGGACGGCCTGCTCGCCCTCGCCGGCAGACACGCCGGACACCGTGCCGAGGAGTTCGTCACCGCCCTGATCGCCGAGACGCGTGCCCTGTCCGCCGAGCACGGTGGCCACAGCGACGACGTCGCCCTCCTCCACCTCGAATGGAACACACAGACGTGAACAGCCAGGAAGACCCGAGGGGCCGGAACACCGGACGCCGCCCGGGCCCTCGCGCCCGGCTGACCGTGCCCACCTGGTTCGGGCTCGTGCTGGCCGCCATCCTGCTCGTGGTGGGCGGCTTCGCCGTGGTCGGAGCACAGTTGCTGGGACGCACGGCCGCCGAGTCCAACGACCTCGTCGACCGGATCCAGCCGGCGCGGGTGGACGCGTACCGCCTGCAGAAGGCACTCCTCGACCAGGAGACCGGTGTGCGGGGCTTCGCCCTCAGCCGGGACCCGCGCTGGCTGGAGCCCTACACCCTGGGTCAGAAGGAGGCCGCGTCCGCGGCCCGGGCCCTGCGGCCGGCGCTGGCCGGCGATCCTCAACTGCTGTCCGACCTCACCCGTGTGGAGAACACGGCCGGGACCTGGCGCACGGCACACGCCGAACCCCTCGTGGAACGGACCCGGCAGGGCACCCTGCCCGTGGCCGCGGAACTCCAGCAGAGCAAGCTCGCCTTCGACCGACTGCGCGTACAGTTCGGACAGCTGAACCGGGACCTGCTCGCGGAACGCACCGCGGCCAGGGGCGAGATGCACCGCACCCGCTCCGCCCACAACTGGCTCTTCACCGGCATGCTGGCCGCCTTCGTGGCGATCGCCGCGGCGCTGGGATTCCTGCTGCACGCCGCCGTCGGACGCCCGCTGAACGCCCTGCGCGGGGCCGCCCAGCGGGTGGCGGACGGTGACTTCGACCATCGCATCGAGCCCGCGGGACCGGCGGAGGCACAGCAGCTCGCCACAGCCGTCGAGGCGATGCGGGTGCGCGTCCTGGACGCGCTGACGGCCTCGCGGCAGCGCGAGGAACTGCTCGCGCAGCGCACCGCCGATCTGGACGAACAGACCGTGGAACTGCGCCGCTCCAACGCCGAGCTGGAGCAGTTCGCCTACGTCGCCTCGCACGATCTGCAGGAACCGCTGCGCAAGGTCGCGTCCTTCTGCCAGCTGCTCGACAAGCGGTACGGCGACCAGCTGGACGACCGGGCCAAGCAGTACATCGACTTCGCCGTCGACGGCGCCAAGCGCATGCAGGTCCTGATCAACGACCTGCTCACCTACTCCCGTGTGGGACGCGTCAACGACGACAGGGACCCGGTGGACTTCGGCGCCACCCTGGACGAGGCGCTGGACAACCTCGGCGAGGCGGTCGAGGACGCCGGCGCCACGATCGAGCGCCCGGAACGCCTGCACACGATCACCGGCGACGCCGTGCTGCTGACCATGCTGTGGCAGAACCTGCTCGGCAACGCCGTGAAGTTCCGGGCCCCCGACCGCCCGCCGGTCGTCCGGATCACCGCCGAGCCGGACACGAGCGGCGAGGAGCCCGCCTGGCACTACTGCGTCACCGACAACGGCATCGGGATCCCGGAGGAGTTCTCCGAGAAGGTCTTCGTCATCTTCCAGCGGCTGCACGGGCGCGACGTCTACTCCGGCACGGGCATAGGCCTGGCGCTGTGCAAGAAGATCGTCGAACATCACGGTGGTCGTATCTGGATCGACACCGCCCACACCGACGGCACCCGCATCCACTTCGTCCTGCCCGCCTCCCCGACGGGCCCCGAGCACGAGCCCGAGACCGATCCCGTGCCGGAGGCCGTTCCCGGCCCCCGGCGGGACACGACCGACCACGCGCGTCCGAGCACAGGAGACCCCGTATGAACGCCGCCACCAAGCCCATCGAGGTCCTCCTCGTCGAGGACGATCCGGGCGACGAGCTGATGACCCGGGAGGCGTTCGAGGACAACAAGATCGGCAACACCCTCCATGTGGTGCGCGACGGGGAGGAGGCGCTCGACTTCCTCTACCGGCAGGGCGAACACACGGGTGCGCCCCGCCCGGATCTCATCCTCCTCGACCTCAATCTGCCCAAGTACGACGGACGGCAGGTCCTCGAGCGCATCAAGGCCGACGCGGATCTCACCCACATCCCCGTCGTCGTGCTCACCACCTCCGCCGCCGAGGAGGACATCCTGCGCAGTTACCAGCTGCACGCCAGCGCGTACGTGACCAAGCCGGTGGACCTGGAGCAGTTCATCGCCGCGATCCGGAAGATCGACGACTTCTTCGTCACCGTGGTGCGCCTGCCCCGCGCGTGACGCGGCGGCCGGGACGCCGTAGCGAGCCGCAGGCCGTCGTCCGGGCACGGCACCGCGCGGCCGAATGTAGTACCGGGCGGAATCCGGGGTAGGTGATGCGCCGAACCGAAGGACGGCGGGCTGAACGGGACGACCAGCGGATGATGTCGAAGACGATCGAGAACGACCAGGGCGCGGGCACGCTACGAGCGGGAGCCGCGTGGGCGGGCGCCGTGTACGACGGCGGTCCGGAGGGCATCGGGGATGCCCGTCGCTTCGCCACGGACTTCCTCGTGGAGAAGAACGACTACGACCCCGCGTCGCAGGTGGTGGGTTCCGTCCAGCTGATCGTCTCGGAGCTGGTGACCAACGCCTTCAAGTACGCCCACGGTCCGTGCGCCCTGGATCTGGAACGGACCCCCTCCGGCGTGGAGATCACCGTCTGGGACAGCAGCACGACCCTGCCCGTGGCCAGGGCCGCCGACCCGGGCCGGGTGGGCCAGCACGGGCTGGAGATCGTGCTGGCCCTGTGCGACGCCTTCGCGGTCGAGCGGGAGCCGGTCGGGAAGCGCATCACCGTACGCGTCTCCTGCGCCTGACAGCCGGCAACGGCCCCCTGCGCGGACACCGCGCAGGGGGCCGTTCGTGTTCGGCTCCCTGTCAGGACCCGGTCTCGATGTCCAGGCTGAGCCGGACGTCGAGGACCTGGTCCGCGCCGGTGATCTCGAAGAGCCGCCGCAGCTGCGGCTGCGGCATCGCGATGCGCAGTTGGGTGATCCGGTGGACCCGCAGCAGCAGATTGAGGAACGCGGAGTCCCCGAAGGTGACGCCTGACACGTCCAGGACCACGGTCGGGTGGCTGGCCGACGCCGCGGTCAGCGCGTCGGCCAGCGGCGGGAGGATGCTCAGGTCCAGATCGCCCCGTGCGGTGATCACCCACGCGTCCCCGGCCGCGTACTGGATGCCCACCGGACCTTCGCCGTTGAGAGGGGACTGGTCTTCGCTGCGCGCGTCCATGGCCGGGAGTATGCCCGCCCGGACACGTCTGCGGTAGTCACCGTCCCGTTGCCCGAAGGGATCCGGCCGAGACCCCACGTCCCGGAGCCCGCCCCGGCGCTCCGCGGGCAGCGGAAAGGGTGGGGCCCCGACGGATTGTCGGGGCCCCACCCTTTTCCCGGGAATCTCCGGCACATTCGCCGGGACGAGCGTCGGCTCTTTTCTCGTGTTTCCCGTGCCGACTTCTTTACCAGCGGTACCAGCGGCTACGGCGGCCACCGGTCGCTGCCGGCCGGATCACAAATCCGAGCAGCCATACGACCAGTACGATGACCGCGATCCACCAGAGTGCCTTGAGTGCGAAGCCCGCACCGAAAAGAAGCAGTGCGAGCAACAGAACGAGCAGCAAAGGAACCATGTCTATCATCCTCCCGGAATCCGCATACCCGGGAATGCACGCCATACGCGGAGTTGCTCGGCAATTCCACTGGGCATTACTTCCGCGCGTCTGCGAAAAGCGGATACCGCTGCGATGCGGTGATTCCCGTATGTGTGCTTGACTCTCTGCACAGCACGACACAAAGCGGTGGTCCCCCCGCCCGCGAGGGCAGGGGGACCACTGTGGTGCGTACGTCGGACCGTTCAGCCGGTGCCGGTGTCGAGCAGTCCTTCGCGCAGCCGGCCGATGATGCGGGTCAGCAGCCGCGAGACATGCATCTGCGAGATGCCCAGATGCTCACCGATCTGCGCCTGCGTCAGTTCCTCCACGAACCGCAGATGCAGGATCTGGCGGTCCCGGTCCTCCAGCTCCCCGATCAGCGGTGCGAGGGAGTGGAAGTCCTGGATGAGTTCGAGTGCCGGTTCCTCCTCGCCGATGAAGTCGGCGAGCGCCGCCTCGCCGTCCTGGGTGCTGTCACCGGTGAGGGCGGCGTCCAGCGAGGCGGAGTTGTAGGCGTTGGATGCCTTGCGGGCCTCGATGACGTCAGCCTCGGAGAGCGACATCAACTCGGACAGTTCCCGCACCGTCGGGGTGCGCCCGAGCCGGCTCCGCAGCTCGTCCGTCGCCCTGGCCAGCTCCACGCGGGCCTCCTGGAGGCGGCGCGGGACGTGCACGGCCCAGCTGGTGTCGCGGAAGAAGCGCTTGATCTCACCGACGATGCAGGGAACGGCGAAGGTGGTGAACTCCACCTCGCGGCACAAGTCGAAGCGGTCGATGGCCTTGATGAGCCCGATCGTGCCGACCTGGACGATGTCCTCCATCTCGTCCGCGCCCCGGCTCCGGAAGCGGCCGGCCGCGTACTTGACGAGCGAGAGGTTCATCTCGATGAGGGTGTTGCGCACGTACTGGTACTCGTCCGTGCCCTCCTCCAGCTCCGCCAGGCGGGCGAAGAACTGACGGGAGAGCTCGCGCGCGTCCTGGGGGGATACCTTCGACGGATCCGCGATCGGTGCGATCCCGACCGCGTCGGCTTCCGTTGTCGCTTCCTGTGCCGCGGTTGTCACTGCGGTCACGGCTGCCATGCCATCCACCCCTGTCGTCCGGATCCATTCCCGTGCGCGGTCCGCCTACCCCGGATCGTGGGGCGCATTCGCTCCCCCGCGCGCTTCTCCTCGAAATCTCTTCTTCGCCTGCCAGCTGAGGTCACGTCAGCCTCCACCGTCTCTGTCATACCGGCTCCGTACGGCCGAACAGCCCCGCGTGCCCCGGCGGCAGCTGGGTGAGGATGCGGCGCAGCAGGGCGTCGTCGGCCACCTCGGCCACGATGCCGAGCACGGCCGTGACGGCGCGCCGGGCCTCGTCGAAGTCGCCGTGGTCACGGGCCGCGACGGCTTCGACGAAGCCACGCGGCGTCAGGGGTTCGCTGGCCGGCTCGCCGACGGTGAGCAGAGGGCCGCACTCAGGCGGCAGCAGACGCGCGAGGTCCCTGCGGTCATCGCCCACAAGGTGTGCTCCCAGGACGTCCAGGACGCTGTCCACGGCCCCCGCGGCTTCCCGCCGCCGGGCGTAGCGGCCCCGTTCCCGTACCGAGTCGAGCAACGTTTCCAGTTGGCTGTTCATGGCGCTCCTTGCCGTGGCTGTCCTGTCGGCCTGCGCCGTCCGGGCCAGCCACTGAACGTGACCAGGCGGCTACCCCTAACCCCGGGCGGTAATCGCCCCCGCCGGACGGACATGACCCGCACGGCCCAACGGCGAACGGCCGGACGGAGTCCGGGGCCGGGTGGCAGCGGCCGTCCGGACCCCGGTCCGCGCGGGTGCGGAGCGGGTGCCGGGTGAAGCGGGCGTACATGAGCTCGCCGGTCGGTGGTAGACGAATCTGCATTCCCGGGTGCCCGGTACATCCGTCCCGGACCCGCCCGGGTGAGGCCGCCCATGTGGCCACGGCGGAAGGGAAGCTGAACATGCTGGAGGAATCACCATCGGTCATGCATGACGTGTCGGTCGCCGCGGCCGTGGGACGTCGGGCTCTGCCCCAGCGGCTGTGCGCCGCGTTCACCCGGTCGCTCGGAGCGCAACGGGCGGCTCTCTCGTTCCTGCCCCGCATGGAGCACTGGCGACTGCTCCACGCCACGGACGAGCCCGCACTGCGGGGTGAGGCCACGCAGTTCACCCTGGCCGGCGGGCCGTCGGTCAGCGCCGCACTGCGCATGCGCCCGGTCTTCGTACCCGACCTGCACCACTCGGCGCACGGCTCGGGCTCACGCCTCGACGAGGGACTCGCCGACGTGCGTCAGGTCCTGGCGCTTCCGCTGCGCGTCCAGCGGACACCGGTAGGCGTCATCTGCCTCTACTACACCGAGCGCACCGAAGTGACGGAGCGCCACATCGCCCACGGGCAGCACGCCGCCGATCTCGCCCTCGACGCGCTGCTCCGCTGGCGGGCCGTGCACGCCTGCGAGGACTGCGAGTGTCCGGTCTGGACGACGGACACCCGGGCGGCGCGCTGGGATCGCATCCATCAGGCGGCCGGCTATGTCGCGGCGCGCGAGGACTGCGCCGTCTCCGAGGCCTTGTCCTGGCTCCAGGTCGTGGGGGTGCGTGACGGTCGCTCCCTGCTCGACCTGTCCGACGCACTGCTGCAGACGCGCCCCTCGGCCCCGCACGACTCCTGCGCCGGGGTGGCGGAGTGGCCGGCGCCTGTCGGCTCCGGCGTACCCGTCGGCCGCAGGGCGTAGTCGGGGGCCGAGGCGATGACGAGGAAGGTGAGGGCGCCGGGGACCCGGCCGTCGACGCCGTACGACGTCGCGGCCGGCGAACACGTCGGCCGGAACGGCCGGGCACGCAGGGGGCCCGGCGCCCCATGAGCGGGGTGCCGGGCCCTGTTTCCCGTGGGGGGAGTCTCAGCGGCGGAACGCGTCCGCCATGCCGCACATTCGTTTCCGCGACTCGAGTTCCGGTGCCTTCAGGCGTGTTGTAGCGCATAACCGCGGACGGGGGATGCAAACCCCCGACTTTCCGGGACCGGTCGCGCTGCCGACGGCAATGCTGCTCCGAACGGGGAATCCGGAATTCGTCGGGTGTGAGCCGGGAGGGCGCGGGCATGCGGACCGTGGCGGAGTCAACGGGATCGACCCCATTGGCCAACTTCCGCCGGACCAATTGGATTTCACCGTCTGGAGGACTGTGGTGAGCGAACATCTGTGGGCCTACGTACCGACCAGCGGCCACAACCGGGACGACGATCTCACCGGCTACAGCGTCGAGGCGACGGATGGTCGCATCGGCAAGGTGGACAAGCACTCGAACGAAGTCGGATCCCAGTACATCGTCGTCGACACCGGCGTATGGATCTTCGGCAAGGAGGTGATGCTGCCGGCCGGCACCATCACCATGGTCGATCACCAGGAAGAGCGAATTCTCGTTTCCCGAACGAAGGACGAGATCAAGGCGGCTCCGGAATTCGACAAGGAGAAGCACCTCGGTGATCCCGCCTACCGGGACCAGCTCGGCGGCTATTACGGCTCCGGTCACTGACCCCTCTCCCCCGCGCCGGGTCCGCCGGGCACGCCCCCGAGGGGGCGTGCCCGGCGCGGTTTCGGCGCCGCGTCTCAGCCGGCCGGCTCGACGGCGGCGAGCGCCGCGCCGACATCGCGGTGGACGGAGGTCGTCAGGCTCAGCCCCGTGAGGTCGAAGAGCTTGGCGACGGCAGGCGTCGGCGCCGCGAGGTGCAGGTCGCCGCCGGTCGACCGGGTCTCCCGGGTGGCCTTGATCAGGACGTTCAGCCCGGAGGAGTCCATGAACTCCAGGGCGGACAGGTCCAGTACGAGATTCCTGCGCCCGTGGAGGAACTGGTTCGCAAGGTGGTGATGAAGAAGGGTCGCCGTGTCGGCGTCCAGTTCGCCGCCGATCGTCACGACCGCTGTGACAGGGTCGTGGATCTCGACCTCGACGTTCAGGTTCTCTTCCATGAGGGACATGAGCCTCCGCTTTCGGGTGGGGCGTTCGGCCCGGTGCACGCCCTCGGGTGCCGACGAGCGGCGAGGACGCGCGCACCTGCGCTGATCGGACGACGCCTGCCCCGGGTGAACGGCCGCACACGTCCGACGGCCGAGTTGTTGCCGTGCGGACACCATTGCCGCGTGACAAATGTTGCACGTGGTTCGTAGAATGACATGGTCGTGCTCAGCGCCTTCCCCGGGGGCGGTGTCCGCGGGCGCCTGCACAGCGACGACACGCCGGGCCGTGATCCCGGCGCGAAGAGAATCAGGATGTACGTGGACAAGTTCGATGCCCTCGAGCAGGCCTTGCGCAGCGCCGCGCCGCACACCTTGGTGGACGTGGTGACCGACGCTCTCGCCGAGTGGTACCGCGCGGACGACGTGCAACTCCGCCTGGCCGACTACGGAATGCGCTCCCTGCAGGCCGTGGAGACCGGGCCGGGCACGACGGAACCCGTCCCGATCGACGGCAGTGCCCAGGGGCGTGCGTTCGGCTCGCAGGAACCGCATGTGACCAAAGGGCCCGCACGCGTGGAGGTGCACCTGCCCGTCACCGTCCGCGGAGACCGGCTGGGCGTGCTCACCGTGCGCATGAGCGAGGACATCGACGCCGAGGCGCTGCTGCCGGACCTCCAGCGCGTGTGCGAGGCACTCGGCCACGAGATCCTCGTCGCGGAGCGCGACACCGACCTGTACGTGCTCGCCCGGCGCGCCGCACGGCTGACGCTGGCGGCCGAGATGCAGTGGCTGCTGCTGCCCGGCCGGGCCTGCGCGCGCAGCGAGTTCGCCCTCGGCGCCCATCTGGAGCCCGCCTACGCCATCTTCGGCGACAACTACGACTGGTCCGTCTCGGCCGACCACCTCACCCTGACCGTCACCAACGGCATGGGCAACGGCATCGAGGCGGCGCTTCTGACCAGTCTCGCCGTCAACGCGCTGCGCAACGCCCGCCGCGCCGGCCTCGACCTCGCCGGCCAGGCCACGCTGGCCGACCAGGCCGTGTACGCCCACTACCAGGGGCGTGCGTACGTGTCCGTGCTGCTGCTGCGCTTCGACCTCGACTCGGGCGAGGTGGAGGTCGTGGACGCCGGTTCGCCCCGCCTGTGGCGACTGCGCGACCGCGTCGTCGAGCCCATCGACTTCGAGGCACAGCTCCCCCTGGGCATGTTCGAGGACACGGTGTACGAACCGGAGCGCTTCGTCGTCCGCCCGGGCGACCGCCTGCTCTTCGGCAGCGACGGCGTCTACGACTCGTCGTCCCCCGCGGGCGAGCGGTACGGCAGCCGGACGCTGGCCCGCACCCTCCTCGCCACGAGCCTGCTCCCGCCGACCCAGGTGCCGGGCGCGGTGCTCCGCGAGCTCGCCGGCCACCGCGGGGACACACCGCTCGACGACGACGCGCTGGTGGTCTGCCTCGACTGGTACGGGCGCGACGAGCGAGGCGGGGTCGACGGTGACGCGGCCACCGGGTGACGGTCGGGCCGCCGGGCCCGGAGCGCGCCCGGTCGCCTGGCGCGGCTCAGGCCTGGCGGGCCGAACCGTCCTGCGCGCTCCGGCTCCGAGTGGAGCCCTCGGCCGCGACGGCGTTCCGGAAACCGTTCAGGCCCTCCAGCAGAGCGGCGCGCGACGCCGGACCCATGGCTTCGATGGCGGCGAGAAGGATCTCCTCGCGCCGGCTGCGCAGCTCCGAGAGGTAGGCCCTCCCATGGGCGGTCAGGCGGAGCGTCAGCTCCCGCCGGCTCACGGGACTGGGCGTGCGCTCCACGAACCCCAGCGCTTCGAGCCGGTCGCACAGCCTGCTGGCCGACGAGGGCGCGGAGCCCAGCACGTCGCCGAGGGTGCGCAGGTTGATGCCGTCCGCGCGTTCCAGGCTGTAGAGCACGCGCAGTTGCGAGGCCGACACCGCGGACGCGGTGTCCCGGCCCCTTTCCCACAGGATCTCGAGCATCTCGATGACATCGCACGCCGCTCGTGCCGCATCGGCGGACCGCCGCGAAGGTGGAGCCGGACTCGCGCTCATGCCGTGACACTCCAAATCAGACGTGCTCGCCGGTGCCGGACGTACTCGCCGATGCCGAGGACCGGGTGCCGCGCCCCTGCCCCCTGAACGCCGTCACCGGGTCACGCCGGTCGGCGGGCGTCACCGGGCGGGCTCGAGGCACGTACTGTATGGCAACCATAACTCTCCCTTGCCTACCCGCCCGGACCGCCGATCGGTGTGCCCGTCGGGGGGCAGTGCGGTGTTCGTACCGTGAAGACCCGGCTTCCGCGGTGCTCCCCCGCGGCACGCGGGCTCAGGCGGTACGTGCGTCGCCGGCGGGACGCACGCCCGGAGCGTGTCCCGTCTCGTCGAGTGCGTTCCTGAAGCCCGCCAGACCGGCGAGCAGGGCGGATCGCGCCGACGGTTTCATCGCGGCGATCACTTCCAGCAAGGACGCGTCCCGGCGCTCTCGCAGCTCCCGCAGATAGGTCCTGCCGTGACCGGTCAGATGCAACTCCAGCTCACGTCTGCTGACCTGGCTCGGGAGCCTGCGGACGAAGCCGAGCGCCTCCAGCCGGTCGCAGAGTCGGCTCACCGACGGGGGCGCCGAGCCCAGCAGCTCGCCCAGCGTCCGGAGGTTGATGCCCTCCTCGCGGTCGAGGCTGTAGAGCACCCGGAGCTGTGACGCCGACACGGGCGGGTAGGACACCTCTCTGCCCCGCTCCCACAGCACCTCGAGGAGCTCGACGAGTTCCGGGCCCACGGGAGAGGTCTCATGCCGTCGACGCCGGGAAGGAGAGTGGTTCACATCCATACCTGCCGCTACTCCGAATCGGTCGCCCTCATCTCACGGCGTCGGCGTACCGCCGCAGGTCCAGTGGCAGAGGCCCTCTCCGCCACAACAACCATATCTTTTCACCGGCCCTCTCCCGACGGCCACGTCGGACCCGCATGCGGCGGTGCGCGCCCCGCGGCGTCCGTCGCACCGGACGACGAAGCGCCCGGCCGGTCGTTCGTACGGTCGGGCCGAGCGGGAGGTGCCCGACCCTCTCAGGAGACGACATGCAAGGTGACCGCACGTGCACCGGACCGCCGCGGCGAGCCGGCACCCTCCCCGGGGCGATGCCCTCGCGGCGCGAACTGCTCATATCCCTGCGCCGTACGCCCGTGTCCGTCTGGAACGAGGACGTCACGGACTGGGCTGCGGCGCTGACGTACTACGCGGTCCTCGCTCTCATCCCCATGCTGCTGGTCACCGTGTCCCTCAGCGGGATCGCCGACGCCTCGCAGACCGGCGCCCTGATCGAGCGAGCGGCCGCGCTCCTGCCACCGCAGGCGCGCCCTCTGCTGGAAGGGGCGATGCGCGGAATGGCCGGGCGGCACTCGGAGGCGTGGCTGGTCGCCGTGATCGGCTCCCTGGGCTCGCTGTGGTCCGCATCCAGCTATCTGGCCGTGTTCCGCCGTGCCCTGCACGCGATGAACGAGGTGAAGGACCGGCGCTCAGCCTGGCGGACGATGCCCCGCGTCGTCGCCACGGCCTGCGCGCTGCTGGTCGCCCTGGTCCTGAGCGCCCTGGTGCTCACGCTCAGCGGGGAGTTCGCCGCCGCCCTCGGAGGGGCCCTGGGCCTCGACGGTGTGGCGGCCGCGACCTGGAACGTACTGAAGTGGCCGCTGCTGCTCTGCCTCGCGGCCACGATGGTGCTGGTGCTGTTCCGCTCCGGCCCGGCCCTGGGGCAAGGAGCCCGGCAGCGGGCGCTGGGAGGCGGCCTGGCCGTGGTTCTGTGGCTCACCGCCTCCTTCGCCTTCGCGGCGTACACCGCGCACGTCGGCACCTACGACCGGCTGTACGGACCACTCGCCGGCTTCATCGTGTTCCTGGTCTGGCTCTGGGTGTCGAACCTCGCGCTGCTCACCGGTGCGCAGTTCAACGCCGAGCTCGCCCGGACGCGGGCCCCCGGCGACCTGTGACCAGTGACCAGTGACCAGTGACCAGTGACCAGTGACCAGTGATCGGTGACGTGACCGGTGAACCGATACCCGGCGACCCGGCCGTGAGGTCGGGTCAGGTCCGGCCCGGCAGCGGTCCTGTGGGCGTCGACGTCCCCACTCCCTCGCACTGCGCGGGCAGGAGCGAGGAGCGGAGGGCGAAGTAGTCGGCGTCCTTGGGGCGTTCGGCCCGCGGGCGCGGACGCGGCGCGGGCTCCAGGTGCGGGATGTGCTTGGAACAGTGGACGTACGCCTCCTCCACCGTGATGTGCACCCACAGTTCGGGCCGTCTCCCCGGAGCGGTGTCCACGGGCAGGTCGGGATGGACACGCCGCTGGTCCTCGTCCCGGTGCAACCGCGCCGTGCCGTTGACGTGCAGGCCGATGTGGTCCTGGGTGAAGTCGACGAAGAGCAGGCCGATATGCGGATTCTCGGTGATGTTGCCGGCGCTGGCGAGCACGCCGTTGCCGCGGTACTCGGGGTAGGTGAGGGTGCGGTCGTCCAGCACGGTGACGAAGCCCGGGGGGCCGGCGCGGAAGGTGACGTCGCAGGCTCCGGCGGCGTCCGCCGTGGACAGGAACGCCATCGTCTGCCGTCCGATGAAGTCGGCCATCTGCGGGGTGAGGCGGGGCTGCACCTGGCGGTCGTAGAAGGTGCCGGCCTGGTCGGTGGTGCCGAGCAGCTGCTGCAGACGGCGTTCGCCTGCGGAACCGGAGGACTGGGTGGAGTTCACGGAACGCACTGTTTCCCTGTGGGCCGTCGGTCGGGGATGAAGGGGGGAGGCTCCGGCACTCTAACTCCGTGTCAAACGCGTTGTCGTTGTTCGCGCGGATGTACGGCGGGACGGTGGGCCCCGATCGAGTGCGGGCGGCGGCCACCGGCGCGGCAGTCGCACTCCACCCCCTGAGGGGCATTTGATGTATGCCGCATGGCTCGGTGAATGCGGGGCACATGGTGAACACATCAGAAGAAGGAGTGGACGCTGTGTTGATGCCGGACCCCAAGGCGCTGCGGAGTCTCCTGGCGCGTTACGCGGACCTGCGCATTGCCGCACCCAAGAACGAGAAGAGCCGTCGCGCCCTCGACGACGTGACCTACACCTTGTGTGTGATGACAGCGACGACCACCATCGAGGACGCGCTCGAGGCGGCCGACGCGCTCCTCCCGTCCGCGGGAACCGCGACTCCGTTGCCCCCGCCCTCGACCGGCGCCACCACGTCCGTGGGGCACTCGGACGACGACGACGTCACGCTGGTCGCCTGACCGCACCGCCGGACCGCCGACGGCGGGCCGCCGTCAGCCAAGCTCGTTCGCCGGCTCGTCCACGGCGTCCTCGGTCACGGCGTCCTCGGTCACCGCGTCCTCGGTCACGGGCGGGCGGGTGGCGCTGAGCCACCGTTCGCTGCGGGCGATGTGCGCGGCGGCCGCGCTCGCCGCCGCTGCCGGGTCGCGGTTCGCCAGGGCGGTGATGATCGCCCGGTGGTCCTCGTCGCCCGCCCGCTTGAAATCCGGTCCCTCGGGCAGCGCGAAGACGCGGTAGTGGCGGGAGCGCGAGCGGAAGACCGTCAGCAGCGCCTGCATGGAGGGACTGCCGCCGATGCGGGCGATCTCCGCGTGGAAGCGGTGGTCGTAGTCGGCGAACTCCGCGGGGTCCACGCTGGCCTCGATCGTGTCGAGCAAGCCGTGGAGGGTCTTGAGTTCCTGGGGCGTGATCCGGGCGGCGGCCTGCGCCATCACATGCGACTCCAGGACCCGCCGGATCTCGAAGAGCTCCAGCAGGCCGTCGAGCGGCAGCAGTTCGACCGTCAGGGACAGCCTGCCGAGGAGATCCTCCGGCCTCAGCTGTGAGACGAAGGTGCCGGAGCCGTGCCGCGCCTCGACCGCGCCCAGCGCGGCGAGCATGCGCACCGCCTCACGCAGCGAACTCCGCGAGACCCCGAGCTCCTCGCACAGATCGCCCTCCGGCGGAAACCGCTGACCGGCACCGAGCCGACCGCTGGAGATCATGCGGCGCAAGCCGTGGAACGCCTTGTCGACTGCGGACATCGCTTCCTCCCGTGTTGGCCCGAGCGGCAGCGCCGGGCAAGGGCAGTCTAGGCCAGTCGTCATACACGACCACGACGAGAAGCAGAGTCATCAGATAACTATGGCCTGAACCCTTGCATCCATGGCCCGTGGCGTGCAGTATCTCGCCCAGTCATCACACCTCTTCCGGTGTCTGTCTGATGTCTAGCCCCGCTTGGAGTCTCGTGAGCACGACGGACCTCACCACCGCCCCACGTCCCCTCGTGCTCGCCGACGGCCGTCCCGCCGCCGCTGCCTGGTCGCTCGATCCCGCGGTCAAGCACCTGAACCACGGGTCGTTCGGGGCGGTCCCGCTGTCGGCCCAGGAGGAGCAGAACCGGCTGCGCCGGCAGATGGACGCCTCACCCGTGGAGTGGTTCCCCGCGCTGCCGGGAAAGGTCGCGGCCGCACGTGGCGCGATCGCCGGCTTCCTCCGGGTCGCGGCCGACGATCTCGCTCTCGTCCCCAACGCCAGCGCCGGCGCGAGCGTGGCGTACGCGAACGTGCCGGCGCGGCCGGGCGGCGAGGTCCTGGTCACCGACCACGGTTACGGCGCGGTGACCATGGGCGCCGAGCGTCTGGCCCGCCGCTGGGGCGGCACGGTCCGCACGGTCCATGTGCCCCTCGACGCCGACGCGGACACCGCCTACGCGTGCGTGGTGGCGGAGCTGAGCGGAGCGACCGGCCTCATCGTCCTCGACCACATCACCTCGGCGACCGCGCGGTGGATGCCGGTGGAGCGGATCTCCGCAGAGGCCCGCAGGCGCGGCATCCCGATCCTCGTGGACGGCGCGCATGTGCCCGGACTGACCGAGGACCCCGTCTCCGGAGTCGACTGCGACGTCTGGGTCGGCAACCTCCACAAGTTCGGCTGTGCCCCGCGGGGCACGGCAGCGCTGGTGGCGCGGACGGAGCTGCGTGAGAGCCTCTACCCGCTGATCGACTCGTGGGGCGCTCCCGAGCCCTTCCCCGGCCGCTTCGACACCCAGGGGACGGTGGACGTCACGAGCTATCTCGCCACGCCCACCGCCCTCGGTTTCGTCGAGGACACCTGGGGATGGACGACCGCCCGCACCTACATGCGCGAGCTGGCCGACTACGCGGAGCGGATCGTCGCGACGGCCTTCTCCGAACTGACCGGCGAGGACTGCCGCGTGGACGTGGGCATGCCGGTCAACGCCCTGCGGCTGGTGCGTGTCCCCGGCCCGCTGGCCGCCACCCATGCGCAGGCCGACGCGCTGCGTGACCGGGTGGCCCGGGAGCTGGGGGTCGCGACCGCGTTCACCAGCTTCGGCGGCGTCGGCTTTCTGCGCCTGTCGACGCATGTGTACAACACGGCAGCCGATTTCGAGTACTTCGCCGAGCGCTGCGTCCCCGTGCTCGGCGCATGGTCCCGCAACCAGTCCCACGGAGGACAGCGATGAAACGCAGGAACGCAGTCGCCGCGCTCGGCCTCGCCCTCACCATGACCCTGACCGGTTGCTCCGCCATGGGCGGCTCCAGTGACGGGACCGTCACGCTGCAGATGGTCGAGAGCCTGACCAACCCCGCCCGCACGGAGGTGCTGAAGCAGCTCATCGCGGACTTCGAGAAGCAGAACCCGAAGATCAAGGTCAACCTGGTCTCGCCGCCGACCGGTCAGGCGGACCAGAAGATCCAGCAGATGCTGCAGTCCGGCAGCGGTGTCGACACGCTCGAGGTCCGGGACATCACCGTGGGCCCCTGGTCCAACAACGGCTGGCTCCACGACATGAGCACCGACCTCAAGGGCTGGCAGGGCTGGCAGGGGCTGACCGACAACGCCACCAAGGCCGCGAAGGACCCCGAGGGCCGGACGTACTTCATGCCCTACGGCTTCTACGGGCTGAGTCTGTTCTACCGGACCGACCTCACCGGCCAGGCCGGGTACGACAAGCCGCCGGGCACCTGGGAGGACCTGCTCGAGCAGGCGAGTGCCATCCAGGACACGGGCAAGCGCCGCTACGGATACGCCTTCCGGGGCGGGCCCAACGCCAACAGCAACGTCACCGCGGTCATCGAGGCGTACGTCGCCGACAGGATCGACCCGGCCAACGGCTACAAGCTGTCCGACGGCCGCACGATCTTCTCCGCGCCCGAGGCACGCGAAGCCCTGAAGACGTACTTCGACCTGTTCAAGAAGGGCTCGCCGCCGTCCTCCATCGCCTGGGGCTACCCGGAGATGGTCGAGGGGTTCTCCAACGGCTCCACCGCCTTCCTGCTCCAGGACCCGGAAGTGATCGCGACCGTGCGGGAGTCCAAGGCGATCAAGGAGGATCAGTGGACCACCGCGCCTCTGCCGGCGGGTCCGGGCGGAAAGGCCGTCCAGCCGCTGGCGACCGCCGGGTGGGGCGTGGCCAAGGGCAGTAAGCACAAGGCCCAGGCCGTCAAGCTCGTCGAGTTCCTGTCGGAGGGCGAGGCGTCGACCACGTTCGCCAAGAAGAACAGTCTCGTCCCGATCCTGAAGCAGGCCGGCGAGGACAGCTTCTACAAGACCGGGCCGTGGGCCAGCTACGTGACGATGAACCAGAACCCGGACACGTATCTCACCGTCACCCAGCCCCGTGGTGTGCCCTGGTTCACCGAGTGGACGCAGAAGGCCGACGCGGACGTCCAGAAGGTGCTGCTCGGCAAGATGACGCAGGAGCAGTTGCTCACCGACTGGGACGCGTACTGGACCGCCAAGTGGAAGAACGAGAGCTGACATGAGGGCGGGCACGGCTTCCCCAGCAGACGAACGGACGCGCCGTCCCTCCCGCAAGGAGGGCGCCCGTCCCGTCGGGACGGCAGGCGGCGGGCGGCGCAAGCGCGAGTTCACGACCCGCCGGGGCCTGCTGATCGCGGCCTTCATGGCGCCGGCCGCGATCTTCGTGGCCGTGTTCACGTACTACCCGGTGGTGGCGGGCAGCCAAATGGCGTTCCGCCACTGGAACCTGACGGACCTCACCGACAAGTCGTTCGTCGGGCTCGGCAACTTCCGGGAGATCTTCGGCGACCCGCTCTGGGGCACCGTGCTCGGCAACACCGCCCTGTGGGTGGTCGCCTCGATCGTGCCCCAGCTCGTCATCGGGTTCGCGCTGGCCCTGTGGCTGCGGCGCCGTTTCCGCTTCCGCGGGCTCTACCAGGCGCTGATCTTCTTCCCGTGGGCGATATCCGGCTTCCTGATCGGCATCCTGTTCCGCTGGATGTTCAACAGCGAGTTCGGAGTCGTCAACGACCTGCTGATGAAGGCGCGTCTGATCGACGAGCCGGTGGCATGGCTGGCCGATCCGAAGACGGCCATGGTCGCCATCATCGTCGCCAACATCTGGTACGGAGTGACCTTCTTCGCCATCATGATCCTCGCCGCCCTGCAGTCGATCCCCGACGAGATCTACGAGGCGGCGGCGCTGGACGGCGCGGGCAAGGCGCGCACACTGTTCCAGATCACGATCCCGTACATCCGGGCCACGCTGGCCCTGACGGTGCTGCTGCGCATCATCTGGATCTTCAACTTCCCGGACATCATCTTCGGGACGACGGGCGGCGGCCCGAACAACGAGACGCACATCGTGACGACCTGGATGATCAACATCACCCAGCAGGGCGACTACGGAAAGGCGTCGGCCCTCGGCCTGCTGGTGGTGGCCGGGCTCCTGCTGTTCTCCGTCTTCTACCTGACAGCCACCCGCGAGAAGGGAGCGAAGTCGTGAACACCAAGGAGTCCTCGGCCGGAAAGGCCGTCAGGATCGGCTTCCTCACGCTCTGGCTGATCTTCACCGTCTTCCCGCTGTACTGGATCGCCATCACCTCGTTCAAGCCCGCCGGCGCCATCTTCTCCTTCCCTCTCGCGTACTGGCCCAAGGACTTCTCCCTGGAGAACTACGCCGGGCTGTTCGACAAGTCCCAGTTCGGGCTCTATCTCACCAACAGCCTGATCGTGGCGACGGTCGCCGGCACGGTCGCCACCGTCATCTCGATGCTGTCGGCCTATGTGCTGGCCCGGTTCGAGTTCCGCAGCAAGACCGCCCTGCTCATGGCGGCCCTGGTCACCCAGATGATCCCCGCCTTCATCGCGCTGGGACCGCTGTACCTGCTGATGACCGATCTCCAACTGGTCGACAACCGCTTCGGGCTGATCCTCGTCTACGTCGCGGTCTGCATCCCGTTCTGCACGGTGATGCTCCGGGGCTTCTTCGAGAACATCCCCGACACCCTCGAAGAGGCCGCCATGATCGACGGCTGTTCACGGTTCGGTGCGCTGTTCCGGGTGCTGCTGCCGGTGATGAAGCCGGGGATCATCGCCGCCTTCATCTTCAACTTCGTGAACTGCTGGAACGAGCTGTTCCTCTCCGTCACGCTGATGAACAGCGACGCCAACAAGACCGTCCCCACGGCGCTGAACGGCTTCATCTCCAGCTTCAACATCGACTGGGGTTCGATGTCCGCCGCGGCTGTGCTGACGATCCTGCCCACCATGGTGCTCTTCGCCATCGCCAGCAGGCACATCGTCCAGGGGCTCACCGCCGGCGCCGTCAAGGGATGAGCGCGGACGCGCCGAGCGCGTGGGCCAGGACCTGAGTACCGCCGGTCCCGGCCCACGCGCACCGGCTCTCTGCGGAAGTGCCGACGACCCCACTCCCGTACACGGCCACCACTCCGGTCGGCCGAATTCACCGAGGCCGGGCCGCGCCCATCGCGACGAGAGTGCCGCCCCCGGGCGGCGGGCAACAAGCGGACTCAATTCCTCCGCAGCCCCATCTCCGGCATTCGACAAGGCAGGACACGCAGAAAGCGCGTGCACCGGTATATCACCACCGCGCACCGTTGGACCGCAACCGGGCAAAGTTGACTGATGAACCATCAGATGATCTTGTGGGCGATATTGACAGCCCATGCCCCACAGGCAACGATGGCGGGCCGCGTCGCCGGAATCCCCCACCTCTTCCCCCACGCCTTCCCTGCTTCTTTCCTTGTGCAATTTCCGTGGCGCCCACGGGTTGCGAGCCGTGCTGCTCGTCGCCCCATTTCGGCGTACCCGCATTCTTTTGCCGTCGCCTCCGCCCGGCACGACTAGGCCATTGTTCACAGATCGATGGTTGACCCTTGAGTAACTTGACGCTATCTTCGAGCCGTTCCGAGCATGGCTCGAAATTCTCCTGCGCGCATTACGGAACGCCGCACATCCTGCGCTTCTGATTGACCGAAATTTAACCTCCGGGCAACGCCAACGCTTATTCGGAGAATTATGACGTCGGCAGAGCACATCGTGGACCTGGTCATCGGAACCACCCCCTTCGGTGAGCCGGACGCACGCCTCGCCGCCGCGGTCTGCCGGGCCGGCGGGCTCGGCGTGCTCGATCTGGGGGCCGGTGACCGGAGCGCGAGGGAAGCCCTCGCGGCACTGGGTCGTTGGGCGCCCGGGCGCTACGGCGTACGAATCGGGCCGCGCTGCCGATTACGTCCCGAGGAACTCGCCCCCGTCAGCGGCTCGGCCGGGCCGCACACCGTGGTGCTCGCCCCCGATTCGGCGTGGGAGGCGGGTGACGTCCCGCCCGGGCATCGCGTCCTCGTCGAGGTCACCGGACGGGACTCCGCCCGCAGGGCGGTCGGCGCCGGGGCCGACGGGCTGATCGCCCGCGGCAGCGAGTGCGGTGGACCCGTCGGCGAGCTGAGCACCTTCGTCCTCCTCCAACAGCTGCTCGACGACGGGAAGTTGTCGGACGTACCGGTCTGGGCCTGCGGAGGCATCGCGCCCGGCACGGCCGCCGCCGCCGTGGTCGGCGGCGCGGCCGGGGTGGTGCTGGACACCCAGCTCGCCCTGCTCGCCGAGTCCCGGGTGCCCGAGCCGGTCGCGGCGTTGCTGCGCACCCTCGACGGCTCCGAGACCGTCGTGGCGGACGGCAACCGGACCCTGCGTCGGCGCGGTCTCACCAATGGTCCGACGGGTACGGCACGTCGGAACGCCACGTCCAACCCGAACGCCACGTCAAGCCGGAACGGGACCCCAAGCCCGAACGGGACGGCAAGCCCGAACGGGACCGCAAGCCCGAACGGGACCGCAAGCCGGAACGGAACGGCGGGCGAAGGTCTCCACGAGGCGGGACTTCCCGTCGGCCAGGACGGGTTCCTCGCCGCCCGGTTCGCCGAGCGGTGGGGTGACACCGGCCGTGCCGTCCACGCCGTCGTGGACGCCGTTCGTGCCGCGGTGGACGAGGACACCGCGGCACGGGCGCTGGGGCCCGGCTCACCGATGAGCCGGGCCCTCGGCACCCGGCTGCCCGTCGCCCAGGGACCGATGACCCGGGTCAGCGACCGCGCGGCGTTCGCCGCCGGCGTCGCCGACGACGGGGCCCTTCCCTTCGTCGCCCTGGCGCTCGCAGGCGGTGAGCAGTCGCGGGCCATGCTGCGGGAGGCCCGGCGAGCACTGGACGGCAGACCGTGGGGGGTCGGGATCCTCGGCTTCGCTCCGGAGGAGACCCGCGCAGCGCAGCTGGAGGCCGTGCTGGAATGCCGCCCCACACACGCCGTCGTCGCCGGCGGCCGGCCCTCTCAGGCGCAGGCGCTGGAGGAGGCCGGGATCAGGGCCTTCCTGCATGTGCCCTCGCCCGGACTGCTGCGGCAGTTCCTCGACGCGGGCGTACGACGGTTCGTGTTCGAGGGTGCCGAATGCGGCGGGCATGTCGGTCCCCGCAACAGCTTTCCCCTGTGGGAGGCCCAGCTCGCCGTGCTGGAGGACTTCCTCGACGGTGTCCGCGCGTCGTCGGACGAGGCCGTGGCCCGCACCACCGCCGAACGCATCGAGGTGTTCCTCGCGGGCGGGATCCACGACGAGCGCTCCGCGGCGATGGCCGCCACGCTCGCCGCCCCGCTGACCGCGCGCGGCTGCGCCGTCGGCGTACTCATGGGAACGGCCTACCTCTTCACCCGGGAGGCGGTGGCCGAGGGCGCGGTCCGTCCGCTGTTCCAGCGCCGGGTGCTGGCCGCGGAGCGTACGACTCTGCTGGAGACGGCGCCGGGCCATGCCACACGCTGCGTACCGAGTCCCTTCAGCGACTCCTTCGGCGCTCTGGGGGCCGGGCTGCGTGGCGAGGGCCTGGACGACCGGGAGATCTGGGAACGGCTGGAACGGCTCAACGTCGGCCGGCTGCGGATCGCCGCCAAGGGCGTCGAACGCGACGGGAGCGGTTCCCTGGCCGCCGTGGACGAGGAACGCCAGCTGGCGGAAGGCATGTTCATGGCCGGCGAGGTCGCCGTGCTGCGCTCGGCCACCACCACCGTCGCGGCGCTGCACACCGCGGTGGGCGAGGGCGCCGTACGGTTCCTCGGTGCACGGGCGGCCGCCCTGCGTCCGCGCACCGGTGCCGACGGGCAGCCGGGGAAGCCGACGGCCGCGCCGGCGCCGCCCCTGCCGCTGGACGTGGCGGTGGTGGGGATGGCGTGCATGTTCCCGGGCGCACCCGACCTCGCCTCGTTCTGGGGGAACGTCATCGACGGGGTCGACTCGGTCGGTGAGGTGCCGCGCGACCGCTGGGACCCGGAGGTCCACTGCGTGGAGTCGGGCGGCGGGGTCGTCTCCCGATGGGGCGGGTTCCTGCCGCGAATCCCGTTCGACCCCCTGCGCTACGGGATTCCCCCCGCTTCGCTCGGCAGCATCGAACCGGTGCAGCTGCTCGCCCTGGACGCCGCCCGAAAGGCGCTGGAGGACGCCGGACTCGGCGAGGGCGGCCAGGACTTCGACCGCTCACGCACGGGCGTGGTGTTCGGTGCCGAGCCGGGCAGCGACCTGTCCAACGCGACCACCTTGCGCGCGGTCCTGCCCTCGTACTACGGATCGCTGCCGGAGGGTCTCGAACAGCAGCTGCCGGCGCTGACCGAGGACTCGTTCCCCGGCATGCTCGCCAATGTGATCTCCGGGCGGATCGCGAACCGCCTGGACCTCGGCGGCCCCAACTTCACCGTCGACGCCGCCTGTGCCTCCTCGCTCGCGGCCGTGGACGTCGCCTGCAAGGAACTGGCCGCGGGCACCAGCGACGTGATGTTGTGCGGCGGCGCCGATCTGCACAACGGCATCAACGACTACCTGCTGTTCTCGTCGGTCCACGCGCTCTCCCCCACCGGCCGCTGCCGGGCGTTCGACAGCGCGGCCGACGGCATCACGCTCGGCGAGGGCGTGGCCTGTGTGGTGCTCAAGCGGCTGGCCGACGCCGAGCGGGACGGTGACCGGATCTACGGTGTCATCAAGGGCATCGGCAGCTCCAGCGACGGCCGTTCGCTCGGGCTTACGGCGCCCCGCCCGGAGGGGCAGCGCCGGGCACTGCTGCGGGCGCACCACAACGCGGGGACGTCGCCCGCGGACGTCGGTCTGGTCGAGGCGCACGGGACCGGCACCGTCGTGGGCGACCGGACCGAACTGAGCGTCCTCACCGAGGTGTTCGAGGCCGCGGGAGCGAGCCCTGGCGGCTGCG
The DNA here is from genome assembly GCF_036181745.1 of Streptomyces sp. NBC_00259. Classification (NCBI taxonomy): domain Bacteria; kingdom Bacillati; phylum Actinomycetota; class Actinomycetes; order Kitasatosporales; family Streptomycetaceae; genus Streptomyces; species Streptomyces sp. NBC_00259. The sequence continues at coordinate 7,524,009 of NZ_CP108080.1, read as the reverse complement.
TCCTGGGGTCGGTCAAGTCGCAGATCGGGCACACCAAGTGCGCCGCCGGACTGGCCGGTCTGATCAAGACCGTGATGGCCCTGCACACCGGGGTCAGACCGCCGACGCTGCACCTCGAGCAGCCGAGCACCGCGTGGCAGGAGGGCCGTAGCCCGTTCGTCTTCCACCGTGAGGCCCTTCCGTGGACCGCCAGGCCCGAGGAACGGCTCGCGGGCGTGAGCGCGTTCGGCTTCGGCGGCACCAACTTCCATGTGGTGCTGAGCGCCCACGATGACGCGATGCCGCCTCCGCGCGGCCGTGATGTCTGGCCGGCGGAGCTGTTCCTCTTCCGCGGGGCGGACGTTGCGGCCGCGCACCGCGCCGTCGCGGAACTGCTCGCCCTGGCCCCGGACGAGAAGCACAAGGAGCACGGGAAGCACGGCGAGCACCAGGGCTACGGGGAGGAGGGGAGGGAAGGTGACGGTTCCCGTGCCCGGCCGGGCCGGTCCAGGCTGCGGGAGCTCGCGGCGGCCGCGTCCCGGCTCTGCGACAGCGGTCGCGGACCGGTGCGGGTGGCCGTCGTCTCCACGGAACCGGACCGCCTCCGCGCCCAGCTGCGGCGGGTCCTCGCCGGTGAGCACGACCCCGCCGCCGGCATCCACCTGGCCGAACCCGACGGCGATCCCGGCGGCGGTCCCGACGGCCAGGAAGCCGGTGGCGCGGAAGCCGGTGGCGCGCAGGCCGGTGGCGCGCAGGCCGACCAGGCACCGCCGGGCAAGGTGGCCTTCCTCTTCCCCGGGCAGGGGAGCCAGCGGCCGGGAATGTTCGCGGACGTCTTCACCGCCTTCCCCGACCTGCACCATCTCCTCGCGCTCGGAGGCGGCACCGCCGCCGCGCTGCATCCGCCGGCCGCCTTCACCGACGGCACGCGTGAACGGCTGCGGGCCGCCCTCACCGACACCAGGGCGGCCCAGCCGGCCCTGGGTATGACCGGTCTCGCGGCCCACGCGCTGCTCACCCGGGCCGGGGTCGTGCCGGACATGGCGGCGGGACACAGCTACGGAGAGCTGGTCGCCCTGTGTGCCGCCGGCGCCGTCGAACCGGATGCCCTGCTGGAACTGAGTGCCGAGCGTGCCTCCGCGATCCTCGCGTCCACCGGTGACGATCCCGGCGCCATGGCGGCGGTGTCGGCGTCCGCCGCGGACGTCGAAAGGATTCTGCAGGCAGGCCCGGTGGACGACGCGGCAGAAGCGGCGCGGCTCGGCGACGGGCTGGTCGTGGCCAATCGCAACACGCCACGGCAGACGGTGATCTCCGGGCGCACGGCCGCCGTCGAGCGGGCCGTGGGACTTCTGAGGGACGCCGGACTCGGCGCCAGACGCCTCCCGGTGGCGTGCGCCTTCCACAGCCCGCTGGTCGCCGGCGCGGGCGAACGCTTCGCCGAAGCGCTGGCTCAACGCGCCGTAAGGACACCGGAGTTCCCGGTGTGGTCGAACCGGACGGCGCTTCCGTACGACGGTGCTCCCGACGCGATCCGCGCGGAACTGGCCGCGCAGATCGGCGCTCCGGTCCGATTCGCCGAGCAGATCGAGGCGATGTACGAGGCCGGGGCCAGGATCTTCGTCGAGGCCGGGCCCGGACGGGTGCTGACCGGGCTGGTCAAGGACATCCTCGGCGACCGACCGCATCGGACCGTCGCCTGCGAGCCCCGCCCGGGCCAGGGCCTGTCCGGGCTGCTTGACGCCCTCGCCCGCCTTGCGGTGGCCGGCGTGCCGGTGCGCACCGGCGGGCTGTTCGGGGAACCGGGCGCGGTGGTCCCGAAGGGCGCCGCCGCAGACAGGCCGCCCGGCTGGACGGTCGACGGGCATCTGGTCCGCACAGCTTCCGGTGATCTGCTGCCCGGTGCGCTGGCACCGGCCCGACGTGTCGTGGAGACGACTGTGACGACGAACCACCCCGACGGCGCGGCAGGCGCGGCCGCGGCCCGCCAGGACGAGCTGATCGCCGAATTCCTGCGGACCAGCCGGGAGATGGTGGCGGCGCAGCGCGATGTGCTGCTGACCTACTTCGGGGGGCATCCGGGCGGCGACGGTCGCGTCGCCCACGGGGCGCCCGGTCCGGTGGCGAACGGGCTGCGTCACGGCACCGAAGCGCCCGGGACCGACGGCACGGGCTCCTGGACCGACGGCACGGGCTCCTGGACCGGCACCGCGGCTCAGGTGCCCGCGGGCGAGCAGCCCTGGGCCCAGCCCTTACCCGCGCCTGCTCCCGCCGCGGTCTCCGGCGCGGCGCCGGACGCCGGCGAGGCGGGCCGGGGCTCCACCACGGCGCTCTCCGAGCAGGACATCCTGCGCATGGTCGTCGAGCTCGTCAGCGAACGCACCGGCTATCCCGCGGACATGGTCGAGCCGGGTCTCGATCTGGAAGCGGATCTGAGCATCGACTCGATCAAACGGACCGAGATCGTGGGTGAGCTGGCGGGGCGCCTGGTCGCAGCCGGTGCGGTGTCGTCCGGTGCGGCCGCACCGGACGACACCACGATGGAGGAACTGGTCAGGGCGAGAACCGCCGAGGCGCTCGCCGCCCGGCTCGCCGCCCTCGCGGCGCCCGACACAGCGGACGACACAGCGAGCGGGGCGGCGCCCGAGGCAGCGGACGTGGCAGGTCCCCGTGCCGCAGGGCCTCTCGCATCGGTGACCACCGCCCTCCCTCCCGAGGCCGCCCATCGCCCGGATCACGCGGAGGCCACCGGGCAGCTCCGGGCTCAGAACGGCGTGGACCGACGACCGGCCGACGCTCCGGGCGAGCCGGACGAAGCGAACAGGACCGCCGGGCCGGGCACGGCCGTCGCCGCGCCGAAGAGGTTCGTGCTGCGGCCCGTGGCGCTGCCCGACACCCCGGCTCCCCAGCCTGCCGGATCCCCGCTCACCGGGCGGCGGTTCGCGATCCTCGGGGACGGCGACGGTTCGTACACGGGAGTGGCCACGGCTCTCGCGGAGACCCTGGAGCGGCACGGTGCCGGCACCGTCCTCCTCGATCCCGGGCACCAGATGGCGGCGGAGGACGGACCGCTGGACGGCGTCCTCCTCCTCGACCCCCTGTCGGCATCCGGCCCGCCGGTGCTGCCCGCCGCCTTCCCCACCGTCCGCGCGGCGCTCCGGTGCCGCCCCGGCAGGCTGATCGCCGTACGGTGCGCCGAGAACGGCCGGGCCGTGGAGCGCACCGCCGGACTGCGCGGCCTCTTCCGTACCGTCGCCCGCGAGTACCCGGACACGCCGGCGTCCGTGGTCGACATCGACCCGGCCGGAGCACCGGAGCTGCGTACGGGGGCCGGTGTCGCCGCCGTACTGCTGGAGGAACTGGCCGCGCCGGGCGGCACACCGGTCGTCCTGCGCGGCGCCGCCGGCCGGTCCGCTCTCGAGCCGGACGAGGTGCCCCTCGGACTGGCGGCCACCACCGGGGCAGGGCCCGCCGGTCACGGGGCGGCCGAAGCGGCGGCCCTCGGACTCGACGCCGAATCGGTGGTCCTGCTGACCGGCGGAGCCCGTGGCATCACGGCCACGTTCGCGATCGCCCTCGCCATGGCCTCCCGGTGCAGGATCGAACTGCTGGGGAGGACTCCGCTCCCGTCGGGGCCGGAGGATCCCCGGACCGCGTCGGCCCGTGACCGTGCGGCCCTGCGCCGCGTCCTCGGCGGTCTCGGCGGACACGGCTCCCCCACCGAGATCGACCGGGCCGCCGAAGTGATCCTCGCCCAGCGGGAGATCGCCGCCACGCTCGCCGCCCTGGAGGCGGCCGGCAGCCGGGCCCGCTACCGCAGCGTCGACTGCCGCGACGGCGCGGCCGTACTCCAGGCGGTGAAGGAGATCCACGCCGACCACGGGCGCCTGGACGGGGTGATCCACGCGGCCGGAGTGGTGGAGGACCGCCTCATCGAGGAGAAGTCCGCCGAATCGTTCGAGCGGGTCTACGGCACGAAGGTCCACGGCGCGGCGTCGCTGCTATCCGCCCTCGACGAACTCCCCGACGGGCCCTCGTTCGTCGTGCTGTTCGGCAGTGTCTCCGCGGTGTTCGGCAACCGGGGCCAGGCGGACTACGCGGCGGCGAACGACGCGTTGGAAACCCTCGGCGAGCACTTCGCGGCACGCACCGGGCGGCGGACGCTGACCGTCCACTGGGGTCCCTGGGCGCCCGACCCCGTCCACACCGGGATGGTCGGTCCGGAACTCGCCCGCGAGTACGCGCGGCGCGGCGTCGTCCTGATCGATCCGGAGGAGGGGCCGCCGGCGCTGCTGAAGGAACTGGCGTGGGGCGGGGAGTCGGCCGGTGCCGTCGTCCACACCGCCTCGGAGTGGTGACATGGCCCTCGGCGGGACGGGCGGCCGCGCGGCACACGGCGTGAGCGGTGCGCGGGAGGGCGGATACCGGACCGTGCCGGTCGCCATCACCGGCATGGCGGTGCTGCTGCCCGGCGCTCCGGACCTGGCGGCGTACCGGCGCAATCTCGAAGCCGGTGTCGACGCGATCGAGGACGTGCCGGAGGGCCGCTGGGACGCGGAGTTCTTCCGGCCGGGTGCCGCGACGGGCCCGCACTCCGCGGACCACGTGTACTGCCGCCGGGGCGGCTTCGTCGACACGCTGACGGACGTCGATGTGACGCGGTTCGGCATCATGCCCAGTTCCGTGCAGGGAACCGAGCCCGACCAGTTGATCGCCCTGCGGGTGGCGGCGTCCGCGATCGCCGACGCCGGCGGCGAGGGCGGTCTGCCGGACCGGGAGCGCATCGGCGTGGTTCTGGGCCGGGGCGGATATCTGACGCCCGGCCTGGTCCGGCTGGACCAGCGGGTGCGTACCGCGAGCCAACTCGTCCGCACGCTCGGGGAGCTTCTGCCGGGCCTGGACGCCGGCCAACTCGCCCGGGTGCGCAGGGCGTTCACCGAACGGCTCGGGCCCGACCGGCCGGAGAACGCGATCGGGCTCGTCCCCAACCTCGCCGCCTCCCGCCTGGCCAACCGGCTCGATCTGCGCGGCCCCGCGTACACCGTGGACGCCGCCTGCGCCTCCTCGCTCGTCGCCGTGGACCAGGCGGTGGGCGAGCTGGCGTCGGGCCGCTGCGACCTGATGCTCGCCGGTGGTGTGCACCACTGCCACGACATCACTCTGTGGAGCGTCTTCTCCCAGCTCCGTGCCCTGTCGCCGAGCCAGCGCAGCCGGCCGTTCCACCGCGGCGCCGACGGCATCCTCATCGGTGAGGGCACCGGCGTGGTCGTGCTGAAGCGACTGGCCGACGCCGAGCGGGACGGCGACCGGATCTACGCGGTGATCCGGGGGACGGCGGTGAGCAGTGACGGCCGCACCGCCGGCCTGGTCAGCCCCGACCCCGGCGGCCAGATACGTGCCGTACGGCAGGCGTGGCGGGCGGCCGGACTGGATCCCGCCGCCCCGGGATCCGTCGGCCTGCTGGAGGCGCACGGCACCGCGACGCCCGCGGGGGACGCCGCAGAACTGCGTACCCTCGCCGAGGTGTTCGGGCCGCCCGACGGCCGGGACGGAGCGCCTGCGGTGATCGGCTCGGTGAAGTCGATGATCGGTCACGCCATGCCGGCCGCGGGGGTGGCGGGACTGGTGAAGGCCGCGCTCGCCCTGCATCACGCGACCCTGCTGCCGACGCTGCACTGCGACGATCCGCATCCCGCTCTCGCCGAGACCCGGTTCCGCACCGTGGCGCAGACGGAGACCTGGGAGGCGGTGGCCGGCGGACCGCCGCGCCGCGCGGCGGTGAACGCCTTCGGCTTCGGCGGGATCAACGCCCATGTGGTTCTCGAACAGGCCCCGGACGGCGTGCCGTTCACGGCCGGGCCGCCGGCACCGCCGTACGGTCCGGCACGCCGGACCGCCGTGCTGTCGGTGGCCGAACGCGAGCGGGTGCTGCTGCTCGCCACCGACAGCGCGCAGGACATGGCCGCCCTGCTCGGAGCCGACGATCCGGCCGTGCTGGACGCCGGGCTCGACGCGGACGCCGCGCGGACCGCGGGACGCACCCGGCTCGGCATCGTCGGCCCTACTGCTGACCGGCTCCGGCTCGCCCGCCGGATCGCCGCCAGAGGACGCGCCTGGCACGGGCGCAACGACGTGTGGTTCGCCCCCGAGCCCCTGCTCGGCGGCGAGCGGCCCGGCCGGATCGCCTTCGTCTTCCCCGGGCTGGAGAGCGACTTCGAGCCACGCGTGGCCGATGTCGCCGAGCACTTCGGACTGGTCCCGCCGGGCTCGGCGCTCGGAGCCGGCAGAGCCGAGGGCGGCAGCGCCGGAGCCGAGGACAGCCACGCCGAAGCCGACGTCGGTGACATCGGAGCCGAGGTCGGTGACATCGGCCGGCACGGCCTCGGTGTCGTCGCGGTGGGCCGACTGCTGGACGCGGCGCTGCGCCGTCTCGGTGTCGTGCCGGAGGCGGTGGCCGGTCACAGCATCGGGGAGTGGACGGCGATGGCGGCGGCCGGCCTGTACGCGGAGCAGGCCGTCGACGACTTCATGGCCTCCCTGGACCCGGACGCGGTGACGGTGCCGGACCTCGCCTTCGCCGCCGTCGGCGCTTCGGCGGAGCGGGTGGGTGCCGCGCTTCGCGAGGCCGGTCTGCCGGTGACCCTGTCGCACGACAACGCGCCCGGGCAGTCGATGGTGTGCGGGCCGCCGAACGCGGTCGAGTCCTTCGCACTCTCCTTACGGGCACGAGGAGTGCTCTGCCGTGTGCTGCCGTTCCGCTCCGGCTTCCACACCCCCATGCTGGCACCCTGCCTGGGGCCCTTCCGGGCGGCGGCCGAGCGGTTCGAGCTGCACCGGCCGACGGTGCCGGTGTGGTCGGGAACGACGGCGGCGCCGTTCCCCCGCGACGAGGCCGGGATCCGGGAGCTGTTCGTCCGGCACCTGCTGGAACCGGTCCGTTTCCGCCAGTTGACCGAGGCGCTGTACGAGGCCGGGTTCCGGGCGTTCGTCCAGGTCGGGACGGGGCAGCTCGGGTCCCTGATCGGCGACACCCTGAGCGGCCGGCAGCATCTGGTGATCGCCGCCAACTCACCCCATCGATCCGGCCTGGCGCAGCTGCGCCGGGTGGCGGTGGCCCTGTGGACCGAAGGGGCACCGGTCGAGCCGGACATGATCGACCGTCCCGGTGTGACGGGCGGGGCGGCGCGACCGGGTGCGCCGGGCGCGCCGGCGGAACTGCGGCCTCGCGCCGCCGGCCCGGACCAGAGTGACCAGGGCAAGAGTGAGGAGCGGGATTCGCCGAAGGGCCCGCCGGTACGACTCGACCTCAGCGGCGCGCTGATCTCTCTGGCCCCGGACGTACTGGCCGGGTTGCGGGCTTCACTGCACCCGGGTGTCACCAGTCCCTCGGCGCCCGTGCCCGCAGTGGCCCCTGCGGCTCCGCCCGGGGCGGACCGTTTCCCCGTACTGGCCGAACTCACCGCGCTGATGCAGGAGACCGCGACGACCGCGGCCGAACTCATCGCGGCGGCGGCCCTCACGGGCACGCCGGGCAGCGCCTCCGGACGCACAGCCCATGGCGGTGGCGCCCCCGGAACGACCCGCACGGTTCCGCCGCAGCGTGACCGCCCCGCGTCGTTGCCGCCGTCCGCCACCGCCCCGGTTTCCTCCGGCACCGCTGCCGGCGCCGACGCTCCGGTAGCCGCTCCCGCACCGGCTCCCGGGACTCCACCAGTTCCCGGGACTTCACCGGCGACCGGGAATCCACCCCCGGCGAACGGGACTTCACCGGGGAACGGCGCTTCACCGGACGCGCCGCCCGGGCGGGCGGTCAGGCCGTCAGCCGGGCGACCGGCCGGCTCGCTCCGCGTCGCCACCGACACCATGCCGTACCTGCTCGACCACTGCTTCTTCCGGCAGCGGCCGGGCTGGCCATCGGTGGCGGACCGCTGGCCCGTCGTCCCGGCCACGACGATCGTCCACCACCTGATGGAGGCGGCCGAACGCAGCGCCCCCGGCATGTGCGCGGTCGCCGTGCACGATGCCCGTTTCGACCGGTGGCTGGCCGCCTCCGAGCCGGTGGACGTCGCGGTCGCCGTCACTCCCGCGGGACCGGACCGGGTCTCCGTGTCCTTCGGCCCGTACGCCCGCGCGGTGGTCGAACTCGCCGCACGGCACGCCTCACCACCGGCGGGCCTGGGCTCGGAGGCGTTCCCCGACGAGCACGTCCCCGCACACACCGCCGCCCAGCTGTACGACGAGCGCTGGATGTTCCACGGACCCGCGTACCAGGGCGTCACCGCGCTGACGGGCATCGGCGCGAGACACGTACGAGCCGTCCTCACCACCCCGTCCGCCCCCGGGGCCCTGCTGGACAACGTGGGCCAGGTGCTCGGCTACTGGATCATGGCGACCGCCACCGAGCGGACCGTCGTGTTCCCCGTCCGGATGCGGCACCTGCGGTTCTACGGCCCGCCGCCCCGGCCCGGCACCCGGCTGGAATGCCTGGTCCGCGTCACGTCGCTCACCGGCGCGCTGCTCGAAGCCGATGTGCTGCTGACGTGCGGGGGCACCGTGTGGGCACGGTTGACGGGCTGGCAGGACCGGCGGTTCGACAACGATCCGCAGACGAGGCCGGTCGAGCGGTTCCCGGAGCGCAACACACTGTCCGTCGCCCGTACGGGAGGCTGGTCGCTGCTCCACGAGCGCTGGCCGGATCTGGCGTCACGGGAACTCGTCATGCGCAACATGCTGGGCGGCGACGAGCGCACCGCCTACGAACGCCATCCGCCGCGCGGCCGCCGGCAGTGGCTGCTCGGCCGGATCGCCGCCAAGGACGCGGTGCGGCACTGGCTGTGGCGGCAGGGCGCGGGGCCCGTCTTCCCGGCCGAGCTGAGGGTGGACAACGACGAACTGGGCCGTCCCCTGGTGACCGGACTGCACGGTCTGGACCTTCCGCCGCTGGCCGTGTCGATCGCCCACCGGGCCGAGTCGGCCGTCGCGATCGTCCGGCCCCGCGAGGCGGCCGGCGGTACGGACGGGGGTGCGGCCGGACCGCAGGCCGGACCGGGCATCGACATCGAGGAGATCGCCGAGCCCGCCGAGGCCACGGTCACCACGGCCCTCGGCGTCGAGGAGCGCGCGTTGCTCACCGCCTGCAGCGCCGCCGACGGCGACTCCCTCGCCGTGTGGTTCACGCGCTTCTGGGCGGCGAAGGAGGCGGCGGCCAAGGCCGAGGGGACCGGGTTCGGCGGCCGTCCGAAGGACTTCGCGGTGGTGGAGGCCGCGCGGGACCGGCTGACGGTCGAGGCGCGCACCACCGTCGCCGGCCGCCCGTCGGCACGCACGTACCGGATCCGCTGCGAGCAGGTGGCCACTCCCCCGGGGCTGCCGGCGCGCTCCTACGTCGTGGCATGGACCGGGGGCCCGGGGCAGGACAACGACGAGGAGGAGGACGGGAAGTGACCACGACACAGCCGGCGGGTCCGTCGGAGGCGGGGCGGGACGAGATCCTCGCCGACATCACCGCCATGATCGGGCTGGTGCTGGAGGACGACGGACTCGACGGCACCGAGGTCGGGATGCGGACCCGGTTCGCCAGGGACCTGGAGTTCGAGAGCATCGACCTGGTCACCCTGGCCGGCCATCTGGAGGACCGCTACGGACACGCGGTCAACTTCGCCGAGTTCATGGCCTCCATGGAACTCGACGACGTCATCGAACTGACCGTCGGCCGTCTCGTCGAACATGTCGCACAGTGCCTGAAGAGCGCGGAAGCGGCCTGACGGATGGCGATCCTCGACGTCGGCGACATCCGGCTGCACGTCCAGCGCCTCGGACCGCGCGACACCCCTCAGCAGGGCGGCGACGGGCGGCCGGGGCCACGGCATCGACTCGGCGGGCAACCGGCCACGGACGACGCGCCCCCGGCCGCCGCCACCGTCGTCCTGCTGCACGGTCTGCTCACCGACAGTCTGGCCAGCTACTACTTCACCATCGCCCCCGCCCTGGCCGCGGCCGGTCTCGACGTCGTGATGTACGACCAGAGGGGCCACGGCCGCAGCGAGCGGCCGGCGACGGGATACAGCCTCGACAGGTTCGTGGACGATCTCGGCGCCCTCCTGGACCGGCTGGAGATCCCCGGCCCCGTCCATCTGGTCGGCAACTCCTTCGGCGGCACGGTCTCGTTCGGCTACGCCATGCTCCGCCCCGGCAGGGTGGCGAGCATCTCCGTCGTCGAGTCCGAACCGGCCACGGCGTCGTGGGCGCGCAAGATCACCGGACTGCTGGGCCGGGTCCGGCAGGAGATGACCACGAACGAGACGGAGGCGCTCGACTGGATCGCCACGCACCGGGGCCGCCACACGGCCCGGCTCGCCAAGGCCGCGGGCCGGCTGGTGCGGGACACCGCGATCGCCCGCGAGGTCACCGCCTGCGACGTGGTCACCGAGGACGCGATCCGTTCGCTGCACTGCCCCGTACTCGCCGTGTACGGGGGCGACTCCGACCTGGCCGAGCAGGCCCCGTGGTTGCGGGACCGGCTCCCCCGGTGCCGGACGGTGCTGCTGCCCGGGCACGAGCACTCGGTACTGGTCCAGGCACCGGGCCGGGTACGCGATCTCGTACTGGACTGGATCAACCGCGCCTCCGCAGCGCACGACGACCCGCTGCCGGCCGCCCCGTGGAGGTGAAGGTCCCTTGAGTCGCTTCCTGTTCGTCGTGCCGCCGCTCGTCGGGCACATCAATCCCCTCGTGGGAGTCGCCGCCGCCCTGACCGCCCGGGGGCACCAGGTGGCCTGGGCAGGGGTGCCCGGCATCGTGCACCGTCTCGCCGGGCCGGGCGCGCGGGTCCACCCCTCCCCCGCGACCTGGTCCGAAGGGGACTGGCCGTCCCGGCCACCGGACATCCGGGGGCCGGAAGCGCTGCGCTTCCTGTGGGAGCGGTTCCTGGTGCCGCTGGCCGACGCGATGGCCGAGGGTGTTCGGGACGCGGTGGGCGCGTTCCGTCCGGATGTCGTCGTCGCCGACCAGCAGGCGCTGGCGGGTGCGCTGGTCGCGGAACGGCACGGGGTGAGGTGGGCGACGTCGGCGACGACGTCGGCGGAGTTCGCCGACGTACTGGCCACGATGCCGAAGGTCGCGGCGTGGAACGAGGCCCTGGTACGCGAGCTGCGGCTGCGGGTGGGCGATCCGGTGAGCACCTGCGATCCGCGGTTCTCCCCGCATCTGGTGCTCGCCTTCACCACGAAGGAGCTGGCCGGGACGCCCGCCCGCGGCGGCGACCGGATCCGCTGGGTGGGCCCGTCGCTGTCCGACCGCCCCTCGCCCGCGGGCTTCCCGTGGGACTGGCTGGACCCGGGACGGGCGACCGTCCTGGTCACGCTCGGCACGGCCAACACGGATGCGGGTGCGCGGTTCCTCACCGAGTCCGCCCGGGCGCTGCGGGCACGCGCGGACCGGTTGCAGGGTGTGGTGGTGGACCCGGAGGGTGTGCTCGCCGCGGACGGCACCGGCGACCACCGGAGCGACGGCAACCACGGGGGCGACGGCGGCGACATCCGCGGCGGCACCGGCCACGTGGACAAGGATCTGCTCGCGGTGCCCGAAGTACCGCAGCTCGCGCTGCTGAAGCAGGTGGACGCGGTCGTCTGCCACGCCGGTCACAACACGGTGTGCGAGGCGCTGTGGCACGGTGTTCCGCTGGTCGTCGCGCCGATCCGGGACGACCAACCGGTCATCGCGGCGCAGGTCGCCGAGGCGGGCGCCGGAGTCCGGATCCGATTCGGCCGGGCCGACGCGTCCCGGATCGGGGCGGCGGTGGACGCCGTGCTGTGCACGCCGCACCACCGGGCCGCCGCCCGGGCCATCGGAGGTGTGTTCCGTGAGGCGGGCGGGGCCGCGGCCGCCGCGGACCATCTCGAACGGCTGGCCCGCGCGGAGCGAGCGGACCGCGTGAGCCGTACGGACCGTGCGGACCGGTCCGTATCCCGTGCTGACCGGTCCGTACGCCCGGCCCGTGTGGACCGTTCCGAGCGTCAGGCCGCCCATGCGCACCGCCCCGAACCGCCGGCCCGTGAGGAGAACGACGTATGAACGCGGTGAATCCAGGCCCCGAGCACTCCCCGCGGTCCCGGCCACGGCACGAGGCCGTGGCCGCGCTGCGCCCCGCCTACCTGGCCGAACTGGCCGACGGCCCTTCGGTGTTCTTCGAACCGATGCGGCACGACTGCCCGTGCTGCGGTTCGGCGCGGATCGGCGGCCACCTGCGGTTGCCCGACCTGATCCAGCACAAGCCAGGAGCCTTCCGGATCGACCGGTGCCACGCCTGCCTGCATCTGTTCCAGAACCCCCGTCTCAACGCCCGGGGACTGGACTTCTACTACCGCGACTTCTACGACGGCCTGGGCGAGCAGCAGCTCGACGGGATGTTCGGCGGGCGCACGAAGTCCTACCGCCGCCGGGCGGAGTCCGTGCTGCCGTATCTGGGCGAGGCCAAGCGGTGGGTCGACGTCGGCACCGGTCACGGGCATTTCTGTGAGGTGGCGAGAGAGGTCCTGCCGGACGTGGTGTTCGACGGTCTCGACCGCTCCGCGGGCGCCGAACTGGCCGAGCTGGAGGGGCGGGTGGAACGCGGTCTCCGGGGCGCTTTCACCGAACTGGCACCGGGGTTCGCCGGGAGTTACGACGTCGTGAGCATGTTCCACTACCTGGAGCACAGCACCGAGCCGCTGCGCGAGCTGGAGGCGGCCCGCACGGCGCTGCGCGCCGGCGGCCGTCTGGTGGTGGAGGTACCGGACCCGGACAGTCGCTACGCGAGGCTGCTCGGGCGCTGGTGGCTCCCGTGGCTGCAGCCGCAGCACCTCCACCTCATGCCGGTGGCGAACCTCCGTCGGGCCCTGTCCGAGCTGGGCTTCACGGTCGTGGCGGAGCAACACCGCTCGGCGCACGAGCCGGTGGACCTGGTGGCCGCGGTCTGGCTGGCGCTCGACGAGGCGGCTCCGCGTGACGATCTGCCCTGGCTGCCCGCCCGGCCGGGCCGCTCGCGCCGTGCGCTGCGCACCTCGGCCCTGCTGGCCGGTGTCCCGGCTCTGGTGCTGGCGACGCTCGCGGACCGGATGATTGCTCCCTTCGCACAAAGACTCGGACTGTGCAACGCGTACCGTCTGGTGGCACGGCGCGAGTGACGTCGTGCAAACCCACATGACCACTACGGACGGGGAGGCGCCCCGGCCTCGGCCGGACGATCACGACGTGCCGCGTGCCGTGGACGACACGAATCGCGTCACCGCCCGCGAGAAGGCGTCCGGCTCCTCGATATGGCCGAAGTGCCCGCTCTTCTCGAGGATCAGCAGTTCCGATCCGGGGATCAGCCGGTGCAGTTCCTCGGCCCAGCGCACCCCGCAGACGACGTCGTGGCGGCCGACGACGACGAGGGTCGGGAGGGTGACCGAGTCGAGGTCCGCACGGTCGTCGACGGCATGCGGGACAAGGTTCTCGTCCAGCCCGGAGATGTGTGCGGCCCTCACGGCGGCACGCATGGCGGCGAACTCCTCCTCCCGGCCCCAGTAGTCCGCGAAGTACGCCGGGAACAGCCCTCGGGCGACGGCCGTCATCCGTGCGTCGTCGGAGATGGTGGGGATGGCCTGGAAGGCGGCCAGGACTTCAGGGAGTCCGGGGTGGCCGGCATACCGCGCGGCGAACGACTGCACCATGCGCATGGCCTCGGCGGCGTGCTCGGGACCGGTCACGGGCGCGCTGTCGTAGAGGATCACCCCGGCGACACGGTCCGGGCGGTGCAGGGCGTGGTACTGCACGACGAAGCCGCCGTGCGAATGCCCCAGAAGGTGCACCTCGGGGACACCGAGGTGTTCGACCAGTGGCGTTGTTCACGAGTTTGGGCTCTGGTCCACTTCTTGTGACGAGTGACGCTGCGTTATGGCTCGACATCGAAGAGAGCGATGGCAGGCGGCGCCGGGTCAAGCACTGCGCGCAGGCGGTTGAGCATCGTGCGCCATTGCTTCCACTCCTCGGGGTGAACCCAGTTTGAGGCTGGCCCAGCCTCGTCGCTTGCGATGCGGGCGAGGGCTTCGTCAGCGAGGGCCCGAAGGTCAGTGGCAAACATGGGCATGGGTGTTTCAGGGCCATAGGGGGTGTCGACAGGTTCACCTCCAGGGCATTGCGCTGCGATCAGTGCGGCGGCAGCTACCGCCTCTTCCGCTTCCGCGAGGAAGCCAGTTGCGTCGATGGTGCGGATGAGGACGCCTCGGACCAAGGCCTCACGCTTTTCCGGCTCGGCATCGTCCAGCATGTTGGCGAAATCTGCAGCTGTGTCGTTGTCGAAGGGGCCGGTGTCCCAGGTGCCCATGCTGATTTCCTTTCGTCGTTTCGCCGGGATCCTCGCATCAAGCACCGACAACGCGATCACGGAGCGAGGAGGACTCGCTTGCGTAGGAGGCTGAATCCGGCGCGGCCGAACATCTGGCGCTTGAGCATCTTGATCCGGTTGACATGGCCTTCGACGACGCCTGAGTTCCACGGGAGTGAGAGGCCGGCGATGACGGCGTCGAGGTCACGTTCGAGGTGCTGGGCGAAGTGACGAAGGCTGGGCAGATCGGTGGTGGCGGTGGCCGCTTCGATCCATTTCGGCAGCTGGTCGCCCTGCAGGTTGGTGAGCATGTGGCCGAAGGAGCACACGTGTTGGGCGAGTGCTGTCAGTTCGGGGCAGTTGGTGAGGACGGCTTTGAGCTGGAGCCGGTCGCCTTCGGGTAGGGCGTCGGGGTGGGTGAGGATCCAGCGAGTGACGGCGCGAGCCGATGGCGGCCGGGGGCCGACCGGTTGGGGCTTGCCGCGAAGACTTCTGCTGACGTAATCGCGGACGCTGCCGTAACCGCGGGGATAGCCTTGTTCCTTGATCTCCTCCCACAGTTTCCAGGCGTTGGTGCAGCCTTCCTGCCAGCGCTGATCGAGGTAGGGCTTGTAGGCGTCGAGCTTGGTCGCACGGCTCTGCCACTGGCCAGTGAACATCTCCTCCGGGGTCGTGGCGCGGGAGAAGCGCAGGATGGTGTTTAGGGTCATGCCGAGTTGCCGGGCGACGGATCGCTTGCTGTGCCCGGCCGCCAGGAGGGCGTGGATGGTGGCGTGCTTTACGCGGGTGCGTTCGGCGAACCGGTGCCCTGTCGGCCAGGGCGACAACGTGGCCGGCTCCTCCTCCTGCGGTTCATCCGGAGCCGGAACAGGACGTAAGCAGCCGCGGTGCCGGTAGACGCACTTCTCGGCGGCTTCACCCAGGTTGTGCCAGAGATGCCACCGATCGGCGACCTGGATGGCCTGCGGGGCACCGCGGGTGGCACCGTCGGCGAAGAAGGGGGCTCGGTCGCGGCAGACGATCTCGATGCCGGGCCGCTCGGCGAGCCAGGCCGCGAGCGTGTCCGCCTCCCGGTCAGGCAGGAGGTCGATGGGACGACGTGTTTCGACGTCGACGAGCACAGTTCCGTAGATACGGCCCTTGCGCTGCGCGTATTCGTCCACGCCGACCACACGGGGTGCGGCAGCGACGGGGTCCGGAAGCGAGGCGATCAGCCTCAGTAGGGTGTTCCTGCTGACCGGGACCTTGAAGGCGTCCGTCATTCGGGCGCCGGCTCGGCCTGCGAGCGCGAGTCCGACCGACACCAGCGCCGATCGCAGCCGCTCGGTCCTTCGCCCGAACCTGCGGGTGAGCCCTGGTACTTGCTCGGCGAAGGTCTTGCGCGGGCAGGAATCCTCCCCACAGACGAATCGCCGCACCCGTAACGACACCACGACGAACTTGCCCGCCGTCGGCAGGTCGCGAGGAAACCGCAGGTAGGAGCCGTGTATTCGAACCGACCAATATCCGCACCCCGGGCAGGCGGCCCGCTCGGCGGTCGTCCGGGCCTCGACCCGGACGACCGTGTCGGTCACCTCGACCGACTCCACGGACACGCCTTCGACTGAGGAAAACAACAGCTCATCCAGCTGCGGCAGCACTTCGTTCACGGCGAAGGACTGTCGACCACACCGCATTCCAGCCGGGCGATTTTCGGGCGAACTCAACCGGCATCACACGAAGATCAACAGTCACCCTGCGTACGCAACCACAGAAAGTGGCCCAGAGCCCAAACTCGTGAACAAAGCCAGACCAGCGCCCCGAGGAACCGGCTGTAGCGGGCCCTGGTGTAGCCGTGGGGATGGGAGGCGAGGCGGCCGGAAGCGCCGGTGCCGATCGGCTCCGGATAGACGACCGTCAGCTGCCGCTCCAGCGCCGGCATGCGCAGGTACTCCCAGGAGATGCCCGGTCCGCCGGAATGCGCGACGCACACGGGTCCCGTGCCGTGGACGTGATAGCGCTGCACGACTCCGTCGATGTCGACGGTGTGCGCACCGAGGGTCAGAGGATCGGTCGAAGAGATGGTCATGGGGGTCTCCTGGTCCGGCAAGCGTCAAGGACACCGGCAGGACGCGGGAAACGGAGCGAAGTTCGACGCGAACCGCGTGACGGTCCTCACACAGGTACGGCCCATGGCGAGCAGCCATGCCGGCCGGGACTCCCCTGTCCGCTCGTCCCTCGGGCCGTGGGCAGGATCAGCGGCGGCCGGCATGCCACTGGCTGCCAATTGGCTCGGGTCTTGAGCCTGGCCCGCCAGGAGACTGACTCACTCGTGGTTCGCCTTCGCATGGGGAGTTGTGATGCAGGTAGCAGTGGTCACCTTTGACGGGTTCAACGAGCTCGACAGCTTCATCGCCTCCGGGCTGATCAACCGATGCCGAAAGGACGGTCTGGAAGCGTTCATCACGACGCCGACGCCGGTGGTCACGTCCAGGAGCGGCGTCGAGGTGAACGGACAGCGCCCGATGGAGTTCGTGACCGAGGCCGACGTCGTGCTGATCGGTAGCGGGCTGAAGACCCGCGAGGTGGTCGCCGACGACCAACTGATCTCCAGGGTGCGGCTCGACCCTTCGCGACAGCTGATCGGTTCGCAGTGCTCGGGCGCGCTGGTGCTCGCGCGGCTGGGGTTGCTGGGTGACATGCCTGTCTCCACGGACATGGCGAGCCGGCCGTTCGTCGAAGCGTGCGATGTCAGGGTGCTGGACGCGCCCTTCCACACCGAGGGGAACATCGCTACGGCGGGCGGCTGCCTGGCGTCGCAGTATCTCGCCGCGTGGGTGATCACCCGCACGCTCGGGGAGGGTGCCGCGCGCGGCGTCATCGACTACGTGGCCCCGGTCGGTGAGAACGAGGAGACGGTCGAGCGCGTCATGCGTACGGTCCTCGCGGGCGAGGTCGCGCCGCGCTGACGCCGCGCGATCCCGGGGCGCCCGCCGGCGGTCACGAGTTCCGCCACGCCCGGCGTGATGCCGCCGACGACGGGATCGCCGTCCACCTGCTTCAGCCGCACGTTCCCCGGCTGCGATCAGCCCTGCCGCAGCGTGACCGGTGAGGCACGTTCGGTGGGATCCGGCCGGCTGTCGGCCGCTCCGTCGCCGTCCGGCGCGGAAACGAGGTCCAGAGGTCCGAGGTCCATGAGAGGCGCGCGCCGGGCGCGGATCTCGGCGACGCGCGGGCGACGAGGTCGCAGGTATGCGCATCCGCGGACCGGGTAACCGTCGGGCACACCGGACGGCTTGGTTAGGGGCACCGATGGCACGGAACGAATCCGACAACACCGCGGCACCCATGACACCTGTCCTGCGGGCGGCGGCCGTCCTTCTGGCGTTCGTGGCGACGGCGGTCTTCAGCGTCGCGCTCGCCCGGCTGACCCTGGAGCCCTCCGCGGCCTCCGAGCCACTGACGCACAGCAACCTCCGCCCGGGCGCGTCCATCCGTGACTATCTGGCACAGCCCGCGTTCCGCGACACCGTCAAGCAGCTCGGCGGCAACGTTCTGCTCGGCGTCCCCTTCGGCGTGCTGCTGCCGGTCCTGCTCCCGCAAGCACGTGGGTTCCTGCGCGTGCTGGTGGTGACGGGCGTGACGATGACGCTGGTCGAGCTCGTACAGGGATCCCTGGTCACCGGCCGGGCCTTCGACATCGACGACGTCATCCTGAACGTGACCGGCGCGCTGCTCGGTTATCTCGTCCTCGGCAGGCGCCTGGGCCGCGCCGTCCATCCGAGGCGCCGCCACTGGTGGCAGCGCTGGACCGGGAACCCCAAGAGCCGGTGACCGTCCGCCGAACCAACTGCCTCCAGAGGCCGGGCAGGACATGTGCTCGGCGGTGTGGTGAGGATGAATCCGCGCGGTTCGTGTGCTGAACTGCGCAGCATCATCCGTAGCCGACGATGGGATGGAACGCGATGCCTCTTGAGGGCGAGTACGAGCCGAGTCCGGAGCAGTGGGTGCGCGAACAGGTCGAGCTGTACGAGAGCTCGGGCGGCACCAAGGGCACGACGCTCATGGACACGGGACTGCCCGTCATCGTTCTCACGACGCGCGGCGCGAAGAGCGGCAAGATCCGCAAGAGCCCGCTGATGCGTGTGGAGCACGAGGGACGGTACGCGGTAGTGGCCTCGAAGGGCGGCCTCCCGAGCCACCCGGTCTGGTACTTCAACATCAAGGCCGACCCCCACGTGGAACTCCAGGACGGCCCCGTGCGCCAGGACATGACGGCCCGTGAGGTCACCGGGGACGAGAAGGCCGAGTGGTGGGAGCGCGCGGTCGCCGCGTATCCGCCGTACGCCGAGTACCAGGAGAAGACGGACCGGGTGATTCCCGTCTTCGTGCTGGAGGCGTCGGCCGGGAGCTGACCGGCGACCGAGAACCGGGGACGCATGATCCGCCCTCCACCGGGCACCTGATCCTCAGGCCCCGCCGCGCTCCCCCGTCGCGGCGGGGCTCCACCATGCCGGGGCCGGCAGCGGTCACCGGGCGAGGCGTCCCCGGGGCGGCCCTGTTCGCCCGGCTCTCTCCTCCCAATCCCCCGGGCCCTGCTGACGACCCGCGTCGGCTCCTGCCGCCGTGCGCGGCTCACATTCACGCCAGAAGTGCGGCACGGCGTCGATGTCCGAGTGGGTGGCGGCAACGGGGGTGAAGGTCGCTCGTGGGGCGCGTCGGGCGGACGTCCGCTCGTGTGCGTGAGCGGTTTCGCGGGGCTCGATTCCGCCTGCCGGCGGCGAGGACTCACGAAGCGCACTTGCCCGTCCCGGCCGCGAGCAACATGCTCTGAGCAGCATGCCCCCACCGAACGATCCGCCCCGCAGACACCACCGCCTCCCCCTCGACAGGAGGACCTCGTGAGCTACGACGTCATCGGCGTCCGTGCACAGTTCCCGGCCCTGGCCGCAGGTATCGCCCACTTCGACGGGCCCGGAGGCACGCAGACTCCCCGGCCCGTCATCCAGGCCATCGCCGATGCCCTCGCCAGTCCCCTGTCGAACCGGGGCCAGGAGATCGCGGGGGAACGCAACGCGGCGGCCATCGTCACCGAGTGCCGCCGGGCCATGGCGGACCTGCTGGCCGCGGAGCCCGCCGGAATCGTCTTCGGTCGCAGCGCCACGCAGCTCGCCTACGACTTCTCCCGCGCCCTCGCCAAGACCTGGTCGTCGGGGGACGAGGTCGTCGTCACGCGACTCGACCACGACTCCAACATCCGCCCCTGGGTCCAGGCCGCCGAGCAGGTCGGAGCCACCGTCCGGTGGGCCGACTTCGACCCGTCGACCGGCGAGATCACCGTCGAGGACATCCGCGCCGTGCTCTCGGAGCGGACCCGGCTGGTCGCCGTCACCGCGGCCTCGAACCTGATCGGCACCCGGCCCCCGATCGCCGAGATCTCCCGCCTCGTCCACGAGGCCGGGGCCCTGCTGTACGTCGACGGCGTCCACCGCACCGCCCACTCGCTGGTCGACGTCGAACAGCTCGGCGCGGACTTCTACACCTGCTCCCCGTACAAGTTCCTCGGCCCTCACCACGGCGTCCTCGCCGCCCGGCCCGCGCTCCTGGAGACCCTCCGCCCGGACAAGCTGCTGCCGTCGAGCGACGCGGTCCCGGAACGCTTCGAACTCGGCACTCTGCCCTACGAGTTCCTGGCGGGCACGCGCGCCGCGGTCGACTTCCTCGCCGGACTCGACGCCGACGCGACGGGGACGCGCCGGGAGCGGCTGACCGCCGGATTCGCCGCCCTCGAAGACCACGAGGAGGGGCTCAAGGCGCAGATCGGCAAGGGTCTGTCGGAACTCGCGGGGATCACCGTGCACTCACGCGCCGCCGACCGCACCCCGACCACGCTCCTGACCTTCGAGGACCGCGACACGACGGACGCCTACCGCTACCTGGCGGCCCGCGGCGTCCACGCTCCCGCCGGCTCCTTCTACGCCCTCGAAGCCTCCCGCCGGCTCGGCCTGGGCGACACCGGCGGCCTCCGCGTCGGCCTCGCGCCGTACAACGACGCCGCGGACGTGGACAGGCTCCTGCAAGGCCTGGCGGACTTCCTGCGGTCCTGACGCCTCGCGAGGGCCGGTCGTCCGTCCCCGCAGGCAGCGGGCGGGAACGCACGGTCCTGCGTATCGGCGTCCGCGGAGACGGAGTACGAGGTCGGCGCCCGACGTCCCTGACCTGGGGCGCCGCTCACGCACCATCCGCGGTGGGGCCCGGTGGTGTGGCGCGCAGGCCCCCGAGCAGTGTCGCCAGGTAGCGACGAGCGGTGTCGATCCGGGCGTCGGGAGCGGCGCCATGGACGTCCACGGCGTACGCGATGCCGCACATGAGCGGGACCAGGTCGCCGGAAGCCAGGTCGGGGCGGACCGCCCCGGCCTCGCGGGCCCGGTCGAGGAGTGTGGTGCCGGCCGACCACAGCGACCGCTTGAGTTCCGTGGTGCGCGCCAGAGCATTCGCGGGTGCGGCGGTGACCGGGGCCAGGGAGGCGTCGGTGACCTGCGCTTCGACGGTGCGGGTGAGAAAGCCCTCCAGCGCGCGCCAGGGGTCGGTGTCGGCCAGCGCCTGCTCGCCGTGGGCCGCCAGGGCTTCCAGGCAGGGTGTGGCGATGGTCTCCAGCAGCGCCTCGGGCGTGGAGAAGTGCCGGTAGACGGTGCCGACGCCCAGTCCGGCACGGCGGGCGACGTCGTTGAGCTGCAACGGCGTGCCCTCGTCGACCAGGGCGCGGGCGACGGCGACGATCCGGTCCCAGTTGCGGGCCGCGTCCTTGCGCAGTGGCGTCGTCGTCATGCGGACATGCTAATGGGATGGTCCATCCGCTTGGCCCCGCCGCCCGTGCCGCGTCGCACGTCGGGTCAGGTCAGGTGGTGGCCGCGAGGGGCGCGTGCCGTTCGCTGAGTCGGCGCACGGCCTCGGCGACGCGGGGGTCGGTCGCGCCGCGGAACGGCGCCACCGGACGCGCCTGGGCGCCGATGACGATGCCGGTCCGCCCGGCAAGAGCCTCGTCGGTGGCGGCGACGATCGAGGGCCTGGCCGCCACGGACGCCGGACCGGAGGTCGAGCGTACGAACCTGCGGCGCACCAGCGGCCACATCAGCCGCAGGGCGGGCGAGACGATCTTCGGGTCGGTCATGGTGCCGTTGGTCATGTCGGTCGCGGCGCCTCCGGGGTCGGCGGCGAAGACCGATACCCCCGTGCCGTCCAGCCGTGCGGCCAGGTCGATCGTGTAGGCGAGGTTGGCGAGCTTGGCGCGGCCGTACCAGTGGAAGCCGTAGTAGCCGCCGGACGGCTCGACGGCGTCGAACGCCCGCTTCGCGACCCCGACCGCACCTGAGGTCACGTTCACGATCCTGCTGGGTGCACCTGCCGTCAGTGTGGGCAGCAGCAGTTCGGTCAGCAGGTACGGCGAGAGGTGGTTGACGACGAACGACGCCTCGACGCCGCCCAGGTCCCGTCGATCCGCGAACATCGCCCCGACGTTGTTGACCAGCACGGTCAGTGGGTCGCCCGACGCGGCGTGGCCGGAGGCGATCCGGTCGGCGAGCGCGCGCACTTCGTCGAGCGAGGCGAGATCCGCGGCGAGGAAGCGGGCAGGATGCGCGGGGCTCGTCGCGTTGATCCGCTCGACCGCCCGGGCGCCCCGGTCGGCATTGCGTCCGACCACGGTGACCGAGAACCCGGCGGCAGACAGCCCGAGTGCCGTCTCCAGGCCGATGCCGGCCGTTCCAGCCGTGACCACAGCCGTCTTCTTCATGGCTCATCCACCCTCGGTACGCACATTCGGATAGCTCATCCGCTTGGCGCGACCGTAACACACATCCGGATTGGCTATCCGCTTAGAGGCGTCCGGCTGACCATGCGACGCGGGCTTCCGGGGGCTTGTCCGGGTACGAGGAATGCCGGACCTCATGACGACGAACCGCCGCCCCCGTCGTCGAGGGCATGGGCGGCGACGCGCAGGTCGGAGACCAACCCTTGTACGCCGCGTCACGGTCGTCGGCGCGCAGAACGGCGGAGGGGTGGATCGTCGCGACAAGGCCGCGGACGCCGTCGTCCACCCGGCCCCCACCGCTGCCGTCGCCTCCGCCGTCGTCGAGTCCTGGCCAGGGCAGCAGGGCGCCGCGTTGTTCCGTCACCCGGAACGACGGCCCGAGCAGGGCCTTGCCGGCCGTCGAACCGAGGGCCACGACCAGCTCGGGGCGGACGCGTTGGAGCTCGGCCACCAGCCAGGGCCGGCACGCCGTCATCTCCCGCAGACTCGGCGACTTGTGGATGCGGCGCTTGCGCCCTTCGGGGACGGTGAACTTGAAGTGCTTGACCGCGTTGGTGACATACGTTCCGTCCGGGTGGATGCCCGCGTCCGCCAGCGCCCGCTCCAGCACCTTCCCCGCCGGGCCGACGAACGGCCTGCCCTGCCGGTCCTCCTGGTCGCCCGGCTGCTCGCCGAGCAGCAGGATGCGCGCGGAGGTGTCGCCCTCGCCGAACACGGTCTGTGTCGCGTCCTCGTACAGCGGGCAGCCCCGGCATCCCGCCGCCGCCCGGCGCAGCCCCGGCAGGCCGGCGCGCCTACCCGGGAGAAACGGAGTGGCGTCGTATCCCTGTCCGGACCGCTTCACGGACGTGGTGTGCGTGACCATCTCCCGACGCCTCCTTTCGCGTCGACGCGGTGACGTGCGCTCGGCGAGGCGGCGACCAGGCCCGACCGGACAACAGCCGCCGCGTACGCGGCCGCGGCCGCTCCGTCCGCGGTGACCGGGCCGCGGCGCCTCTGCCCAGCCTGTCGTCGCCGGTGAGCTGCCGGGACACGGGCCGGCGGCCACGAGCCTGCGTACGCCCATCGCTTCCTCCGAGCCGTCGTCGCACGGCAGAGGGCTACCGCGTACCCGACACGGTGGCGGACAACCTCGGGCGCGACGCCGATCCCGGTCCTTGCTCACCGTGCACCTGCCCCGAGGCGTCGCAAACCGGACCCGCGACCGGGCCGCCGATTTGGTGTCGGCGCGGGCGGGCAGTCGCCGCAGTGCCCAGGGGTTCCGCTGCCGTGACCGATCGCCCGAGGGCGCTGGGGGCGACCGCGATGGCGAGCAGGAAAGGGAGTGCCGGAGTACAGGCGCCGCGAGCATCGATCCGGGGCCCTGCTACCGGCGAAGGGCGAGGCGGCCGGTGCGCCGGTGCGCCGGTGCGCCGGTGCGCCGGTGCGCCGGTGCGCCGGTGCGCCGGTGCCGCGTACCCGGGTCGGCGGCCCCTCAGTCGTCGCGTCCCGTCAGTCGTCGCGATCCGGTGGTCGCAGCTGGTCCCGGAGCAGTTCCAGCGCCGCGGTCACCGCCGTCCGGTGGATGGTGCCCGGGTCGTGGTCGCCGTCGGTGTGCGGCGCGTCCACGACGGTGCCGCGCGGTCCGCACACGGCGACGAACAGGGTGCCGACCTCCCGGCCGTCCTGCGTACCCGGGCCGGCCACGCCGGTCGTGGCCAGCCCGTACGTGGCGCCCATGAGTCGGCGCACCCCCTCGGCCATCTGCCTGGCCACGTCCCGGTCCACGGCGCCCCGGCCGGCGAGAAGTCCTCGGTCGACACCGAGCACGGATGCCTTGACCTCGGTGGCATAGGCGATCACACCGCCGCGGAACGTTCGTGACGCGCCGGGCGCGTCGGCCAGCACCGCGCCGAGCCGGCCCGCGGTCAGCGACTCGGCGACCGCGACGGTGTGCCCTGCGGCCGCGAGCGCGTCGTGCAGCTGCCGCGCGAGCAGCTCGGCCGGGTCCAGCCCCGGGCGCCCGCCCGAGGCACCGACCGGACGCGGAGATCTACGGTCCACGTCTTCATGGTGAGGGCGGCCCCCGGGGCACCGCCCGTCGGAGCCGCGCGGCTGCGGGCGGGCCGGCCAGGGGCGGGGAGCCATGAACGACGAAGGGATACGGTCCGCGGTCGTCCGGGTAGGCATGCGGCGTGGGACGGCGCCCGACACCGCTGATCGTCTACGCGAACTTCTTCTCCGATGTCGCCGTGGACCTGTCTGCCCACGAGGTACTGGTCCGATGGGCGCGGCAGGCTCCGCGCGAGATCTGGCTGACGAGTCCCGGCGACGTGCTGGTGACACCCACCCCGCTCAGCGACGCCTTCCTTCGCTACGTCTGCGGCACGCTGGGCATGCCGTACGACTCCGTCACGGCGGTCACCGTGCCCCCGGTGCCCGGAGCCACCATGGCCGACGCGGTACGCCGTGCCGGGCAGACGGAGCTGCTCCGCGCACTCGCCGCCCGGCGCCCGGGAGTGCAGCTGCTGCCCCTTGCCCTGGACACCGCCACGGTCGGCCTGGCCGAGCAACTCGGCGTACCGATCGCTCCGTACGGGCCCTCCGGTGCGGCTGCGGAAGCGCTGGAGGTGGTGTACAGGCTCAACACGAAGACCGGGTTCCGCGCCCTCGCCGAAGAGCTGGGCATACGGATGCCACCGGGACGCGTCTGTGACGGCCGCGTGCTCGGGCCCACGGCGGACTCGATGCTCGACCGGTACGAGCGGGTGGTGGCCAAACCCGACCGTTCCGCCGCGGGGCAGGGCCTGATGTTCCTTGTCCGCGGGGACACCCTGCCGCACCCGGGAGACGGCCCCGGCGGCACGTGGGTGGTGGAGCGGTGGCTCGATGTGGCCAGGTCCGTCAGCGTTCAGATGGAGACCCTCCCGTCCACGGGACCGCGCGTGGTGTTCAGCGGGGAGATGCGCACGTCCCACGGCGCCTACGCCGGCTATCTGTCACCCCTCCACGGGGTGGCGGAGGCGAGCGTGGCGCAGCTTGAGCGCTGGGGCACTGCCGTCGGGAAGTACCTGTGGGCACGAGGCTATGCGGGGTCGTACGCGATCGACGCGGTCGTCGCGGCGGACGGCACGCTGTACGCCACCGAGAGCAACGTCCGCAGGACCGCCACGACCACTCCGGGGAGCATGGTGCGGCGCCTGCTCCCTGAAGGCCTCCGCGGCCGCACCTGGCTGCTGGGGGCGGGGCGGTCGGCCTCCACCCGGACCTTCGACGAGGCGACGCGGCTGCTGCGGTCGGAAGGACTGGCCTGGCACGCGGGCCGCGCCGAAGGAGCCGTGCTGTACGAGGAGGCGACCGCCGACGACCCCGTGTGGCGCTATGCGCTGATCGGCGCCTGCCGCAACAGAGTCGACGAGCTGGAATCGGCCGTGACGCGGGTCCTGGCGCTCGACCCTCCGGTGCTCGATCGGGCCGTCACATCGGCACCGGACTGATCCGGCCACGCCACACGCCCGAGTCGCCGCCACGCCCACGCCCGCCATGCGCCGCCGCGGCTCTCGACGGACGCCGGACCTACCTCCAGGGTCGCGGTACGCGGTCGGCGCGGACGACGATCAGTTCCTCCGTGCGCTGGCCGGGAGCGATCAGCCCTCGTTCCTCCAGCCATGGGGCACGCGAGCTCAGTACGGGGCCGAAGGGCTGGGTGCGCCGGGCGACCACCGAGACCTTCAGGCCGGCCCGGCCCAGCTGCTGGAGGGTGAGGTCGGGCCGGGACAGTGCGGACTGGACCACCAGCAACGATCCGTTCTCGGCCAGCAGTTCGGGAGCCACCGCGCACAGGTCGTCGAGGTAGAGCCGCCCGTCAGGGCCCGCGTCGACGGTGCGCTCGGGGCCGGGGGACCGGGCAGTGCCGTCCGGGCACGGCACATAAGGAGGGTTGGCAGTGACCATGTCGAAGCGGTGCCCCGCCGGACGGTCGCGGAAGTCACCGCGCAGGACGTGGACGCGGAGCCGGTGCAACCACGCGTTGCAGCGGGCGGCGATCACGGCGCGGTGCGAGGTGTCCACCGCCCATACGTCCGAGGCGCCGAGGCGCGCCGCGGTCACGGCGATCAGGCCCGTGCCGGTGCACACGTCGAGAACGCGGGCGCCCGCGGGCATGGCTGCCCTTTCGAGGGCCTCGCGCAACAGTTGGGAGTCGCCCTGTGGGCGATAGACACCCCATGGCCTCACCAGCGCGGCCAGGGAGAACACACCGTTCCCGTGCGGCGCTCGCGCAGTGGCGACAGTCCGGCACGACGGGTCGTGTGTGGTCGGGGCGCCGCTCATGTGCTCCTCCGGATCCGTCCGGGTGGGCCGGTCTCACTGCTGGCTGCCTGCACCGGCCGCCTCACGGCACCTACCCGAGACCCGGGAGATCACGCAAAAACTGCATAGGAGTACAAATGCACATCGAAAGGCGCAAACCGAGCGGCCAGAGGCAACTCGAGCGGTTTCGCGTGGACAGGCGGTTTGGCGTGGACACAGACGGGAAACCGCCACGGTGCCGAGGGAGGACGGCATGCCTGAACTGCCCGATGTCGAAGGCTTCCGCAAGGTCCTCAGCAGCTGCGCCCACGGCCGGCGGGTCACGGACATCGACGTGCGGGACGCCGGGGTGCTGCGCGGGGTCACGACCCGACGGCTGCGGAGGGACGTCCGGGGGCGGCGCTTCGGGGAGCCGTGGCGCCATGGCAAGTGGCTGATCGGGCCGACCGACGAAGGACCGGCACTGGTCTGGCACTTCGGGATGACGGGCGCGTTGCTCTGCGCCTCCGCGGACGAGCCCGTCCACGCGCATGACCGTCTTGTGTTCACCCTCGACGACGAACGAGAGCTGCGCTACCGCGACCAGCGCAAGCTGCAGGGCGTCCACGTCGCCGACAGCGACGATGCCGTCGCACACATCCTTTGCCATCTCGGCCCGGACGCCCTCACCGTCGACCGGGAGACCTTCCTGGACGTGCTCGCGAACCGTCGCGGCAGCGTGAAAAGCGTGCTGATGGACCAGTCCGCCCTGGCAGGTCTCGGGAATCTGCTCTGCGACGAGATCCTCTGGCGAGCGCGGTCGGCCCCCACCAGACCGGCACGGACGCTCGGCACGGCGGAGGCCGGCAAGGTGTACGCCGCGATGCGCCGCGTGCTGAAGTCGTCGGTCGAGGCCGAGTGTGTACCCTCGCGGCGCACCTGGCTCACCGGCCGCAGGGACGACGACGAACCGCGATGTCCGCGGTGCCACGGCCCACTGCTCTCGCGCCGTCTCTCCAGCCGCCGTACCGTCTGGTGTCCGCACTGCCAGAGCTGACACACAGGCAGATCGTCGACTGAGGCCGTCCCGTCCCGTGCCCGTACGCCTCGCCCCCCACGCCTGCCCCCGGCGCGCCTGCGTTCACAGCACGCCGGGCTCCGCTCATCCGTGGGGTCCACCGCTCCCGGAGGCGCCGCCCTCGTCTTCGTGAGCACGCTGTCGACCGGACGCGGGACGGGTGCTGTGGGGCTTCAACTGGTGCGGGGTCAGCCGCGAACCGTCGTCCGGAAAGGCCTCGTCGTCCACCTCTCGCCGTTGCTCGATGTGCGTGGGGTGCGGTGGCGCCGTCGGCTGCTCCTCCGGCCGGGGCGGCCGCGGCTGCGACCGGCGGCGGCGTACGGCCCAGGGGATGACTCCGATGAGTACCGCCACGATCACAAGGCCCGCGATGAACGGTCCCACCCCGCCGAGCACCGGATTGCTCGCGGCGATCGCGGCTCCGGTGACGAGGGTTGCGTGGCCGGCGATGAGTATGTCCATGTCCTCCGCCTTCCTCTGCGGGCGTGCCGAGACCGCCACGGGCACGAGGCTCGGCCACCGAGGCCGCTGCAGGTCCCGTTCCGGCTTTCCGGCCTTGCCTGGGTGAGCGTCCCGGCCCTTCGGGCATCCGCCTGCCCCGCAAGCCGTGCACCACACCTGCCGCCTGCCGCCTGCCATCTGCCATCTGCGAGCCGGCAGTGGAGGAGTCCGGGACAGGACCGGCACGCAGTGGTCCAACGGGCACGCGCAGCGGCCGGGGCGGGAGAGGGACTCCCGCCCCGGCCGTGTTCCGTTACACACGATGACGAGCCGTCACTTGTGGCGACGAATCTTTCCCTTGGTCTCCTCCGCCGTACCCTTCACGACGTCCTCGACCTTTCCGGCAGCCTGCTTGGCCTTCCCGGCCGCCTGGTCACCGGCTCCTTTGAGGCGCAAGTCGTCCTTGCCCGTCGCGCGCCCGACCTTCTCCTTGGCCTTGCCCGTCGCTTCCTGGGCCTTGCCACGAATCTTCTTGCCCTCAGCCACCCTGATCAGCTCCTCGATCGGAGAAGATTGCGTTACTTCATGCGCATACCTCCCGAAAGGTTCCGCAAACCTGTGACAGGTTCCCGCGGCAGGACCGATCCTCGCGACGGGCTTCAGCGGCCCAGGGCACGGCGCAGTTCGTCCTTGTTCATCGAGGAGCGCCCCTCGATGTTCTTCTTCTTCGCCTCCTCGTAGAGCTGGTCCTTCGTGGGCCCCTGCGCACCCTTGTGGGAGCGCTCGCCGCCTCGCTGGGAGGCCGACTTGGGGTCCTGTGTGGAGGTCCTGCTCGCGGTCCTGGACTCGCCGGAGCGGGCCCGCTCCTTGTTCACCGTGCGAGCGGCGATCTCCTTGGCGCGCGAGGCGGACTCGCCGCGCTTCTGGGCGCTGTCCTTGATGTGCTCGTACTGGCGTTCCCGCTTGGGACTGGATCCGGCAGGCATGTCGTTCTCCTCGGGTCATGGCCGCCAAGGACCTGATCGCCTTGGCTCTCCTGGACGCCTTCCCTTTGTTGCGAAGATCGATCGCGGGGCGGGGACGGGGGTCGGCCACTGGAACCACCGCTGGGTACGGACCTCCGCATCCGGGCGCCGGGCGCGGCGCTCGTCGGCACCGCCACTCCCGGGTCCGAACGAGGGACGGGCCGCGGGGAAGGTGAGGCCGGTTCGCGGCGGCGGAAGGAATGGCGGAGGGAATCCGGAACACATCGGTCCAGAGGCGTGATGACGTGGCCTCCGGCTGAATCAGAGAGGTCACCGTGCACGACAAGGCACTTCGCATCTATCTCAACGACCACCTGGCCGGCGCCACCACAGGGGCCGAGCTGTCGCGGCGCATCGCACGGGCACACGACTCGTCGGGCCGCGCCCCGGAGCTGCGGCGCCTGGCCGAGGACATCGCAGACGACCGCCGCAGCCTCCTGGCCCTCATGGAGTCTCTCGGGATCGCCCCGCAGCAGTACAAGGCTTGCGGCGGCTGGGTCGCGGAGAAGATCGCCCGCCTGAAGCTCAACGGCCGCGTCCGGCGCCGCTCGGGGCTGAGCACCATCGTGGAGCTGGAGACGCTGCGCATGGGCATCCAGGGCAAGTACCTGCTCTGGACCGCGCTGATGGCCGCCGCTCCGGTCCCGGGCCCGATCGACACCACACGGCTCCAGGAGCTCGCGGACCGGGCGAAGGACCAGATGGAGACGGTTGAAGCGCTGCACCGCACGGCGGCCGGGGCGGTCCTCGGAGAGGGCCGGATCTAGCCGACACCGGGCCCGGGCCCGGGCCTGAGGCGGCCCGAGGCGGCCCGAGGCGGCCGGGCTCACGCCGGTCAGTCGGCCGGTGGAAGCAGTGTGCCCAAGGGGCCGAGGTCGAGGTTGAGGTCCTCCATCGTCAGCCCGTACTGGGCGCACAGGCCGACCATGCGGTCGTGCAGGACCATCAGGGTCGCCCCCAGCCGCTCCTCCTCCGCTTCCGTGAGGTCACCCTGGTCCACGCGGTGCAGCGCCTGCCGCTCCATCAGTTGCCGCAGCAACTCGACCAGGGTGAGCACCAGCCTGACCAGGTCCCTCTCCACGGTGTCGGGGTCGGCGCTGATCCTGCGGGCGGGGGCCGCACCCTGGCCGCCGGGCCCCGGCAGGTCCTGGGGGGCTGCGGGCAGCAGCCGGAAGGCGCGGGCGGCGGCCTCCGCGACCTCGTCGAGGCGACGGGTCCTGCCGTCCTCGTTCTCAGTGGCCATCGTGGCCTCGGTCGTCGTCGTGGTCTCCCTGCGCGGATCGGACGGACACGATCAGGGCGCGCAGGGAGACGCGCACGAGATCGATGTCGGCGATGGAGAGCACCACGTCGCCGGTCAGGACGACACCGCCGCTGAGCAACCTGTCCAGCAGGTCGATCAGTGCCACCTGCCGCTGTGGCAGTGGATCAGAATCAGCAGGCCCCGTGGTCGCCGTCGCCCCCGTCCGCACCGGCACCTCCGGGGCCCCGGGAAACCCTGGGCCATGGCCCTGCCAGCCGGGCTCCTGCGCCGTCACGGGCCCGCGCCCCGCTCGTGCCCGGCGGAGACCTCGGGCGGTGTGGCGAAGGAGTACGGCGCCCAGGGACCGGTGAGTTCGACGCGCACCCCTTCGAGACCGTCGGCAGCACGACCGGCGTCGGCGCGGAACTCCTCGGCGTGTTCGCGGGGCACGAGATATGCGTCGTTGACGACGTTCTCGCCCGGCCCGGTGGCCAGTTCGCCCTGCTGCGGCCGGTGGCGGGCGCGGTCGGTGGCGTACCGTCGCCCTGCCGCTTCGACCCGGTCGGCCGCGGTCTGCGCAGCCTCGTAGGCGGTGTCGCGAACCGTCCGCTGTGCCCTGCGCGTGCGCAGGTACGCGCGTCCAGGGCTGAGCCCCTCGGCCGCCTCCGGTTCCGCCGGCGCGGGCGCGGGCGGGGGCGACGGTTCCACGTAGATCTTGACCCCCCACTCCACATGCGCGGCGAGGTGCGCCAGCCGTTCCTCGAAGAAGTCGCCCTGGGCCGCGAGTGCGCCGTGTGCCCGCTCGTCGTCGAGGTACACCGTCGCCAGGCGCAGAGGAAGGACGGCGGTGTCGGCGGACAGTGCCTCGACGACCCCGTGGTGGGCGCGGGCGACCGACTCCAGCCATTTCAGGTCTTCGAGATGCCGCTTGAGTGCGTCCTCCTGGAAGTCCTCGTCGGGCACCGGGCTCACCACCAGCACCAGCACGCCGCCGTCTCCGAGAGGCAGCAGACGTACGGGAGCGCCGCCCACGCCGGTGAGTCCCTCGACGGTGCCGCTCAGTCCGTCCGTGTCCCGGGCCACGGCGTACACGTACGTGACACGCTCAGTCATCGCGCGCCCTCCTCGTACGGCGGGCGGGCCTCGGTTCCTCCTCCGTCACCGGCTCCGGCTCGTCCGCGAGTGCACCTCGTATGACGCCCGGCGCTTCCTCGTCCTCGGCGGCTGTGCCACGCCGCCGGGAGCCGCTGGGCAGTTCCCCGCCCTGGCGCAGCGCGTCGATCTCGGCCCGTAGCCGCCGGTTCTCCGCCGCGAGCGAGCTCTCTCCGCGGCTGCGCGAGGACAGCGCGGGATCGTGCTCCCACCAGTCGATGCCCATCTCCTTGGCCTTGTCGACGGAGGCGACGAGCAACCGGAGTTTGATGGTCAGCAGCTCGATGTCGAGCAGATTGATCTGGATGTCGCCGGCGATGACGATGCCCTTGTCCAGCACCCGTTCCAGGATGTCGGCCAGGTTGGCGGAGGAGCCCTGCCCGTACGGCGGCGCCGCCCTGCTGGGGTACGAGCCGAGCCTGTTGGCGATCGGGTCAGTCACGGTAGCGGCCCCGGCCTTCCTCACGGAACTCCCTGATCTCCGCCAGCTTGTCGAGCAGTTCGTCCTCCCTGCGGTCGAACGTCTCCTCGTCGATCTCGCCGGCCAGCAGCCGTGCCTCGAGTTCGGCGAGCTCACGCTGGATGGGGACGGGGTCGTAGTACTCGTCCTCGGCAGCCTCCAGGACACGCTCCATCACCCAGCCGACACCGCGTACCGGCGCCAGCGGCAGAAGCACGATCTCTGTGAACAGACCCATGGGATCACCTTCCGCTCCGGGCGACTTCGGTCCGGAGCTCAGACGAAGCTGTACGGGGGAAGCGGCCCGTTGAGCCGGAACTCGAAGTCCTCCCCCATCTGGTTGGCGAGACTCAGTTCGGTGGTGAGGAAGCCCTCGTCGTGGTCCTGAGCCACCAGGAAGGAGACGCTGAGGAAGTCCTCACCGGTCGGCCGGGAGACCTCGTGGTCCCGGGCGAACGGACGCAGCGCCTCGACGACTCCGGCGGCCAGCGACGCATGGCGCGCCTCCACCTCGCCCGCCACCAGCTCGCCGAGCGCCACGGACACATCCGGGCCCGCCGAACCGTTGCGGATCGAGTCGTTGAGCTCACGGGCCGTGCTCGACTCCTCCAGTATCTGCCGGAGCAGCGACTCCTCGTCCTGTTTGACCTTGAGGTGGTACTCGGCGCAGTCCTCCAGCGCCCGGAGGCGGTCCGCGTACTCCCCCGCCCGCTCTTCCAGTGCGCTTCGGACGGCTTCGTCGTCAGGGGCCGTGAGCCCGAATCTCAGGGGCAGCACCGTGCCGTCGGCCATGAGCCGGTTCTGGACCTCCTGGTGCGCGGTGAGATCGCGGCGTTTGGGTCGCAGGTCGTCGGGAGCGTCACTGACCACCGCCGTGAGTGAGCTCGCGGTCACGGTGCGCAGCTTCGAGGGCGGATCCCCCACCCCGGCGACTTCGTCGACCCTGAGCGGATGCTCCTTGGCGGCGATGGAGTAGACGTATACGGCCATGGTCACTCCTCCTCGCGTTCCTTCGCGCGGCGTGGGGTGCGCCGGGTGGGCGTGCGGCGTCGCCGCTCCGCAGGCTCGCGCTCCTTCCGGCGGCGCGGCTCGCGAGCGTCGTCCTCCGCTTCCTCGTCCTCCTGCTCCTCGTCGGCGTCATCGTCCTGCTGACCGCCCTTGAGCGAGTCCGTCACGGCCTCCACGGCTCCGGTGAGCGCGCCTTTGGACTTGCCGCGGGCTCCGCTCTCGACGCTGTCGCCCACGATGTCGGTGAGCTTCGCAGGAGCCTTGCCGCCGCTCTCGAGGTCCAGGCGGTTGCACGCCTCGGCGAAGCGCAGGTACGTGTCGACGCTGGCCACGACGATCCGGGCGTCGATCTTCAGGATCTCGATCCCGACGAGCGACACCCGCACGAAGACGTCGATGACGAGTCCGCGATCGAGGATGAGCTCCAGGACGTCGTAGAGGCTGCTGCTGCCGCCACCAGCCCTGGAAACGCTTCCGCCGCCTTGCGGCACCACGGTCATGGCGCCTCCCTTCATCGACCCGGCCCTGCTCAGGCCCTGCGGTCGATCTGTCCTCGGGTGTATCTGCGTATCCGCTCGTAGGACACCAGGTCGCCGTCCTCGTCCAGGACCACCCGGTAGCTGCCCATCACACTCGTCGTCTCGGGAATCCTCTCCAGCTCCAGGACCTCGACATGGGCCTCCCATCCGTCCTCGGTCGGCTTGATGGCCGAGACCGACTCGGGTGGCCGGCCGAGCAATTGCTCCAGTTGTTCCGCTGCGGAGCGCATGACCGATGCGGCCTTGCTCTTGCGCCGCCGTCGGGCGGGTTCTGCAGGGGCCATGGTCGTCTCCGATGTGCGGAGCGGGCGCCATATTCCACGCACGAACATACAATCTCATCATATAGGGACATATCTGTCATCCGCCTGGGTACTCTCCCTGTGCCGCGGAGTCCCTCATTCCCAACGCCCTTTGCGAAGGGATCAGTTCATGAATGACACGACCAAGATCGCCCTCGCGGCCGCGGTCGCGGGTGGTTACGTGCTCGGGCGCACGAAGAGGGGGCGTCTTGCCTTCGCCATGGCGACGTATCTCGCGGGGCGCCGCTTCGGACTCGATCCGCAGCAGCTGGCAACGGAAGGCCTGCGCCGCCTGAAGGACGTGCCGCAATTCGCCGATCTGAACGAACAGATACGTGGCGAACTTCTCGACGCGGGCCGCA
This sequence comes from Streptomyces sp. NBC_00259, assembly GCF_036181745.1. NCBI lineage: Bacteria > Bacillati > Actinomycetota > Actinomycetes > Kitasatosporales > Streptomycetaceae > Streptomyces > Streptomyces sp. NBC_00259. The sequence continues at coordinate 7,490,018 of NZ_CP108080.1, read as the reverse complement.
AGGCCATCGCGGCCACGGCGGACCGCCGGCTGGCCGGTCTGGCCGACTCGCTGCATGAGCACACCCTGCGTCTCGGGGAGAAGGGCGAGGAAGAGGAAGACGAGTACGAGGACGAGTACGAGGAGGAACCCGAGGAGGAGGAAGAAGAGGAGCCCGAGGAGGAGGAAGAAGAGGAACCCGAGGAGGAGTACGAGCAGGAGGAGCCCGAGGAAGAGGAAGAAGAGGAACCTGAGGAGGAGGAAGAGGAAGAAGAAGAGGAAGAGCCGGAGGAGAAGCCTCCACCGCGCCGCCGGGCGGCGAGAGGCGGCGGGAGGCCGGCTCCGCGGAAGAGGGCTGCCGAGAAGCCGCGAGGAGAACCGGCGAAGAAGGCGGCAGCGAAGAAAGCACCGGCGAAGAAGGCCCCCGCCAAGAAGGCTGCGGAAAGGCGCGCACCCGCCAAGAAGTCCGCGACGGAGAGGACCGCCGCCAGGAAGACCACGGCGAAGAAGGCGGCAGCGAAGAAGGCCCCTGCCAAGAAGACGGCGGCGAAGAAGACCACGGCGAAGAAGGCGCCCGCCAAGAAGGCACCGGCAAAGAAGGCCGCAGCGAAGAGGACCACGGCGCGCAAGACGGCCGCGAAGAAGACGACCGCCCGGAAGTCGTCTGCCGGAAAGACCGCCGGACGGCGGAGGTAGAGCCATGGCCAAGACAGATCGCGCCTCGGGCGACGGGGGCGGCTCAGGCATGGACATGCTGCGCGACGAGCTCATGGACTACCTCGGTGCCCAGATCGAGAGCCTTGCGGACAAGGCCGGTGACAAGTTGTCGGACGTCACCGACCAGCTGCTCGACACCGCCGAGAACGGCAGCCCGCTTCCCGGTCTCCCGGGGGGCGGGATCATGAAGTCCCTTGTCGGCGGCAAGTTGAAAGGCATGAAGGACAACGTGGTGGGCAAGGCGAAGGACTTGATCGGAGGGGGTGGCGGCAAGTCCGGCAAGTCCGGCGGCGGCAAGTCGATGAACATGGTGGAAGTCCTGGACGTCGGCGTCCCGGTCCGCACGGCGTACGACCACTGGACGCAGTACGAGGCGTTCAGCGACTTCGCCAAGGGCGTGCGCAGCGTGTCCAAGGAGGACGAGGTCCACAGCGACTGGAAGGCCAAGGTCGGTCCCTCGTCGCGCAGTTGGAAGGCCACCGTTCAGGAGCAGGTGCCGGACGAGCGCATCGTGTGGACCTCCGAAGGAGCCAAGGGCACCACGCGGGGCTGTGTCAGTTTCCACGAGGTGACGTCCGATCTCACCCGCATCGTCCTCGTCGTCGAGTACTACCCGTCGGGCTTCTTCGAGAAGACGGGGAATCTCTGGCGCGCCCAAGGCCGGCGACTGCGGCTCGACTTCAAGCTCTTCCAGCGGTACGTCACCTTCGCCGACGAGGAACCCGAGGGATGGCGCGGCGAGATCCGCGACGGAGAAGTCGTCCGTACCCACGAAGAGGCCGTGGAGGAAGAGGAAGCGGACGAGGAAGAAGGGGAGGAAGAGGGCGAGGAAGAGGGGGAGGACGAATACGACGAGGAGCAGGAGCCCTACGAGGGCGAGGACGGGGACGTGGACGAAGACGAGGACGAGTACGAGGAAGAAGAGGAATGAACGGTATGACGCGGAGCCCGACAGACGGTGCCGGCGGACCGAGGGTGGTCGTGGTGGGGGCGACCGGCAACGTCGGAACGAGCGTGATGCGTGCCTTCGCCGAGCGCAAGGACGGGGTGGCGGTCACCGGCCTGGCCCGCAGACTCCCCGCCTGGCGGCCCGAAGGGACCGCGTGGGTGGCCGCGGACATCGCCCCCGGCGGAACCGCGCTCGTCCCCCACTTCCGGGGTGCGGACGCGATCGTTCACCTGGCCTGGCGGTTCCAGCCCACCCATGACCCGGTGACGACCTGGCGCACGAACGTGCTCGGCAGCATCCGGGTCTTCGAGGCGGCCGCCGAGGCGGGAGTGCCCGTGGTGGTCCACGCCTCCTCCGTCGGCGCGTACTCCCCCGGCCCCAAGGACCGTTTGGTCGACGAGTCCTGGCCGACCCATGGCTGGCCCCGGGCGGCGTACTGCCGGGAGAAGGCCTACCTGGAGCGGTATCTGGACGCCTTCGCACTCAGCCATCCCGGCATCCGGGTCGTCCGGATGCGCCCGGGATTCCTGTTCAAGCGCGAGTCGGCCTCCCAGCAGCGGCGGCTCTTCGCGGGTCCCTTGCTGCATCCGCAACTGGTGCGGCACTCGCTCGTACCCGCCGTTCCCGACCTGCCCGGACTGAGGTTCCAGGCCCTGCACACCGATGACGCCGCGGCCGCGTACGTGGAGGCCGTCATGCGTCCGGTCCACGGCGCGTTCAACCTCGCCGCGGACCCACCGCTGGACGCCGCCGCACTCGCCCGCCTCCTGGACGCCCGGCCGCTCAGGACACCGCTCCCACCGCTGCGCGTCGCGCTGTCGGCCGCCTGGCGACTGCGGCTGGCACCCGCCTCTCCCGACCTGCTCGACGCCGTGCTGCGGCTGCCCCTGATGGACTGCTCGCGGGCGCGCGCCACACTGGACTGGGAGCCTCGGCACACGGCCGAGGACGCGCTCCGCGAGTGCCTGGAAGGGATGCACGCGCGGGCGGGCATGGACACGGCGCCTCTCGCCGTGTGACCGGGAGGGAATCCCTCCCCGCCGGGCTTACACACCACATCTGCCGGCCTGCCGCGTCTCGGCCTGTCACGTCCGCCGACCTGCGCCCGGTGGCGTCGCTCACTCCCGTGCGCGCCGTCGGTGGCTGGTGTCGCACCACGGGAAGCGCCTGCTCCGCCGACAGGTGCACAGCGCGACGCAGAAGCGGTCCGAGGTGAGGGTCGTGCCGTCCTCCATCACGATTTCGACCGGGCCCTCGACGAGCAGGGGCCCGTCGGTACGCATCCTGATGCGGCGAGGGGCGTCACGGGACGCACACGGTTCGCGACGAGGTTCGTACGCCGCGTCACGAGGTTCGTTCATCACGAATGACCACCGCTCTCTCTTCCTCCCGTCCGAGTTCCTCCTGACCGCCTTGCTCCCGTCCGGCGTCCCCCCGGTCCGGGCTGATGCCCGTCCCTGAGCGCGCTACGACCGGCGCGCCAAGCGCCCAGTACGTGCTTCGCGAGACGGTCCTCAAGATGGACGGTGGCGTCGACCCCGAGGGCGACGTCGGCCTCGAGCCACGGCTCCTCCCCCAGCAGACCCGCGACGACCTCACGCCGCACGACCTGCTCGTGGACCGCGTCCGCCTCGACGTGCTCGTCGTAGAAGTGCTGCGCGGCGGGCCCGGCGCCCAGACGCCGCATGGCGGCGGCAAGGCGCGCCGACCCTGGTGAGGACGTGATCTCGACCGTGGCGAAGTGGCCGACCAAGCAGCCGCGCAGGGCCCGGTGCAGCCCGAAGAGCGACATGAGGTTCACCGTGGCCAGCACCTGGGCCGGAGCCGCGTCGAGATAGCGGCCGTACGTCGTGTCCAGGCCCAGGTCCCTCATCAGGTCGGCGAAGAGGCGTGCGTGGATGCGCTCCGCCCGGCCCCCGCCGTACTCGTCGAACTCCACGGCCGCCATCCCGGCCTTGGCTCTCCCCCACAGCCGAGGCAGCACCCAGGCGTGCGGGTCGGCCTCCTTGAGGTGGTACAGCGACCGCAGTGCCGCGTACTCCCGCAGCTGCCACGGCTCACCCTCGTCCCGCAGGAAGTGCGAGACGCCGCTGCCGTGCACCGGCTCCACGAGGAGCCCGGCCAGCGCCTCGTCCACGGTCGTGTGACGGGCGGCCCGCTCGCGCAGCGCGGCGAGGAAGACGTCTTCCAGCGCCCGCCGCAGGCGGAGCAGGTCCGGATCCCACTCCAGGGCGGGGTCGACCCCGGCGAACCCTCGGTAGTGCAGCTCGTAGCAGACGTAAAGCGCGAGCTGCAGATCATCCCCGTAGGGGTCGGCTCCGTCCGTCCCGTCCGGCACAAGCGCCGCTCCCGCCGCGAGACGCTCGATGACAGCTTCCGACAGGGTTCCCCGTGCCCGCGGCAGCGAAGGCCCCCGCTCATCGGTCACTGCGGACGCTTTGCCACTCATGTTCCTCGTGTACCCGGGATCGCGGTGTTCTGCCCCTGAACGGGTAGGCGCCGTGCACGGTGCCCGTGCGGAAGCACCGTGCACGTGACCGAAACGGAGTCCGTTCCCATGAACGTTTCCGACCGCACTCGAGAAGCTTCGCGAGCCTGGGGACGCGCAGGCGACAACCCGCGGTTCGTCCAGGCCCGCCCCACGCGACCTGGGACCAGTTCGCCTCGACCGCCGCCGCCCTGGCACGGGGCGACAGCGACCGGGGCTCCGCGATCCGTCAGGGGCTGAGGCGAAGGTCCAGGAGTTCCTGCCCGGTAGCCGCATCCGCGTCGGCGGCGGGCGGACCTCCGGGGCCGATCGAGTGGGGTGATCGTGATGGCTCATACGTCAGAGGCCCGCGACGGGGCCGGACGGCTGCATCTCGCGGGTGCTGCCGGCGGTAGTGCCGCGCACGGTGCCACCCATGGTCAGGCGCACGGCGCCACGGACGACCTGCCCAAGGACCATACGCAGGCCATCCTGGAGACCACCAAACAGGTGGCGGCGCTGCTCAAGGAGGCGGGCTGCCCCTTCGCGCTCGCGGGCAGCGTCGCTGCGCATGCGCACGGTGTTCCGGCGGTGCTGCAGCACGACACGGACTTCTGCATCAGGCGCGAGGACGTCGACGAGGTGGTCGGAACGCTGGGCGACGGCGGCATCGAGATCGTGGCCGCGCCGGAGGACTGGCTGGTCAAGGCTCGTGCGGGCGGCGAGCAGATCGACCTGATCTTCGAGCTGTCGCACCGTCGGGTGACCGACGAACTGCTGGCGCGGGCGACCGTGCTCCCGGTCGACTCGGTGCGGATGCCGGTCCTGGCCCCGTACGACCTGCTGAGCAGCCGGCTCGCCGCCCTGACCGAGCAGCACTGCGACTTCGGCCCCGTCCTGACGATCGCCCGCACGCTGCGCGAGCGCATCGACTGGGGCACGTTGCGGGCCGAGCACCGGGACGAGCCGTTCGCGGAGGCGTTCCTGTGCCTGCTGGAACGGCTGGGCGTCATCGACCCGTACGACCCGCAGAAAGGCGGGACATGAACACCACAGGGGCCGAAGGAACCGAGTACCGCATCGTGCGACTGCGCGAGCGCCTCGCCGGGGACGACGTCGCCGAGCTGGGCATACGCGTCGAGGAGCGAGGCGGTGCGGTCCTGCTGTCGGGAACGGTCGCAACGGCCGTGCGCCGGGACGAGATCCTGCGCATCGCCGCGGAGGAACTCGGTGAGACCCCGGTACGCCCCGACCTCGTGATCGTCTCCGCCGAACCTCCGGACAGCGGCGAGGAGTTGCCATGATCCGCGTTGCGGCTGTCGGCGACATCCATCTGGGCGAGGACTGCCGGGGCCTGCTGCGACCGGCCTTCGACACTCTCGGCGACTGCGCCGACATGCTGCTCCTCGCGGGAGATCTGACCCGTCACGGCACGATCGCGGAGGCCGAGGTCGTCGCCGGGGAACTGACGGGGCTGCCGGTCCCGGTCGTCGGCGTCCTCGGCAACCACGACTACCACAGCGATCAGGAGACCGAGGTGACGTCCGTCCTGGCCGCGGCCGGGGTCGCCGTCCTGGAGGGCGACGGCACCATGCTCGACGTGCGCGGCACGAGCGTCGGCATCGCCGGCACCAAGGGCTTCGGCGGAGGCTACAGCGGCCGTAGTGCGGGCGAGTTCGGTGAACCGGTGATGAAGGAGTTCGTCCGCTACTCCCGTCGCTGCGCGGCCGGCCTCGGCCGGGCGCTCGACGACCTCGCGGCGCAGGGCAGCCAGGTGCGGATCGCACTCACTCACTTCTCGCCCGTGCCCGACACGCTCGCCGGGGAGCCACCCGAGATCCATCCCTTCCTCGGCAGCTATCTGCTCGCCGAGGCGATCGACGGGTCGGGCGCGGACCTCGCCGTGCACGGGCACGCTCATCGGGGCGTGGAGCACGGTATGACGGCGGGCGGCGTCCGCGTACGCAACGTGGCCCAGCCCGTGATCGGCCGCGCCTTCGCCGTGTACCGCCTCCATCTGCCGCCGCTGCCCTGACCCGCGGGTCCGGCGCGTACGGCGGTCCGGCAGTCCGGCAGTCCGGCAGTCATGGCGGTCGGGGATGCCTGGCGGTCCCGCAGTCATGGCGGGGCGCGCAACGTCCGAGCGCCGCGGGCCGGGAGGAGGACGTGCGAGGCGTTCAGCCGGCGCCGCGGGCTTCCTTGAACCGTGCCAGTCCGTGGGCGAGGTCCACGAGAGGCTCCGGGTAGTCGAACCGCGCACGCTCCCGGTCCTGCAGCTTCCAGGGCTCGTGCACGGCCGCGCCTTCGAGCCCGGCGAGTTCGGGCACCCAGCGCCGGACGTAGGCGCCGTCCGGGTCGTGGCGCCGGCCCTGGCGCACGGGGTTGAGCACCCGGTTGGGCCGGGTGTCGGTGCCCGTACCGGCCACCCACTGCCAGTTGAGCTGATTGTTCGCGACGTCGCCGTCGACCAGGAACTCCAGGAAGTGCGCGGCCCCGACACGCCAGTCGACGTACAGCGTCTTGGTCAGGAAGCTCGCGGTCAGCAATCTGCCCCGGTTGTGCATCCAGCCCTCGTGGCGCAACTGGCGCATGGCGGCGTCGATCACCGGATAGCCGGTGTGCCCGCCCTTCCATGCCTCGATCTCGTCCCCGGCCTCGTCCTCGGAGCGCCAGCGGTCGTGCCGGTCACGGTAGTCGTCGGTGGCGGCCGCCGGCCGGGCGGCGAGCACCTGGTGGTGGAAGTCGCGCCAGCACACCTGCCGTACGAAGGCCTCGGCCCCCGGGCCGCCCGCCCGGCGGGCACCGTGCACGGTTTCGGCCGCCGAGACCGTGCCGAAGTGCAGATGCGGCGAGAGCCTTGACGTCGCGTCACCGGCCAGATCGTCGTGCGTCTCGTCGTACCGGACGATGCCGTGCCGCAGCCACGCGCTCAGTCGCCGGCGTCCCTCGCGCTCGCCACCGGCGGCGAGGCCCTCGGAGACGCCTTTGACGTCCTTGCGCGAGGGCACCGCCTCCGAGCGGACGTCCTCGGGTACCGGGACGGCCCGCGGTGCGGCGAGCGTGCCGCGCAGCTCCTCCTGCGACCAGCGCCGGAAGTACGGGGTGAAGACGGCGAAGTGATCGGAGCCCGAGGGAACGACGGCCCCGGGCGCGAGCGCGGTGATCACGGCGTCGTGCACGTACACCCGGCGGCCCTCCCGCTCCAGGGCCGAACGCAGCCTCGCCTCGCGGGCGTGGGCGTAGGCCGTGACCCCGGCGGCCATGTGCAGTTCGTCGGCGTCCGCCTCGCGCGCCACCGCGCACACCTGGTCGACGACGCCACCGGATCGGATGACGAGGCGTCCGCCACGAGCCCGCAGCCCGGTGTCGAGATCGGCCAGGCAGTCGGCAAGGAACGCGTCCCGGTTCGGCGAGCGGACCCCCGCGGCCTTGATGCCGTCGTCCCGTACGAACAGCGGCACGACCCGGTCGCACGCCTTGAGTGCGGCACGCAGCGGCGGATGGTCGTGCAGACGCAGGTCGGAGGTGAACAGGACGACCGCGGTACTCATGGGGCTCCCGGGGAACGAGCCTTGCCGCACCCGCGCTTCCGCAGTCGCGGCTCAGCCGGATGCGCAAGGCCGGCGTGGTTCTGTGCGGCTATCGTCGCGCGGCTCGGGCCGGAGACGCGGCAGCCCGGGCGATGTTGCGGGCCATGCCGCCGAACACGACGGCGTGGAACGGCGACACGCTCCACCAGTAGAGGTGCCCGAGCAGACCGTGCGGGTGGAACAGCGCCCGCTGGCGATAGCGGGCCCGGCTGCCCCCGTCCGCGTTGCCGTTCCCGGGGTTCCCGTTCCCACCACCGTCTTCTTCGCTCTCCCCGTCCACGTCGGCGCGCATCTCCAGCCAGGCGAGACCGGGCAGGCGCATCTCGGCGCGCAGACGCAGCAGCCGTCCCGGCTCGATCGCCTCCACCCGCCAGAAGTCCAGCGAGTCCCCCACCCGCAGATGTGCCGTGTCCCGGCGGCCGCGGCGCAGCCCGACACCCCCGACCAGGCGGTCCAGCCAGCCGCGCACCGCCCAGGCCAGCGGAAAGGAGTACCAGCCGTTGTCGCCGCCGATCCCCTCGATGACGCGCCACAGCGCCTGCGGCGACGCCGCCACGTAGAGCGCGCGCCGGTCGGTGTACAGGCTCCCGCCGGCCCAGGCGGGATCGGTGGGGAGGGGGTCGCTCGGAGCGCCCGGCACCGAAGCGGACGACCAGCGTGTGGTGACCTGGGCGTCGCGGATGCGCCGCAGGGCCAGGTCGAGCGCCAGGTCGAAGCCGAGCGGCGCACCTGGCGGGTCGGGTACGTACGCGGCGATGTCGTGTTCGCTGCAGACGACCTCGTGCCGCAACGACTCGGCCAGCGGCCGGGCGAGGGATGAGGGAACGGGTGTGACCAGACCGATCCAGAGGCTCGACAGGCGTGGGGTGAGCATCGGTACGCGCAGGATGAGGCGCCGCGGCAGGCCGGCCACCGCCGCATAGCGGTGCATCATCTGCTCGTAGGTCATGACGTCCGGACCGCCGATGTCGAAGGCACGGTTCACGTCGTCGGGCATGCGGGCGCTGCCCACCAGGTAGCGCAGCACGTCCCGGACGGCGATCGGCTGGATGCGGGTGCTCAGCCAGCTCGGGGTGACCATGACCGGCAGGCGCTCGGTGAGGTACCGCAGCATCTCGAAGGAGGCGGAGCCGGAGCCGATGATCACGGCGGCCCGCAGCACCGTCGCCGGCACATCCGCACGGAGGAAGATCTCGCCGACCTCGGCGCGGGAGCGCAGGTGGGGGGAGAGTTCGCGCTTCGGCACTCCGGCGGGGGTCAGCCCGCCCAGGTAGACCACGCGCCGCACGCCGGCGGCGCCGGCCTCCTCGGCGAAGACCCGGGCCGCCTCGCGGTCCGTCTCCTCGAAGTCCCCTCCGGAGCCGAGCGCGTGGACGAGGTAGTAGGCGATGTCGATGCCGCTCAGGGCGGCGCGGACCGAAGCCGCATCGGTGACGTCCCCGCGCACGGTCTCGACGCGCCCTGCCCAGGGGTGGTCACGAAGGTGGTCGGGTGACCGGGCCATGCACCGCACCTCGTGCCCCGCGTCCAGCAGCTCGGGCACCAGTCGTCCACCGATGTAACCCGTCGCTCCCGTCACGAGACACCGCGTGCCCGGCGTACCCGGCCCACGCGGTGTACCTGACGTGTCGGGACTCTCGTTCTGCCTGGTCATGGAACCTCCGAGGTCCACGGGTGCCACCCGACACCATCCTCACACCTTCCTACGGCCTCGGCCTCCGGGGCGGGGTCAGGTCCGTGCCGACAGCGCTCGGTTCAGGCACTCGGTGAGGCGTACGGCGATGCTCCCGTCGGGGTCGAGACGGGGGTTGAAGATCGTGACGTCGAGACCGGCGGCTCGTTCGTCGCCCAGTGCTGTCAGTAGCACGCTCTCCAGTTCCTGCCAGGTCAGCCCGCCGGGGAGGCGGTAGTCGACGGCGGGCATGATCGCGTCGTCGAGGATGTCGACGTCGAGGTGGACCCAGTACCCGGCGTTCTCGCCGGCGGTGAGCCGGTCGATCGCCCGGCGCGCTGCCGTGGCGGCGCCGGTTGCGCGTACGCCGTCGAGGTCGATCGCGTGCAGCTGTGGCGGCAGTGGCTGCATCCCGTCCCGCGAGGACTCGGCGGAGTCACGGAATCCGAAGGCGACGACGTCCTCGTCCCGTAGCAGGGGCCCACGGCCTTCGAGGTCGGTGAGCAGCCGGGGGCCACGCCCCGTGGCCAGGGCGAGTTCCATCGACGCCGCCTCGCCGGTCGGCTCTGCCGACGGCTGGTAGAAGTCGGTGTGGCCGTCGAGGAAGAGCAGTCCGTAGCGCCCGCGGCGGCGCAGGGCGAGGAGGTTGCCGAGCAGGATGCTGCAGTCACCGCCGAGGACCACGGGAAAGCGGCCGGCGTCGAGAACGGCTCCGACCGCGTCGGCCAGTCGGACGGAGTACTGCGCGATGCCGCCGGGGTTGAGGACCCCGGTGTCCGCATCCCGCCTCGGGTCGTACGCCGGCGCTTCGATCCGGCCGGCGTGCACGGTACCGGGGTGAGCCGAGAGACCCGCGTCGAGCAGAGCCGCGGGAAGGTCCTGGACACCGGAGGGCCGCAGCCCGAGCACGGACGGCGCCTCGATGATCGCCAGTTCACGCACGTCTCGACCACCTTCGGCTGATGGGGAGCGCCCGGTCCGGCATGTCTCTCCCGCGTTCCTGATCGAGTATCACCGCCGCGGGCCCCTTGACCTCGTGTCACAGGGCCGACCGCCACGTACTCCACCGCACTCGGCCCGCCGCGGCACGCTGCGCCCGCTGCGGCCCGCTGCGGCCCCGTGGAGCCGGACACGATCCGGGAAGGCGGGAAGGGACGTCGGGCCGGGCAGTATCCGACCGGGCGCCCGCCCCTCGGGCTCAGACCCCGGAGACCGCGGAGACTCCGCTCGGATCCTGGTAGACGCTGTCGAGCGCCATGTAGGCGCCCCCGCGTGCCGCGGCGCTGAACCCCAGGGTGGACAGCATGACTTCGCAGCGGCCGGCCTCGTGAGCCATGACGCGGGCTGACAACTCGCCGCGCACGCGGTCGACGAGGTGGTCACCGAAGTGGGCGAAGTAGCCGCCGAGGACAATGGCCCGGGGATTGAGGACATCCGCCAGGAGCGCGAGCCCCAGCGCGAGGCCGTCGGCGATCCGGTCCAGTGCCGCACGGGTGGCGGGGTCGCCGGCGTCGGCGCGACGACGCAGCTCGGCCAGCCGGTGTTCCAGGTCGACGGTGGTGTCGTGCACCGGGTCGTCGGGCGCGGCGGCGAGCCGCAGCAGAGCCGCCAGGCCGACCATGGTCTCCCAGCAGCCCTGACGGCCGCAGGCGCACGGCTGCCCGCCCGGGTCCAGGGGCATGTGGCCGATCTCGCCGGCGAATCCGGCCGATCCGCGCAGCAGTCGGCCGTCGGAGATGATGCCGCCGCCGACGCCCGTCTCGCCGGTCACGTAGATCAGGTCGTGGATGTCGGACGTGGCGGCGACCAGGTACTCGGCGATGGCGCCCAGCTTGGCGTCGTTCTCCAGCCGGAGCGGCGGCGCCTTGGGCCCGAGCCGTGTGCGCAGGCCATCGACGACGGCGACGTCCCGCCAGCCGATGTTGGACGCGTAGGAGACCACACCGGTGTCCATGCCGATCACGCCGGGGGCCGCGATGGTCACCGCCACGGGGTGGACCCCCCGCGCCCGCAGGGCGTCGCACGTCTCGCCGATCGCCTCCGCCATGCGGTCCAGCACGGCGTCGGGCTCGCTGCCGCGGGCGTCGAGCGGGGTGTGCCGCTCGGCGATGACGTCGCTGCGCAGGTCGAAGGCGATCAGGCTCAGGTAGTCGACGTTGATCTCCACACCGATGCCGCAGATCGTGCGCCCGTCGATCTCCACGGTACGGCCCGGCCTGCCGACGGAGCCGTGACGCTCGGCCTCTCCCTCGCGCACCAGGCCGTGTTCCACCAGCTCCGCGACCAGGTTGGTGATGGTGGCCTTGGGCAGGCCGGTCTCGTCCGCGATCTGGGTGCGGGGCCGCGGCCCCGCATCGCGCAGCAGGCGAAGCACCAGGCCGAGGTTGGACCGGCGCAGCGAGGCGCGGTCACTCGCGCGGGGCGGCCCCTGTCTGCCCAAGTCACGTACGCCCGCTGCGCGTAGATCTGCCTTCACCAGGCCTGCTCCTGTTCCGTCGGCGCGGTTCCCCTCAAGCTACGCGGTTGCTACTTGCACGGGGAGGGGGGACCTCGCCGGCTCCCTGAGCACTCGGCCGGTGCTCGGCCGGTACTCGGCGGATGCTCCGGCCCGTGCTCCGGCCGGTCCTCGGCAGGTTCCGGAAGTACTCGCTCCCCACCTGTTGACGCGCCACTAATAAGTTTAGATTCTAGCCGAACTAATGACGGCTGAGGAGATGCCCGTGAAGTTGCCCCCGATGGGAGTGACGGCGCCTGCCCCCGCCCCTGTGATCATGGCCGCGGCGGAGTGCTCGTGCGGCGACGGCGGGTCCGGCTCCGCAGGACCGAACGCCGCTCCGTGTCCCGCGAGGGCGGGCCGAGACGGCGCGCACAGCTTCGCCGCCAGAGCTGTGAAGCCGGTGCCGCTGTGGGACCGGCACTCCGGACCGGCCGCAGGAGGCCTCAAGTGAGCCCGGACGCCCGCCGCGCGCGCTATCACCTGCGTTTCCAGCTGCGCCCCGGTGACGACGTGGCCGAGCGGGCGACCGCCCTGGCCACGATGTGCCGGGAGAACGGGGTCGACGAAGTCGTGCTCCTGCTCGGGGCCGAGCAGGAGCACACCGGTCACCTCGCCGGCGAGGAAGAGGCCCTGTGGCTCGCGGCGGTGACCCGGGCCCGCAGGGTGCTGACCGACGCCGGCCTGGAGGTCAGCCTCAATCCCTGGGTCACCGTCGGGCACGCCGACCGGGGCCGGGTCGGCGCGCTCGGCTTCACACCCATGGTCTCGCCGAGCGGGAGGTCCGCGGCCGCGCAGGCGTCCTTCGCCTGCCCGCGGTGGCGCAGTTGGCTGTACGCGCACTACGGCCTCTTCGCCGGACTGGGCTTCCGGGTGCTGTGGGTGGAGGACGACTTCCGCTTCCACAACCACGATCCACTGGACTGGGGCGGCGGCTTCGAGCCGCTGATGCTGGAGCGTCTGGCCGACCTCGTGGGCGAGCCGGTCACCCGGGACCAGGTGGTCGCGGCCGTCACCGCGCCCGGCCCGCCGCATCCCTGGCGGACGCTGCTTCAGCAGGTGTGGCGCACGGCTCAGCTCGAAGTCGCCGAGGGCCTGGCGCACGTGGTCCGTGAGCGGTCCGGCGGCAGCTCGCAGCTGGGGCTGATGAGCTCGCATCCTGCGCTGCACTCCGTGGAAGGACGGGACTGGGACGCCCTGTTCACCGCACTCTCGGTGCGGTCCCGCGTGACCCATCGGCCGCACTTCGCGCCCTACTCCGACGCCCCGGCGCACAGCCTGACATCCGCGATCTGGTCCCTGGAGGCGCAGCGCCCGCTGCGCCCGCGGCACGTGGCCTGCGAACCCGAGATCGAGAACTGGCCGCACACCTCATGGTCGAAGTCGGACACCCAGACGTGGTCGGAGATGGTCACCGCCCAGCTGTCGGGGGCCGACGCACTGCTCCTGAACGTGCATCCCACCCAGGCCGAGCGAGCCGAGAACTTCCCTCGCATCGACCGGTTGCTGCGCCGCGCCCGGCCGGCGCTCGACTGGCTGGCCGAACGCCGCCCGGAGCACGCCGTCCCCCTCGGCGTCGGACTGCCGTGGCGGCAGGACACCGCCGCCCGGCTGCCGACCGTGACGGGCGAACTGGAGGAGCTGACGGCCCACCCCGGACGGACCGCGGACTTCCTCCTCGGCTACGGAGTCCCGGTCACCGCCCAACCCACCCCGGTCCAGGCCCTGTTCGGTCGGCTTGCCCACACCTTCAGCGACGACGAGCTCCGTGACCTGCTGCGTGGCGGGCTGTTGCTGGACGGCGTGGCCGCGACCGTCCTCACCCAGCGCGGATTCGCCGAACTGCTGGGCGTGCGCGCCGGGCAACTGGTCTCCCGCGACGAGTGGGTGGAGCCAGGACCGTACGCCGTCGAGCGGGTGGCGGCGGACGCCTCAGCGGACACCTCGGCGGACACGTCGGCGGACGAAGGCACGCTCCTGAGCGTCGATGTCCAGCCGGCGCTCGCCCGGCTCGAACCGCTGACGGGCGCCCACGTCGTCACGGGAATCCACACGCCGGACGGCCTCGCCTGGGGCGCCGGCCGCTGCCACTTCGTCAACGCACTCGGCGGACGTGTGGTGGTACTCGCCGCGACGGCGCCCGCCGAACTGGCCCGCAGTGACGAGGGCCGACGGCTGGTCCACGCGGCGGTCCGCTTCCTGGAGGGCGAGAACCCCCGGCTGCCTCTGGTGAGCGGCGCACCCCACCTGATCCCGCACGCGTCGCGATCCGGCGACGCCCACCGGCTCGCGGTGGTCAACGGCAGCGCCGATGCGGCCCACCCGCGCATCCACCTGCCCACGGCTCCCGACGACGTGCGGGCCACCCTGCTCGCCCCGCTGGCCGAGCCGGCTCGGGCCGCCACCGAAGCCACCGGTGGCCTGCTGGAGCTGGAGACGTCCCTGCCGCACCGGGGCTGGGCGGTCTTCGAGTGGTGAACCGCAGGCCTGCCGGGCTGTCGAGTACGGCGTCTGCAAGGACACGCCGTACCGCTCACTGAACGCAGGCCGGTGGCGGTCGACTTGGGCAGCCGGTGCGAGTGGCCATCCGGACGTCCGAGCACCGCCGAACGCCCGGGCGGCTCTCGTGACGGAGGGCCGCCCGGCAACCCGGGGTCGCCCGGACCCCGGCGGTGCCACCGAGGGCATCGATCCGCAGGCCGCTCATCGGGCGGCCCACTCACAAGAGGAGTTTCCGTGGCAGTTCGTCGCAGAACGAGGACCGCCGGTGCGCTCGCCGCGACGGCCGCAGTGCTGGCCGGCACCATGGCGGCGGTACCGGCGTCCGCATCAACGTCCACATCCGCGTCCCGGCCCGCGTCCGCATCCGCATCCGCATCCGCGTCGCCGCACTCCCCCACGTACAGCGTCACCATCGGGGCCAAGGGCCCGTGGACCAATCCGGACGACACCCCTGCCGCCACCTACATCGACAAGAACGGCACGTTCTACTACCAGTCCGCCCACGCCCTCTACGAGCCGGACGCCCCCCGCAAGTGGACGTTCTACCGCGGCAAGGACTTCGACAGCGCCACCCGGGACGCCCGTCTCAGCGAGGCGGTCAACCCCGCCAACCCCCAGGACCGGAACGACGACACCACCTGGCGATGCAACAACAGCCCCACCGGTCGCGAGTCCACGTACGCCCCGGACACCTCGTACCACTCGCAGAAGAACTACTGCGACCTGATGGGCGTGTGGGTCGATCCGGACTCCGGCGACTGGTACGGGCTGATCCACAACGAGTTCACCCCGGACCCCTTCGGGGACGGCCTGCACTACGACGCGATCGACTACGCCGTCTCCAAGGACCAGGGCAGGACCTGGAACATCAAGGACCACGTCCTCACCTCGCCCTACAGCACGAAGCGGGACGACAACGCGGCGTTCCCGCACGATCTGTACTACTACGGCAACGGTGATGCGCGGCTGTTCGTGGACACCGCCTCCGGCTATTTCTACGTCTACTACAACTCCCGGGCGATCCCGAAGGGCGGCGTCCCGGGCGGCTGGACGGACGGCAGCCGCGGTCACGTCGCCCGCGCCCCGATGTCCGCCAAGATGGCTCCCGGCTCCTGGAAGAAGTGGTACGACGGCGCCTGGTCCCAACCCGGAGTCGGCGGTCTCGAGAGCAACATGGAGCCGGTCGACGCCGACAACCAGACCGGCTACACCCCTGTCGCGAACGACTACCACCCGTCCAACCCCGGCACCGTCGCCGAGCAGCAGGCCGCGGGCACACTGCCCGCCAAGTCCGACCTGCTGACCATGAACATCGCCTACAACGCCCATCTCGGGCTGTACATAGGCCAGCCCGAGGCGATCGTGCAGGACGCCACTCAACCGCAGCGTTTCTACGCCACCGACAACCTCGCCACCCAGAAGTGGAAGCTCATCGGCGACTCCGGTGACTACCGGTCGGGGTCCTGGTACCGCTGGATGCTCGACTCGGTGAACAAGACCGGCTCCACCATCGTCGGCAAGAGCTTCCGCAGCTACTGCTCGTGGGAGTGCTCCGACAAGACGTCCGGCGAGTACTACAACACCGCCGTCGGGACCAGCCACCCCGCCGCCCCCGTCGTCTCCGGAACGGCCTACACCATCAGCAGCGGCACCGGGCGCGTCCTCGCGCAAACCGGCAGCGGCCGAGCCACCACCTCTCGGCCCGCGGGCGACGGTTCCGCTCTCAGCCGTTGGGTCTTCACCTCCAACGGCGACGGCTCGTACCGCATCGCCAACGCCCACAGCCGGGAGCTGCTCGGCGTCGACTCCACCAAGAACGCCGGCCGCGCCTGGGCCGCGAGGCCGACGGTGACCGCGGCGCCCACGGGCGGGCCCACTGTGGGCCAGCAGTGGTTCGTCATCGCCAACTCGACCGCCGACGGCCGGTCCACGGGAACGTTCCGCCTGGTCAACCGCTACAGCGGGCTGGTGCTCGGAATGTCGGGGTCCCCTGACCGGCTCGCCGAGACCACGCCCACCCGCGCCTGGTCGGACACCACCGGCGGCCCGGTCGGTGACGGCAGGACCGCCGCCGAGCAGACCCTGACGCTCACCGTCGCCGGCCGCGCCGCACACTCCGGCTCCGGTCGTCATGACGCGGCCCGGGCCGCCGCGCCGATCCCGCCCACCCTGGTCGGCCGCAAGGACGACTGACACCGCAGGGCCCCCACCCCAGGAGCCGTCCGCATCCGCTCTCCGGTCCTGCGCCCGCCGTGCGGCGGGCGCAGGACCGGAGCAGCATCAGTGCGGAGCCGGCCCCGCAGCCCTGAGATCGGCGCTGTACATGCCGAGGCACAGCCTCGGCCGCCCGGCTGCTCACGGTCGTCATCCGGATGCGTGACAAAGGGTCCGGAGGGACGCTTGAAGCGTGAACCCTCGGCTCGTGATCGTCTACCCACCGGATGACCAGGGCTCCCGGCGGGTGCGCGTCGACGGCCTGGTCATGGGCCAGGCGCACAGCCCCCGAGACATCGTCGGGTTCATGCGCCGGGCGGGGCTCGATCCCGACACGATCGATCTCGCCGACCCGGCCTTCGTGGAGTGGCGCGGCGGCGGCATCGATGTGTGGTCCGCCGCCGACTGACACCGCGGCCCGGCCGTGCTGTCGGCGTTCGTTGCCGTGGTTCCCGGGTAGGCCGATCGATCCTGGGTAGGGCGATGCTGTGAGCTACGTGAAACGCGGCGGGGAGTACGCAAGGGACAGCCGGTACCTCACCACCCGGATCACTGCCGACGGGCGCGACGGCTTTCCCGTGGAGCCCGGCCGCTACCGTCTGGTGGTCAGCCGCGCCTGTCCGTGGGCGAGCCGGGCGGTGATCGTACGGCGGCTTCTCGGGCTGGAGCAGGCCCTGCCCATGGCCATCGCCGGGCCCACGCACGACCAGCGCAGCTGGACGTTCGACCTGGACCCGGGCGGCCGCGACCCGGTGCTCGGCGTCGAGCGGCTGCAGGAGGCGTACTTCGCCCGCGATCCCGGCTACGACCGCGGCATCACGGTGCCTGCGATCGTCGACGTACCGACCGGCGAAGTGGTGACCAACGACTACGCGCAGATCACCATCGACATGTCTCTGGAGTGGACGGCGTACCACCGCGAAGGGGCGCCGGCGCTCTACCCTCCCGCGCTGCGGCCGGAGATCGACGCGGTGAACGAGACGGTCTACGGGGACGTGAACAACGGCGTGTACCGGGCCGGGTTCTCCGGATCGCAGGAGTCGTACGCCGCGGCGTACGAGCGTCTGTTCAACCGGCTCGATCTGCTGTCGCGGCGGCTCGAAGGATCCCGCTACCTCGTCGGCGACACGATCACCGAGGCGGACGTGCGGCTGTTCACCACGCTGGTGCGCTTCGACGCCGTCTACCACGGCCACTTCAAATGCAACCGGCAGAAGCTGTCCGAGATGCCGGTGCTGTGGGCGTACGCGCGGGACCTGTTCCAGACGCCCGGGTTCGGTGACACGGTCGACTTCGACCACATCAAGCGGCACTACTACATGGTGCATCGCGACATCAATCCGACCGGGATCGTGCCGGTGGGACCGGACCTGTCGAACTGGCTGACGCCGCACGACCGGGCGGCGCTGGGCGGACGGCCGTTCGGCGACGGAAAGCCGCCCGAAGCGGTCGCACCCGACGAGGCGGTGCCGGCCGGTCACACGCCTCTTGCGTGAGCGCTCCGTATTCGCCGCACATCTGTCGCAGCGGCGGGACTTCGTGATCTCCTACGGCCGTCAGCGCGCGCCTTCCTGATACCTGCCGTGGGGGATCCATGTCCGACGCTCCCGACGCACTCCCTTCCGCAGCGGCACTCGGCGGCGCGGGCGAACCCGCCGCCGTGTCCGGCCGCCGCGGCCCGGCCGCGCCGCTGCCGCGATCCGTGCGGATCGGGTACGGGCTGGGGTCGTTGGGCACCGGCACGTTCGGGACGGTGCCGGGGCTGATCCTGCTCTACTACCTGACCAACGTGCTCGCCGTTCCGGCGGTCGTGGCCGGTGCGGCCGTGTTCCTGCCCAAGGCCTGGGACGTGCTGATCAATCCGCTGGTCGGCGCGGCGGCCGACCGCAGCCGGGTGCAGGGAGGGTCGCGGCGGCCGTTCCTCCTGGCGGGTGCCGTCACGCTGCCCCCGCTCTTCGCCCTGGTCTTCGCCGCGCCACCACTGCGCGGCACGGCCGCCGCCGTGTACGTGGGCGTGCTGTTCCTGCTGGCCGCCACCGCCTATGCCGTCTTCCAGGTGCCGTACGTGACGATGCCCGCGGAGATGACCGAGGACGCGGCCGAGCGCGGCCGGGTGCTGGGCTGGCGGGTCGCGTTCCTCGGGGTGGCGATCCTGCTCTCCGGTGCGCTCGCACCGGCGATCGCGCACGCCGACGCAGGCAGGGACGCCGGCGGCACGGCGGGCTACCGCCTGATGGGAGTGCTCGTGGCCCTGCTGCTCGCGGCCGGGATGCTCGGGGCCTGGCACTTCACCCGGCGGGCACCACAGGTCGCGAGGAGCGAGGCCGAACCTTCGCTGCGCGCGCAGTTGGCGGCGGCCCGCGACAACGAGCCGTTCCGGTACCTGGTGGGCATGTGGACGCTCCAGGCCCTGGCGATCGGCGTCATGCTGGCCGGTGTTCAGTACTTCGCGACGTACACCGTCGGATCGGCCTCCGCGGTCACTGCGCTCTTCGTCTGCATGATCGGCCCGCTGGTGCTGGTGATGCCGGTGTGGAACCGGCTGGCCCGGGCGCGCGGCACGAAATACGCCCAGTGGTGCGCCTCGTTGCTCTTCACCGCCGGGGCGGCCGCGTTGTTCCTCACCCCGTGGACCGGCCCGGCCCTCTGCTACGGGGCGGTCGCCGCCGTCGGAATCGCCTACGCCGGGCTCCAGTTGCTGCCACTGACGATGCTCGCCGACACGCTCGCCGCCGACGCCGTACGCACCGGGCGCCGGCGGGCCGCGACGTTCACGGGACTGTGGACGGCGGCCGAGACCCTCGCGTTCGCGCTCGGCGCCGGGGTGTTCGCGCTGGTGCTCGCCGCGACCGGGTTCCGCTCGTCGGACGCCTCGCGCCCCGTCGGGCAGCCGGACACGGCGCTGGCCGGCATCACGGTCGGTATGAGCCTGCTCCCCGCCCTGCTCGCCGTGGCGAGCCTGTGGCTGCTGCACCGCTACCGGGAGGAGCCCCCGGAAGCCGCCACCACGGACTGACGCCTCCCCCGCCCCCGCCCCCGCCCCCGCCCCTGCCCCGTCGAGTCACTGCCACGTGATTCCCTGCCAAGGACGAGAAGGACCGTGACGACCGAACCCGCACTCCCTCAGGGCCGAACCGCCCAGGACGTCCTCGCCGAACTGCGCACCCTGCGCGCGCAGGACGCGCCCACTCGCGGCGGGCGCACCTTCGCCTACGTCTACGACGCGGGCCTCGACGGCCTCGACGCGCTCGCCGCCGCCGCGTACACCGAGTACGCCTCCGTCAACGGCCTGGACATGACCGTCTTCCCCAGTGTCGCGCGCCTGGAGAACGACCTGGTCGCCGCCGCGGTGGCGCTGCTCGGGGCGCCCGGTGCACAGGGGACGTTCACCAGCGGCGGGACCGAGTCGATCCTGCTGGCCGTGAAGACCGCACGGGATCACGCCCGCACCGTGCGCGGCGTGACGGCGCCCCAGCTCGTCCTGCCGTCGACCGCACACGCCGCGTTCCACAAGGCGGCCGCGTATCTGGGGCTGGAGACGGTGGTGGTCCCGGTCGACGCCGGTACGTTCCGGGCCGACGCGGCGGCGATGGCGGCGGCCCTCACCGAGCGGACGGTTCTCGTGGTCGCGTCCGCCCCGTCGTACGCGCACGGGGTGGTCGATCCGGTGGCGGAGATCGCCGGCGCGGCCGCCTCGCGGGGAGTGCTGTGCCATGTGGACGCGTGCATCGGCGGCTGGTTCCTGCCGTATCTGCGACGTGCGGGGCGCGAGGTGCCCGCCTTCGACCTGTCGGTGCCGGGGGTGACCTCGCTCTCGGTGGACCTGCACAAGTACGGGTACGCCGACAAGGGCGCCTCGGTCGTGCTCTACCGGGACGCCGGGCTGCGCCGCCACCAGTACTTCGCCCACGCGGGCTGGCCGGGCTATCCGGTGGTCAACCCGACGGTGCAGGGTACGAAACCGGCGGGGCTGCTGGCCCAGGCGTGGGCGGTGCAGCAGCGCATCGGCGAGGACGGCTACACCGCGCTCGCCCGGTCGGTGGCGGAGGCGGCGGACCGGCTGCTGGCGGGGCTGAGCGGCATCGACGGCGTACGGGTGCTGGGTGAACCGCGCGCGAGTCTCGTCTCGTTCACCCTCCTCGACGCGGACGGCGCACCCGATCTGAGCCTGCTGTTGCACCTGGCCGACGAGATGCGGGAGCGGGGCTGGTACCTCCAGCCGCAGCTCTCCTTCGAGGGTCTTCCGCCGAACCTCCACCTCACCCTGACCCCCGCCACCCACGGCCGGGTCGACGCGCTCCTCGCCGACCTGGCCGCCGCGCTGAAGGCGGCGCGTGCGCTGGAGCCGGTAGCCGTCGACCCGGGGCTCGCACACCTCGCGGCCGGACTGGACCCCGACACCCTGGGGCCGGAGGAGGTGGAGGCCGTAGTGGCCTTCGCCGGCCTCACGGGGGACGGGGGCCTGCCGCGTCGGATGGCGCCCGTCCTGGTGCTGCTCGACGCCCTGCCCGGGCGGCTCAAGGAGCGACTGCTGACCGAGTTCGTCGGCTCTGTCTTCCAGGTCTGATCGCAGCCGGTTCAGTGGGACAGGAGCCCGCCCGTGTACGGATCCTCGGCGAGCATCCGCCACGAGTGGGCCGGGGTCCGGAACGCCTCCGGGTCCACCGCCTCCACCATCGCGTCGACCCGGCTGCTCAGCAGCGCGAACGGGTCGAACACCCGCCAGGTGTCCGCGGCGGCACCGTTGTCCCAGCGGTACCACTCCCTGCGCAGTCGCTCGTAGATCCACCAGGCGTACAGCAGCGCGGACAGGTCCCGGTTCAGATAGGCCGCGGGCTCGCCCTCCCCGTACCACTCCGGCAACTCGAGGCGGCCGGTGACACCGTCGAGGGCGACCCTGAGGTCGTGCGGCCACCAGCCGACGGCGAGGAAGTCACGCTGGTGGCCCCGGCCCGTCTCCGTGTCCGTGCCCGTCTCCGTGCCTGTCTCCGCGTCCGTGTCCGTGTCCGCGAAGGTGTCGGGGTGTGCCTCGGCCATGGTACGCAGCGGCTCGTCGCCGACGCTGAACAGCTCACCGGCGAGGGGCAGTCCGACCTCGGTGAGCAGTCGCCGGGTCGGCTCGTGGGTGAGCTGCTCCGGCAACTCCTCCGGGCGGTAGTGGCGCACCCTGCCGTCGCCGTCCAGCCGCGCGAGGTCGCGGACCAGGTCCGCTCCGAAGGTGTACGCCAGCGCGTCCGCCGGGCCGGGCGCCCCAGGCCAGGGACCGGACCAGCGGACAGGTGCGCCAGTGCGCGGGAGCGGCCTCGGCGCCGAACAGCTCCGGATCGGCGCCGCGCAGCCGCACCGCGGCGGCCTCGATCACATCGGCCATCACATCGGGGCCGCGGCGTCCGTCGTACGCGTCGGTGCGCCGTGCGGTCTCCGACACCCACTCACAGGTACCGATCAGCTCTGCCAGCGCGGGCAGCGAGGAGGCGAGAGGGTCGTGCACCGGTTCCGCCTCCGCCGGGCCGTGCGTGCCTGCCTCGGCCAGCAGCACCGCGCCGGTCACGCCGTCGAGCACGACCCGGCTGCCGCAGTAGTCGGTCGTACCGAGGACCCACAGCCGTCCGTCGCCGATCGGCCGGCCGGCGCGGGACGTGAACGGCTCCAGCCGGCCGCCGCGCAGGGCCGTGAAGTCGAGGTCGGCGGCGGTCCCCGGCAGCCCGCGCTCGACCAGGAACTCCCGGCTGGGCTCGTGGGTCAGCCCTGCGGGCAGCGTCTCCGCGGCGAGTCGGCCGTGGCTGTTCGCTGTCGGTCCGGTGTGCATGCTCCGCCTTCCCCCAGATGATCGAGCTGCCGGTATGACGCCGCGTCAAACTCATGAGCGATGTACGAGGAACGGGCGCGTCAGAGGCCGTGGGAGCGGGCGGTGAGCAACACGGCCTGTTCCTCGGGTGCCGCCGGATGCACCGAGCCGTGTGGCATCCTCGGGGAATCGCCAGGGCCCCCACCCGGAGCCCTCGATCACGGCGCTGGCGGACCTTCTCAAGACAAGGCGACTGTTCGTGCACGCACATTCGGCGAATGCGGCAGAAGGCGGTGCCGGTGGCATTCGGTGAGGTCGTGTTCTTCGCGTTGGTGATCGCCGTGTCGCCGTTCACCCTCATCCCCGCGCTCTTCATGCAGTTCACGCCCCGGCCACGAGCGACCAGCAGTGCCTTCCTGGCCGGCTGGGTGATCGGAATCGTCGTACCCGCGGGCGCGTGCGCCGCGCTGGCCTCCGTCGTCCAGCGCCCCTCGGAGGGACACACCTGGGTCGCCTGGGCGAGAGTGGGGGTGGGCACGTTCCTGATCCTCCTCGGGATCCGGCAATGGCTCACCAGACACGGCAGGCCGGCGCCGGGCTGGATGCGCCTTCTCGCCGATGCGAGCCCGTCCAAGGCGTTCCGCCTCGGAGTGCTGCTGTCGGTGGCAAACCCGAAGATCCTTCTGCTCTCCGCGGCCGCCGGCCTCGCGATCGGATCGGCCGCGTCCTCCACCACGAGCGCCGTGGTGCCCTTCGTGGTGTTCACCGTCTGCGCCGCCAGCACCGTGGCCCTGCCGGTGGTGCTGCAGGCGCTGATGGGCGAGCGGGTCCTCGCCCCACTGACCAGCGCCAGGGGGTGGCTGGAGAAGCAGGCCGCCGGTGTGATGGCCGTGGTGATCGCCGCCATCGGTGTTCTCGTCCTCTGCGAAGGCCTCGTCAAGCTCTGAGCGCCGGGCCTACCTCCTGCCCGGTCGGTAGGGACCAGGTGGCCCATCGGCCCTGTGGCGGAAGTCCGCCGGACGACGGGAACGACGCACTGTTCTCCGGAGACCCGACCTGGGTCACCGAGTCGATCGCCGGAATGGGCGACGACGGCCGTCCGCTCGTCACCAGGACGTCCTTTCGCTACCTGCAGACTCTCTACAACCTCGGCCCTGCCCCGGAGCCGAACATGACGGTCTTCTGGTCGCCGCGGCTGCCACAGGACTTCAAGGAGTTCTGCGCCAGGGTCTCCATCGACACGTCGGCGGTGCAGTACGAGTCGGACGACCTCATGCGTCCCCGGTTCGGCGACGACACCGCTATCGCCTGCTGCGTCTCCGCCATGCCCGTGGGCAAGCAGATGCAGTTCTTCGGCGCCCGGGTGAATCTCGCCAAGGCCCTCCTCTACGCGATCAACGGCGGCCGGGACGAGAGGTCCGGCGCCCAGGTCGGCCCGAGCACCGGCGCCCTCACCTCCGAGGTCCTCGACTACGAGGAGGTGCTGCCGAAGCTCGTCGCACAGATGCGCTGGCTTGCGGAGGTGTACGTGCACGCTCTGAACGTCATCCACTACATGCACGACAAGTACGCCTACGAGCGCATCGAGATGGCTCTTCACGACCGTGACGTGCGCCGCACCATGGCCTGTGGCATCGCAGGCCTCTCGGTGGCCGCCGACTCCCTGTCCGCGATCAGGTACGCCAAGGTCACCGTCCACCGTGACGCCACGGGCCTCGCCACCGACTACACCGTCGAGGGTGACTTCCCGGCGTACGGCAACTGCGACGACCGGGCCGACGAGATCGCGGTGTGGCTGGTCGAGGAGTTCATGAAGAGGCTGCGGGAGCAGCCGACCTATCGGGACGCGGAGCACACCCAGTCCGTGCTGACGATCACCTCGAACGTGGTCTACGGCAAGAAGACCGGGAACACGCCCGACGGCCGCCGCGCCGGCGCTCCGTTCTCGCCCGGCGCCAACCCGATGAACGGCCGTGACCGACACGGCTACGTCGCCTCGGCCCCGTCGGTCAGCAAGATCCCGTACGAGGGCGCGGAGGACGGTATCTCCCTGACCAGCACAGTCACTCCGGACGGTCTGGGCCGCAGTCCCGAGGAACGAATCGGCAACCTGGCGGGCGTCCTCGACGGCTACATGACCGTCGACGGCTTCCACATGAACGTCAACGTGCTCAGTCGCGACGTGCTCGAGCTGGGCCGGTCGAAGTGGCAGGCCCTCAACATGGAATTCACCCTCCGCGACACCCCTGCCCCGACGGCCGCCCAAGTCGCCGAGGCCAAGCGAATCTTCGCGGCCGAGGGTCTCGACGCCGTCTGGCACCCGGCCCGCCGGGATGCACGCGACCGCCCCTTGCCGGGACCGGGCTGCTCCTCCAACTCCCCTGCTAGTGTGGCCTCTTGACCGGGGGGAGACGGCACATGACATCGACCGGGTTTCGTATCGGCGGGCATCTGTACGTACGGAGACTCGGGTTCGGGGCCATGCACCTTCCGACGGAGCCGCACCGGGCCCGCGAGACCTCGCTCGCGGTCGCCCGACGGGCCGTCGAGCTGGGCATCACTCTGATCGACACCGCGTATCTGTACGGCGGGGGCGCCAACGAGGAACTCCTGGCTGAGGCCCTGCACCCGTACCCGGACGGGGTCCTCATCACCACCAAGGTCGGAATGGCCCGATCAGGCCCCGCAGGAGAGTGGAAGCCCGACGGCCGGCCGGCCGTTCTGCGCGATCAGGTCGAGCAGGCACTGCGCCGGCTGCGCGTCGAACGCATCGAGCTGCTTCAGCTGCACCGTATCGATCCCGAGACGCCACTCGCCGACCAGATCGGCACACTCCGGGATCTGCGGGCCGAGGGCAGGATCGGCCTCATCGGACTGTCGGAGATCACCGTCGACGAACTCGACCAGGCACGGGAGATCGTCGACGTCGCGAGCGTCCAGAACCGCTACAACCTGCTCGACCGCGAGCACGATCCGGTGCTCGCGGCCTGTGAAGCGGCAGGAGTCGCGTTCCTGCCCTGGCGCCCGGTCGCCTGGGGGAAATCGGGGGCGATGGCCGAGGTCGCCGCCGTGGCGGCCGAACTCGACGCCACTCCCACGCAGGTCGCGCTCGCCTGGCTCCTCGACCGTTCACCGGTCGTCCTCCCGATCCCGGGAACGGCCCGGATCGACCACCTGGAGGAGAACCTCGCCGCGGAACGTCTGCAGCTGACCGAGGCCCACCGCGATCGTCTCGACCGGCTGCACGAGCCGGCATAGGGCTCAACCGCTCGATCGGAAGAGGTGACCGCGCCTGCCGAGACGCGTCGCGACGGGCACGTCGCAGCAGCTCTGGGGACAATCCGGGGACAGTCAGGACCACGTCTGCTGTCACATGTCAGGAGGAGTCACCCATGGCCATCCGCCGCGTCATGCCCGACATCCGATCGCAGGCCATGGAGGAGAGCCGTGACTTCTACGGCCTCCTGGGGTTCGAGGAGGTCATGAACCTCGGCTGGGTCATGACGCTCGCCTCTCCCTCCCATCCCACGGCGCAGGTCACCTTCATGAGCGAGGACAAGTCCGCGACGGTCGTGCCCGACATGAGCGTGGAGGTGGACGATGTCGATGCGGCCTATGCGGTGATGCGCGAGAGCGGCGCGGAGATCGTGCACCCCTTGCAGGACGAGGAGTGGGGGGTACGACGGTTCTTCGTCCGTGACCCCAACGGCCGGGTGATCAACGTGCTGAGCCACCGATGACCGGGACCCTGACTTCCACGCCACTCGCGAGAGTGCTGGTCAGGGCCGTTCGTCTAACCACTTCGCCAGGATTCCTGCTCACGACCCGGTCCGCGATTGAGGTCGGGGCGTACTGGCCTGGCGGTTCGGCTGGTGGTTGATCAGTAGGCCGTCGGTCGGGCGAGAACCAGCGCGGTGCTCGGCTTGCCGCGAGTTGGCCGACGGGCGGAGTGGTCCGAGATCAGCGAAGCGATCGCGCGATGGATCTCGGCTCCGTCGATCCGCAGCCGGATCCCTTCGGCCTCGGCGTAGGCGAACACGTCCGCCAGGGTACGCAGCCGCACCCCGGGGCGATCGAGGACGGCGAAGCCGCGTGCCGCCAGCAGCGGGCGGATCTCGCCGATGGCGCGGGAGACCGTGGCGCGGGCCGTGCCGTACAGCTCGGCGAGCGCGGCGTGCGGGAGCCCGGTGCGCAGACGGACCAGGGTGGCCAGCACCCGGTCGGCGAAGACCAGGTCGTGCTTCGGGCCGGCACCGGCCGCCCGCCGCCGCGCAGCACCTCGCCGCTCACGCAGTGCCGACTCGCACCGCGCCGGCCACGGGTCTGCCAATTCCTCGATCAACTCGCCGAGATGTGCACGGGAGATGCCGCAGAAGGCAGGATGGGACAAGGCCGCACGGGCGCAGAAGACGGCGTCGCGGACCGAGTCGGGGCCGTCGCGCCGTCGCAGGTCAGGCTTTTGCCGGAGTGCTCGCCATCGCCCCCGGCGGGCGCACCATGAAGATGTCGATCGGGTCCTGGGCTTCCACGACGAATCCGTGGCGCTCGTAGAGTCGACGGGCAGCACTGCCCTGCAAGACGTTCAAGCCCACGGTCATGCCCTGCGCGTCCGTTCGCTCCAGCACCGTGCGCAACACAGCGGATCCGAGCCCTCGGCTCTGCCGATGCGGAGCAAGGTAGAAGTGCTCCAGCCACTGCCTGCCTTCGGCGGGCCGGACCGTGACGCATCCTGCGAGTTCACGGTCGAACATGATGATCGACGTGTGCTGCGGGGAGAAGGAGTCCCGCAGCCGCTGCCGTACCCGGTGCTCGTCGTAGCGCCCAAGGCGTTCCAAATCCGCACGCATGACCGTGGCCCGCAACTCCGCGATCATCTCGATGTCCGCTGCCACCGCAGACCGCAGCACCCAGCCCGCGGCGTGCGTCGGCGTGATCCGTGCAGCCACTGCCATATCCGATCGCGCACCGCTCTCCATCACTCCAGCATCCATGGCCGGAGTATCTCAGTCCGCCTGCCCTGAACAGGCACATGGGCATCTCAACCCGAACTGCCCGATCCCACCGCGACCTCAATCGCGGGCCGGGTGGTAACCCTTGATGGCGGTCCTGACCTCCTCGACGAAGGCCTTGGTACTCACCGGGCGCCCCTCGTCGTCCAGCACGGTCATCTGCTTGCCGTCGACCACGAAGGTCGGCGTACCGCTGACGCCGTACTCGTGGAACCGGCCACCGGTCCTCTGCGCCCAGGGGAGATAGGTCTTCTCCTTGACCGCCTTGTTGAACGCCGCGGAGTTCAGCCCCGGGACCTTCTTGGCCGGATCGACGAGTTTGGCGGTGGAGGCGAAGGAGTCCTCGTCCTCCGGAGGCTGGTTCGCGTAGAGGACGTGCTGATACTCGTAGAACTTCCGCGGGCTCTCGTTCGCCGCCGCGCCGAGAGCAGCCAGCGCGGTGTGCGAGCCCTTGCCGCCGAGCGCCCCGTCCAGGAAGGCGGCCATCCTGTACTCGACCTTGATCGTGCCGTCCGCCACCAGCTCGTCGACGGCGGCGCCGAGCTGCTTCTCGACAGCCGCGCAGTACGGACACCGCATGTCCGCGTAGACGGTCAGGGTGCCTTTGGCGTTCTTGTCGCCGTAGGGAACCACGACACCGTCCTTGCCGGAGGTGTTGGCGGGAACGGCCGGCGGCCGCTCCGAACCCGAGGCCAGCGTCTCGTCGGCCTCTGCGGTGCGCCCCGTCAGCTGGGTGCCCACGCCGACACCGATCGCCATCGCGGCGGCGACAGCGCCGAGCCCGAACAGCACCCGGCGCCGACGGGCCCGCGCAGCCTGGGCCCCGCGAAAGGCAGCCGCCTTCTGCTGCGGCTTCTGCCTGGGCGTCTGCCTCGGCTTCTGCGGATCGGTGCCTCGCTGCGGCTTCCTGAAGTTGTTGCTCATAGGTTCCTCGGCAGTTCGTCGGGCGGATCGCCGTACGTTCGCCCCCTTTCCATGGCACTGCGGCCGACGGACGGTTCCGCCCGGCGAAGGTCCCGATCTTCGGCCCGAAAGTCCCGGTCCTGTGCTGCCCAGCGAGAAACGGATGGTGAACAGACACTCACCGATGGCGACGGGGTCGCTGTCGAGATCCGAGGCAACGATGACCCGGCCGGTCGGCTCCACGTCGCCACGGGTCACAGCACTTGCTGCTCGAGGCCGGCTGTCACAAGGACGGTGCGTTGACGGTCAACTGGTTGCCCTGACCCAAGATCCGCCAAGACCTGAAGGACAGATGACGTGACGATCGTCATGAGCGGCACAGTGAGCCCTGCCGGCGGCCAGGTGAATCGCCTTGCGGTGCGAGGGAAGATCGCAGCGCGAGCAGGCCGCGAGAACGCCGGAGTCGCGCTATGAACGAGCCGATCCGGTTGCCCGACCTGTCCACCGACAAGGACTTCGACGGGCCGTCCTTCTCCCCCATCTACACGACGACGGTGACCGTCAACGGCGGCACGGCCGGGCACGGGCGCGCCTCCGGCATCGCCCAGTCGGCAGACGGGGCTCTGAACCTCAACCTGCGCATGCCCGCCGAACTCGGCGGGGACGGCGAGGGGACCAACCCCGAGCAGTTGTTCGCCGCCGGATTCGCCGCATGCTTCCACGGAGCCCTGAGCCTCGTGGCGCGACAAGCGGCACTCGATGCCACCTCGATCTCCGTAGACGCAACCGTGGCCTTCGGGCGGGACCCCGGAGACGGCGGCTACTCGCTGCACGTCGACCTGGTGGTCAAGTGGCCGGGCGTCCCTCGGGAGATCGCCGCTCCCCTTCTGGAGAAGGCCGACTCACTGTCCCCCTACACGAGGATGGCCGTGCAGGGAACGCCGACAACCATCACGTTGGCTCCCGAGTCGCCCTGGCGGTGAGGCGCCAGAAAACCGGTGGAGCGGCGCCACGGTGCCCCATTACCGTGCTGCCGAACCGATTCGCCTAGGCAAGGACGTGCCGTTGTACACCGTGTGAGACCTCCCGAGAGCTGATTCGTCGCGCGTCGCGCATGTGCGCCGCGCTGCTTTTTGCTGCGGACTTCTCACTGAAACCGGTGTACTTCTGTGCTGCTCGAAAACTGGGTGGTCATACCCACCTGCCTGCCGCTCGTCCTCCGCCGTTGCCACACGTGCGCGTCCGAGCGCTTCCGGGCGAACGGCAAGTTTCGCGTCAACGCCAACCACAAGGTCATCGACGCCTGGCTCCTCGCGCTCTGCACCGCTTGCGGGCAAACCACCAAGCTCACGGTCCTGGAGCGGATGAACGTGCGCTCCGTACGACCCGAGCTGCTGGACCGGCTGCATGCCAACGACCCTGGCCTGGCAGCTGAGCTGCTCCAGGATCCGGTCGTGCGGCGCCGCAATCGCATCGCCCTCGACTGGGATGGCGCCTGGCGCCTCCACACCGGCGGATCGGATCACCTGGACCGCGAGGTGATCGACATCTCGGTCCGCTTCGCGGCGCGGATCCCTGTCCGGCCGGTGCGACTGATCGCTGAAGGGTGCGGTCTGTCGCGGGCCGAGGTCGAAAGACTGATCACGGAGGGGAATCTCGTTTCGGCAGTCCGGCTGAACGGCAAGCTGTCCGGCGACTTCACCTTCACGCTCAAGCGCTGAGCTCTCCTCGGCACCAGGGGCCTGTCCGGCAAGATCCGCCGGACAGGCCCCTGGGCGTTCCCGAGCGTCTCAATGGCTGAACGGCACGTTGTCACAGGGTGCGCAGGCCCTCGGTCTGAGTGGTGACACTCATAACATGGCGCAAAATGCGACATCCGAGGTGAGGAACATCATGTCCCCTGTGCACACTTTCGTGGTCGTCGGAGGCGGTCTGGCCGCCGGCAAGGCGGTGGAGGCACTGCGCGAACACGGCCACCGCGGCCCGCTCCTCATCATCGGCAACGAGCAGGAGCGGCCGTACATCCGACCGCCGCTCTCCAAGGGCTACCTGTTGGGCAAGGAGGAGCGCGACTCGATCTTCGTGCACCCTGAGGACTGGTACTCGGAGCACGAGGTGGATCTGCTCCTGGGCACGAGCGTGAAGGCTGTCGATCCGCAGGCCAAGGAGGTGGAGCTGGACGACGGTCGTCGTGTGCCGTACGCCAAGCTGCTCCTGGCGACCGGTTCGTCTCCGCGCCCGCTGTCCGTTCCCGGAGCGGATCTCGAGAACGTTCTGTATCTGCGGCGCGTGGAACAGAGCGAACGGCTCAAGGAGGTCTTCACCAAGGGGGCGAAGATCGTCGTCATCGGCGACGGCTGGATCGGCCTCGAGACCGCCGCGGCGGCCCGGACGGCCGGAGCGGAGGTGACGGTGCTCGGGCACTCGGAGCTGCCGCTGCTGAAGGTGCTCGGGCGCGAGGCCGCGGAGCCGTTCGCCGGCCTGCACAAGGATCACGGGGTGGTTCTGCGCCCCAACACGCAGGTCGAGAGCATCACCGGAACAGACGGCCGCGTGGACGGTGTGACCCTCGCCGACGGCACCCACCTCGCCGCGGACGCCGTGGTCGTGGGTATCGGCATCACACCGAACGTGCGGCTCGCGGAGGAAGCGGGCCTGGACGTACGGAACGGCATCGTCACCGACGAGCACCTGCGGACCTCTGTGGCCGACATCTACGCCGCCGGTGACGTCGCCAACGCCTACCACCCACTGCTCGAACGTCACATCCGCGTCGAGCACTGGGCCAACGCCTTGAACCAGCCGAAGACAGCCGCGCTGAGCATGCTCGACGAGGACGCCGCCTACGACAGGCTTCCGTACTTCTACACCGATCAGTACGACCTCGGGATGGAGTACGTGGGGTACACCGAACCGGGCGGCTACGACCGTGTGATCTTCCGCGGCAATGTCGCGGCGCGGGAGTTCATCGCGTTCTGGATGAAGGGCAGCCGCATCCTTGCGGGGATGAGCGTCAACGTGTGGGACGTCATCGATACGATCCGTTCCTTGATCCTGTCCGGCGCCGACTTCGACGACGCCCGCCTCTCCGATCCCGATGTCCCCCTGGACAGCCTTCTCCCCTGAGAACCCGCCCACGAGGGTGGGGGGCGACGACATCGCAGGTCATCGTGGCGTCTCACCCTCGTATCGGCGCACCCTACGCAGCAGGCGCCGCGCAGAACGCCTCGCAGCACCGGCGAAGCGAACCCGCGGCGCCCGGCAGCGCGCTACCGCGCCCTTGCCTCGTCACGACCGTCCTGCGGCGGGAAGCCGGTGACCTCGCTGTCACAATCGGCTCGATCGCACGGTCGTACTCATTGACGACCAAGTCGATCGATCGGGAGTAATCGTGGCTATCACCGAACAGCGTCTCTCCACCATGGTGCTGGTGATCGGAACCGGTGGAGCGGGCCTACGGGCGGCGATCGAGCTGGCCGAGGCCGGGATCGACGTCCTCGCCGTCGGCAAGCGCCCCAAGGAGGACGCCCACACGGCCCTCGCCGCCGGGGGGATCAACGCCGCCCTGGCCACGATGGACCCCGAGGACAGCTGGCAGCAGCACGCCGCGGACACCCTCAAGGAGAGCTACCTGCTCTCCGATCCCCGCACCGCCGAGATCGTCACCCAGGGCGCCGCCCGGGGCATCGACGATCTGGAGCGCTTCGGTATGGCCTTCGCCAGGGAGGAGGACGGCCGTATCTCGCAGCGGTTCTTCGGCGCGCACAAGTTCCGGCGCACCGCCTTCGCCGGCGACTACACCGGCCTGGAGATCCAGCGCACGCTCATCAGGCGCGCGAGCCAGCTCGACATTCCCATGCTGGACAGCGTCTACATCACCCGTCTCCTGGTCCACGACGGTGCCGTGTTCGGCGCCTACGGCTTCGACCTCACGAACGGGAAGCGCTACCTCATCCACGCCGACGCCGTCATCCTCGCGGCCGGCGGCCACACCCGCATCTGGCGGCGCACCTCCTCGCGACGCGACGAGAACACCGGTGACTCGTTCCGGCTGGCCGTCGAGGCCGGGGCCCGGCTGCGCGACCCGGAGCTGGTCCAGTTCCATCCGTCGGGAATCATCGAGCCTGAGAACGCGGCAGGCACCCTCGTCAGCGAGGCGGCACGAGGTGAGGGCGGCATCCTGCGCAACGGGCTCGGCGAGCGTTTCATGGCGAACTACGACCCCGAGCGCATGGAACTCTCCACCCGCGACCGCGTCGCCCTCGCGTCCTACACGGAGATCAAGGAAGGGCGCGGCACCCCCAAGGGCGGGGTGTGGCTCGACGTCTCCCACCTCCCCCGGCAGACGATCATGAACCGGCTCCCCCGGGTCTATCAGACGCTCCTGGACCTGCAGATGCTGGACATCACCCGCGAGCCGATCGAGGTCGCGCCCACGGCGCACTACTCGATGGGCGGGGTCTGGGTCCGGCCCGAGGACCACAGCACCGACGTACGCGGCCTCTACGCCATCGGCGAGGCGTCGAGCGGGCTGCACGGCGCCAACCGGCTCGGCGGCAACAGCCTCATCGAGCTGCTGGTGTACGGCCGCATCACCGGCCAGGCGGCCGCCGCCTACTCGGAGTCGCTGACCGCGCAGCCGCGGTCGGCCTCGGCGGTCGCCGAGGCCCGTGCGGAGGTCGACGACCTGCTCGCGGCCGACGGGCCGGAGAACGTCCGCGCGCTTCAGCGCGCCATCCGCAACACCATGACCGAGCACGCGGGTGTCGTACGCGACGAGGAAGGGCTGCGCGCCGGGCTGACGGAGCTCACCGCGATCGAGGAGCGGATGAAGGACGTCGGCATCCATCCCGACATCGCCGGCTACCAGGACCTCGCGCACGCCTTCGACCTCAAGTCCGCCGCCCTGGCCGCCCGGGCCACGCTCGAAGCGGCACTCGAACGTCGTGAGACCCGCGGCTGCCACAACCGCAGCGACTACCCGGACATGGACCCCGAACTCCAGGTCAACCTCGTGTGGTCCCCGAGCACGGGGATCACCCGCGAAAGCATCGCCCCCGTCCCGGACGAGATCTCCTCGCTGATGGAAGAGGTCTCGGCCGAAGGAAAGCTCGTCGAGTAGCCTGCCGGGCTCGCCTTCCCATACCGTGCGCCTGCAGGCGTGTGCCACCGTGGCCGCCTGCAGGCGTACATCCATGTGCTCTCGCGTGGACATGCACGGTGCACCACGATGGCACCGTCCTGGGCTCGCCCGCCCCGTCGAGGAAATCTCCGGATCCGGGCGGGCACGCTGTCACAAACGCGGTGACCGTCCTGTCAGACCTATGGCAGACAACATTGACCGATTGCGGACGGGCAGCTCATCCATGGCGCCCGCTGCATCAATGGAGAACCTCCCGAGAGGATCCCGAGCATGAAGGTTGTAGTCATAGGTGGAACCGGCCTCATCGGTTCGAAACTGGTCGGCAAGCTCGAAGAACACGGTCACGAGGCGGTGCCTGCCTCACCCAACACCGGCGTCAACACACTGACGGGTGAGGGCCTGGCGGAGGTTCTGCAGGGTGCCTCGGTCGTGGTCGACGTGTCGAACTCCCCCTCGTTCGCGGACGATGCGGTGATGGAGTTCTTCCGTACCTCGACCACCAACCTCCTCAAGGCGGAGGTGGACGCCGGTGTGACCCACCATGTCGCGCTCTCCGTCGTCGGCACCGAACGGCTCCAGGAGAGCGGCTACTTCCGCGCCAAGCTGGCGCAGGAGGAGCTCATCAAGGCATCGGGGATCCCCTACTCCATCGTCCACGCCACGCAGTTCTTCGAGTTCATGAAGGGCATCGCGGACGCGGGGACCGAAGGCGACACCGTGCGGGTCCCCACCGCGAAGATCCAGCCCATCTTCTCCGACGACGTGGCCGCGGCCGTGGGCCGCGCGGCTGTCGGCACGCCCTCCAACGGCGTGGTCGAGGTTGCCGGTCCCGATGAGTTCCCGTTCGACGAATTCATCCGCACCGGCCTCGCCGCCGACGACGACCCTCGTACCGTCGTGGCGGACCCGCAGGCCCTGTACTTCGGTTCCAAGCTCGAGGAGACCAGTCTCCTTCCCGGCCCGGACGCGCGCCTTGCCGATACCCGCTTCACCGACTGGCTCGCACGGCAGCAGTAGCCCCCGGTGGTGACCCCCCTGCCCACCGGCAGGGGCCACCACCGCGCCTCGGTCGATGGCTCACGCTGCCCCTTGCGCACGGCAAGTCCCCTGCGCCGGGGCTTCGGTGCCCGTGGCGGGCACGGCTTCAGAGCGAGCAGCACCCCTGCGGTCGACTCTGGTTCCCCACAGCTGTGCCGGCATCCGGCCACCTCATATCCACCGCACGAAGGAACCGGCTCGCCATGCTCAAGAACCACAGGGAAGCCACTCTGTCCAGCATCTACCCCTACGAGACGCTGACCGGGATCTACAGCATCGATCCCGCCCACAGCACGATCGGCTTCTCCGTCCGGCACGCCATGATCACGAATGTGCGCGGAGCGTTCACCGACTTCGAAGGGGTCCTCAAGCTCGACGGATCCCGGCCCGATCGGTCCGAGGCGTATGTGAGTGTCCAGACCGGCAGTCTCGACACGGGTGTGCGCGCCCGGGACGAGCATGTCGTCGGCCCCGACTTTCTCGATGCCGGTCTGTTCCCGCTGATGACCTTCCGCTCCACCAGGATCGTCCGCACCGATGACGACCAGCTCCGCATGTCCGGGGACCTGAGGATCAAGGACATCGAACTGCCGATCGTCATCGATCTCGAGTTCGGTGGCGCCGGCCGGGACGCCTACGGGAAGAAGCGTGTCGGCTTCGAGGGCACGGCCACCCTGCAGCGTTCCGACTGGGGCCTCTCCTGGAACACGGGGCTCGAAACGGGGGGTGTCCTGATCAGCGACAAGGTGAAGCTGATCCTCGGCATTTCGGCAGTCCAATTCGACCGTGCGGACGCTGCCTGACGATGGGACGGCCGCGGCCATGTCAGACGTACCGCCATGGGCTCTGATATGTCCGCCAGATTTCTTCCGGCTTCTGCCGAAGGAGGACGCGTGATGACCCTAGCTTCTGAGAACCGACTCGCTTTCACGACCACCGTGGTGTCGCTGACCGCCGAAGCCAACGAGCTCGAGACCCGAGTCATCGAGCTTCGCCAGGCACTCGCAGAACTCGACGAGCAGATACGGGCCGTGTCCGGCGCGCTGCTCCGGATCCACGGTGAAGAACGCGCATGCGGACAGCGCACGGAATAGCTCGGGCTCCGCGGTGGGTTCACAGCGCCGTGGATCCTGAGCACCGCTCTGCCGCTTCCGTCCCTGCCGAACGCCTACCGTCAGCAATCCTTCCCCACCACAACGTCACGAGAAGAGTACGCGTCCTTTGAGCAACATGGAGACACACCCCGACGAGCTTGTGCAGGCAGGTACGCACCTCTCTGAGCGTGGTGTCGAGATCCTCACCTCGCGCGAGGTACCACTCGGCGGCCCTCGCGCGATGACCGTACGACGCACATTGCCTCAGCGCGCACGAACGCTCATCGGCGCCTGGTGCTTCGCCGATCACTACGGCCCGGACGATGTGGATCAGACCGGAGGGATGCGGGTGGCCCCCCACCCGCACATCGGACTGCAGACGGTGAGCTGGCTCTTCAGTGGTGAGATCGAGCATCGCGACAGCCTCGGCGTCCATGCCCTCATCAGGCCCGGTGAACTGAACCTCATGACGGGCGGATTCGGCATCAGCCACTCCGAGGTGTCGACGCAACGGACCACGCGGTTGCACGGCATGCAGCTGTGGATCGCCCTCCCCGAGGCGCATCGCCACGCGGCCTCGAACTTCCAGCACCACGTCCCCGGCGTTGTCCCCCTGGACGGTGGCACAGCACGAGTGTTCCTCGGCTCCCTCGCGGGTGACACGTCCCCCGTTCCCACCTTCACTCCCCTGCTCGGCGCCGAACTCTCGATCGAGCCGGACACCACGGTGCATCTCACCGTCGACGAGGAGTTCGAGCACGGTGTCATCGTGGACACCGGCGACGTGCGCATCAACGGAACACCCCTTGCAGCGGCCGAACTCGGCTACGTCGCATCGGGGCTCAGGACGCTCTCCCTGACCAACGCCTCCCCGCAGCCGGCGCGGGTGGTACTGCTGGGTGGGCCGCCGTTCCAGGAAGAGATCGTCATGTGGTGGAACTTCATCGGCCGCACGCACCAGGACATCGTTCAGGCGCGGGACGAGTGGCAGAACGGATCCGACCGTTTCGGCCGGGTCGAGGGATACGACGGAGATCCCCTCCCGGCACCGACACTGCCCAACGCCACGATTGCACCGCGAAGGAACCCGGCCTCCTAGGCCGCCGTGTCTGACAGATGATCTCTGCGAAGCTTCGGTGTCCGAGGCCGAAGGAGGGGTCATGGGGATTGAGCTGGAACTGCACTCTGGGCGACCAACGCGGAAGGGATCGTCCCGGGACACCTTGCTGCGGGGCTCTTACGAGCACGGTGAAGCGTTGGCGAGGGTGCTGAGCACCCTCGACCGGCATGGCTCGGGCAAGCTCGGCTGGGTGGATCCGTACGGTGACACGCTGTTCAACGAACAGGAAGCTCAAGTCGCCTCCCAGGAAGTCGTCGCCCTGACGCAAGGGTGTACTGACGACCAGCAGAAGGCCGCTCTGCTGGACCTTGCCGAGCTCCTTGAAGCATGTGCGTCGACGCCAGGCAGTTACGTGTGGTTCATAGGTGACTAGGGCGTGTCTCCTTGACCGTCTACAGGCTGGGGCGTTTGCGGGTGGTCCATGGTGGTGCCGTCAGGATTCCGCCCGAAGGCGGTCTCTAGAACGGCTGGGAGGTCTTCTTCGGGGACCGTGGTGTGCCCCCTCGGCGCGGTGTCGCCCATAGCTGCCCCTTCTTCGGCGAGTATCGAGAGATAGATCGCCTTGATTGGTGATCATGCTCGGTGCGACCTGGACGGCCGGCGGTGGACAATCCGCGTGCACCGGTTAATCGGCTGGGGAACACTGTGTGGATGAGCTCCGCAGCCTCGCAGACATCGCAGGACCGAGCCCTTGGTCATGTCGCGGAACTGGCGTCGGGCTTTCCGATGGACCCATCACTGCGGGTGACCCTCAACTTCCACCCGGACCGTCTGCTGCACAGCAAGCCGATACTGGACGCAATGGCCGCTGACGGCGTCTACCGCTCGCAGTTCGTCACCGGGACCAGCAACGGTGGACTGACCGCGTATCCCGGCGGCGACCGATGGCACTGGGAGAGCCGGATCTTCAACGGAGCGTACGACGAAGCACCTCCGCATGAGCGCCCCGTCTACGGAGCGTTGAACTACCGTCAGAAGCCGACAGGCGGGGCACCGCGGTTCGGCTCCGCCCACTTCCGGCTGACGGCCGACACGCTGCCGCGCACCACATTCTGCTATCCGGACAGCTCCGCTGACCCTACGGACTTCGGTGTCGCGGCCCGCATGGGGCTCATCGAGCTGGCCCTCGCCGATCGCCAGGACGACCTCGACGACCACATCGAGGCGCAGGTGCACGGGCCGGTCCGGCCGGACTGCCATGTGGAGGCGCTGGTCCTGGACCCCTGCTACCGAAGCACCGCCGTCGAGACCGCGGCCCTGCGCCTTGGCTGCTCCGTGGAGTGGCATGCCGGGTTCCGTCTCAGCGTCGAGGAACTCCGCCGTCACCCCGGCTACCGCGGCCAGGAATACGTCGACTTGGGCATGCAGATCGCGGTCGACAGCGTACTCGACCCCCGCACCGTCGGAGATGCTGCACGTGCCGACCGCTATGACCCCCAGGCGGTCAAGAAAGTGTGGCACTACCTGGCGCGTTTTGGGGCGACCCGGACGTCCGATGACAGACCGTTGAGTCCGGCACCGGCGGAGGGGGCTGTACTCGACGGCTTTCGTTGAGGAGTTGGTGCCGGAGGGCCTATGGGTGTTGTTCCGGGTCGTGAGGCCGCCGATCCCTACGAGGCCGCAAGGCTGGCCGTCGGCGGGCTGATGATCGCGCGGTGCTCGCCGCGATCATCTTTGTCGCCACTTCAGGGTGCACCTGGCGGGAGTTGCCGCTGGTCTTCGGTGCGTCGTGGCAAACCGTCCATTGGCGGTTCTCCGAGTGGACCGCTGCACAGGTGTGGGCGAAGCTCCACCGCCTGGTGCTGGACGAGCTCGGCGCCCGAGGAGAGCTGGACTGGTCGCGGTGTGCGATCGACTCCGTGAACATGCGAGGCTCAATGGGGGGGGAGCTGACAGGCCCGAATCCTGTCGATCGCGGCAAGAAGGGCTCGAAGATCCACTTGATTACAGAGCGGACCGGTCTGCCCCTCTCCATCTGCGTCTCCACCGCCAACACCCACGACAGCCAGGGGATCGAACCCCTCGTCCGGGGTATACCGCCCATCCGCTCCCGCCGTGGGCCGCGTCGTCGCCGACGGCAGCAGGCTCTCCAGAAGCATGCCTGCGGGTGATCGCCCGGCATCCCGGCGAACTGCCGCCAGGTGCCATGCTGTTTCCGGCGGAATGCGGGGATCGCGTGCACTGACCGGCTCCAGTGCTTCAAGGAGATTCTGGCGCAGGGACCGGCTGCGGTCGTGACGCTGCAAGGCGCCTCCAGCTCAGGGCACATCCGAGGGTGAGGAACGCCAGGGCGAGCGTGATGGGCGAATGCCCGGCCGATCTGCCGTGTTCTACGGGGTGCCGTTGCCGTCGAGGAAGCGAAGCAGCACAGAGGCCTCCGCGCGGAGCCGCGCGACTCGGTCAGCGTGAGCCGGTGCGGTCAACTCCGATGCGACGTGCAGCCGTTCGGCCGCTTCGGCTCGCACGATGTCCGCCACACTGCACTCGCTCAGCTCACGTCGTGCCACGTCGGTGGCACCGGCACCGATCGGTGCCTGTTCGAGGGCCAGGCCCCGCGTCCCCGCTTCGTCCACGGGTACCGCCTCCGCGTTGTCCAGTGCGGCGAGCGTCGCGCGCAGCGCGCTCACCGCGGCTTTGTCGCGGGCGCGCATCGCTTCCGGGAGGGCTTGACGCATACGAATACGTAGGGACATGCCGGAACCCTACGGCCCTGCTCATGGCCCCCACAACGGAATACCCCTCAGGTCAGGTCACGACGCGGTGCGCATCCTGCTCCGGAGTTGGCGCAGCCGGCTTTGGCTGATGGCACGGCGTTCCTTCTCCGTGGTGCCGCCCCATACTCCCTCCACTGGACCGGCCTTGACGGCCCAGTCCAGACACTGCTCCATGACCGGGCAGCGACGGCACACGGCTTTCGCCTCGTCCACCTGCATCAGGATCGCGCTGCTGTTGCTATGGCCTATCGGGAAGAACAGCTCTGGGTCTGCACCTCGGCAGGTCGCCATTTCACGCCAGTCCACGGAATGCCCCTCGTCGAACGAACGTAAGGCAGCCCCCAGACGGGCATATGATCGCAGCGGCCTGGGGGCGCACGAAACACATCTTTCACATATGAGACCGAGTGGCCGAGGTACGTGTGACACGTGGCCGTGTCAGGTCAGGTCGGGTCGGGTGTCATCCGATCTCCGTTCGGTGCCCATGGGGCCCACGTGTGGAGCTTCGACAGGCCTCGATGTCCACGCAGCGGTTCTGGTACAGGGTTCTGGCCCGGCGTGGCCGTGGCTCGCTCGGGTGGCTGCTGTACGCCTTGGTCGGCCGATGTCACAAGTTGCACGTCTGTCCGGTCTCAATTGTCGAACGCACGGAACAAGAGAGTCGTTGTACACAAGGACCGCATCGTCGCCCGCTGCACCGCCTTCTCCAGCACGGAGACGTGGCAAGAAGCATCCTGCCGACGGGGCGCCGGGCCAGCTTCAACCTTCGTGAAATGCGATGAGGTCGATGGAAGCGGTGGCTGCGTTGTGTGGTGCCGTGCGAGAGGGAGAATGCCGTATGGACCAGCCCGATGACGGAGTACCGATCGCGGAGCTCCTCGATGAGCGGCAGCATCTCCTGGATGTCGTCACTTGGATGCTGGGCAGCAGCAGTGAGGCCGAGAGCGTCACTGATGAGGCCTATCGGCGATGGTACGCGCTGTCCGATCAGGTGCGGGCGCAGATCACGGCGCCACGTGCGTGGCTCGCGAACGTCGCCGGCGGCATCTGTCTGGCCCGGCTGGCCCTGTCCGGCGGCGGGGAGGGCCCCGCAGGCGACCGGGAAGCCGACGAGACGCTCGCGGAGGAGATCAGTGAGGTGCTGCTGTATGCGGTGGATTCCCTGTCTCCTGCCGAGCGCGCGGCGTTCGTTCTCAATGACGTCTTCGGAGTGACGCCGGATGTGCTCCCCCGCGTGGTGGGGCAGCCGGTGTCGGAGCACACCGAGCCGGCCGACCGCGCGCTCAGCAGTCTTCGGGCCGGACGCACGCGGCCGACGACATCGCAGCAGCATGACGCGGTGGTTCATGCGGTCAGGGAGGCGTGCGTGAGAGAGGACGCGGTCTTCCTCACGTCCTTGATGGCCCCCGATGCCACGGCGTTCTTCGACGGCGGCGGCAAGATCCGGGCGCTGGTGAAGCCGGTGCACGGCAGCAAGCGGGTCGCGCGAAGCCTACTGACTCTGCTGGCACGGCGACCGCGCACCACACTGCACGCCCAGTCGGTCAACGGGCTGACCGGTCTCGTGGTGCGCTACAACCACCAGGTGGCCGCGGTCATCAGCCTCGACATCGCCGGCCGTCATGTCGTGCAGGTGTGGGCCGTGCTCAACCCGGACAAGCTCCGTTCCTGGAACCAAGCCGGCCCGAGGACGTACCCCTGATCCGTCCCGGACACGGTCCTGGGCGGCGCGATCCCGCGGAGGGTTCGTACCCGCTGCCCATAGCCCTGCGCGAGTGACTCGTCGCGCAGGGCCGAGCGCGCGAGGGCGCTCATCCACGGCGAAGCTACGCCGCCTTCCTCTCCAGGCGGAGTGCCGACGTGGAACGAGAGCGTGAGTCGAGGAACGCGGCGATCTTGCTCGGACTGAACACCCACATCAGCGTGTGAATGCCGTCCTTCGCGGCCGCTATCGTCACGAAGGTCGTGGGCCGACCGTCCCGGTGGATCATCGCTGCGGACCGTCCATTGGCCTGCACACTCCGGATGTCCGCCCCGCTCCAGAATCTCGGATTGGCGGTCGCCAGGTTCGCCACCCGTGCGCGGCCCAGAACCTGGACGCGAGCAGCGCCCACATGGCCGTTGCCGTCGGACAGACTGACGGCATCCGGCACGAGGAGAGCCTCCAGCGAGGCGACATCTCCCGTTCGCGCCGCCGAGAGGAAGGCTTGGAGAAGCCGTCGGTGCTCCCCCGTGTCCACGGTCTCCCGCTGGTCGGTGGTGAGATGCTTGCGGGCCCGACTCACGATCTTCCGCACGTTGACCAGACTGAGTTGAAGGATGTCGGCGATCTCGGCGTAGTCGTAGTCGAAGGCCTCTCGCAGGACGTAGGCGGCCCGCTCGTTGGGATTCAGCCTCTCCAGCACGAGGAGCAGGGCCAGCTCCAGAGCCTCCGCCCGCTGAGCGCCCACTTCCGGGTCGCTGCTCGTGTCGATGGGCTCGGGCAGCCACGGGCCTATGTACGTCTCACGGCGCACACGGGCGGACTGGGCCACATTGATGGCCAGCCGAGTGGTGGTTCTCGAAAGAAACGCCACAGGGCTCAGCACTGCCGAACGATCGGTCCTCTGCCACCGCAGCCACACTTCCTGAACCACGTCCTCGGCCTCGACCGCGCTTCCGAGCACACGGTATGCGATACCGAAGAGACGTGGACGGAGCTCCACGAAGACAGAAACGGCCCGGTCCAGGGAACCCTCAGCGCAAGGCGTCTCACGATGCATGATCCTGCTGTCTCCATTCCTCGCGCCGTCGAGTGGCGCGATCATGCGGCTTCGTGATGTTGCCTCCATCGCCCGCTGCTCCACACGCGTCCGGATCTTTGACCGGGACCAGCCCTGTTCTGTGACAGCTCGGGCGCGCCAAGGTGCGTTAGTGATGCGTAAACGGTGTGAAGTCGGACGCCAACGCGCGGTGACACCTGGCGCCGGCATCGCGCTCTCGCGTCTCCACTGTTCGGTGCACCCGGGCTCTTCGGCACACGTGTGGTCTGCCCACGTCATCTGTAGTTCGGGGTGCGCTCCTGCATATGATGGCAGGGGTACCCATCCCGGCGCCCGGGCCGAGGAACACAGCAGGTGAGTCGGCAGGGATGCAACAAGAAACGTTGAGGATGAGAGGAACACATGGTCTCTGTAACCCGCGCGGCTCATAACATCGAGATCACCGCTGAAAGTCTCCAGGCGGACCTGAACCGCCTCGAGGTCCAGAAGCAGGCCCTGGAAAGGGAACTGGCCGCAGTCGTTGCGCATCTCGACTCCCTCCAGCGGGCCCTCGGTGCCCTCAAGGCCCTGGCGCTCGACACAGCCGGCGCGGCCGCAGGGGACTCTGCGGGTTCCACGGGCTCTGCGGGTTCTACGGCCGCCGGGCCGGGCCAGGCATCGGCGCGCGTGGTACCGCAGACCGACATGTCCTCCTCCGGGTCCGCGAAGGTCGCGTCGAAGACCGGAACGCAGACGAAGACCGGACCGCAGGTTCAGCGGTCCGAGAGCCGGAAGAGCGCAACGGGGCCCGCCACCGCAGCAGCAGCCGTCGACGCCGAGCGCCACAGCACGTACGGCCGGCTGACCGAGCAGATCGTGGAGTACTTCGCCACGGTCGGCGACGCGGATGTGCGTGCCCGCGATGTCGCCGCGGCCCTCGGCCGGGACGCCGACAGCGGGAGCATCAACGCGGTCCGGAGCACGCTCGATCGTCTGGTCGGCGCTTCCCGTATCCGCCGGACCGGCCGGGGCCTCTATCGCGCCGGCCGTTCCTAGCCGACGGGCCGGCACCGGCAACCGTGCACGGGCCGGGCCTGGCTCCGGGCGCCACCGGCGGGGGATCCTGTGGCGCCCGGAACACTCCACCTGCCCGGCTCTAGGTGGGCAGGTGCATCGCGCTTCGGACACCCCCTCACGGCAGTGCGTACGGTGTCCAAGACGCTGTGAAAGCCTAACACAATGTTTCTCCCGATCGCCTGTCACCACAGCCGCCGGCGAGCATGTTGTCAAACAGTGGTACATCTTTGCGCTGACTGCGGTGTCACGGGGAAACGGCAGGTGGGCGAGGGTGGCGTGACGAGCCGATGCGGCCCGGAGGCACGATGCGCGACGCGAACCCGTGGCCGGTGATCCCGCAGCGGAGAACAGGTTGTTCGACGGCGCCCCGCCTTACACTGAACACAGCATGCATACAGACTTCGATCCCGATCCAGACCCCAGCAGCGGCAGCGGCAGCGGCAGCGGCGACAGCGTGGACGCCATGCTGGCGCAATGGAGTCGGTGGCTGCCCGAACTGGATGTCTCGTCGAGTGCCGTGATCGGGCGGCTGCTTCGTGCGGCACGCCTGACCGAGGAGCGGTTCGCGGACCAGCTGCGACGCAGGGATGGCAGGGCCGTCGCCAACGTGGGGGACTTCGACGTGCTGCAGACACTGCGCCGGGCAGAGCCTCCCTATGCGCTGACGCCCGGACAGCTGAGGCGGTCCTTGCTCGTCTCCTCCGCCGGACTCAGTGGGCGCCTCAACCGGCTGGAACGTGCGGGCTGGATAAGCCGCACGACGTCGCCGGACGATCGGCGGTGTTCACTGGTCAGCCTGACGGAGCAGGGACGGAAGGACTTCGACGGTCTCATCGAGTCCCAACTGGCCCTGGAGCGAGAACTCCTGTCCGTGCTGGAGCCCGAGGAACGGGCCGCCGTTGCCGCCGCCCTGCGGAAGCTGCTCCTCAGCCTGGAATCGGCGCCGTGAACCGGCTCAGGGCGGTCGCGGCAGTCGATTCCGCCATGCGCTCGCCTTCCACGGCCATCTGCTGACCGCCGTGAAGCGGTGCGGCGTACCGCCTCCGCGCCACGGGTACTGCCCGGCCCCGGTCTTCCCGGTCTGCCGGTCTTCCCCGTCTGCCAGGCCCTGGGCCGGCCAGTCAGCCGGCGGTGCCAAGGATCACCGCGATGCACAGGCTGAGCATCGCCAGGGCGATGAGCGTCGTCGCGCCGTACACACCCCGGCGCAGCTGTGCATAGCGCTTGGCATGGTACTTCTCCACCGCTGCGAAGTGAGCGGCCATGTGCTGCGACATCCTCCGGGAAACCCGGATCTGCTCCTCCACGTACCACCACTCGATCTCGGCTTTCTGCCCCTCGCTCAGCCCGGTCACCCGTGCGGCGAACTCGGCCGCACGGTGGTGGGCGCTACGGCGGTGGGCTTCCCAGTACAGGAATCCTTCGATGTCGGTCAGGCCGCGTGCGGCCTCGTCAGCAGTGTCCATCGTGGGGCCTCCAGGCGGGGCGGGAATCGTTTGTGTGCACCGCATGGGCAAAGGCG
Organism: Streptomyces sp. NBC_00259; assembly: GCF_036181745.1. Taxonomy (NCBI): domain Bacteria; kingdom Bacillati; phylum Actinomycetota; class Actinomycetes; order Kitasatosporales; family Streptomycetaceae; genus Streptomyces; species Streptomyces sp. NBC_00259. Next base: position 7,445,286 of record NZ_CP108080.1, on the reverse strand, counting down.
CGTCACAACGGGTGCGCGGCATTGACAGCGAGGACGGGGCCACACGGGCACGAAAGCAACCCGGGCAGGACACACGGTGTGACCTTTGGCCCGGGGACGCCCGCACACGAAGGATGCGTGGTGGCCCGCCGGGATGCTCATCGTCGCAGAGCACCGGATCAATACCAAAATTCATCATATCTCGCTCGCGAGAGAAATAGACGCCGGGGTGGGATCCGCCGCCGACCGGCAGGACTTCCTTCGGGAGTGGCATCACAAGGAGTCACACCGAACGACAGGCAGTGTCCTTGACATGGACGACTCGGCGCGTGAATCTTGCTTGCACAACGATGGGAACGTTCCCATTCCCACGGTGTCGCCTCAGGAGGACCGCACGTGCTCGACCGCTCCATCAGATGGGGAATCCTCGCGACGGGCCCGATGGCCACAGCCTTCACCGAGGATCTCCGCACGGTACCCGGAGCGGACGTCGTAGCCGTCGGCTCCCGCTCGCAGCAGGCCGCGCAGGCCTTCGCCGACCGGTTCGCGATCCCCCGCGCGTACGGCAACTGGCAGGACCTCGCGGACGATCCGGACGTCGACGTCGTCTACGTCGCCACGCCGCACGCCCACCATCTCGCCGCGACCACACTCTGCCTCGAAGGCGGCAAGGCCGTCCTGTGCGAGAAGCCCTTCGCGCTCAACCGGTCCCAGACCGCGTCGATGATCGCCGCCGCGGAGCGACGCTCGCTCTTCCTGATGGAGGGCATGTGGACCTTCGTCAATCCGCTGGTCCGCCGCGCCCAGGAGATGATCGGCGACGGCCTGATCGGCCACGTCACCTCCGTGCACGCCGACTTCTCCGCGCGCGTGCCGGTCGTCGCGGGAAGCAGACTGCGCGAACCGGCCGCCGGCGGCGGAGCGCTGCTGGACCTCGGCACCTATCCCGTCGCGTTCGCCCATCTCTTCCTGGGCCCTCCGGACCACATCTCGGCCTGGGCGCATCTGAACGACCAGGGCGTGGACGAGAGCACGGCCATGGTGCTGGGGTACGACAGCGGGGCTGTGGCCGTTCTCTCCTGCTCCCTGGCGTTCGGCAGTGCCACCGGTGCCGTGGTGCACGGCACCGAGGGCCGGATCGAGTTCCCGGCAGACTTCTACAACCCGCGCAGGCTGGTGCTTCACCGCGACGGGCATGAGCCGCGGGTCGTCGAGGCGGAGCCCCAAGTGGGCAACGGCTACGGCCACCAGGCCCTGGAAGTCATGCGGTGCCTGCGCGAGAAGCGGACCGAGTCCGCGCTCGTTCCACTGCGCGGCAGCCTGGCCGTGATGAGCACACTCGACCGGGTCCGCGCGCTCGTCGGAGTCCGATACCCCGGCGAGTGAGCACACCGAAGCACCGCCAGTGGGCCGCGGCGTGGGCGTGCGTGTGCGTATGCGTGCGTGTGCGTGCGTGTGCGGAGGAACGGCCGGTGGGCCGGCGAGCGGCATGACACCACACTCGCCGGCCCGGAGGACCGTGCTCAGCCCGCTCAGCCCTTCGTCGCGTCAGGAGTCGCGTCAGGAACGGTCACCACGCCCGTGCGCGCGACGTCCGCGTACCAGCGGGCGCTGGCCTTGGGGGTGCGCTTGCCGGTCGGGTAGTCGACGTAGACCGCACCGAAGCGCTTGCTGTACCCGTAGCCCCATTCGAAGTTGTCGAGCAGGGACCACAGGAAGTAGCCGCGGACGTCGACCCCTGCTTCGATCGCACGGTGCACGGCCGCGAGGTGGCCCTGCAGATAGGCGATCCGGTCGGGGTCGTTCACCTCGCCCTGCGGGTTGACGTAGTCGTCGAAGGCGGCGCCGTTCTCGGTGATCAGGAGAGGCAGCTTCGGGAAGTCGCCCTTGAGCCGCAGCAGCAGGTCGTACAGACCGGTGGGGTCGACGGCCCAGCCCATCGCGGTGGTGGAGCCCGGAGGCAGGTGGAACGACACGTCGTCGGCTGCCGGCCAGGGGCTGTGCGCGCTGTTCCCGTGGCCGTCGGACCCGTGGCTGGACTCGCGTGCACCGCCCGAAACAAGGGTCGGTGTGTAGTAGTTGACGCCCAGGAAGTCGAGCGGCTGCCGGATCTCCTTGATGTCACCGTCCTGGACGAAGGACCAGTCCGTGAGGGACGCGGTGTCCCGCAGCAGGTCCTCCGGGTACGCGCCGTCGAGCATCGGGCCCGTGAAGACGCGATTGGCGAGGGCGTCGATCCGGCGCGCGGCGTCGACGTCCCGCTCGTCGCCGGAACGGGGCCTCACATGGTGGATGTTGAGGGTGACGGAGACCTGCGCGTCGGCCGGAAGGTTCGCGCGAAGAGCCTGGACGGCCTTGCCATGGCCGAGGTTGAGGTGGTGTGCCGCACGCAGCGCGGCCACGGGGTCGGTGCGTCCGGGCGCGTGGACCCCGGAGGCGTAACCGAGGAAGGCGCTGCACCAGGGCTCGTTCAGCGTGATCCAGGTCCGCACCCGGTCGCCCAGCGCTTCGGCCGCCAGGCCCGCGTACTCGGCGAAGCGCTCCGCGGTGGCGCGCTCGGGCCAGCCGCCCGCGTCCTCCAACTCCTGCGGCAGGTCCCAGTGGTAGAGGGTCGCGACGGGCTGGATGTTCTTCTCCAGGAGTTCGTCCGCGAGCCTGCGGTAGAAGTCGAGTCCCTTCTGCACGCTGGGACCGCGGCCGGTCGGCTGGATGCGGGGCCAGCCGAGGGAGAAGCGGTAGGCCCCCACACCGAGGTCGGCCATGATGGCGACGTCCTCGCGCCACCGGTGGTAGTGGTCGGTGGCGATGTCGCCGGTGTCGCCGTTGCGCACCTTGCCCGGAGTGCGGGAGTAGGTGTCCCAGATGGAGGGCGTTCGCCCGTCCAGGGTGGCGGCGCCCTCGATCTGGTAGGCGGCGGTGGCGGTGCCCCAGGTGAACGACGAGGGGAACGTGAGTCCCGCGGGGGCCTCGGTCTGGGGCACGACGTGCCCATCAGCGATATCCACGAGGGTCCTTCCGGAAGTGCAGTCAGTCAATGGGTGACGCGGAGAGGGGAGCGGGTGCACGGGGTGCTGGAGGGGCGTCGCGCACCAGGCGGGATTGGTCGGACACCCCCTAGCCCTTGACCGCTCCCTGCATGATGCCGCCGACGATCTGGCGTCCGAAGACGACGAACATCGCGAGCAGGGGGAGGGTGCCGAGCAGGGCACCGGCCATGATCAGCGACTGGTCGCGGACGTACCCTGCGCTGAGTTGGGTGAGGGCGACGGGGACCGTCGGGTTGGTCATGTCCAGCACGATGAACGGCCAGAAGAAGTCGTTCCAGGCGTGGACGAACGTGATCATGAACAGGACCGCCATCGCGGGCCTGGCGACCGGCAGGACGATGCTCCAGAAGATACGGAGCGAATGCGCGCCGTCCACGCGGCCGGCTTCGACGAGTTCGTCGGGTAGCGCGTCGGCCAGGTACTGGCGCATGAAGAAGACGCCGACCGCGCTGACCAGGGTGGGGAAGATGACGGCGGGCAGCTTCTGGCCCCAGCCCAGGTCGGTCATCATCATGAAGAGGGGCACGACCGCGAGTTGCGGCGGCACCATCATCGTCCCGATGACCAGCATGAGCAGGACGTTGCGGCCCTTGAAGCGCAGCTTGGCGAAGGCGAAGCCGGCGAGGGTGGCGAACAGGACGGTGGACACGGCGATGGTGCCCGCCACGATCAGGCTGTTCAGCATGGCCTTGCCCAGTGCGGCGTCCTGCCAGGCCTTTCCGAGGTTCTCCCACAGGTGCGGACCGGGCAGGAAGGGCGGCGGTGTCTGCGTGACACGGGTGTTGTCGGTCGACGCCGCCACCATCGTCCAGTAGAGCGGGAAGAGCGAGAGCACCGCCGCGACGGTGAGCAGGACGTACGTGGCGGGGCCCGCGTGGTGCTGCCGGCCGGCGCGGAGCCCTTTCGGCAGTCGGAGGCCACGGCGCCTGCCGGGCGAGGTCCGCGGCGCGTCCTTGCGGGCCGGGAGCGTGTCGGTGGTCATCGTGTGCATCTCCTGGTCAGGACGGGCGCGAAGAGCGCCGCTTGAGCAGGCGCTGGAGGGCGAAGACGAGGATGAGCAGCAGGAACATCGCCCAGGCCACCGTGGCCGCGCGGCCCATCTGGTAGTTCTTCCAGCCCTCCTCGTAGAGCAGCAGTCCGAGGGTCTGGTACTGGTTGTCCGCTCCTCCAGTGATGCCGTTCGGTCCCTGGCCGAAGATCAGGGGTTCGCCGAAGAGCTGGGTGGAGCCGATCGTGGACAGCACGATCGTGAAGACGATGGTGGGCCGGATACCGGGAATGGTGACCTTCAGGAACTGCTGCCAGCGCGAGGCTCCGTCGATCGCCGCGGCCTCGTAACGGTCGCGCGGGATCGCCTGCATGGCGGCGAGGTACAGCAGGGCGTTGTAGCCGGTCCAGCGCCAGATGACGATCGTGGAGATCGCGATCTGCGCAGCCCACTTGTTGCCCTCCCAGTCGACGTTGTCGACGCCCACCAGGCTCAGAATCCAGTTGATCATGCCGAAGTCGCGCTCGAAGAGCATGGTGAAGACGAGCGCCGCGGCACCCACCGATGTCGCGTACGGCGTCAGGGCCGCCACCCGGAAGAACGTCGATCCGCGCAGCCGGTAGTTCAGAAGGTGAGCCAGCCCGAGCGCCATGAACAGCTGCGGGACGGTGGAGAGCACACCGATGGTGATGGTGTTGGACAGGGCGTTCCAGAAACGCTCGTCCTGTACCAGGCCGACATAGTTGTCGAACGCGACCCATTCCATCAGGTCCATGGAGGCGAGCTCGACGCGGTGGAGCGAGATCCAGGCCGTATGGAGGAGCGGGTAGAAGCTGAAGGCGGCGAAGATGACGAAGAACGGGACGATGAAGGCGTAGGGCGCACCGTTCAGGTCCAGGCGGTGGAGCAGTGTGCTCCGTCGGCCGGTCCGTCGTCTCTGCCGGTCCCCGTGGGTGGGTCGGTCAGGGCCGGCGGGCTCTGCGGTGGGCTGTTCGCCGGCCGCCGCGGTCGAGGTCTGAGTGGCCACCAGGGGTCCTTACGTGGAACGTGGGCGGGCTGGGCACACCCCGGCGACCGTCACGCACGTGGTCGTGCGCATCTGGCCGCCGGGGCGTCGGGGGACGTCAGCCGACGGCCTTCTGGATGCGCTCGTCGGTGGTCTTCCAGGCCTTGTCGGGGCTCTGGCCCTGGGACTCGATCAGGCTCAGGCCCTGGGAGAAGATGTCCTTGATCGTTCCGTCCTTGCGGCCCAGCACCTGCTCGTCGGGGATCTCCTGCGCGGCGGCGCCGAAGATCTGGCCGATGGAAGCGCCGCTGAAGTACTCGGACTCGGCGTTCGCCACCGCGGGTGCGGCCAACGCCTTCTGCGAGGAGGGGAAGTTGCCGATCTTCTCGAAGAGGCGGGCCTGCTGCTCGGGAGCGGTGAGCCAGGCGACGAGCTTCTTCGCCTCTTCCTTGACGGGGCTCTTCTCCATGACGCCGAGGAAGGAACCGCCCCAGTTGGCGCCCTTCGGTGCCTTGGCGACGTCCCACTTGCCCTTGTTCTGCGGGCCCGCCTTCTCGCTGATGTGGCCGAGCATCCACGCCGGGCACACGGTGGTGGCGAACGTGCCGTTCGCGAGGCCGGGGTCCCAGCCGGGCTGGAACTGCCGCAGCTTCGCGGTCAGGCCCGAGGTCGCGGCCCCGGAGGCCAGGTCCCAGGCACCGGTGACGACGGGGCTGTCCTTGTAGATCAGCTTCCCGTCCTTGTCGTAGAACTGCTGGGAGCTGCCGTAGATCATCGCGTTGAACAGGCCGCTGGCGCTGTCGGTGAAGGCGACCTTGTCGCCCTTGAAGCCGGCCTTGAACTGCTTGCCCGCCGCAACGTACTTGGCCCAGTCGCCGTCCCACAGCTTGGCGACCTGCTCGCGGTCGGTCGGCAGTCCCGCCTGCGCGAAGAGGTCCTTGCGGTAGCAGACGGCCATGGGGCCGATGTCCGTGCCGAGCCCGATGACCTTGCCGTCCTTGCCCGTGACCTGGCTCAGCTTCCACGGCAGGAAGTGGTCGGTGCCCGGCACCTCGGACAGGTCGACGAACTTGTCGGCCTGGGTGTCGACGAGTTCCTTGGCGCGTCCGATCTCGATGCCCTGGATGTCCTTCAGGCCGCTGCCGGCAGCCAAGTGCGTCTGCAGAGCGGTGTAGTAGGTCTGCTCGTCACCCGCGACGTCGGCCTCGATCCGCACGTTCGGGTTCTTCTTCATGTACTCATCAAGAAGCCCCGTCTCCTTGAACCCCATGACGCCGAACAGGCCCATGGTGATGGTGGTCTTGCCGTCCTTGACGCCTCCACCGGTCCCACCGGCGTCACCGCCGCCGCATGCGGAGAGAAGACCAAGAGCTGCCACTGCCGATATGACGGCGGTGCCTCTCGTACGCAACAGCTTCCGGGTGCTCTTCATGTGTGTGTCCTCCCAGGCGGCGCAGACGCACCGGAGTACGGGTCAACCGTCCTGCCGGTTGACCCGAAGCAGAGAATGGGAACGTGCCCAAACGCGGTGGGAACGTTCCCACCCGACGATGGAAGATTGACTCTTGAACAAGCCTTGTGTCAAGAACGTGAAACCACTTTGTTGCCAACAGATGTTGTGGGAGTCATGCCGGCGCCGGTCCCGTTCGTGTGGACATCTGGCACAATGCGCTGGCGAGCGGCTCGCAGGGCCGGGGTGAACGAGGAGAGGCGCATGGGGGCACAGCATCGGCCGACCATCAAAACCGTGGCCGCGCGTGCCGGGGTGGGCCGTACCACGGTTTCACGGGTCATCAACGGCTCCACGCTGGTCAGCGACGAGGCCAGGGAAGCGGTCCTCGCGGCCATCGCCGAGCTCAACTACGTACCGAACTCCGTCGCCCGCGGCCTGGTGACACGGCGTACCAACTCGATAGCGCTGGTGATCCCGGAGTCCGAGAGCAGACTGGGCTCGGAACCCTACTTCTCCGCCGTCATCCGCGGTGTGAGCACCGTCCTGACGACCACCAGGACACAGCTCCAGCTCGTGCTCGTCCGTGACAGGGAAGAGCGTGACCAGCTCACGGACAGTGTGGCGGAGCGCAGGGTCGACGGTGTGCTGCTGGTCTCCGTGCACGAGCACGACCCACTGCCCGGCATTCTGGAGAACCTCGGCCTGCCCACTGTGCTGGCCGGGCGCCGCGGCCCCGAGGAGTCCCTGAGCCACGCGCGCGCCGACAACGTGGGAGGCGCGAGGGAAGCCGTCCGGCACCTCGTCTCCCGCGGTCGAACCACGACCGCCACCATCACGGGGCCCCTCGACATGGATGTCGGCCGCAGCCGGCTTCAGGGGTGGAAGGACGCTCGGGGCGAGGCAGGACTGGCTGCCGACGAGCGTCTTGTTGCCACGGCCGACTTCACGGAGGAAGGCGGGAGGCTCGCCATGCGTTCACTTCTCGAACGTAATCCGAACCTCGACTCCGTGTTCGCCGCGTCGGACGTCATGGCCGCCGGTGCCATGCTGGAGCTGCGTCGGCAGGGGCGGCGGATTCCCGACGACGTGGCCGTCGTCGGATTCGACGACTCCTACATCGCTCGCTACGCGCACCCCGCCCTGACCAGTGTGCGCCAGCCGGTCGAGGAGATCGGAGGCACGATCGCCCGCCTGCTCCTCGACGAGATCGCCCATCCCGGCGAACCGCGACAGCACATCACCCTTCCCACCCAGCTCGCGGTACGCAGCTCGTCCTGACGCTCGCGGTACGCAGCCCGTCCAGACGCTCGCGGTGCCTAGCTCGTCCTGACGCTCGCGGTACGTGAACGGCCTGGCAACACCCCACCCCGGCACGGGGGATCTCGTGCGCGCCGGCGTTGGCAGTGCCTGCGGTTCAGGAGGGGCGTGGGGCCCGCCTGTCCTTGCGTTGCTCCAACTCGTCCTCGTCGACGAGGACGAGCATGGGTTTGTCCGGCTCGCACATCATCGTGACGATGAACCGACTGGGCACGTCCGTACGGTTGTTGCCGTCCTGGTAGTGGATCACGTCGCCGCCGGGCTCCCAGAACGCCTCCCCGGCGCGGATCACGCGCTCGGGTTCACCCTCCAGCTCGAACAGCATCTCGCCTTCCAGGACGTAGCCGAAGGCCGGCCCGAAGTGGCGGTGCGGAGGGGTGCCAGCGTCGCCGGGAGGAAACTCGACGAGGAGAGTCATGGCATGTGCTCCCTCCGGGAAGGAGGGTGGCTTGGCCTCCTGAATGACGGTGACCGCGGTCTTCCAGGCCTCGGATCGCTGCCCCTGTCCTCCCGGGGAGTTTGCCGCCGGTTCGTTGTTCGGCATCACGTCACCTCCGGTCTCGGCGCCGATACGCAGAGCCGATCAGCCAGCCGCACCACAGCTACCGGGATCAGCCTGTGTGGCCCGGAGCTGCCTCGTCGCGTGGATCAGGCACCCGTCATCGTCGTCCGCGCCCTGGCTGTCGACGGCACGGCCGGATATCTGGAAAGACTACGCCGTCTCCGCGTAGGCCACCTGCCGTTGCGCTCCCAGGACGTCGGGACGCGGCTGTGGCCTCAGGTGATGGATCACATCGGTCGGCGACGGTGCGATCACGGCCGACGGTGGTCCGGGGTCACGGGGTCCGGGGTCACGGGGTCACGGGGTCACCGCCCGCACCGTTCCGAGAAGACAGGACCAGCAGATGTGATCCAGGTCACATCTACCTCCTGTCACAGCTTGCCGGGCTGTCCCGTCAATAGTGCGTAACCGCAGTACGGCCTAGGAGGTTCATCATGGACGCCCGTATCAACTACTTCGGTAACCCCGTTGCAGGCAAGATCCTGAAGCACATCAACTCGGCGAGCAAAGTGGTCTCGGACTCGACGCTGCCCGTTGCGACGCAGGAGCTGGTGAAGATCCGCGCCAGCCAGATCAACGGCTGCGGCTTCTGCACCGACATGCACACCAAGGACGCGGCCGCCGCCGGCGAGACCGCGCTGCGCCTCAACCTGGTCGCGGCCTGGCGTGAGGCCAAGGTCTTCACCGACGCCGAGCGTGCCGCGCTGGAGCTGGCGGAGCAGGGCACCCGCATCGCGGACGCGGCCGGTGGCGTCACGGACGAGGCTTGGGCGAACGCCACCAAGCACTACGACGAGGACCAGCTCGCCGCCCTGATCTCCCTCATCGCCGTCATCAACGCCTACAACCGCATCAACGTCATCAACCAGCAGCCCGCCGGTGACTACCAGCCCGGCCAGTTCGGATAACCAGAGATACCCACCCATGAGGGGTGGGATGTCCGTCTCCGCGCCCCCCGACCATCGGCGCGGAGACGGACAGAGGGACAGGCCGGACGGACTCAGGACTGAGGGACTCAGGGACTCAGGGACTGACGGTCAGGCAAACCTGAACGAGCCATCATGGAACGTAAGTTGCGTCGAGAGCGAACCTACGGCTGCAGGCCGTACGGGGAGTCAGTCATGAGTAGGTGGCTTCCGCAACGGTCGCGCCCGCAGACGAGTCCCCATCGCCCACCCGGCAAAGCCTTCCGTAATCGACAACAGTGTGTCCGCCTGCCCCTGGGAATCGAAGGCAATCACCCGCGTCGGGGAATCCGTGATCGTAGAAACTGTGCCGTTTCCCGGTTTGTAGCATGATGAACCCAGAGGCCGAAAGGGAAACCATGCACGCTGGGAACGGCACATCCTCGCTCGACCAGGCCGCGAGGGAGTTCACCGCAGCGCGCCCACAGCTTTTCGGCATCGCCTACCGAATGCTCGGTAGCGCGGTGGAGGCCGAGGACATCGTCCAGGAAGCCTGGCTGCGATGGCAGAATGCCGACCGCACCGACATTCGTGAACCGGCAGCCTTCCTGACCACGATCACCACACGTCTGGCGATCAACTTCGCCCAGTCGGCCAGGGTGCGGCGAGAAGCGTACATCGGGCCCTGGCTCCCGGAACCGATCGATACGAGCACGGATCCGTACGTCGGCGCCGAGAAGAAGGAAGCACTCGAGCTCGCGGTGCTCTTTCTCCTCGAAAGACTCAACCCGACGGAAAGAGCCGCGTACATCCTGAGGGAAGCGTTCGACTACCCGTACAAGCAGGTCGCGACCATGCTGGAGACGAGCGAGGCCAACTGCCGCCAACTGGTGAGCCGGGCCCGGAAACACCTGGCCGACGAGCACAGGCAGCCCGTCAGCCAAGCTGATCACCGGCGGCTGATGGAGGCATTCGTCTCGGCGGCGCAGACGGGAAATCTGTCACAGCTGGAAGAGCTTCTCGCCAACGATGTCGTCAGCTATGCCGACGGTGGAGGAGTGCGCGGGGCATCGAAGATCCCGGTCGTCGGACGTGACCATGTTTCCAAGTACCTTGCCGCCTTCGCACCGCGCTTCTGGCCCGATACCAGCATTCGATGGGTGGAGGCCAACAGCCAGCCGGCTGTCCTCGTCCTGCATGGCGAGAACCCCGTGGCCCTGTTGTCCATCGAAACGTCGGACAAGGGTATCGACCGGCTCATGTGGGTATTGAATCCGACCAAGCTTTCCCACTATATGGCGTCCCTGAACAACTGATCCCTTCTGCCGAGGCCAGGGCGCTTTTGCCATCAAGACCGTGCGGCACAACACGCTGTGACACCTGCCCGGAATGTGAATCCACGGTTCCGCCAGGAGCGCCGGGAAACAGGGCGGGTGTCCAGGCGGGTGTCCAGGTGGGTGTCACAAAGAAGCGACCCTCTCTGTCTTACCTGTAACAGGATGATCAGCCGGCCGTGAGCGGCCGCTTGAGAGAGGTCGGCCAATGAGCGCACGCACCGTGTCAGTACGTGAAGGTCAGCACCTGGTCCGCACCATCGAGGTGGGCCCCCACCGGCTGACTGCGGACGCGTCGGAGCCCTTCGGCACGGACGCGGCTCCCACTCCCACGGAGCTGGTTCTGGCGGCGCTCGGGTCATGCACCTCCACGGCGGTCCGCGGGTATGCGAACCGGCACGGGTTCCAGCTGCAGAGTGTCGACGTGGATGTGCGGGTCGATCCTCCCAACGGTCCGCGACAGCAGATCGTCAGGAGCATCCGACTGGTCGGCGACCTCGAAGAAGAGCAGACAGAAAAGCTGTTGGCGGCCGCCGGCCGCTGCCCTGTGCACCGGCTCCTCACCGAGTCCGTCACGGTAGTGACCCAGCCCACGATCTTGGCGGCGTCCCACCGGTCCGCCGACCCTGAACTGTCGGCGTGACCCAACGCCGGACCTGAGCCGCGACGGCTCCGTGGTCACGGCAATGCGGCACTTCAGGGGCGTCCTGCCCGCACCGCCCGGCAGCTGCCGCGACAGCGAGGGGCGACGGTCTCGGCGCATCACTCAGGACGAGGCATCCGTCGCCGACCGCTACTCCTCGCCCACGGCAGCCTGCCGGGTACGGCGAAGAATCCATCTGCCCGGATGGAAAGTCCATCCCGTACCGGTGCCGCAGGACCCCACGCTTCCGCTTAGGCCATGTCATGCACATTGCCATCAAGGAGGAAGCGCACATGCTCCGTGCCAGAACGCTCTGTGTGAGCGCCGTTCTCGCCGTCGCCGCCTGCCTGGGACTCGCCGCCCCCGCCTCGGCGAGCGGGGCGACCCCCGGCAGCTACACCAACTACGCTTTCCCGGCAGGGACCAGCACCCTGACCGACGTCACCTTCGCCACGACGGTCGAGGCCGACCCCGGCCGCGGCAACGTCTTCTGGGCACACCAGTTCGGCTTCAGCAGCGGAGTGGGCGGATACATCGGACAGCAGCGCTGGCGTACCGGCAGCGGCATGTTCCTGTTCTCGCTGTGGGACGCGACCGCGGCGAGGCCGGGCTCCACCGGCACCTACTGCCAGACGTTCGACGAGACCGGCTCCGGCTACACCTGCCGCTACAACCAGGCGTTCACCGCGGGACACCGCTACACCTTCCGAGTCTCCCCCGGCACTCCGGACGGCTGGTACCAGGCCACCATCACCGACACCACGGCCGGCACGTCCTTCGTCCTGGGGAGCCTCCAGGTCGGCGCCGGCGCGCGGATCAACGCCGGTGGAATGGTCGACTGGGTCGAGTACTTCGACTGGAACAACGACGCGGCGACCTGCCGGGACGAGCCGTACTCCAGGGCCCGCTACGACCTGCCCACCGGCACGAGCACCGGCGGCGGCACGGTCACGGCGGCCGTCAGCGGGACGTCGACGAGCAGCACCTGCAGCTCGGACGCGAAGGTGACCCAGGTCTCGGGCGGCAGCGTCCAGGAGGACGGAATCGGCAACTCCTCGTCGGGCTCGATCACCAGCACCGGTGGCAAGTGCGTCGACATCACCGGAGGCAGCAGCACGGACGGCACCCCGCTGGAACTGTGGACGTGCGGCGACGTCAACCACCAGAACTGGGTGCTCGCGGGCGACGGCACGGTGCGTGCGCTCTTCAAGTGCATGGCGGTGAGCGGCAGCGACGTCCAGCTCAGGAGCTGCGACGGCTCGGCCGCGCAGCAGTGGCAGCGAAGCAGTGGCGCGCTGGTCAATCCGCAGACGGGCCGGTGCCTGGACGCGGCGGACGGCGGCACCGCGGACGGTACGAGGCTGATCGTCTGGGACTGCCACGGCGGGACGAACCAGCGCTGGACCACACCTGCCTGACCGCGTCTCAGTGCCGAACTCGTGATCCGAACGCGGATCACTCGCTAGCTGAGCGCTGCAAGCGTGAAGTGCCGGACCTGAAGTGGTGCGACGAGGTACTCGTCCTCGCCCGGCAGAACCACGGGTTGGTCACGCCAGTGCTCGCCGGCGTAGCCGACCAGATCCTGTTCGCTGCGCCAACGACTGACGTACAGCAGCGAATCAGGCGGCGCGAGCAGTACCTCGTGGTCCACCAGCCCTGGGTAACGGCTGGGAAACTCGCGTACCGCAGAGACGATCATGTCGCGGAACGCCTCGAAACGTTCAGGACGGATGCGTGCCTCACTCACCCTGATGATCACGGTCGTCAGGGTGTCATGTAAGCAGACGCGGCGCCATCTTCCTGCAGCGGCCACTACGGGGTGATCCGAACTCGGCGCACTTGCTCGTCGCCGCCCTGGACGCCGCCCTGGATACCGACGGCCACGGAGACGCTGTCCGTGCGGCGCTGGACGGGGGCGGCGTCGGCCTCCTGGCCCGCGCCAGGGCCTCCTCGATCTGGGGCGAGCCCGCTGTACAAGGCACATCAGCAGACGGAGAAGAGATCAGTCGGAGGACCGCAGTGTCTGCCGAAGCCGTTCGAAGGCGGTGGGACGCGGCCGGTCCGACAGGAAGTCACGGATGCGGAGGGCACATTGCTCCGGGGTGAGGAGGCTGGTGTCCACATCGAAGTCGTGCAGTGCGTGGGAGTGCACCTCGTCGTACTGCATGGCAGCGAGTCCCAGCTGTCGGTCGCCACGCTCGCGCTCACGGCGCTCCAGCTCGGGCAGTGGGCAGCGGACCGCGATCAGGGCCGTGTCTTCGAGCACGAGCAGATCGAGGAGGTCCAGCAGCCGCCAGCGGCGGCTGAGTGGGTAGTCCACGATGAGGTTGTTGCCACCCGCCGCCATCCCGGCGACCGCGCGGTGGAAGCCCTTGGATGTGCGGTCGATCTCGGCCTGGAGGTCCTCGTCGGCTATGGGGCGGTTGCAGCGCATGGCGTGAAAGGCGTCCACGGGCATGTGGAACCACGTGCCGTCGAGAAGGCCGAGGAGTGCCTGCGCGATGCTGGACTTGCCGGAGCTGGACGTGCCGTTGAGCAGGATGGTCGTTCCCCCGGCCACGGTGTCGGGAATACGGGCGCGGGCCGGCTCGGCCGTGCCCGGAGCCGCCTCGGCCGCCATGTTGTCGTCCTTCCATCGGCTGGGCACCTGAGCGTGTTGCGTTCGCGCGATCATGACACGGGATCACGCCGGCGTGAGTCCGAGGAGTGCTGCTCCGGCTGACACATCCAGCAGTGGGCCCGCGAACGCCCTGCCGAAGTCCCCCCAGCCCGGCGCGAAGAAGGCTCTGCAGGAGATCTGCAACGCCGAGGACCGTGATCACGCGCTCAAAGCTCGTCGAGTCCGCCCAGGCCCGCTGGCGGGCCGTGAACGCGCCTCATCTTGTCGCCCTCGTATGTGCCGGAGCCCGCTGCGAACGAGGTCAGCTCGTCGAACGTCCGGCGACGACCCGCATCGCATGACGCACCTCTCGGAGGACGTGAAATGCGATGGACACGATGGTCTCAGCGGCCGTACCTTCGAGCGGTCCCAGCCTTCACGCGTCCGAGGAGGTGCATTTGATGACGGTTCAGGTAGTCGCGGCCAACTTCCGTCGGCCGCCCTCCCCAGCCGTTCTCACCTCCCTGGACCGAAGGAATCCCCATAGTGGATCTGCCACGTAGCTTCACCATCCGCGAGAGCAGCCATCGCCTCTGCAACCCGTTCACCAGCGAGAAGCTGGCCATCCTGGGCCAGGCCATCAGCCCGTCGCCGGGCACCCGCGTGCTCGACCTCGCCTGCGGCAAGGGTGAGATGCTGTGTACCTGGGCCCGCGACCACGGTGTGAGCGGCACCGGGGTGGACATCAGCACCGTGTTCGTCGACGCCGCCCGCTCGCGAGCCGTGGAGCTGGGCGTAGCCGACCGGGTCGGCTTCGTGCACGCTGATGCGTCGGGCCACGTCGCCGACGATCCGGTCGGAATCGCTGCCTGCATCGGCGCCACCTGGATCGGCTCCGGCGTGGCGGGCACCGTCGAACTCCTGCGGCGCAGTCTCGCTCCCGGCGGCATGATGCTGATCGGCGAACCGTACTGGCGCCGCGAGCCTCAGGACCAGGCCACCGTCGAGGGCTGCCACTTGGCCCGCAAGGACGATTTGCTCCCGCTGCCGGAACTGCTCGACCAGTTCGGCGCCCTGGGCTGTGATGTCGTCGAGATGGTCCTTGCCGATCAGGACAGCTGGGACCGGTACGTCGCGGCGCAGTGGCTCAACATCCGCCGCTGGCTGGATGCCAACCCCGACGACGAGCTTGCCGACGAGATGCGTGCGGAACTCACTGCGGCACCCGTCCAGCACGCCAGGTATCAGCGCGAATACCTCGGGTGGGGCGTTTTCGCACTGATGGACCGCTGACACACCACTCCGAGTGAGCCCCGGCGCCACCTGCCGGGGCTCATTCGCACGGCGCCTCGCCTCGAACGCCCCGAAAACCCGTGGGCTGAACACGCGCCACGTCATCCACAGATCTTGACGATCACTCATCGGCAAGTGCCGAGAGATCGTCGCCCGGCCATTTCGCTAGGAGTAGTTAGGCTGCTGATTCACGAAGCAAGGAGTGCTGCATGCCCGACGACAGGCACCGACTGGAGGCAGCCCTCGATCTCCTGCGTGCCGAGGTGGCGATCGGACGACCGGCGTCGACTGAGCTGACCGCTCGCGCCGTCTGGCCGGCCTTCGTCCGTTTCGGGCAGGAACGTTTTGACACAGCACCCACACCCGACTCCGACGGGCTGCTTTTCCAGTACGGCACATACTCTTTCGGCGGGCCACCGATGTTCACCGTGGACCTCACTCGGCAGTTCACCATCGTCGATGACCACGGCGAGCACGACCACTACATTCAGGTCCACTGCGAGCTCCGCTACGAATCCGATCCAGCTCCTGACGATCTCGGAAGCTTCCATTCGTGGTTCTTCTACGACACCGATGAAAGCCTCGACCAGTGGTTCGACACGGTGGGAGCCCATCTGCAGCCACTGCTCGATCGCCTGCCCTCCGAGATCAAGCTGTACAAGGAGAAGGTGTAGCGTCCTCGCGTTCGGCCGGCAGTCCAGCGCGGGGTCGGTCAACAGGTGCCGCCTGGGGCGGCGTCGGAGGCCGCGCCGCGGCCGAGGGGGAAGGCGTGGCGCCTTGAGCGCCGGTAATTGCGTTGTCGGGCGGACGTGGCTCCGTCAGGATCCTGGTCATGGAACAGCCCGGGGAGATACTCCGCTCCGCCCACGTGGAGCTGCGCCGTTGGCGTGTGCAAGATATCGAGATCCTGCATCGGTTGATCACCGAGTCACGTGATCACTTGCTCCCCTGGATGCCCTTCGCGGCCACCCATGACCGGCAGCAGGGCAAGGAGTTTCTGACCCGGAGCGAGGAGGAGTGGGCCTCGGGGCAGGCGTACCACTACGCGATCACCTCGGGTGGTGTGGCGATCGGCAGCTGCAGTCTGATGCGCCGGGTCGGTCCCGGCGGGCTGGAGATCGGCTACTGGCTCCACCACGCCTGGACGGGGAAGGGATTGGCCACCACGGCCGTCGCTGCCGCGGTGAACGCGGGACGCCGGATGCCCGGCATCGATCGCATCGAGATCCATCACGACGCGGCCAACCACGCGAGCGGAGCCGTCGCCCGGCGCTTGGGTTTCCTCGAGATCGAGCGCGTGCGAGTGCCGGAAGGGCCTACAGCCCCGGGCGAGTCGGGCATCGATGTGATCTGGCGCCTGCAGACGCGCCCCTCGCCATACGCCTGACCCCGCGGCCCCACGTGGTGTTCAGCGAGGCAGCATCCTGAGGATCAACCGGGAGGTCGGAACCGGCGGTCCAGGACGGCTCGCATCAGACAGCGAAGCGTCCCCGGCTCACGGCACACACGGTCCAGCGGTGCATCAACCGCTTGAAGCAGTGGCGCAGCATCGCCACCCGCCAAGTTCGTCGACCCGCTGCGGGCGCTGGTCGCGCCTTGGCGGACCGCGTCACGGGCCTCGGCGGCGGTGCTGAGGTGGATGTGGGCGTCGACGAGGCCGGGCAGCAGCCATCGGCCGTGAGCGTCGAGGACCGTCACACCCTGGGGCGTGGCGACGCTGCCGCGCGCGCCCACCGCGCCCACCGCGCCGACCACTCCGTCCTTGATGACTACGACGGCATCCTCGATGACCTCGCCGGTCGCGGGATCGAGGACCGTACCGCCCTCGACGACCAGGTTTCCGCCGCGCGGCGCGCAGTCCTCCCCCCGGCCGCCTGCGGACCCGCCTCGCGGGTCCGCCGACGCGGGGGTGACGGCCGCCGCCGTGCCGGCGAGCGCGGCCGCACCGGCGAGCATCCCGCGGCGGGTGAGCTTGTTGGAGGGCGGCGGTGTGGCTGCGACGCACATGGGGGCTCCTGGCGGCCGGGGGACGACGACCCTCCACTTTGAATACCAAGCATCAGACGGCGAGCAAGAGGGTGGCGGATGTGACGGCAGGAACTGCGCGGATTCCCCTCAGTTGATCGCCGAGGGGAGACCCCTCGTCCAGTTGGTATACAAAGAGGCTCAGTCCTTGTTCCCGAAGAGGGAACGCAGAGCCACCGACCTGCTGTCACGCACATGCAGCAGCGTGCTCGCCGCCGCGGCCTCCCCATCGCCCGCCGCGATGTGCCGGAACATCTCCGTGTGCTGGGCCCGCATCTGCGCGGGCTCCTCCCGCAGACCGAACAGCAGCTGAAGCTGCCAGCTCAGCTGCTCCATGGTGCGGGCGAGGAGCGGATTGTCGAGGTGCTGTCCGCGTCTCTCGAACCGGTCCTGCCGCCGTCCGCCATGTGCACCTGTCCTTCGTTTGCCGTACCGGGCGAGGATAGGCATCCCCGCCTCGGCGATGGGAACGCCCCACGGTCTTACAGTGCTCTGGTGGCGGCGTGAAGGGACAAGGAGCCGGATGCACCCGTGGAGCGGCCGGGCGAGGTCGGGTCAGCCGGACGTGGGCCTGCCGCAGCGGCTCGTCGTACGGCTCCTTCTGGTGTTGACCGCAGCGGCCGGATGCCTCGACGCGGTGTGCGTCATCAGGCTCGGAGGCGCATTCGCCAGCGTCGTCACGGGCAACCTGGTGCAGTTGGGCCGAGGCATCGCGACCCCCGACGGTCCGCTCCTGGTGAGCGCGGCGGTCGCGGTCGGAGGCTACGCCGTGGGCGTGGCGGCGGGCAGCGCCGGGCAGGCGCGGCGGAGCGCCGGCTGGTATCGGCGCACCAGTCTGCTCGTGGCGGCGGAACTGGCGCTCCTGGCCTGCGTGGCAGGCGGATGGCCGGCCACCGGCGGCGACCCGGGCCCGTACACCGCCGCGTTGCTTCTCGCCGCCGCCGCGGCGGCGATGGGGATGCAGAGTGCGATCACCATCGGCTCCGGTGTGCGTGGTGCGTCGACCACGTACCTGACCGGTACGTTGACCACCGTTGTCCGCGGCCTGACGACGGGCCGGCCGCCCCGGCTCGCCGGAGCCGCCGACGGCGCGGCGCGCTTGGGCGCCCTGTTGGTCGGAGCCACGGTCGGGGCCCTGCTGCTGCGGTTCGCGCCGCTGTGGGCGCCGGTGCTTCCCGCGGTGCTGGTCGGGACGGTCGTCGTGATCGCCTCGGCATCTCCTCGCGGGCGGGTGGAGGAGCCACGACGCAGGCGGCGGAGGGCGTTCCTTCTCCGGTCACACGGAGGCGGGCCCACGGCGCCACCTCCGCGCCCGCCGGGTAAGCGGTCAGGGTGACCAGCCGCCGTCGTCGCGCCGACGACGGCTTCCAGTCCTAGCTGCTCGTTCTGGGCCGCCTGGCGCCTGCGTCATGTCGTGGATCCGCACCGCGGAACAGCCCCTGCGGTGACCGGAGTTGCCCGTGGGCCGGGGTGCTGCCCCATGGGTACGGCCAGCCCGGGAGGTCAGTCGATCCTGGCGGCGCGCCAGGTCTCGTCGTCGGCGGCGAGCAGCGTCGTGATCACCGCGGGAGCCGGAAGGGGGCCGTGGTCCGCGGCGACCCGGAGGGCGGAGGCGGCCGTCAGATGACCGAGACGCAGGGCCTGCTCCGCAGACAGGCCCCGCAGCAGGCCGCTGAGGAAGCCGGCGGCGAAGGCGTCGCCGGCACCGACCGGTTCGGCGACGCGGGCGGTGAGGGCGGGCACGGTGTGGGTGTCCGTGCCGACGAAAGCAGTGGCCTCCCTGGCGCCGTCCTTGACGACGAGGATGCGGGGGCCGGGGAGGAGTTCGCGGACCGTGAGGGCGTCGGTCACCGCCTCTCCCCACAGGGCCTGGGCCTCGTCGAGGCCGACGAGGACGATGTCGGCCCGGTCGGCGAGCGACCGCAGGACGTCGGCGGCGCAGCGACCGGTCCACAGGCCGGGGCGGTGGTTGACATCGAAGCTGACGGGACAGGGGCGGTCGGGCCGTAGCGCCCGCTCGACGAGGGCGTGGCAACTGGGCGACAGGGCCGGCGTGATGCCGCTGAGGTGGAGGAGTGCGGCGCCCGCCAGCGCCGGGTCGTCGAGCAGGTCGGGGGTGAGGGCGGAGGCGGCGGAGCCGCGGCGGTGGTAGTGGACGCGGGTGCCGTGCTCGCCCGGGTCCTTGAGAAGCAGTCCGGTGGGCCGTTCCGGGTCGGTACGGACGCCGCTGACATCGACTCCGCCCGCGGCGACCCGGTCGCGGACGCGTCGGCCGAAGGGGTCGTCGCCGACCGCGGAGACCCATCGGGCGGGAATGCCGTGGTCGGCGAGGTAGAGGGCGACGTTGGACTCGGCGCCCGCGATGTCCGCGCGGAGCAGGTCGGCGTCCTCCAGCGGTCCGAGGGGTTCGGGGGCGAGGGCGGCCATGGTCTCGCCGACGCAGACCACGGGGCCGGGGCGCAGTGGCAAGAGGGTGCTCATGGCGGGTTCCTCAACGCTGTCGCCACTGTCGGCGCTGCCGACGGTGTGGATTGAGTGCGCGCTGTCGTCGGTGTGGATGGAGTACGCGCTGTCGGCGGCGTGGATCGAGCGCGCGGTGTCGGCGGCATGCCCGATGGCCCCGGTGTCCCCGGTCACGGCAGGAGGTCCCCGGTCGACGCGCAGGCCCCGGCCGCGGAGCCCCCAGCGGCCACAGAGTCCGCGGCGGCGGAATCCGCGCGGTCCGGGTCCGTGGCGTCCGCCGGGCGGTACGGCGCGGCCGGTGCTCCGGGTACGTCCACGCGGAACGCGAAGACGGCGCCGTCCAGCGGGCGCGGCCGGGGCAGGCCGATGCGGGCGCTGGTGACGAGGAGGGTGCGCCCGTCGGGGCCGCCGAGGCACAACCCGGCGGGCTGCGCGGCGGGCAGCTCCACGGTTCGGTCGAGAGTGCCCTCGGGGTGGTAGCGGTGAGCCTGTCCGGTGCCCCAGACAGCGGTCCAGAGGCCGCCCTCGGAGTCGGTCGTCATGCCGTCGGGGCTGCCCGTACCGAAGGTGACGAAGCGTTCGGGCTCGCCCAGGTCGCCGGTGGCCGGGTCGACGGGGTAGCGCCGGACGATGCCCCGGGCGCTGTCGGCGAGATACATGAGCGTGCCGTCGTGGCTGAAGGCCGGGCCGTTGGGCACCGTGATGTCCCGCAGCACGCGGGTGACACTGCCGTCGCGGTCGACGCGGTAGAGGGATCCCGCGTCCTCGGTCGCCTCGTACGCCATGCTGCCCGCCCAGAACCGGCCGTGCGGGTCGGCGACGCCGTCGTTCATCCGCATCGGCACCGGGGCGCCGTCCTCGGGGCGGGCGATCCAGTCGGGTCGCCCGGCGTCGTCGATGCGGCAGACACCGGTGCCCGCCGCCGCGATCCAGTGGCCGGGCCGGCCCTCGACCGGGGCCACCGCGCCCAGCGGGCAGGGCAGTTGGGTAATCAGCCCGTGCGGTGCGGCGGGGTCGCCGGGGGCGGACAGGAGCCGGCCGGTGAGGATGTCGGTCAGTACGGCCCGGCCGTCCGTCCAGCGGATGCCCTCGCCGAGTTCGAGGCGGTCGGTCGCGAGGACCGTGGGCGCGGTCACGGGCGGGTCTCCGGACGGACGACGTCCAGGAACTCACGGGCCCGCGCGCGCAGGGCGGCGAGGCTGCCTCCCGAGGCGGCGTCGCCGGTCAGCGGGGAGCCGACACCGACGGCCGTGGCGCCGGCTCGCAGGTACTCCGCGGCCGCCCCGGCGTCCACTCCCCCGACGGGCACGAAGGGCAGGTCGGGGAAGGGGCCTCGCAGGTCGCGCAGGTACCCGGGGCCGCCGGCGCTGCCGGCCGGGAAGAGCTTGAGGGCGTCGGCGCCGAGCCGGAGTGCCTGAAGGATGTCGGTGGGGGTCATCACGCCCGCGAGCACCGGGAGTCCGAGTTCCCGGCCGGTGGCTATGCCGTCGCTGACCGCCGGGGTGACGAGGAAGGCGGCTCCGGCCTTGTGGGCTTCCCGTGCGTCGTCGGCGGTCAGGACGGTGCCTGCGCCGAGGAGCGCGTCCGGGCCGAGGGCGGCGCGGGCCCGGGCGATGACGTCGAGCGCGTCGCGTCCGGTGAGGGAGACCTCGATGAGGGCGACGCCCTCCTCGGCGAGGGTGAGGACGGTGTTCAGCGCCGCGTCCGGGTCGCTGCCGCGGACGATGGCGAGCAGCCGGTGGTCGCGCAGCGCGGCGAGCAGGTCCATCCGACATCCCTTCTGGTGGTGGTGTGTTCAGCGGGTGGTGCGGTGGTCGGCGGCGCGGTGATCGGCGGCGCGGTGATCGGTGATCGGTGGTCGGCGGTCGGTCGTCAGCGGCGCGGTGGTCGGCGGTCGGTCGTCAGCGGCGCGGTGGTCGGCGGTCGGCGGCGCGTTCGTCAGCGGTGATCGGTGGTCAGCGGTGCGGTGGTCGGCGTTGCGTGGTCAGTGGCGACGGGTCACGGTGACGGTGAGCCGCCAGGCGGCTTCGCCGGACGCGGGTACGACGGCCGTGTCGCCGTCGTCGGCCGCCGTGCGGTCGAAGACGCGGCCGAGCATCGGCTCGACACCGACGGAGCGGTACGGCGCGTCCTGCGGGAAGCCGCCGAGGTTGCGCCACAGGGCGACGGACACCGGCGGGCCGTCGGCCTCCACGGACATGTGCAGGGTGTCGAAGCCGTCGTGCACGGCGACCCGCGGGGTGAGGACGACGGCTCCCACGGCGGTCCCGTCGTCCGGGCCGAGCCGGTCCAGCGCGATGCCGTCGACGCGGGGCCAGGCGCCGGTGACCCACCGCGCGCCCTCGTCCGGGTGGAGCCGGGTCACGGCGGGGCCCTCGATGCCGATCCGGGCGGCCGGGGACAGGTCCAGCAGGGCGTGGGCGGCCCACACGAAGCGGTAACCCGGCTCGGCGGTGAGCGTGTAGTCGGCGACGGCCGCCCCGGCGTCGTCGCGGATACGGCGGGTCAGGCGGAAGTCGGGACAGTCCACGACGTCCAGGTCCCCGTCCCGACGCCACCGCCGTGACCAGGCGTCCCCGTGGTCGGGGAGCCCGCGCACCGTGGGTACGCACTCCTCCAGTCCCCCGGCGTCGGCGAAGGCGTCGCCGGGCCTGACGCGGGCGCGGCGCGGCTCGTCGCGGTGCCAGAGCCATTCGCGGCCGCCGGCGGTCAGCGAGGTCCAGCGGCCGCCGCGTTGCGGGTCGGTGACGACGGACACCGGCAGCCGGATGCCGCGCTCCCCAGGGCTCGCCGTGGTGTTCACGGCGGGGCTCACCATTCGGCGAAGGAGCCGTCGGCGTGCCGCCAGACAGGGTTGCGCCAGGCGTGGCCGGAGCGGTCGGCCGCGCGCACCGCGTCCTCGTCGACGGCGATGCCGAGTCCGGGCAGTGGGGTGCGGTGCGCCTGGCCGGCGACGAAGCGGAAGGGTTCGGTGTCGACGAGGTAGGACAGCAGGTCGGCCTCCTTGTTGTAGTGGATGCCGCGGCTCTGCTCCTGGATCAGGAAGTTGGGCGTGGCGAAGGCGACCTGGAGGCTCGCGGCCAGCGCGATCGGCCCGAGCGGGCAGTGCGGCGCGAGCTGGGCCCCGAAGGTCTCGGCGAGCGAGGCGATCCGGGTGACCTCCGAGATCCCGCCGGCGTGCGACAGGTCCGGCTGGGCGACGGCGATGCCCGCGGTCAGTGCCGGGAGGAAGTCGGCGCGCCCGTAGAGCCGTTCACCGGTGGCGAGCGGGACGGACGAGGCGGACACCAGCCCCGGGAGCAGATGGGCCTGGTCGGGCAGGACGGGCTCCTCGACGAACAGCGGGTGCAGCGGGGCGATCTCGTGGAGCACGCGGCGCGCGTTGGCGGCGCTGAACCGGCCGTGGAAGTCGATCGCGACGTCACGGTGCGGGCCGAGGGCCTCGCGTGCCGCCGCGACCCGTTCGACGACCGCGGCGGTCTCGGCGGGGCTGGTGAGTGGTGCGGTGCGCCCGGCGGCGTTCATCTTGACGGCGGTGAAGCCCGCCTCGGCCTGGGCGGTGACCTCGTCCTTGATCTGGGCGGGTTCGTCGCCGCCGACCCACGCGTACACGCGGACCGTGTCACGGACGGGCCCGCCGAGCAGGGTGTGCACCGGTACGCCGAGGGTGCGGCCCGCGATGTCCCACAGGGCCTGGTCGATGCCTGCCACGGCGCTGGAGAGCACGGGCCCGCCACGGTAGAAGCCGCCCTTGGTCAGCACCTGCCAGTGGTCCTGGATGCGCAGCGGGTCCTGGCCCACCAGGTACTCCGACAGGACGTCGACGGCTGCCCGTACGACTTCGGCCCGGCCCTCGACCACGGGTTCGCCCCAGCCGACGACACCGTCGTCGGTCTCGATCCGGCAGAACAGCCAGCGGGGCGGGACGAGGAAGGTCTCGACGCGCTCGATCTTCACTTTGCCCGGCCGTCCTTCTCGTCGTCGGCTCCGGCGGTGCCACCCGTCTCCCCGGCAGTGCCGTCGGCGGCCTCGGCCCCGTTCCCGTTGTCCCCGGCCCCTCTCCCGTGCGGGCCGCTGACCTTGTCGAGGTCGCGCATCGCCTGGTCGAGCAGGGCGCACATGGCCTGCTCGGCGGCGTCCGGATCCCGGTCGCGTACGGCGTCGAGGACGGCCCGGTGGCTGGGTACGGGGTCCCCGCTGTGCGGGGCGCTGTGCACGAGCCGGTCGCGCTGGGCCAGGCCCGACTCGATGACCATCTCCATGCGTTCCAGCAGTTCGTTGTGGGTGGCTGCGAGTAGTGCGCGGTGGAAGGCGAGGTCGGACTCGACGGCGTGGCTCGCGCCGCCTTCCTGGCCCATGGCGGCCAGTGCCGCCTCCAGTGCCTCGAGGTCGGCGTCGGTGCGGCGGGCCGCGGCCAGCCGCACGGCGGCGGGTTCGATGATGCCGCGGACCTCGCCGAGGTTGCGCAGCAGTGCCGGGTCGGCGCCGGTGCCGCTGCTCTCGGAGAACTGCCAGCGCAGGACGTCGGCGTCGAGGAGGTTCCAGTCGGACCGGGGCCGCACGAAGGTGCCGCGCTTCTGCCGGGCGTCGACCATGCCCTTGGCCGCGAGCACCTTCAGCGATTCACGCAGGGCCGTCAGGCTGACGTCCAGTTCGCTCTGCAGGGCTGCCATGTCGAGCGTCGCTCCCTCGGGGATCTCGCCGCTGAGTACCCGGCGGGCGAGGGTCTCCACGGTCTGGCCGTGCACTCCGCGGCGCGCGTATGGCGTCATGTGTTTGCCTTTCTTGCTGGTCGGTCGGCGGGCCGGCGCTGTCGGTCCGTCAGGCGGAAGCCTTGACGACGCTCCAGCCGCCGTCCACGAGCAGGCTCGATCCGGTGATGTACGAGGCTTCGTCGGCGGCGAGGAAGGCGACGGCTGCGGCGGCCTCCTCGGGGGTGCCGAAGCGGCGGGCCGCGGTTTCGGCGATGCTCCGTTCACGGTCGTGCTGCGGCACCCGGTCCCACGCGCCGGTGAGGATCGGGCCGGGCAGCACGGCGTTGACGCGTACGTCCGGTCCGTACTCGGCGGCGAGCTGACCGCACAGCGACAGCAGGGCTCCCTTGCTCGCCGCGTACGCGGGGTGCCCGGGGATGCCACGGTGGGCGTGGACGGAGGAGACGAGCACCACGGCGCCCCGGTTGTCGCGCAGGTCGGGCAGTGCCGCCTTGAAGCCGAGGAAGGCGCCGGTGAGGTTGACCGACAGCTGCCGTTCCCAGGAGGCGAGGCTCGTGTCGTGGGCGGGCGCGACCTCCACCGTGAACGCGTTGCTGACCAGGACGCCCACGGGCCCGAAGGCGTGGGCGGCGGTCATCACCCGCCGCCAGTCGTCCTCGCGTGCGGTGTCGGCGGCGACGAAGAGGGCGCGCGCGCCGTCCTTGCGCAGCCGCGCGGCGGTCTCCTCGCCGCGGTCGACGGCGATGTCGGCGAGCACGACGGCCGCGCCCTCGGCGGCGAGGCGTGCCGCGGTGGCCGCACCGATGCCGGATGCGGCGCCGGTGACGACGGCGACGCGGTGGGTGAAGCGGGCCGCTGGGTTCATGGGGTGGTTCGTCTCCTGTCGGGAGGTGGTGGGTGCTCGGATTCTTCCGTTGTCGTCACTCCCGGGCCAGGACGACCAACTCCGCGTCGTGTGCGGCGGTCCAGGCGAACGGCAGCCCCGAGTGGAGCAGATACGCGCCGCTGTAGCGGGTCCCGGAGTCCTGGTCGGTGTACGCCGCGCCCGGGTCGAGGCCGCGCAGCCGCAGCCGGGCGGCCGCGCCGGGAACCAGCGGCGCGCCGTCGAGCGGTCCGGTGTTCCAGGCGGTCACCACCAGCCGGTGGCCGCCCGGTTCCTCGTACTGGATGCCGCAGGTCGGGTCGTCGGGGCTGCCGAGCAGATGGACCTCGCCGTGGTGGACGACGTCGCGGACGTCCTTGTAGCGGGCGATCCATCCGGCGGCCTCGGCGCGCTGATCCGGCGTCCAGTCGCGGATGTCGGCGCCGATTCCCAGCACGCCGGCGAGGGAGCCGACGAAGCGGAAGGCGAGGGAGCGGGGCCGCGGGTCGAAGATGCCGGGGGCGTCGGTGACCCAGGAGCTCATGGTGTGCGGGGCGTGGGCGTGGAGGTAGCCGTACTGGATGCGCAGCCGGTCCATGGGTGCGGTGTTGTCGCTGGGCCACACCACGTCGGTACGGGCGAGGGTGGCGTGTTCGATGCGTGCGCCGCCGCCGGCGCAGCCTTCGACGGTGACGTGGGGGTGGGCGCTGCGCAGGTGGTCCAGGACGCGCAGGTAGCCGGCGACGTGGGCGGCGTCGAGGTCCTGGCGTTCCGGGTCGGTGCCTGCCGGGTGCCCGGGGCGGCCGCGTTCGGTGGGCGGCCGGTTCATGTCCCACTTGAGGTAGCTGATGGCGTGGGAGGAAAGCAGCCGGTCGAGGGTGCCGATGACGAAGTCCTGGACGTCCGGGCGGCCGAGGTCGAGGAGGAGCTGGTTGCGCACGAGCGTGACGGGTCGGCCGTCGATCCGGTAGGCCCATTCGGGGTGTTCGGCGTGGAGCCGCGAGCGGGGGCTGACCGCTTCGGGTTCGACCCACAGGCCGAAGTCCATGCCGAGCGCCCTGACCTGGTCGATGAAGTGGTCGAGTCCGCCGGGGAAGCCGGCGGGGTCCGGCTCCCAGTCGCCGAGGCCGCCCGTGTCGTCGTGGCGTCCGGTGAACCAGCCGTCGTCGACGACGAACAGTTCGGCGCCCAGCTCCGCGGCCGTCTTGGCCAGCTCCAGCTGTCCGGCGGCGTCGACGTCGAAGCCGGTGGCCTCCCAGGAGTTGTAGAGGACCTTGCGGGGCCGGTCCATGCGCGCGCCGGTGAGCCGGCGCTCGTAGCGGTGCCACACACGGGCCAGTCCGTCGAGGCCGTCGGGGCTGAAGGCGCAGGCCAGCCGAGGCGTGGTGAGGGTGGTGCCGGGGGCGAGGCGGACGGCGCCCTCATGCGGCACCCGCCCGGCGCGGATCCGTACGGAGCCGCCGGGCTCGGCGTCGGCGGTGATGCGCCAGTTGCCGGACCATTCCAGGGCGATGCCGTAGGTGGGGGTGGCGCCTTCGGTGGGGGCGGCGGAGTCCTGGATCGCGAGCCATGGGGCGTACGCGTGACCGGCGGAGCCCTGGGTGCTCTCCATCTCGAAGCGTCCGCGCGCCAGTTCCATGTGCCGCAGCTGGAACTCCTGCGACCACTGTCCCGCCAGGTACGTCAGCCGGGCGCCCGCCTGGACGGGCACGTTGACGGCGGCGGAGTCGAAGCGTTCCAGGCGCAGTTCGCTCTCCCCGGTGCAGGTCAGCTCGGTCCAGCGCAGGACGACGTCGGTGCCGGGAACGGTCTCGTAGCACAGGGTCGTCCGCAGGCCGAGGACGTCGTCGGTGAAGTCCAGGCGCAGCGCGCGGTCGCCGTCCGGCGCGGCGCCGGTGAACCTCCACCAGCTGCCGCGTTCGCCGCCCGGGTGCTGGGCGATCAGGTCGGCGCCGGTGAAGGGGCGCAGCCCGTACGGGATGTACTCGGCAGGGGCGGCGTCGGCGGGGGTGAGGAAGTGGGTGCGCCGCGACCGGTCCATCGGCGAAGGGCCGGCTTCGGCGCCGTGCGGGCCCCAGGCGGCGAGCTCGGCCCAGCGGCCGTCCGGGCCGAGGGTGACGGCGTAGGTGGTGGTGTCGGTGCGCAGCAGCCACCGGTCGTGCGGGGTCACTTGACGGCTCCGAGGTTCAGTCCGGCGACGAAGTGGCGCTGGAAGCGGAGGAAGACGGCGACGGTGGGGGCGGCGGCGATCACCGATCCTGCGGCGATCACGTTCCACATGGACACGTACTGGCCCTGCAGTCCGATGAGGGACGCGGTGATCGGCATCCGGGTGTCGGTGCGGAGCACCGTGATGGCCCACAGCAGGTCGTTGAAGATCCAGGTGAACGACAGCGCGCTGAGTGCGGCGAGTGCCGGGCGGGCCAGTGGCATGATGATCCGCCGGTAGATCTGCCAGGGGCTCGCGCCGTCGATGACGGCGGCCTGCTGGATCTCGTCGGGGATCGCCCGCATGAAGCCGTGCAGGACGAAGACGTAGAAGCCGACGCCGAAGCCGACCTGCACCCCGATCAGGGCGTACAACTGGTCGTGGATGCCCATCACTTCGCTGAGCTTGGCGACCGGGATCAGCAGGATCTGCGGGGGCAGCAGGTTGCCGCCGAGCATGAGCAGCAGCAGGGCTCGCCGCAGGGGCAGGTCGTAGCGGCTGAGCGCGAAGGCCGCCATGGAGGCGAGGCCGAGCGAGAGCAGCACGGTGGGAACGGTGACGAGCATGCTGTTGACGAGGGCCTGCTGCTGGCCGCCGTCCACCCATGCCTGGCGGAAGCCGTCCAGGGTGAAGGAGTGCGGCAGGCTGCCGACCCCGTGGGCGGCGATGTCGTCGAAGGTGCGGGTGCTGGTGACCAGGACGAGGGCGATCGGCAGCAGCCACAGCGCGGACACCATGCCTGCCGTGAGGTGGAAGCCGGCGGTGCGCAGGGCGCGGCTGCCGAGGGCAGGCCGGCGGGGGTGCGGCCGCGGAGCGGCGGAGCCGGTGCCGGAATCGCCACCGGAGTCCTTGCCGACGGGTGCGGAGGCGTGGGTGACGGTCATCGGTCGGCCTCCCGGAAGGCGCGCACGAGGTAGCTGGCGATGACGCCGAAGGCGAGCACGAAGATGACGACGGCGAGCGCGGAGCCGTATCCGAGGCGCAGGGACTGGAACGCGGTGGAGTACATGTAGGTGCTCAGCAGTTCGGAGGAGTGGTACGGGCCGCCGCGGGTGAGCGCCCAGACGACGTCGAACGAGCGCAGGGAGTCGATGACGATGACCGACAGGACGACCGCGTTGACGCTGCGCAGCTGCGGCAGGGTGATGTGGCGGAACTGCTGCAGGCGGCCCGCGCCGTCGACCTTGGCCGCCTCGTACAGCACGGGATCGATTCCCTTGAGGCCGGCGAGGTAGAGCACCATGACGTAGCCGACCTGTCGCCACAGCGCGGGCACGATCACCGCGTAGAAGGCGGTGTCCTGGTCGGCGAGCCAGGCGTGCCGCCAGCCGCCGAGACCGACGGCCGACAGCACGTTGTTGATCAGACCGTCCGGCTGGTACATCGCCTGCCACACCAGCGCGGTGGCGACCAGCGAGAAGACCACCGGCAGGAAGAGCGCCGCCCGGTAGAACCCGATGCCGCGCCGCTCCTGCTGGAGCAGCAGCGCGGCACCGAGGCCGAGGGCGGCGGAGAGCCCGCCGAAGAGCAGCAGCCACAGCACGGTGTTGACCAGGGCGGTGCGGAAGACGGGGTCGTGCGCCATCTCGCTGAAGTTGCCGAGGCCGACGAACCCGGGTGCCGTCAGGCCGTCCCAGGAGGTCAGCGACAGGTAGAAGCCCTGCAGGGCCGGCCAGAAGACCCAGAACGCCTCGGCGAGCAGCGGGACGAGCACGAAGGCCAGGACCACCGGGGGCACGCGGGTGGCCCTGGACCGTCGTGCGGAGCCGATCAGCGCCATGGTCACTGGCTCCAGATCTTCTCTGCGCCGCGCTGCCAGGTGGTGAGGATGGAGCCGATCTGCTTCGGCTTGGCCAGGTAGTGCACCAGCGCCGTGTCGGCGGTCGGCTGGAGGGCGTCGCTGGAGTCGCGGTTGAAGAACTGGGTGAGGTCGGTGGCGCTCTCGATGAGCTTGCGGCCCTTGAGGACCAGCGGGGTTCCCGCGTCCTTGGCGTCGGGGTGGGTGGGCAGCACGGTGCCCGAGGAGTTCTTGATGTAGAGCTCCTGCGACTCGGCGGTGGCCAGGTAGCGCAGCAGCTCCTTGACGCCGTCGGCGCGCCTGGTGCGGGCGCTGGCGAAGTAGCCGTCGGCGGGCGCCTCCTCGGCGACCGGGATCTTCGGGTCGATGATCGGGAACTGGAAGAAGTCCAGGTCGCCCAGAGCGTCCTTGGGTGCCGCGTCGGCGAAGAAGGTGCCGATCAGCATCATGCCCGTGCGGCCCTGGAGGAGGGCGGTGGTGGCGTCCTGGAAGGGGATCGCCGTGCCGTTCGGGTCGAAGAACGGGCGTGCCTCGTCCCAGCGGTCGAAGACCCTGCGGACCTCGGGGTCGTCGAAGCGGTGCTTTCCTGCGAGGAGTTCGCGGTGGTACGTGGCGCCGTTGACGCGGATGTTGAGGTAGTCGAACCAGGTGGAGGCGACCCACGGGGTGTCGCCGCCGGCGCCGAGGCCGATCGGCGCGACGCCCTTGCTCTTGAGCTTGTCGCACAGGTCGAGGAACTCGTCCCAGGTCCTGGGCTCCTTGACGCCCCACTTGGCGAAGTTGGACTTCCGGTAGAACATCCCCCACCAGTAGTAGGTGGTGGGTACGAAGACCTTCGTGCCGCTGGAGGCCGAGGTGCACAGCCTCTTCAGCGCGTCGGAGTAGCCGGAGAACTCGGGTCCGGCCCAGATGTCGTCGAGGCCGAGCAGCAGATCCTTCTTCGCGTACGACTCGGCGACGGAGCCGGGGTACCAGGTGTAGACGTCCGGCGGGTTGGCCGAGGTGAGGTAGGTCGGCAGCTGGGTGCGGAAGGTCTCCGCCGCGACGGTGTTGAGCTGTGCCCCGGTGCCCCCGCGCTTGTCGAAGGCGGCGACGACCGCCTGCATCGCGGTCTTGGCCTGCGGGGAGGAGAGGTTGGACTGCAGGGTCACCGGGCCGCTGGACTTTCCTCCGGTGGCGGACGGGCTCTGGGTGACGCAGCTGCTGAGCAGCGCGCCCGCGCCGACTGCACCTGCTCCTGCGAGGAACCTGCGGCGGGTGGCGTTGAAGGCGGTCATCTGTGCACTCCCTAAGTGCCCACGAAACGGAGCTGAGGCCCCCTGACGGCCCGGCTCTGGGTGCGGCAGGCACAGCCTGTCCCGAGATCCACGCGCCGTCAAGAATAATTACTAATTTATCTTTCGGAGGGTGTGCTCCGGGCCCGACAAGGCCCGGAGCACACCGGGGTGGAGCGATCGCAGCTGGTGGAGCGGAGTGGCTCGAGCAGCGCCGGCGCAGCTCAGAGCGCGCTCTGGTGGACGCGACCGTCCACCCCGCGGAAGGCGGCGAGCACGCCGCCGTCCGGCCCGGCGACGGCACCGAGCGCGCCGTCGAAGGCGCCGCTGACGAACGCGGTGTTCTTGGTCCAGCCCGCCCAGCCGTCCGCAGCGGTCCAGCTGCGCTGCCAGAGCGTGTAGTCACCGGCCCGCGCGTACAGGCGCACCGTGCCGCCCGAGGCCACCAGGGTCGGGCTGCCGCTGGTCGTGCCGCCGAGCGCCGTCCAGTCGGACCAGGTGCCGGAGGTGTCGCGGGTCCGCGACCACACGGCGTCGTCGGCGGTGCGCACCGCCAGGTGCAGCCGTCCGGCGTCGTCGGTCACGCCCGACGGGCGTCCGTAGAAGGGCCGGTCCTGCGGAGCGTCCAGGGAGGTCCAGCCGGAGGCGGGGCCGCGTGACCACACGCGCCCGTCCGCGCCGCGCGCGAACAGCGTCCACGCGTCGGGGCCGGCGAAGGCGGCGGTCGGCGCGTCCGTCAGCGTCCCCCCGAGGCTCTCCCAGCGTCCCCAGCGCCCGTCCGCGTAGACCCGCCGGTAGGCGGTGTCGTCGGTGCCACGGACGAAGACGTCGATCCGGCCGCCCGCAGAGGCGTACGCGGCGGGCTGGCCGAGGATGCGGCCGTGTGTCGGGCCGCCCAGTTCGGTGGTCCTGGCCTTGGACCAGTCGCCGCCGCGTGCGCTCTGCGCGCGCAGGCTCCCGTCCGTACCCCGGGCGAAGACCGTCAGCGTGTCCCCGTCGCGCACCAGCGCGGGGCTCGCCGAGGCGTGGCCGGGCAGCTGTGTACCGGGGGCGTCGTCCGTGCCCGTCAGCTTGAGGAAGGCGGTTCCGTGCGCGGGGACGCGCACCGTGTACGAGCCGGTGTGCGTGCCGCGCGACGCACGGGCCCGCAGGTCGCGGACCGCGACGGGGCCGGTCAGCCCGGCGTCGGAGAACCGCACGGTGCGCTCCTGTGCCTGGTCGGAGCGGTTGAGCAGGACGACGGCCCGCTTGCCGGCACCCTTCAGCACCTTGCTGTAGACGTCGCCGGCGGTGTCGGTCGCGACGCGCACGCCCTGGATGGCGAGCGGGTCCTGGTTCACGGCGATGATCTCGGGGTTGCGCAGGGTGTCGATCATCGACTTCGGCAGGGTGCGCGGGTCACTGCCGATGATCAGTGGCGAGGCCATCTCGGCCCACATCACGAACTGCGTGGTGGACTCCTCCTCCGTCAGTTCGTAGCCGCCCTCGGCGAGCCCCCGCATCGGGATGAGGTAGTCCGGGTCGTTGTAGCGCCCCGGCCCCTGGGCCTCGGGGTGCCAGGCATTGGCGTCCATGTTGCGCAGGACGTTGGGCCACTCGCCCGCCGTCGGGGTTCCCCAGGCGATGTCGGTTCCCGTGCGCCAGGAGTCGGCGGTGGTGGGCCCGTAGACGAAGGCGTTGTGCGCGTCCTGCTCGGGGGTGTGCGGCATGCCCCAGTCGTCGGTGAGCGGGTTGCACAGGTTGAGCAGCATCTTCCTGCCGGACTTGGCGACGGCGTCGCCGAACTCCTTGAAGGCGGGGCCCGGGTCGAGCCCCGCCCCGATGCCGCAGAGGAAGTCCACCTTGATGGCGTCGACCTTCCACCCGGCGAACTGGCGGGCGTCCTCGTCGTAGTGGCCGCGGCTGCCGAGGCCGCACCACTTGCCGCCGTCGTACTCGCCCGCGTCGGTGTAGATACCGGCCTTGAGACCGCGCTGGTGAAGGTACGTCACCAGCGCCGGGATCCCGGAGGGGAAGCGGGCGGGGTGGGCCACGAGCCGGCCCGTCACCGGGTCG
This sequence comes from Streptomyces sp. NBC_00259, assembly GCF_036181745.1. Lineage (NCBI taxonomy): Bacteria > Bacillati > Actinomycetota > Actinomycetes > Kitasatosporales > Streptomycetaceae > Streptomyces > Streptomyces sp. NBC_00259. The sequence goes on along the minus strand of NZ_CP108080.1, from coordinate 7,412,759 downwards.
CGCGGCTCGTCCGCCTGCCAACCGCCGTCCAGCCAGACGATGTTGTAGCCGCTGTCGCGCAGCCCGCTGCTGACGAGGTGGTCGGCGACCTTTCTGACCTGGTCCTCCGTGGGGGCGCCGAGCCCGTAGTAGGTGTTCCATCCCATGTACGGCGTGGGGGCGAGGCCGCTGTCGTAGTACTGCGGCGCGCCCTGGTCGTCCGCGGCGCCTGCCGCGGGTACTGCCGACCCGACCAGCACCACGGCGCCGAGCACCACCGTGGTACGCCGCACCCGCGCCATCCCTGCACGATGCGAAGCCACTGAATTCTCCCGAGAAGTTGGGGTCCACGTGGCAGCCCCACCCGGGATCACGCCGGGGCAGCGGCGCCACGGCGGAAACTGTGGCCGCGCCCTCGAACGCTGTCAATAATAATTGCTAATTAACTTAAAAACGGTCTCCCGGGGAGCATCGCGCCGCCGCGCGTGACGCGGCGATCGCGGCGACGGCCCTGCTCACCAGGGGTCGACGGCCCTGCTCACCGGAGATCGGTCACTGGAGGTCCTCCACCTCGCCCTCCTCCTCGTCCGCGATGGTGTGCATGGCCGCCTCCTCCGCGGACGCCGCCCCGCCGTCGATGCCGACGTCGTGCGCGAGGATGTCGACGGTCCCGCCCGTGCCGTCCACCTCGGGGCGGAGCCTGCCGGTGCGGGCATCCCCGGCCTGTTCGTCCACGGGTTCACCGTCGGCCGGCAGATCGCCGATACCGTCCCCTTCGGGCGGCTCCACCTCCGGCGTCTCCTGGGACAGCCGGTCCGCCAGGGAGGCGCCCCGCATCTGCTCCGCTCCCGTGGTGCCGTAGCTCTCCACGCCCAGCGGTCGCTCCGGCGGCGAATAGCCCTCGTCGAGAATGCCGTCCAGGTCCTGCTCGTCGAGCACGTTCTCCAGGTCGAGATCGTCGACCGGCGGGTTCTTCACATCGGAATGCTCCGGTTGGTATACGTCATCGCCTCTTGACTGCTCCGACATCGCGTCCTCCTTCGCCCCGCGCCCTTCTCGGCCTCAAGGAACCGCGGGAACCGGTTCTGCTCCCTCCCTGCTCCTGCTACTCCTGCTACTCCTGAGCCGATCACATCGCGGTCGCGGGCGCCACGCGCCCGGCCCGGCTACGCCGCCCGGACGGCCCGCGCCTCCGCGTGCGTCTCCACGGCGGGAGCGGACCCGGGCAGCGGCCGACCTGCGGACTCCGCCATGAACCACACCGCCACACCACCGATGATCGCCGCGGCCATCATGTAGTAGGCAGGCATCATCACGTTGCCCGTCGCGCCGATGAGGGCCGTGACCACCAGCGGCGTCGTACCGCCGAAGAGCGAGACCGAGACGTTGAAGCCGATGGACAGGGAGCCGTAGCGGACGCGGGTGGGGAAGAGGGCCGGGAGGGCCGAGGGCATCGCCGCGGTGAAGCAGACCAGGAGCAGCCCCAGCGCGCCCATGCCGAGCGCGATGGCGAAGAGGCTGCCCTGGCGGATCAGCAGAAGTGCGGGGACGGAGAGGAAGAAGAAGCCCGCGCAGCCGGCGGCGATCACCGGGCGACGGCCGACACGGTCCGACAGCGCGCCCGCGAACGGCTGAACGATCATCATCAGCACCATGACACCGAGCACGACCAGCAGGCCGTGGGTCTCGTCGTAGTGCAGCTCGCTCGTCAGATAGCTCGGCATGTAGGACAGCAGCATGTAGTCCGTGACGTTGAAGATCAGGACGAGTCCCATGCACAGCAGCAGGCTCTTCCACTGCCCCGTGACCATGTCCCGCAGCGGGACCTTCGGCCGCTCGCGCTCCTCACGCGCGGCCTTCTCCAGCTCGGCGGCGAACGCCGGGGTCTCCTCCAGCTTCGTCCGCATGTAGAGACCGATGACGCCCATCGGGCCCGCGATCAGGAACGGGATGCGCCAGCCCCAGGACAGCAGGTCCTCGGACGACAGCAGAGCGGTCATCAGGGTGACCAGACCCGCACCGGCGATGTAGCCGGCGAGCGTGCCGAACTCCAGCCAGCTGCCGAGGAAGCCTCGCTTGCGGTCGGGCGCGTACTCGGCGATGAACGTCGTCGCGCCCGCGTACTCGCCGCCCGTCGAGAAGCCCTGCACCAGCCGGGCCGCGAGCAGCAGGATCGGCGCGCCCACGCCGATCGCCGCGTACGACGGGATCAGGCCGATGGCGAGGGTGCCCGCGGCCATCATGATCATGGTGACGGCGAGCACCTTCTGGCGGCCGATGCGGTCGCCGAGCGGGCCGAAGACCATGCCGCCGAGCGGGCGGACGAGGAAGGCCGCGGCGAAGGCGCCGAAGGTGGACAGCAGCTGGGCGGTGGGATTGCCGGAGGGGAAGAAGACCTTGCCCAGCGTCACGGCGAGGTAGCTGTAGACGCCGAAGTCGAACCACTCCATCGCGTTGCCGAGCGCGGCCGCCTTCACCGCGCGCTTGACGAGCGCGGGGTCGGTGACGGTGGCGGTCGTGGCGGTGCCCCGGCTCTGCCGGGGGACCTTGTTCCGGATCGGTGCGTGGAAGGTGGCACTCGGCAAGGTTCCGCTCGCCTGCCTCTCGGTCGACTGCAAGGACAAAGGCCGCCGATATCGGAATATCGGACGGCCGGAGATCGACCATAGACACAAACACGTGCCGTACGGACCGCGAGCGGTCGGTGGCGTTGTGTGGCGAAACCACTGTTGTCGAGGCAGAACGACGGCCTGCGCGACCGTCCCGGCGCCGGGCGATTGTGATGCATGTCGCGAGCTCCGGGCGCAACCGCCCCGGCCGGGCGCAACCGCACTCGGCCGCGTGCCCTCGGCCTCACCGTGCCGGGTCCACCCGGCCGCGAGGCGATCGCTACGCCCGGTCGCGCACCAGATGGACCGAGGTGCTCGACCAGTCCCCCGCCGGCAGCTCCAGCATCAGTCCGTATCCCGCGAGAACCGCCCCGTGGTGCACCGCCCCGGTGCGGGTGTCGCGGTAGCGCGCGGCCGGGTCCAGTCCGCCCGGACGGACCGGGACACGAGGGCTGCCGTGGCGTTCATGGGCACGCCACGCCAGCAGCAGCGTCTCGCTCGAGTCCGGCGCGGTGTACTGCACCACCGTCGGCCCCTCGCTGCCGGGCTCGCCGATCCGGTGGAGAGCGCCGTGCTGCACGAGGTGCCGTACCGCCTTGTACTCGGCGACCAGGCCGGCGGCCTCGGCCATGTCGTCCGGCGACCAGGCGTTCAGGTCGCCGCCGATGGCCAGCAGCCCGGCCATCGCGACATGGAACCGGAACCGCAGGGGGACGCTGCGGCTCGTCAGCTGGTTCGGTACGTCGGTGACCCAGGCCGCCATGGTCCGGGCCGGGTAGATCTGGCCGAAGCCGTGCTGGATGGAGATCCTGTCCAGCGCGTCCGTGTTGTCCGACGCCCATGCCTGGTCCGTGCGCGAGAGGATGCCGAGATCGACCCGGCCGCCGCCTCCGCTGCACGCTTCGACGCGCAGGCCGGGGTGGTCGGCGCGGAGCCGGTCGATGATCCCGTAGAGCTGGTGCACGTAGCGCGTCCACAGCAGGTCGGAGCCGTTCTCCTGGTCCGCCCAGCCGGCCTCGCTGAAGGCGCGGTTCATGTCCCACTTCAGGAAGTCGATGCCCTCGTCGCCCACCAGCCGGGTCAGCCAGTCGTAGGTGAAGTCGGCGACGTCCGGGCGCGCGAGGTTGAGCACCAGCTGGTTGCGCAGTTCGGTGCGGGCACGACCGGGTGTGTGCAGGACCCAGTCCGGGTGCTCGCGGTACAGGTCGCTGTCCGGGTTGACCATCTCCGGCTCCACCCACAGGCCGAACCGCATGCCGAGCCGGTGGACCTCCTTGACCAGCGGCCCGAGCCCCCGGGGGAAGCGGTCGGCGGACGCGGTCCAGTCGCCGAGGCCCGCCCGGTCGCTGCGGCGCGCGCCGAACCAGCCGTCGTCCAGTACGTACAGCTCGACGCCGAGGGAGGCCGCCCGCGCGGCGAGCGCCAGCTGGCCCTCCTCGTCGACGTCGAATCCGGTGGCCTCCCACGAGTTGTAGAGCACCGGCGCCGGCTCTTCGGGGTGCGGCAGCACATGGGCCAGGGTGTACGCGTGCCAGGCGCGGCTGGCCTCGCCGAAGCCGCCCTCGGCGTACAGCCCCGCGAAGACGGGCGTGGTGAACTCCTCGCCGGGGCCCAGCGGCAGGGCGACACCGTCGTGGCCCGCTCCCCCGGTGAACCCGGCCCGGCCGTCGGGCGTGCGCTGCACGGTGATCCGCCAGCTGCCGCTCCAGGCCAGTGCCGCGCTCCACACCCGCCCGTGCGTCTCGGTGGCCGAACCGTCGTCGACCATCACCCACGGGTTGGCGTGATGACTGGTGATGCCCCGTCGGCTGGTCAGAACGGTCTCGCCGTGCGGCAGTGGTTCCCGGCGCAGCTGGGTCTCCGCCGACCACTGGCCGGTGACGTGACTGAGCCGGTATCCCGGCAGCGGTGGCAGTGACCAGGCCGCCGAATCGGCGCGCAGCACCTCCACCGCGGCGTCCGCGTCGTTGCGCAGGACCAGTCGGCGCTCGATGACGTCGCTGTCCTCGTGGACCCGGTAGCGGAGCGCCACCCGCAGCGGATGGACCCGGTCGCGGAAGGACAGTTCGAGTTCGTGCACGCCGGGGGCCGGCTCGGTGAGCCGATGGCCCTCCGGCTGCCATTCGAATCCGCGGGTGCCGTCGGCGAAGCGGACCTGAAGTGACGGCGGGCCGAAGCGAGCGCCTCCGTCGACGGGCAGTTCCTCGCCCACCCCCGGCCGGCCTTCGAAGCTGCTGTGCGGCGGCGGGGGCGGAGCGGCCAGTTCCGCAGCCTGGTCCGGATCCAGCCGCGGGCCCCAGGCCACATGACAGGGAGCCCCGGACTCGTCGATCCGCAGCGCGTACGAGGTGTGCGGGGTGTTCAGCAGCCAGAGCCCGGTGTCCGGGGCGTGGGAGACGACCGTCATGGATCCTCACGTGGGAGAGCGGTACCGCGTGCAGACGCCACCCAAGTCCTCCTTGGATCACCTGTCAATGCCCCATGCACATCTGCCGTTTGATGGTGCGGAGCGCCGCGAACTCGAAGTTCCCATGAATCCTGCTTCTTTCATTGACAGCAGAAAAGAATCGACCGTAGGTTCCCGGCCATGCGCCCGACCCCTCGCCCGGAGCTGTTCCCGGCCCATACGCCGGCGGCCCCTCAGATCTTCACCATCGTGCTGTCCCACGGTCCGCTGACCCGGGCGGAGATCGCACGACGGGCGTGCCTGTCACCGGCGGCGGTGACCAAGGCGGTCCGGCCGCTGATCGAGGCCGGATACCTGGTGGAGGACGTCGACGAGGAGTCACGGACCGCGCTGGGACGGCCGGCGAACCCGCTCCGGGTGGACGGGGGCCGGGCCCTGTTCATCGGGCTCAAGGTGACCGGCGACGAGATCATCGCCGTCCTCAGCGACCTGTGCTGCCGGATCCGCGTCGCCCGGCACGTACCGCTCGGCGACCGCGAGCCCAAGGCCGTGCTGGCCGAGATGACCGGTCTCGTACACGAACTGCTCACCGAGGCCGAGGGGTTCGGTGTGCAGGTGCGAGGGGTGGGCGTCGCGGTGTCGGGCGATGTGGACCGGGCCGCGGGGATGGTGCGGTACTCGCCGTTCCTGGAGTGGCGGGAGATCCCGCTGGCCGAACTGGTCGCCATGACCACCGGACTGCCGGTCACCGTCGACAACGACGTACGCGCGCTGACCGTGGCCGAGCAGTGGTTCGGCGCGGGAGTGGGTCTGTCCGACTTCGCCCTGGTGACCGTCGGTGCCGGCATCGGCTGCGGCCTCGTCGTGGGCGGGCGGGTCGTCTCCGGTGCGCACGGAGTGGCCGGCGAGATCGGGCATCTGTCCCTCGACCCGGCGGGCCCGCAGTGCCACTGCGGCAACCGCGGCTGTGTGGAGGCGATCGCCGCGGACTCGGCGATCGTCCGCGACGTACGGACCGCCACCGGGACACCGGTGGCGGACGCGGCCGAGGCACTGGAGCTCGCCCACCGCGGCGACCCCGGAGCCAGGGAGGTGTACGCCCGGGCGGGCGAGGCCATCGGACGTGCGATCGGTTCCGTGGTCAATCTCCTCGGACCCGAGCGCGTGATCATCTCCGGCGAGGGACTCGCCGCCTACGACCTGTTCGCCGAGCAGATCCGCGACGCGTTCGCCGCATCCGCCTTCGGCACCGCCGGGCGATGCGACGTCAGGACACGTCCGCTGCCCTTCGAGGAGTGGGCGCGCGGGGCCGCGGCCACCGCCATCCAGTCCTTCATCAGATCAGACACGCACAAGGAGTAGCGATGACGCTGCAGAGCCGCAATCCTTCACCGGCGCCGGCCACCGCCGGGCCCGGACGCCGCGGTGTGGTGGGCGGGCTGTTGGGCGTCGGTGCCGGCGCCCTGGCCGCGCCCCTGCTGACCGCCTGCGGATCGGGCGCGGCGGCCGACCCGAAGACCGTGACCTTCGGGTCCAACGGCGCGGACGCCACACCGAAGTCCGCCTACGCCGCGGTGACGAAGGCGTTCGGCGAGAAGAGCGGTCTGACGGTGAAGACGAACACCGTCGACCACGACACCTTCCAGAAGAGCATCTCCAACTACCTCCAGGGCACGCCGGACGACGTGTTCACCTGGTTCGCGGGCTACCGCATGCAGTACTTCGCCAAGAAGAAGCTGTGCAGCCCCCTCGACGACGTGTGGGAGAAGATCGGCTCCGGCTTCAGCGAGGCCACCAAGCAGCTGTCGCGCGGCGAGGACGGCACGTACTACTTCGTGCCGCTCTACAACTACCCATGGGCCGTCTTCTACCGCAAGAGCCTGTTCAAGGAGCGGGGTTACGCGATACCCCGCACATGGAGCGAGTTCACCGCCCTCGCCCGGCAGATGCAGAAGGACGGCCTCTCGCCTATCGCCTCCGGCTACGGCGGCGGCGACAGCTGGAGCATCCTCGGCACCTTCGACTACCTCAACCTGCGCACCAACGGATACGAGTTCCACATGTCCCTGATGCGCGGCGAGGTCTCCTGGACCGACCGGCGCGCCACCGCCACGCTCGACCACTGGCGACAGCTCGCGCCGTACTACCAGAAGGGCGGCGGCGGCCGCTCCTGGCAGGACGCCGCCCAGTCGCTGCTCGACAAGAAGGCCGGCATGGCCGTCATCGGGCTCTTCCTCGGCCAGCAGATCACCGACGAAACGCTGCGCGCCGACATCGACTTCTTCCCCTTCCCCGAGATCGACCCCGCCCACGGCCAGGACACCGTCGAGGCCCCCACCGACGGCTTCATGCTCAGCCGCCGGCCGAAGAACGAGGAGGGCGCCAAGCGCTTCCTGGAGTTCCTGGGCAGCGCGCAGGCGGAGAACCAGTACATGGGCGTCGACCCCAGCAACGTCGCCGTCCACCGGAACGCGGGCACCGGCTCGTACAACGACCTGCAGAAGAAGTCCGCCGAACTCATCGCCTCCGCCAAGCACATCACCCAGTTCGGCGACCGCGACAGCGACCCCGGCTTCGTCTCCACCGTCGTCCTGCCCGGCCTGACCGAGTGGCTCGGCCACCCCGACGACGGCTCCGCCCTGCTGAAGAAGATCGAGTCCCAGCGCTCGCGCTTCTTCACCGCCTGACCGGGACCGGACCGACCGTGACTTCCGCACCCCCCGTGCCGTCCCACTCCCCCACGCGGCCGCCGGCACCGCGGCCTTCACCGGGTGCCGGGCGCCGCCCCGGGCCCCGCAGGATCGGCGCGGGCGACCGGCTGTTCCTCGCGATGATCGTCGGCATTCCGACGATCGCCCTGCTGGTCTTCGTCTGGCTGCCCGCCCTGGCCTCCATCGGCCTGTCGTTCACCAGCTGGGACGGCATCGCCCTGTCCGACATCCGCTGGACCGGCCTGGACAACTACCGGGAGATCTTCGGGAACTACCCGCCGTTCTGGCCCGCCGTGCAGCACAACGTGATCTGGCTGCTGTTCTCCGTCCTGCTGCCCACGCCGTTCGGCATCTTCCTCGCGTACCAGCTCGACCGGCAGTTGCGCTTCACCAGGATCTACCAGACGGCGATCTTCCTGCCCATGGTGCTCGCCCCGGCCGTCGTCGGACTGATCTGGGAGATCATCTACAACCCGGACAACGGCCTGCTGAACGGCATCATCGGGATGGCCGCCCCCGGCCACCACATCGACTGGCTCGGGGATCCCGATCTGAACCTGTGGGCCGTTCTCGTCGCCTCGGGATGGCGGCACACCGGCTACATCATGATCCTGTACCTGGCCGGGCTGAAGAGCTTCGACCCGGCGCTGAAGGAGGCCGCGGCCCTCGACGGCGCCGGCGAGCGGCAGACCTTCCTCCGTGTGGTCTTCCCCGCCCTGCGGCCGGTCAACGTCATCATCGTCGTCGTCACCGCCATGGAGTCGCTGCGGGCCTTCGACGTCGTCTACATCCTCGGCGGCGGCGTCGGCAGCAAGCCCGGCATGGAACTGCTGTCGCTGCTCATCACCGACAACATCGTCGGCGAGTCCAGCCACATCGGGTACGGATCCGCCCTCGCCGTCGTCCTCCTCGCCGTCTCCCTGGCCGCCATCGGGACCTTCCTGGTGCAGAACTTCCGCAAGGAGGACCGATGACCACGACCCTCCCGCCCCGCCACCGCACCGAGGACGCCCTGCGCGCTGCGCGCACACCGGGCGGCTCCGCGGCGCCCCGGCGGGAGACCGGACGCCATCTGCTGCTCGGCGGCATCGCCCTGCTGTGGCTCGTGCCGCTGCTGTGGGCCGTCTACACCTCGCTGCGGCCCTACTCCGACACGACCCGCAACGGCTACCTCTCCTGGCCCCGCGGGATCTCGCTGGACAACTACACCGACGCCTGGGCCCAGTCCGGGATGGCGCACTTCTTCTGGAACTCCGTCCTCATCACCGTCCCCGCGGTGCTGGGCACCCTGCTGTTCTCCGCGGCCGTCGCCTTCCACGTGTCACGCTTCGACTTCCGCTGGAACCTGGCCCTGCTCATGCTCTTCACCGCCGGGAACCTGCTGCCGGCCCAGGTCCTCATCACCCCGCTGTACCGCCTGTACCTGCTGGTGCCGCTGCCCGCGTGGATGAGCGACTCGCTGCTGCTCTACAACTCCGCCTGGGGCATCATCGCCATCCACGTCGCCTACCAGTGCGGCTTCTGCACCTTCGTGCTCAGCAACTACATGAAGACCATCCCCAAGGAGATCCTCGAAGCGGCGCAGGTGGACGGGGCCCCCGTATGGCGGCAGTTCCTCCAGATCGTCCTGCCGCTGTGCCGGCCGGCCTTCGCCGCGCTGGCGACCCTGGAGTCGATCTGGATCTACAACGACTTCTTCTGGCCGCTCGCGCTCATCGAGTCCGGCGACAAACGGCCCATCACGTCCGCGCTGGCCAACCTCCAGGGCCAGTACTTCACCAACCCCAATCTCATCGCCGCAGGTGCGCTGCTGACCGCGATCCCCACCCTGCTCGTCTACTTCGCCCTGCAGCGCCAGTTCATCAGCGGACTGACCATCGGCTCCGGCAAGGGCTGACCCGCCCCTCACAGCCCCGCTCGCACCACCGGCTGCCGTCCCCGGCTCCCGTCCCCGGCTCCCGACCCCGGCTCCCGTCCCCGGCTCACATCCCGTCGTACGCCCCGCCCGCTCACCCGCCCCGCACCCCCGTCACCCGACCCAGGAGGTCCGGCCCATGCGGTCATCCCCCGGCTCCGCCGTGTCCGTACGCCCTGCCCGCCGCACCACGGGGGCACTGCTCGTGCTCGCCCTCGCCGCGGGCCTCACCAGCCTCGCCCCCGCGCCCGCCGGAGCGAACGCCCCCGCTTCCCCCACGACGACGAGCACCGACGTCGCGGCCAAGCCGTACATGGGCTGGACGAGCTGGAGCATGCAGTCCTCCAAGTACCCCGGGCTCAACCCCGACGGCGACTACAGCTATCTCACCGAGAAGAACGTGCTCAAGCAGGCCGACGCCATGGCCGCCAAGCTCAAGGCCTACGGCTACGAGTACGTCAACATCGACGCCGGCTGGTGGCGCGACATGGCCTGGAAGCCCCGCTTCGACGCCTACGGGCGACAGGCCGCGGACCCCGTCCGCTTCCCCCGCGGGATGAAGGCCGTCGCCGACCACATCCACGCCAAGGGCCTCAAGGCGGGCATCTACCTCCCCGTCGGCCTGGAGAAGGAGGCGTACGGCGAGGGCAAGGTCCCGGTCTGGAACGCCGAGGGCTGTACGACCGCCGACCTCGTCCACGGCGATCTGCGCACCACCAACGGGTGGGACAGCGCCTACAAGATCGACTTCTCGCGTCCCTGCGCCCAGAAGTACATCGACTCCCAGGCGCGGATGTTCGCCGACTGGGGCTACGACTTCCTCAAGCTCGACGGTGTAGGACCCGGCTCCTTCAAGTCCGGCGAGAACTACGACAACGTTGCCGACGTCGCCGCCTGGCAGAAGGCGATCGCCGCCACCGGGCGTCCCATCCATCTCGAACTGTCCTGGTCACTCGACATCGGTCATGTCGCCGACTGGAAGAAGTACTCCAACGGCTGGCGCATCGACACCGACGTCGAGTGCTACTGCAACACCCTGGTCAGCTGGGAGAACTCGGTCGACGACCGCTTCGACGACGTCCCCGCCTGGACCCGCCACGCCGGCCCCGGCGGCTGGAACGACCTGGACTCCCTCAACGTCGGCAACGGCGAGATGGACGGACTCACCAAGGCCGAGCGGCAGAGTTACGCGACGCTGTGGGCCATCTCCAAGTCGCCGCTCTACACGGGCGACGACCTCACCCGCCTCGACGCGTACGGCCTCTCCCTGCTCACCAACCGGGAGGTCATCGCGCTCAACCAGGGCGGCACGCCCCCGGCCCGGCCGGTCACGCCCGCCGGCGACCAGCAGGTGTGGGGCGCGAGGAACCCCGACGGCAGCTACACCGTGGCGCTGTTCAACCTGGGTGACGCTCCCGCCGCCGTGACCGCCGACTGGCCCGCGTTCGGATTCACGGGCAAGGCGAAGGTCCGCGACCTGTGGAACCGCGAGAACCTCGGCACGTACCACAACAGGATCACCCAGGCGCTGCCCGCCCACGGCTCCCGGCTGTTCACCGTCACCCCGCAGGGCCCGGCCCAGCCCAAGACCGCGTACGAGGCGGAGGCGGCGGGCAACACCCTCGGCGGCAACGCCTCGGTCGCCGACTGCGGTTCGTGCTCCGGCGGGAAGAAGGTCGGCAACCTCTATCTCGGCGGCGAGCTCGCGATGAACGGCGTCCACGCCGCCAAGGCAGGACGGTACGTGGTCGACATCGCCTACGTCAGCGGCGACGCCCGTACCGTACGGATCTCCGTGGGCGACGGCGGATTCACCAGCCACAAGCTCCCCTCCACCGGGGACTGGGGAACGGTCGAGACCGTGAGCGTCCCCCTCACCCTCAAGGCCGGTGCCAACACCATCACCTTCGACAGCGGTGACGGCTACGCCCCGGACATCGACCGGATCCGCGTACCCGACGCGTCCTGAACGCCTGCCGGTGGCCCGGTCCCCAGGACCGGGCCACCGGCGCCTCCTGCCCCGGCCTCACCGCCCGGCGCGCCCCGCCGGACGCGATCCCCGCCTGCCCGTACCCCTCGAACGGCCCGTACCCCCGGAACGGAGTGCACCGTGGACACCCAGCGCACCGACCAGCCGGAACACCTCCCCAGCCGTCGTGGCCTGCTCTCCCTCGCCGCCGCGACCGGCACGCTCGCGGCCCTCGGCGGACTGCCCGCCTTCACCGCCTCCGCCGAACCGCAGCGGCACACCGCCTCCGCCGTGCCGGCGGACGACGACACCACCGCACTGTGGTGGCGGGCTCCCGCGGACGACGGGTCGATGATCGAGCAGGGCCTGCCGATCGGCAACGGCCGGCTCGGCGCGCTCGTCGGCAACGACCCCGGCAGGGAGCGCCTCTTCATCACCGACGCCACCACCTGGACCGGCGGCCTCAACGACGCCCTCGACGACGACGGCCAGTTCCCGTACGCCCGCGAGAACTTCGGCTCCTTCACGCTCCTGGCGAAGCTGACCGTCGACATCCCCGACCACGACATCTCGGCCGTCTCCGACTACCGTCGTGCCCTCGACCTCCGTCAGGGCCTGGTCAGCGCCTCGTACGTCCGTTCCGGTGTCACCTACCGGCGTCAGATCTTCGCCAGCCTGCCCGACGACGTCCTGGTCGTGCACTTCACCCAGAGCGGCGGCGGTCGCTACACCGGCACCATCAGCCTCGACGGCACCCACGGCGAGACCACGACGGGCTCACCGGCCGGGCGGTACGCGTCCTTCGGCGCCGCCTTCCCCAACGGGCTGCGGTACGGGGCGGCGGTCACCGCCCACGCCGGCGGCGGCACCGTCGCCGTGAACGGCCCGCGGATCACCTTCAGGAACTGCACGAGCCTGACCGTCGTGATCAGCGGTGGCACCAACTACGCCCCGGACGCGGCAAGGAACTACCGCGATCCCGGGCTCGACCCGCAGAAGCTGGCCCGTACCAAGGTGCTCCGGGCCGCCGGGCACCCGGCGAGCACCCTGCTCCACACCCATGTCGCCGACCACCGCGCGCTGTTCGAGCGCATGGATCTCTCGCTCGGTGCCTCGACCGCCCAGCAGCGCGCCATGGACACCTGGGAGCGGGTCCGGGCTCGCGCCACGGACACCGACCCCGACCCCGAACTCGAGGCCGCCTACCTGCAGTACGGCCGCTATCTCATGATCGCCGGATCCCGCGGAAGCCTCCCTCTGAACCTGCAGGGGCTGTGGCTGGACGGCAACGACCCCGACTGGATGGGCGACTACCACACGGACGTCAACCTCCAGATGAACTACTGGATGGCCGACCGGGCCGCCCTGTCCGACTGCTTCGACGCCCTGACCGACTACTGCCTCGCCCAGCTGCCGTCCTGGACCGAGCTCACCCGCGAGCACTTCAACGACCCCCGCAACCGCTACCGCAACTCGACCGGCAGGATCGCGGGCTGGACCGTCGCGATCTCCACCAACATCCACGGGGGCATGGGCTGGTGGTGGCACCCCGCCGGCAACGCGTGGCTGTGCAACTCGCTGTTCGAGCACTACGAGTTCACCCAGAGCCGCTCCCACCTCGCCCGTATCCATCCGATGCTCAGGGGCGCGTGCGAGTTCTGGGAGGCGCGGCTGCTGACGACCACCGTCGAGGACCCGGAGACAGGGGCCGCGAAAGAGGTCCTCATCGCCGACAGCGACTGGTCTCCCGAGCACGGCCCGCTCGACGCCAAGGGCATCACCTACGCCCAGGAACTCGTCTGGACCCTGTTCGACAACTACCGCACCGCCTGCTCCGTGCTGGGCCGCGACAGCGCGTACGCGCAGACCGTGGAGTCCCTGCGGCAGCGGCTGTACCTGCCGCGGGTCAGCCCGAAGACCGGCTGGCTGGAGGAGTGGATGTCCCCGGACAACCTCGGCGAGACCACCCACCGGCACCTCTCCCCGCTCGTCCAGCTCTTCCCCGGCGACCGCATCCGCCCCGACGGCTCCACCCCCGAGGAGCTCGTCGAGGGCGCCACCGCCCTGCTGGCCGCCCGCGGCATGGAGAGCTTCGGCTGGGCCAACGCCTGGCGCAGCCTGTGCTGGGCCCGTCTGAAGAACGCCGACAAGGCCTATCAGCTCGTCGTGAACAATCTCCGCCCCTCCACCGGCGGCAGCAACGGCACCGCTCCCAACCTCTTCGACATCTACGAGGTGGAGCGTGGACGCGGCATCTTCCAGATCGACGCCAACTTCGGCACGCCGGCCGCGATGATCGAGATGCTGGTGCACTCCCGTCCTGGCCACCTCGAACTGCTGCCCGCGCTGCCCGCCGCCTGGGCCGCATCCGGACGGGTCACCGGTGTCGGCGTACGCGGCGGCTTCGTCGTGGACCTCCGGTGGCAGGACGGCCGGCCGACCAGGGTCACGGTCCGCAGTGTCGGCGGCCGTACGACCACGGTCTCGTACGGGGATTCCTCCCGGGAGGTCACTCTGGCACCGGGACGGTCCATCACGCTGCACGACCTGGGGCGGTGACCGGCGTGCACCGGATGGCATCCGCTCTGACGGCCCTTGTGGTCGCCGCGGCCTGGCTGTTCAGCGCCCCCGGCGTCGCCGCCCCTGCCACTATGCAGGAGGTCGTCACCTGGGGCGCCAGTGCCGACCGCATGGGCGAGGCCGTGCCCGACCGCAGCTACCGGTTGGTCGTCCGCACCAGCGCGGCCGGCACCGGGGCGCGTATCCGTCTCTCGAACGCCTTCGGGGACCGCCCGGTCACCTTCGGCCGCGTCTTCGCCGGTGTCCGGAAGGAGGGCGCCGCCCTGGTGCCCGGAAGCAACCGGCCGTTGACCTTCGGCGGCGACCGGTCGGTCACGGTCGCCGCCGGGGACACCGTCCTGAGCGACCCGCTCCCCGGGCGGCTCCCGGCCGCGACCGCCCTCGTCATCAGCCTGTACGTGTCGGCCGCAGGCGGGCCCGCCACCGGACACGGGATGGCGATGCAGACGTCGTACGCCGCCACCGGCGACCACACGGCGCAGGAGAGCGCCGACAACTGGAGCGAACGGACCGGCTCCTGGTACTACCTCGACGCCGTCTCCGTACGCGCGGCGCCGGCGACCGGTGCCGTCGTCACCCTCGGCGACTCCATCACCGACGGCTGGCAGTCCACGACCGACCTCGACCGCCGCTGGCCCGACTACCTCGCCCGGCGCCTTCGGGCGAGCGACGGCACTCCGGTCAAGGGCGTCGCGAACGAGGGCATCTCCGGCAACAAGGTCCTGGCCGACGGCGCCGGGCAGAGCGCCCTCAACAGACTCCAGCGCGACGTGCTGTCCCATCCCGGGGTCCGCACCGTCTTCCTCTTCGAGGGCGTCAACGACATCAAGGCGCACACCGGTGTCACGGCCCAGGACATGATCGCCGGCTACCGCGAGATCATCGACCGCACGCACGCGGCCGGCAAGTGCGTCGTCGGAGCGACCATCGCCCCGTTCAAGGGCTGGTACGAATGGGACGCGGCGGCCGAGGAGGTACGCCGGCAGGTCAACGAATTCATCAGGACCAGCGGGGCGTTCGACGCCGTCACCGACTTCGACCGCGTCCTTCGCAGCCCCTACGACGCCGAGCGCATGCTCCCGTCCTTCGACGGCGGCGACCATCTGCACCCCAACGACAAGGGCATGCAGGCCATGGCCGACTCCGTGGCCCTCGACTCCCTCGCCTGCTCCCGCAGGCCCGGCTGAGGCCGGTGGAGCGTTCAGGTTGTGAAGAGAACCCGGATGCCCCGATGTTCACATCGATGAACACCCTGCCTGTCGCGCCGGCTCGGCACAGGTCTTCAAAAGGTAGCCGCGCACCATCTTGACGCCTCTGGTCCAGACCTTTAGTTTCACCGATCGACACTCGCCCTCTGTTCATCTACCTGAACGAAGGTCCATCTCATGCCCAGAAAGCGGAACAGGCCTGGTGCGGTGCGCATCAGGAAGAGTTCATTAGTCGCCGTACCTCTGCTGGTCTCCACCCTCCTGGCCGCGCTGATCGCCGGCCCCACGAACGAACGCGCCGAGGCGGCCCCCGCCACGTTCGTCCACCCCGGTGTCCTGGTCTCCCGCGGTCAGCTCGACTTCACCCGCGAGAAGGTGAACGCCGGGGCGCAGCCCTGGAAGGGCGCCTTCGACCAGATGATGGCGAGCAAGTACGCCTCGCTGTCCCGCGTGCCCAAGCCACGGGCGGTCGTGGAGTGCGGGTCGTACTCGAACCCCAACAACGGCTGCACGGACGAACGCGAGGACGCCATCGCCGCGTACACGCTGTCCTTGGCCTGGTACGTCACACGTGACAGCCGGTACGCCCAGAAGGCGATCGAGATCATGGACGCCTGGTCCGCCGTGATCAGGGATCACACGAACTCCAACGCGCCCCTCCAGACGGGCTGGGCCGGGTCCTCCTGGCCACGGGCCGCCGAGATCATCCGCTACACCTACACGGGCTGGCCGCAGGACCGGATCGACCGCTTCAGGACCATGCTGCGCACCGTCTACCTCCCCGAGGTGGCGGGCGGCTCCCACTCGAACGGCAACTGGGAACTGAGCATGACCGAGGCCGCGATCGGCATCGCGGTCTTCCTGGAGGACCGCGCCGCCTACGACAACGCCGTCGGCAAGTTCCGCGGTCGCGTCCCGGCCTACCTCTACCTCACCGGCGACGGCAGCCTGCCGAGGACGGCACCCGGCAGCGGCCTCGACACCCGCGACGAGATCGTCCGGTACTGGCAGGGCCAGACCACCTTCGTCAACGGCCTCTCCCAGGAGACCTGCCGCGACCTCACACACACGGGTTACGGCCTCTCCGCCATCTCGCACATCGCCGAGACCAGCCGTATCCAGGGCCAGGACCTCTACCCGGAGATCGCGGAGAGACTGCGCCACGCACTGGGTCTCCATGCCAAGTACGAGCTCGGCGAGACGCCTCCGAGCTGGCTGTGCGGCGGGACCCTCCGCGACCACCTCGGACCGGTCACCGAGGTCGGTTTCAACGCGCTGAACGGCCGGATGGGCATCGCGATGACCAACACCCAGGCCCTCACCGAGCGGAACCGCCCGGCCGGCACGAACAACCTCTTCGTCGCCTGGGAGACCCTCACCCACGCCGCCAACCCCCGCTGACCGAGCCACGCAAGGGAGATCACACCCTCATGAAGATATCCCTCGACCGGCGCCTGCCCCTGTACGCGGCGGCACTCGCCGTCGCAGCGAGCGGACTGACCGTCGCCACCGGATCCCCGGCCACCGCGGCCACCGGACGCATCACCGGGATCGGAGGCAAGTGCGTCGACGTCGCCGGTGCCAACAACGCCAACGGAACACCCGTCCAGCTCTACGACTGCAACGGGACCACGGCCCAGACGTGGGACGTCGCCGCCGACGGCACCGTCAAGGCGCTCGGCAAGTGCCTTGACGTCGCCTCGGGCGGAACCACGAACGGCTCGGTCGTCCAGCTCTGGGACTGCAACGGCACCGCAGCCCAGCAGTGGACGGTGACCGCGGCCCGCGACATCGTCAACCCGCAGGCCGACAAGTGCCTGGACGCCACCGGCAACAGCTCCGCCAATGGCACCAGACTCCAGATCTGGACCTGTACCGGAGCCGCCAACCAGAAGTGGAGCGCGCCGGGTGGAGGCACGGACCCGGTACCTCCCGGGAACATGGCCGTCGCGCCGTACCTCTACAACGGCTGGGGCAGCCCACCGAACCCGACGACGGTCATGAGCGCGACCGGGGTGAAGTGGTTCACCCTCGCCTTCGTCCTCAGCAACGGCTACTGCAACCCGCAATGGGACGGTGGCCGCCCCCTGACCGGCGGCGTCGACCAGCAGACGATCAACTCCGTGCGGGCTGCCGGCGGCGACGTGATTCCGTCGTTCGGCGGGTGGAGCGGCAACAAGCTGGAGAGCAGCTGCTCCAGCGCGGGCGAGCTGGCGACCGCTTACCAGAAGGTCGTCAACGCCTACGGACTCAAGGCCATCGACATCGACATCGAGGCCGCGGCCTACGACAGCCCGGCCGTCCAGCAGCGCACGGTCGACGCGCTGAAGATCATCAAGGCGAACAACCCCGGGATCAAGGTGTACATCACCTTCGGCACCGGCCAGAACGGCCCCGACACCAGCCTCATCGGCAAGGCGGCCGCCTCCGGGCTGTCCGTCGACAGCTGGACGATCATGCCGTTCAACTTCGGCGGCAACGGGCAGAACATGGGCACCCTCACCGTCCGCGCCGCCGAAGGCCTGAAGACAGCGGTCAAGAACGCCTACGGGTACAGCGACGACCAGGCCTACCGGCACACGGGCATATCCTCGATGAACGGCGTCACCGACGTCGGCGAGACCATCACCCCCGCCGACTTCCGCACCATCCTCGGCTACGCCCAGCAGCGGCATCTGGCCCGGCTGACCTTCTGGTCCGTCAACCGTGACCGGCCCTGCACCGGAGGCGGCGCCGACACCTGCTCGGGCGTTCCGCAGCAGCCGTGGGAGTTCACCCGGGTCTTCGCGTCCTACAACGGATGACTCCGGCTCCTCGTCGGCGCCTCCCCGCCCGCGTGCACGCCCCTCACCCCCTTCAACCCCCCACAGGAGTATCCGTGCTCCCTTCCAGACGCGATCCGGTTCCACGACGTCAAGCCCGGTCCGCGCACCGTGCGACACGATCCCTGACCGCGGCTCTCGCCTCGGCCGCCGTCGTGTGCTCTGCCCTCGTCGTGCTGCCTCCCTCCCCCGCCGGCGCCGCACCCGCGGCGCCGTCGGCCGCAGCCGCACCACCCACCGGCTGGACCACCGTGGTCAACGCCGGCAGCGGCAAATGCGTCGACGCCCGTGCGGCGGCGACCGCCAACGGCACCGCGGTGCAGCAGTACACCTGCAACACCACCACGGCACAGCAGTGGAGCTTCACCCCCACCGCCGACGGTCATGTCCGCATCGGCAACCGCAACAACCCCGACCAGGTCATCGACGTCAGCGACGTGTCCACCGCCGACAACGCCGCCGTCCACCTGTGGGCGTACGGCGGCGGCGACAACCAGCAGTGGCAGCCCGTGGACGAGGGCGGCGGCGCGTACCGCTTCGTCAACCGGCACAGCGGCAAGTGTCTCGACGTGCCGTCCGCGTCCACGGCCGACAGCGTCCAGTTGGTCCAGTACACCTGCAACGGCACCGCAGCCCAGCGGTTCCAGGTGACGCCGGTGAACACCCAGCCGGGCGATGTGGACCTCGGCCCCAATGTGGTGGTCTTCGACCCCTCGATGCCGTCGTCGTCGATCCAGAGCCGGCTGAACTCGATCTTCCAGCAGCAGGAGACCAATCAGTTCGGCTCGCAGCGCTACGCGGTGATGTTCAAGCCCGGTGCGTACAACAACGACGTCAACGTCGGCTTCTACACCCAGGTCCTGGGCCTGGGCCAGTCGCCGGACTCGGTGACGATCAACGGAGGGGTCCATGTCGAGGCCGACTGGTTCCCGCCGCAGAACGCGACGCACAACTTCTGGCGCGGAGCCGAGAACCTGTCGGTCAACCCCCCGGGCGGCACGGACCGCTGGGCGGTGTCGCAGGCCTCCGGCTACCGGCGGATGCATGTGCGCGGCAATCTCGAACTGAGCGACGGCGGTTGGTCGAGCGGCGGCTTCATGGCCGACTCGAAGATCGACGGGCAGGTGCGGTCCGGCACCCAGCAGCAGTGGCTGACCCGCAACTCACAGCTCGGCAGCTGGACGGGGTCCAACTGGAACATGGTCTTCGTCGGCAGCCAGGGCGTTCCGGGCAACACCTTCCCGAATCCGCCGTACACGACGGTCGACCGGACGCCCACGGTCCGTGAGAAGCCGTTCCTGTACGTCGACGACTCCGGCGCCTACCGGGTCTTCGTGCCGTCCCTGCGGACCGACTCGACGGCCACCACATGGGCGAACGGGAACAGCGCGGGGACCTCGCTCGGCATGGACCGGTTCTTCGTGGTCAAGGCGGGCGCCACCGCGGCGCAGATCAACGCCGCGCTCGCCGAGGGAAAGAACCTGCTGGTCACACCGGGTGTCTACCATCTGGACCAGACGCTGCGGGTGACGCGGCCCGACACGGTGGTGCTGGGCCTGGGTCTCGCCACGTTCGTTCCGGACAACGGGGTGACGGCCATGACGGTCGCCGACGTCGACGGGGTGAAGATCGCCGGAGTCCTCTTCGACGCGGGCACAACCAACTCCCGCACCCTGATGGAGATCGGCCCGGCCGGAGCCTCCGCCTCGCATGCCGCCAACCCGACGTCCCTGCACGACGTGTACTTCCGGGTGGGCGGAGCCGCCGTCGGCAAGGCCACCACCAGCCTGGTGGTCAACAGCGACCATGTCATCGGCGACCACATGTGGATCTGGCGCGGCGACCACGGCTCCGGCATCGGCTGGAACACCAACACGGCCGACACCGGCCTGATCGTCAACGGTGACGACGTGTCCATGTACGGGCTGTTCGTCGAGCACTTCCAGAAGCACCAGACGATCTGGAACGGCAACGGCGGGCGCACGTACTTCTACCAGAACGAGATGCCCTACGACCCGCCCGACCAGGCTGCCTGGATGAATGGTTCGACGCAGGGCTACACCGCCTACAAGGTGGCCGACTCCGTCAGCAGTCATCAGGCGTACGGGCTCGGCAGCTACTGCTTCTTCAACGTCGACCCGGGCGTCGCGGCCGAGCACGCCATCGAGGCACCCAACAACCCGAACGTGCGCTTCCGCAACATGGTGACCGTCTCACTCGGCGGGACCGGCACGATCCGGCATGTGATCAACGACCGGGGCGGCCCCTCCAACTCGACCACCAACGTGGCCAATCTGGTGAGCTACCCCTGACGCGTTCCGCACCCCGGCCGCCCGGCCCCTGAGTCCCCGCCCGAGCCACCCCTCCGGGGGTGGCTCAGGTGGCCGACGCCAGGTCCCGCTTCGCGACGGCGGCGATGTGGTGGCGCGTCACCTTGGCGATCTCGTCCCAGAACGGCTTGGCGGTGAGGTAGGTGCCGAGCGCGGCGAGAACGCCCAGGGAGACGTCGACGCTCAGGCGCCCCTGCTTGGCCCAGTACACGTCCTGCAGATCCAGGAGCAGGGCGAACTCGTCGGTGATCAGGGCGGTTCCGGCTCCGTAGGCAGCGGCGACCCCGGGGTGGCCGACGGCCCGTTCGTCACCGCGTACGGCGATCAGGCCGATGGCGGCGAGGGTGGCGATGCCGAAGTTGTAGTGGTGCAGATGACGGCCGCCGGCGGAGATGTTGCCCCAGGGCAGCCAGCCGCCCCGGATGCCGTGGGTGATCAGCCGCACCGTGCCCCAGGTCGTGCCGAACGAGGCCCAGGTGACGATCAGCGACCGCTTGGTGGGGGTGAGGTTCCGGTCCGCCGTCTGCCGCCAGCGGTCGATGAGCCTGGGCCGGGCGGGGGCGCTCCGCCGTGCGCTCTCGGCACCCAGGGGATGGACGCCGGTCCTCGGCCCGCTCATACCCTCGGCTCCGCCGGCCGTACGTCACCGGAGGATGCCGCCGTCGCCGCGGCGACGGCGTCCATGCAGGGGGTGCAGTAGCCCTCGTGCTCGTA
Source organism: Streptomyces sp. NBC_00259 (assembly GCF_036181745.1). NCBI lineage: Bacteria > Bacillati > Actinomycetota > Actinomycetes > Kitasatosporales > Streptomycetaceae > Streptomyces > Streptomyces sp. NBC_00259. The sequence goes on along the minus strand of NZ_CP108080.1, from coordinate 7,391,515 downwards.
GCTGTCGTCGGCCGTGACGGTCGCGTTCGCGCTCAGGGCCCGGCCGCACAGAGCCCGGCCCTCGCGGTGGAGCACGTGCCACAGCAGCCGCGGTCCGGTCTCCGTCGTCTGGTGCTCGGCGCGCATGGTGTACATCGCTACCTCCCGCTCGAACGCGGTTGCGGTCACACCCATCAGACGGCACGCTCGCCCGGACCGTCGACCCAAACGCTCCACACGGGTGAATCACGGGGTGCGACGGGGGCGGCCCGGTCAGGGCCAGGTGAGGACTCCCCGGTCCTTGCACGATCCTCTCCCGTCCGGGAGCCGACGAGCGGTTGTGTGCTGCACTTGAGGCATGCACCTCGACGAGCTCCGCACCCTGCTGGTCAGGCACGCGCGGCCCGACTGGACCACGGCCATCGACGGCGTGCTCATCTCGAAGGTCGACGAGCCGAACCCGCCGTCGCCCTCGACCTCCGGAACGGTGCTGGCGCTCGTCGCCCAGGGCGCCAAGCGCCTCGCACTGGGCGAGCGGGTCTACGAGTACCGGGCCGGGCAGTATCTCGTCGCATCGGTCGACCTGCCGGTCACCGGCCACTTCACCGAGGCCAGCACCGAGCACCCGGCACTGGGCTTCGGGCTCACGCTGGACCCGTCCGACGTCGCCGAGCTGCTGCTGAGGTCCGGGCCGGGAGACGTGCCGCGCACGGGTGGCGGCGCGCTGCCCGGCATCGCCGTCAGCGACGCGCCGGACGCACTGCTCGACGCGGTGGTCCGACTGCTGCGCCTGCTCGACGAGCCCCGCGACCAGGCGGTGCTCGCCCCGCTCGTCAAACGCGAGATCCTGTGGCGGCTGATCACCGGTGAGCAGGGCGGCATCGTGCGACAGCTCGGTCTCGCCGACAGCAGCCTCAGTCATGTCGCGCGGGCGGTGCGGTGGATCCGCGACCACTACACGCAGCCGTTCCGGGTCGAGGACGTGGCACAGCGGTCGGGCATGAGCGTCTCCGCCTTCTACCGCAACTTCCAGGCGGTGACCGCCATGAGCCCCATCCAGTTCCAGAAGCAGATCCGGCTGCAGGAGGCCCGGCTGCTGCTCGCCACCCACCCCAACGACATCACGGGGGTCGGTCATCGCGTCGGCTACGACAACCCCTCCCAGTTCAGCCGGGAGTACCGCCGCCAGTTCGGCGCACCGCCCAGCCAGGACGCCGCCCGTCTGCGTCGTTCCGTGCGCACCGCCACGGCCGTCCTGCCGTAGGGGATGAACCGGACATCACAAGAGCGTGCTCCGGGACCGCACGGCGAGGGCCGCGATGTCGTCGTCGAGCCTGTCGCCGCTGAAGTGGCGCAGGTCCTGGTGCAGCCGTTCGAGCAGCTCGCGGGGCGGCATCGGGTCCTGCCTGCGCATCCAGTCCGGCAGCGGGAAGAACTCGCCCGTGCGGTCGCGGGTCTCCGTGATGCCGTCGGTGTAGAGCAGCAGCTGGTCGCCGGGGGCGAAGGCGACGGTGTCGACCCAGTAGTGGGCTCCGATGAGCGTCGCCAGATTGAGGGGCGGCGAGGCGGCGGTGGGGTTCAGTACGCGGGTCTCGCCCCGGTGGACGAGCAGTGGCGGGGGATGCCCGCAGTTGAGAAGTTTGACGTGGCCCTTGTTGCTCGGGATCTCGATGAGCAGAGCGGTGGCGAAGCGCTCCGGCAGGTCCAGGCCGGGGAACGCGGCACTGTGGCGGGCGATGCTGATCTCAAGGCGCCGGACGATGCCCCTCAGGTCGGGCTCGTCGAACGCGGCCTCCCGGAAGCAGCTGATCACCGCCGCGGCCGCGCCCACCGCCGTCAGGCCCTTGCCGCGCACGTCGCCGATGAGGAGCCGTACTCCGTAGGGTGTGTCGGCCGCCTCGTAGAAGTCTCCGCCGATCCTGGCCTGCTCCTGAGCCGCCAGATACAGCGACTCGATCTCCACGTGCGCGATACGGCGGGGCAGGGGGCGCAGCAGCACCTTCTGGGCCGTGTCGGCGACGAGCCGGATGTGGAAGAGGGCCTCCTCCCGCTGGAGCCGGACATGGCTCGCGTACGCGGCGGCCGCGGTGACGGCGACGATGGCGGCCCCGGTGTAGGCGGTCCCCAGGTCGGTGTAGACGAAGCTGAGGCCGATCATGACCAGCAGGCAGAACATCCCCAGAATGAGCGTGGGGAGCACGGGCCACATGGCGGCGGCCAGGGCGGGTGCGGCCGGCAGGAGGCGGCTGAAGGCGATCTCCTTCGGGGTGGAGAACGCCAGGCCGGCGACGACGACAGTGAGGATCACCGGTGAGAGCCGGGCAGCTTGCCACCGGGTGCCGTAGGGGGCACGGCGGCGCCGCAGCCATCCGGACATGATCACAAATGGCATCATATCGGGCGAAGCGCATATGCGTTCCGCTCGATCGAGGGGGCGGGTCTCGCGGCCCGGCGTCCGGCCCGGGCAGGTGTGAGCCGCATCGGGGTGCGGGACTGTTCCCGGTCGACCGTTCCCGGTGGGGCGCTCACTCGGACGGGCCCCGGCAGCGCACGGCCGGTCCACCCACCGGGTGCGGCGGCCCCCGGCGGGCCATGCTGCACCGAGGAGGTCGGTCGTGGAGCAGATGACAGCGGATGTGTGTGTCGTGGGCGCCGGACTCGCGGGGCTGGCGGCGGCGCGACTACTGACCGCAGCCGGACGCGAGGTCGTGGTGCTCGAAGCCCGGGACCGGGTGGGCGGGCGGGTCTGGAACCGGGAGATGCCCGACGGCACGGTGGTCTCCGCGGGCGGCACCTGGCTGGGAAAGGGCCAGGAGCGCATGTTCCAGCTGTGCCGGGAGGTCGGCCTGGACGTCTATCCGCAGTACGACGAGGGCCGGCACATCGTGCGTCTCGACGGGGTCAACCACCATTACCGGGGCACCATCCCCAAGACCGGCCCGGCGGCGCTCGCCACGCTCGGGGTGGCGTTGCTGCGCCTCAACCTCATGGCACGGCGCCTTCCGGCGGACGCCCCGTGGGAGGCGCGGCAGGCACGGGCGTGGGACGCCCGCACGCTCGGGCAGTGGCTGTCCCACCCGCTCAACGTGCCCTCCGCCACCGCCCACACCCTCCTCAGATCGACGATGAACCTGCTGTTCTGCGCCGATCCGGCGGAGGTCTCGCTGCTGGGCGCACTCGTCCTGGCGCGGGGCGGAGGCGGCTTCGGCTACTACACCGATTCCCGCAGGACGGAATCCCACCTGGTGGACGGCGGGGCCCCCGAGCTGGCCCGCCGGATGGCCGGGCAGCTGGGCGCGGCGGTGCGCCTGTCCAGCCCGGTCCGGCGGATCGGGCGGAGCGCCGCCGATGCCCGGGTCGTCTCCGACACCGTCGAGGTACGGGCACGGCGTGTCATCGTGGCCACCCCGCCCGCGCTGGCGGGACGGATCTCCTTCGACCCGCCGCTGCCCGCGGCCCACAGCCATCTGCGCCAGCGGGTGGTGCCGGGGGCGATCATCCGGGTCATCACGGCGTACCCCGAACCCTTCTGGCGGGGTCAGGGGCTGTCGGGGCAGACGCTCGCGCCCCTGTCGCCCGTCGGCATCACCATCGACCAGACTCCCCGCTCGGGACGGCCCGGCGTGCTGAGCAGCTACGCGTACGGTGCCGCGGCCGTGCGGCTCGGCCGCCTGGATCCCGGGCAGCGGCGGGAGCTGTGGCTGCGCGCGCTCACCGACCGCTTCGGCCCGCAGGCGCGCCGGCCCTCCGCATACCTGGAGACCGACTGGTCCGACCAGCCCTGGTCGCTGGGCGGGATGGTCGCCCATTTCCCGCCCGGCGCCCTGACGAGCTACGGCAGCGCGCTGCGCGAACCGGCGGGAAGGATCCACTGGGCCGGTACGGAGTCGGCGACGCTCATGCACGGGCTGATGGAGGGAGCGGTCCGCTCGGGCGAGCGAGCGGCCCACGAAGTCCTCGCCGCCGACTGACCGCGTACCGCGGTGCCGCGGTACGCGGTCAGGGCGGGCGGACGACGGGGCCGCCGCGCTGCTACGGCGCCATCTCGTACGCCCCCGACAGCGCCTCGACGCGCTCCCACACCCGGGCCGAACGGTCCTCGTCGACGACCGGACGCCGGATGGCCGCCAGGGCCCAGCGCTGCTGGTCACCGGTGGCCGAGTCCTTGCCGTGCAGCTCGACGGCGTGCTCGGAGAAGTCACGTACGAGCACGGTGAACAGCTCGTCCAGCACGTCCTCGTCCGAGCCGGTCAGGTGCGCCTGCTCCAGGATCAGCTGACCGTGGACGACGAGCGCGAACAGCTGGCCGACGGCGAGGAGGAGGTCCAGGTCGCGGCTCTGCTCCTCGTCCGGGGCGGCGGTGGTGACGAACGCGCACAGGGCGTCGGCCTGTTCCCGGAACCGGGCGACGTTGGGCACGTGCGCGTACGCGTCGTAGGCGGTGCGCCAGTCGTGGAAGCGTACGGAACCCAGCCCGCGGGCCGGTCCCTGCCGGAAGAGGAACGCGTCGTCGGCCGCGTCCAGCCGGGTCGGGACCGGCGCGTACTCGGCGGGGTCCAGCAGGTGGTTGCGCATGAACTTGAGGATCAGCGCGAGATTGACGTGGACGGTGCCCTCCAGCTTGGGCAGCCCACGGATCTCGGTGGCGGCCTGGGCGAAGTAGGTGTCCTTCTCGAAGCCCTTGGCGGCGATGACGTCCCACATCAGGTCGATGACCTTCTCGCCCTCCGTGGTCACCTTCATCTTCGTCATCGGGTTGAACAGCAGATAGCGGCGGTCGTCGGGTCCCGCGGAGCGGAAGTAGTCCACGGCGCGGTCGCTGAACAGCTTCATCCCGACGAGACGGACGTACGCGTCGGTCAGCTCACGGCGCACATGCGGGAAGGCGGTGACGGGGCGGCCGTAGAGGATCCGGTTGTGCGCGTGGGTCACGGCCTCGTACATCGCGTGCTCGCAGATGCCGATGGAGGCGGTGCAGAGGTTGAACTTGCCGACATTGACGGTGTTGAGGGCGGCGTCGAAGGCGGCGCGGCCGGTGTGCAGCACGTCCTCGGGGCCGACGGGGTAGTCGTCGAGGCGGAACTCGCTGACGTACTTGGAGGAGTCGACGACGTTCTTCACGAGGTGGTACGCCGGGTGCCGGCTGTCGGCGGCGAAGAAGACGTACCCGTCCGGGCCCTCGACGTCGGTGCGGCGGCCGAAGACGGAGACGAGGCCCGCGGCGTTGCCGTTGCCGATGTAGTACTTGGAGCCGCGGGCACGGAAGCCGCCCCGGCCGTCGGGCTCCAGCAGCATGTCGGTGGAGTAGATGTCGGCGCCGTGGGCCTTCTCGGACAGGCCGAAGGCGAACACCTCGCCCTGCGCGAGGAGTTCCGCCGCGTGGCGGCGGACCTCGGCGTTCTCGCTCTGCCAGACGGGGCCGAGACCGAGGACGGTGACCTGCCACGCGTACCAGTAGTCGAGCCCGTAGAAGCCGAAGATCTCGTTGAGGGCGGCGATGCGGGCGGTGTCCCACCGCTTGTCCGCGTTCCCCTCGGCGGCGGAGGCCGGGGTGAGGAAGGTCGCGAACAGCCCCTCCTTGGCGGAGAAGGCCAGGAAGTCCGCGAGCCAGGCACGGGAGCGGTAGTCCTCGATCAGCCTGCGCTTGCCGCGGTCCTCGAACCAGTCGACGGTGGCACGCAGCAGCCTGCGGGTCTCGGGGTCGAAGTGCTCCGGGTCGTAGGTGCGCGGGTTGAAAAGCAGCTGGTCGGCCACGAGGGGTCCGCCTTTCCGGCTCGGCGTCGAGGGCTGGGCGCCAGGACCAGATCTTTCTATGCAACTCGTTGCACAGACAAGTCGTGCCCCTGGGTGAGATACGACTCACCCGCGCGAAACGGACGGAGCCGCCGGACGGAGGGAGCGGAGCGGAGCACGTGTCCGTGCGCCGCGCTCAGCCGGCGAAGGGCCTACCGGGCTGCCCCTGGCCCGCGGCGGGCAGGACCAGCAGCGAGCCGGAGAGCGGATGCGGCCGGGCCAGGCCGGTGCGGGCCGTGGTGACGTAGAGGTCGCGCAGCTCCGGGCCGCCGAAGGCACAGGCGGTGGGGCGCCGTACGGGCAGTTCGACGACGCGGTCGAGTGCGCCGTCCGGTGTGTAGCGGCGGATCGCCGCCCCGTCCCACAGGGCGACCCAGACGCAGCCGTCGGCGTCGACGGCCAGCCCGTCGGGGAATCCGGCGCCGCTCTCGATGCGGGCGAACTCCCGTCGGTTCAGGGCGCGTCCGCCGTCGTGGTCCAGGACGTCGATCCGGCGGGTGGGACTGTCGATGTAGTACATCAGCCGGCCGTCGGGACTCCAGCCCGTGCCGTTGCTGACGGCGACGTCCGCGAGCTGCCTCGTGACCGTGCCGTCCGGTGCGACACGGGTGAGGCTTCCGCCGCCCGGGCGTTCGTCGTAGCGCATGGTGCCGGCCCAGAGCGATCCGTCCGGGGCGACGGCGGCATCGTTGCCGCGGCGGCCGGGCAGCGGATCGTGGACCAGCCAGCGGAAGGGCTCGCCGTCGGGGCCGTAGAGCCCGACGCCGTCCCTGAGGTTGACCACCAGGCCGCCGCCGGCGCGCGGCTTCGCGGCGCCGACGTGCTGCTCGGCGGTCATGACCGTGCGGCGGCCGTTCGACGGGGCGTAGGTGTGGATGCGTGAGGAGAGGATGTCGACCCAGATGATCCGGCCGGTCGCCGGGTCCCAGGTGGGGCCCTCGCCCAGGGACGCCCGCTCCCGCACCGCGACCTCGTATCTCATCGGCCTCATCGGGCTCATCGGGCGCTCCGGTGGCCGAGGCGCGCCGACAGGTCGGCGGCGCCCTTGGCGGCCAGCTCGGCCAGCTCGCACTCGCGCGCGTCGCTCCAGCGGATCATCGGTACGGAGATGGAGAGCGCGGCGACGACACGTCCGGCCCTGTCGCGTACGGGAGCGGCCACACAGCTGACGTCCGGGTTGGACTCCTGGTGCTCGACGGCGATGCCGCGGGCCCGGATGCCGGCGAGGGCTTCGCGCAGCACGTCCGGGTCGGTGATGCTGTTGGGGGTCATCGCGGTGAACTCCCGGCCCGCGAACCGGCTTTCGAGCTCGGGCTCGGGCAGGCTCGCGAGCAGCATCTTGCCGACCGAGGTGCAGTGCGCGGGCAGTCTCCGGCCCGCCGCCGAGACCATGCGCACGGCGTGCGTGGAGTCGACCTTGGCGATGTAGATGACGTCGGTGTCCTCGAGGACGGCGACATGGACGGTCTCGCCGCAGGTGTCGGCGATCTCCCGGGCGACCTGCTGTCCCTCGGCGGCGAGATCGAGCTGTTCCGCGTACCGGCTGCCGAGCTGGTAGGTGCGGACGCCGAGGCGGTAGCGGCCGGGCTGTTCGGGAACGGGCACCACGTAGGAGCGGGCGGCGAGGGTGGTCAGCAGCTCGTGCACGGTCGTGCGCGGCAGCTGGAGCCTGCGGATGACGTCCGGCGCGGAGAGCGTGCCGTCGCCTTCGAGGAACAGCTCGAGGATGTCCAGCGCTCTGGTCACCGCCGGTACCAGTCGTCCCATGGTCGGCCTCCGTCCCGCTTGTTCGAAACCCCGACCAGCGGCCGGTATCGCGAACACAGGGTACGCACAGCTTTGTTCGACGGGCAACGGCCCGGGCTCGAGCACCTTCTGCGTGAACCATTGACACCCCTCCGCCTGCCTGAATACGGTCGCGCCACGATTTCGAACGTGTGACGAAATTTCGAACAACCCGAGGGGCAACTGCCTTGCGTATCACGGGAATCAGCACGCACGTCGTCGGGACTCCCTGGCGAAACCTCACCTACGTCCTCGTCCATACCGACGAGGGCCTCACCGGGGTCGGCGAGACCCGCATGCTCGGTCACACCGACGCACTCGTCGGCTATCTCCGCGAGGCCGAGGCCAACCACATCGCCGGCTCCGACCCGTTCGCGGTCGAGGATCTCGTGCGCCGCATGAAGTACGGCGACTACGGACGCGCCGGCGAGATCGTGATGTCCGGCATCGCGGTCGTGGAGATGGCCTGCTGGGACATCAAGGGCAAGGCGCTGGGCGTACCGGTGTGGCAGCTGCTCGGCGGCAGGGTCACGGACCGTGTGAAGGCGTACGCGAACGGCTGGTACACCACCGAGCGGACCCCGGAGGCGTACCACAAGGCCGCCCAGGAGGTCGTCGCCCGCGGCTACCGGGCGCTGAAGATCGACCCGTTCGGAACCGGTCACTTCGAGCTCGACCACGAACAGTCCCGGTACGCCGTGTCGTTGATCGAGGCGGTCCGTGACGCCATCGGCCCGGAGACCGAGCTGATGCTGGAGATGCACGGCCGCTTCTCACCCGCGACGGCCGTGCGGCTGGCGCGCGAGCTGGCCCCGTTCCGGCCGGCGTGGCTCGAGGAGCCGGTGCCGCCGGAGAATCTGAAGGCGCTGGAGAAGGTCGCCGCCAAGGTCGACATGCCGATCGCGACCGGCGAGCGCGTCCACGACCGGATCGAGTTCCGTGAGCTGTTCGAGTCGCAGGCCGCCGACATCATCCAGCCCGACGTCGGCCACATCGGCGGCATCCTGGAGGCGCGCAAGCTCGCCGCGACCGCCGAGACGCACTACGTGCTCGTCGCCCCGCACAACGTCGGCGGGTCGGTCCTGACCGCCGCCTCCCTCCAACTCGCCGCCTGCACCCCGAACTTCAAGATCCTGGAGCACTTCAACGACTTCGCGGACGCGGAGATCAAGAAGGTGGTGCGCGGAGCGCCCCAGGTCGTGGACGGCTACTTCGAGGTCTCCCACGCGCCCGGCCTCGGCGTCGAGTTCGACGAGGCCGCCGCGGCCGAGTTCCCCCAGCAGCGGGCGCGCTTCGACCTGTGGGCCGACGGCTGGGAGAAGAGGGCGCCGAAGTGAGCCGCGCGATCGTCGTCGACGAGCCGGGCGTGTTCCGGCTCGTCCGGCGCGAGACGCAGGAACCGGGGCGGGGCGAGGTGCGGATCCGGGTCGCCGCCGCCGGGATCTGCATGAGCGACCGCGAGGTGTACCAGGGCCATCGCGACGCGGACTACGTCCGCTACCCGGTCGTGCCCGGCCATGAGTGGTCCGGCACGGTCGAGGCGGTGGGCGAGGGGGTCGATCCGGCCCTGGCCGGGCGGAAGACGGTCGCCGAGGGATTCCGCGCGTGCGGTGTCTGCGAGCGGTGCCGCGAGGGCGACACCAATCTCTGCACGCGCGGATACGACGAGACCGGCTTCACCCTGCCCGGTGCCTTCGCCGACCATCTCACCGTTCCCGCCCGGCTGTTGCACCCGCTCCCCGACGACGCGGACCTGCGGGCCGCCGCCCTGCTGGAGCCGGCCGCGGTGATCGCCGCGGCGGTACGGGCAGGGGCATCACGTCCCGGGGAGCGGATCGCGGTCGTCGGGGCGGGAACGCTGGGCCTGCTCGCCGTGCAGCTCCTCGCCGCGCACTCCCCCGCCGTGCTGACCGCGATCGACCCACGGGAGTCCCGCGCCCAACAGGCGCTGAGCTTCGGGGCGGACGAGGCCCGCGCCCCCGAGGAGGCCGTGGCACACGCCGGACGGTACGACCTGGTCGTGGAGACCGCGGGCGCGCCGACCACCGCACAGGACGCGTGCCTGCTCGCCCGCCGGGGCGGACGGGTCGTCCTGACCGGGATGTTCGCGCCGGGGGCGGCGGGGATCGATCCCGTCCGGCTCTCGCTGAGCCAGCTCACGGTACGGAGCGTCTTCGGTGCGTCGTCGTCCGCCTGGGCCGACGCCGTACGTGCCTTCGGTATCGGACTGCTGGATCCGGCTCCGCTGATCACGCACGAGTATCCGCTGGAGCGGTTCGGCGAGGCCATCGCCCTCGTCGGCAGCGGAGACCCGAAGGCGGGGAAGGTGCTCCTGCGCCCGTAGGAAGGTGCCCCTGCGCCCCTGGGGCCTGTCCGCGCGGCCGTGGCGGCCTCCGACGACTCCGTACCGCCGTCCGCCCCACGATCCGCACCATGTCCGAGATATCGAACATAGGAGTCCCGTGACCGCCCCCTCCCTCACCCCGCGCCGCCCCGGCGCCGACGCGCTCGCCCGGATCGGCCATCCCGCGCCGGACAACGACCCCGCCGACACCTCACCCCACGCCTTCCCCGACGGCGGCACCTGGCGCACCGAAATCCCGTCCGTGGAGGGGCCCGAGGCGCTGGCCGTCGTCCTCGAGGAGAGCGCCCGCCACGACCTGCCGGTGCACCGCGTCAGTCAGGGCAGCGGGGTCTGGATGCTCACCGACGCCGAGATCACGGAGATGGTGGGTGCCTGCGCCGAACGCGGCATCGAGCTCTGCCTGTTCACCGGCCCGCGCGGCACCTGGGACATCGGCGCCGCGACCCGTACCGACTCGGGCGGCGCGGGGTTGCGCTCCCGTGGCCATGACGCACTCGCCGGCTGTGTCGAGGACGCCCTGCGCGCCGCGGAACTGGGCGTGCGCTGCCTGCTCGTCGCCGACGAGGGCGTGTTGTGGACGCTGCACCGGCTGCGGGTCTCGGGCGTTCTGCCGGCCGACACCACCTTCAAGGTGTCGGCGCTGATCGGCCCGGTCAATCCCGCCTCGTACGCCGTCCACGAACGGCTCGGCGCCGACTCCCTCAACATCCCCTCCGACCTGACCCTCGGCCATCTCACCGAGATCCGCCGGGTCAGCCGCGCCCCCATGGACCTCTATGTCGAGGCGCCCGACGACCTCGGCGGCTACGTCCGGATGTACGAGGCGGCCGAGCTGATCCGGCGCGGCGCACCGATCTACCTGAAGTTCGGCCTGTCCCGCTCCCCCGGCATCTACCCGTACGGGGCCCAGCTGCGCGACACGGCGCTGGCCACCGCCCGGGAGAGGGTGCGGCGCGGGCGGCTCGTCCTCGATCTGCTGGCCCGGCACGGCGCCGACGGCGGGATGTCCCCGCTCGGCTCCCGTCTGCCCGGCGAGCTCCACCGATTCCCCGTCACCCTCCCCGAGAAGGACTGAACGCCATGCGTACGTACCGAGCCGCGACCACCGCCCTCACCGCCTCCGTTCTCGTCCTCGCCCTCGCCGGCTGCGGGCAGAGCGGCACGGGCGGCAGCAAGCAGGAGAAGTCCGCCGAGGACTCCACGATCGGCATCGCCATGCCGACCAAGTCGTCCGAGCGGTGGATAGCGGACGGCAGGAACATGGTCGAGCAGTTCGAGAAGCTCGGCTACAAGACGGATCTGCAGTACGGCGAGGACGACGTCGACCAGCAGGTCTCGCAGATCGAAAACATGATCACCAAGGGTGTGGACGTGCTCGTGGTCGCGGCGATCGACGGCCGGGCGCTGTCCGACGTCCTGCGCCAGGCCGCAGACCAGGGCGTGAAGGTGATCTCCTACGACCGGCTCATCCTCGGCTCGCCGAACGTCGACTACTACGCCTCCTTCGACAACGAGAAGGTCGGCGTCCTCCAGGCCACGTACATCGTCGACAAGCTCGGGCTGAAGGACGGTGCCAAGAAGGGGCCGTTCACCATCGAGCTGTTCGCCGGCTCGCCCGACGACAACAACACCCGCTACTTCTTCCAGGGCGCGTGGAAGACCCTCAAGCCGTACATCGACAGCAAGCAGCTCGTCGTGAGGAGCGGCCAGACGAAACTGGAGCAGATCACCACCCTGCGCTGGGACGGCGGCACCGCCCAGAAGCGCATGGACGACCTGCTGACGAAGGCGTACGGCTCCGATTCCGTGGACGCCGTCCTCTCCCCCTACGACGGCATCTCGATCGGGATCCTGTCCGCGCTGAAGTCGGACGGGTACGGCACGGCCGCCAAGCCCTACCCCGTGGTCACCGGCCAGGACGCCGAGGTCGCGTCCGTGAAGTCGATCATCGCGGGGCAGCAGACGCAGACCGTGTACAAGGACACCCGGGCCCTGGCCAAGCAGGCCGTGCAGATGGCCGACGCCGTCCTGGGCGGCAAGAAGCCCGAGGTCAACGACACCACGACCTACAACAACGAGGTCAAGGTCGTGCCGTCCTTCCTCCTGGACCCGGTCAGCGTCGACAAGTCCAACTACCGGTCCGTCCTGGTCGACTCGGGCTACATCAAGGCGAGTGACCTGACGTGACCGCACCAGCCGCACCCGTCCTGGAGATGCGCTCGATCGTCAAGACCTTCCCCGGGGTCCGGGCACTCTCCGACGTCACCCTCACCGTCGCCGAGGGCGAGGTCCACGCCGTCTGCGGGGAGAACGGCGCGGGCAAGTCGACACTGATGAAGGTCCTCAGCGGTGTGCATCCGCACGGCAGTTACGAGGGCGAGATCCGCTTCCGGGGCGAGGCGTGTGCCTTCAAGGACATCCGCGCGAGCGAGCGGCGCGGAATCGTCATCATCCACCAGGAACTCGCCCTGGTCCCCTATCTGTCGATCGCCGAGAACATCTTCCTCGGCAACGAGCACGCACGGCGCGGGGTGATCAGCTGGAACGAGACGCTGAAGCACGCGGCGGCGCTGCTCAAGCGGGTCGGACTGAACGAGCATCCGCAGACGCGGGTCGCCGACATCGGCGTCGGCAAACAGCAGCTCGTGGAGATCGCGAAGGCGCTCTCGAAGGAGGTGAAGCTGCTGATCCTCGACGAGCCGACCGCCGCGCTCAACGACGGGGACTCGGCGAAACTCCTCGGTCTCATCCTGGAGCTGAAGCAGCAGGGCATCACCTCGATCATCATCTCGCACAAGCTCAACGAGATCGCGCGGGTCGCGGACTCCGTGACGATCCTCCGGGACGGCCGCACCGTCGAGACCCTGGACGTGCGCGCCGACTCGACGACCGAGGACCGGATCATCCGAGGCATGGTCGGGCGCGATCTCGACCACCGCTTCCCCGAGCGGACCCCGTACGAGGGGGACACCGGGGCGCATCCGGCGCTCGAGGTCCGCGACTGGACCGTGCACCATCCCATCGACCAGCAGCGCAAGGTCGTCGACGGTGTCTCGGTCCAGGTCCGGCGGGGCGAGATCGTCGGTATCGCGGGACTGATGGGCGCGGGCCGCACCGAACTCGCGATGAGCGTCTTCGGACGCTCCTACGGACGGGGCGTCAGCGGCACCGTCCTCAAGGACGGCCGGGAGATCCGTACCCGGACCGTCCCCGAGGCGGTCGGACACGGCATCGCGTACGTCACCGAGGACCGCAAGCACTACGGCCTCAACCTCATCGACACCATCGGCCGGAACATCACCATGAGCGCGCTGCCCAAGGTGTCCCGGCGCGGTGTCGTCGACGAGCACGAGGAGACCCGGGTCGCCGAGTCGTACCGCCGCACCATGAACATCAAGGCTCCGACCGTCTTCGAGCAGGTCGGCCGGCTCTCCGGTGGCAATCAGCAGAAGGTCGTCCTCAGCAAATGGATCTTCGCGGGTCCCGATGTGCTGATCCTCGACGAGCCGACGCGCGGCATCGACGTCGGGGCGAAGTACGAGATCTACACGGTCATCGACCGGCTCGCCGCCGAGGGCAAGGCCGTCGTCTTCATCTCCTCCGAACTGCCCGAGCTGCTCGGGATGTGCGATCGCATCTACACCATGGCCGCCGGCCGCCTCACCGGGGAGATCCCCCGGGCCGAGGCCACCCAGGAAGTGCTGATGCGCCATATGACCATGGACAAGAGGTAACAGAAATGGGCCCGGTCACCACCGAGACTCCGCACGGCGCACCCCCTTCCGACGCACCGGGAAGGACCGCGATCGCCGGCCTGCTGCTGGACGCGATGCGCCGCAACATGCGCCAGTACGGCATGCTCATCGCGCTCGCGCTGATCGTCGCGCTCTTCGCGATCTGGACCGACGGCGTGCTGCTCCAGCCGAACAACGTCACCAATCTGGTGCTCCAGAACAGCTACATCCTGGTCCTCGCCATCGGCATGATGATCGTCATCATCTCCGGTCACATCGATCTGTCGGTCGGCTCGCTGGCGGCATTCGTCTCGGCCGCGTGCGCGGTGATGATGGTCGAGCACGACGTCCCGTGGGTGCTCGCCCTGGTGATCGCGCTCGCGATCGGGGCGGCCGCCGGCGCCTGGCAGGGGTTCTGGATCGCGTACGTCGGCATCCCGTCGTTCATCGTGACGCTGGCGGGGATGCTGCTCTTCAGGGGCGGTACGCAGATCCTGCTCGGGTCACGCTCCCTCGGCCCCTTCCCCGAGGGCTTCCAGGAGATCTCCACGGGCTATCTCCCGGAGGTCGGTCCGCAGACCAACTACCACAATCTGACACTGCTGCTCGGGCTGGTGCTGATCGTCTTCGCCGTGGCACAGGAGGTACGCGACCGCCGACGGCAGCAGAGCTACGAACTCGACGTCCTGCCACGCTCGCTGTTCCTCACCAAATGCGTGGCGATGGCCGCCGCCGTCCTCGCCTTCACGCTCACCCTCGCCAGCTACCGGGGCGTGCCCGTGGTCCTGCTGCTGCTGGCCGCGCTGCTCATCGGCTTCGGTTTCGTGATGCGCAACGCGGTCGTGGGCCGCCATGTCTACGCGCTCGGCGGCAACCAGGCCGCGGCGAAGCTCTCCGGTGTCAAGGACAGGCGGGTCACCTTCCTCGTCTTCATGAACATGGGCATGCTCGCCGCCCTGGCCGGAGTCGTGTACGCGGCCCGGCTGAACGCCGGCGTCCCGCAGGCGGGCGTGAACTTCGAACTCGAAGCCATCGCCGCGGCGTTCATCGGCGGCGCCTCGATGAGCGGCGGGGTCGGCACCGTGCTGGGCGCGGTCATCGGTGGGCTGGTGCTGGGCGTGCTGAACAACGGCATGTCGCTGGTCGGCGTCGGCACGGACTACCAGCAGGTGATCAAGGGACTGGTGCTGCTGGCGGCGGTCGGCTTCGACGTGTGGAACAAGCGCAGGGTCGGTTCGTAGGCACCACTGCCGGGCCGGGCCCGGCGACATGGCGTAAAGGTGACTTGGCGCGGGGTGGACAGGCACCAGTGGCTGACTGGCCGCTTCCGCGCCGCCACTCTTTCCGTCCATGAGATCAACGAACAGATGGTTGCGGCTCGCCACGAGCTCGCCGCACCACCGCTCGGTGGCGATCGCAGCCCTCACGGCCGTCCTGGTGGGCATGGCCGCACCCGGTGCCGCGCAGCAGCCCCGACCGGGCCGTGCCGCGCCGTCGGGAGACCCGCGTCCCTCCGTCCACACGGTCACGCTGATCACCGGGGACCGTGTCACGGTCAGCCGCTACGCGGACGGCCGCCAAGTGGCCAGTGTCCTTCCGGCACATGGCCGGGAAAGCGGGGGCTTCAGCACCCGTGAGGTCGACGGGCGGATCCATGTCACCCCGGTGAACGCCGTCCCGTACCTGTCCTCCGGGCAGCTGGACGCCGCACTCTTCGACGTCACCGGCCTGATCGAGCAGGGCTACGACGACTCCCACGCCAAGCAGCTGCCGCTGCTGCTGCGTTACGGCGCGTCGGCCCGGCTCTCCGCGCAGAAGGCGCCGGCCGGGGTGGAACGCCGGCGGGTGCTCGACAGCGTCGACGGTGTCGCGGTCGACGCGGCGAAGGGTGAACTCGACGACTTCTGGAAGGCCGTCAGGGGCACACCCGACAAGGACGCGCAGGCCGTGGGCGCGCGTGGCGCGCAGAAGGCCCGTACCGCCTCGGCCGCGCCCCGGCTGGCCGGCGCCCTGGAGAAGATCTGGCTCGACCGCAAGGTGAAGGTCTCGCTCGACCGCAGCGTGGCGCAGGTGGGTGCCCCCGAGGTCTGGAAGACCGGCGTGACCGGCAAGGGCGTCAAGGTCGCCGTTCTGGACACGGGCATCGACGCCGCCCATCCCGACCTCGCGGGCCGGGTGGGCGAGACACGCAACTTCAGCGCGAGTGACAGCACGCGTGACCTCGTCGGTCACGGCACCCATGTGGCGGCGACGATCGCCGGTTCGGGCGCCGGGGCGAACGGCACCCGCAAGGGTGTCGCGCCCGATGCCGAGCTGGTGGTCGGCAAGGTGCTGGACGACACCGGTTCGGGCTCGTACTCCGACGTCCTGGCCGGCATGGAGTGGGCGGCCCGTTCGGGCGCCCGCGTGGTCAACATGAGCCTCGGCGGCCCGGCGTCCGACGACGATCCGCTGGTCACGGCCGTGGAGGCGCTGACCAAGGAGACCGGCGCGCTGTTCGTCGTCGCGGCGGGCAACGAGGGCCCGGGGACGCAGACGGTCGGCTCGCCCGGCACGGCCCCGAGCGCCCTGACCGTGGGCGCCGTCGACCGTGACGACTCGCTCGCCGAGTTCTCCAGCCGCGGCCCCGTCGGCGCGGCCGACGCGGTCAAGCCCGACCTGACGGCGCCGGGTGTCGGCATCGTCGCGGCGCGGGCGGCGGGCACGCTCATGGGCAGTCCGGAGAGCGACCTCTACACCGCCGCGTCGGGAACGTCGATGGCGACCCCGCATGTCGCCGGTGCGGCCGCGCTGCTGGCGCAGCGCCACCCGGCCTGGACGCCGGAGGCCATCAAGAACGCGCTCGTGGGTTCGTCGAAGACGGTCGCGGGTCAGGGCGTGGACGAGCAGGGCGGCGGCCGGCTGGACGTGGCCGGGGCCTTCGGCCGCGGTGTCGTCGCCACCGGCACGGTGAACCTCGGCATGCAGGAGCCCGACGGCGCCGGTGTGACGCAGGACGTCTCGTACACGAACGTCTCGGAGCGGCCGGTGCGGCTGGCGCTGTCGCTGCAGGTCAAGGACCACGACGGTACGGCCGCGCCGACGGGCGCCTTCACGGCGGGCTCGTCGTCGGTCACCGTCGCCCCGGGCGAGACCGTGCGGGTGCCGGTGACCGCTCGCGCCGCCGGAGTGCCGCTGGGCCGCTACTCCGGCTATCTGACGGCGACCCCGGACGACGGCACGGCCGCCGTGCACACGGCTGTCTCGCTGACGGTCAGGGGCGCGATGCGGAAGCTGACACTGCGGTTCATCGACCGCGAAGGCCGCCCCGGGGTGGTGCCGGTCCTCGAGATGTACGGTTCCGACCACCGCTACGACCTGTTCGCGTTCACCAGGGACGGAACGGTCGAGGTGACGCTCCCGGCGGACACCTACTTCCTCAAGGCGCTGGTGCCGGGCGACACGGTCAAGGGCTGGAACCTCACCCAGGTGCTGCGGCCCGAGCTGACGCTCGACCGGGACATGGAGGTCGTCCTCGACGCCCGTACGGCGAAGCCGATCGAGGTCCGTACGCCCAAGGCGTCCGAACAGCAGGGAATGATCCACTTCGGGGCGTACCGGGCCGTCGGCATCCGGAAGATCGCCAGCACGACGGTGGAGTTCGATTCGATCCGTACGGTGTTCGCCACTCCGACCGCAAAGACCGCGAAGGGGACCTTCGAGTTCTACTCCCGGTGGCGCATGGTCGCGCCCCGGCTGATGGCCCGGGTCCAGGGCAGCGGGGCTCCCGAGCTGAACCCGGTGCTGTTCAACTACTCGCCCGGTGTGGACGGCACCCGCAGGCTGCCGGTCGTCCTCGTGGAGCCCGAGTCGCTGCCGGGGAAGAACCTGCGCGGCAAGGCGGTCCTGATGCGCACCAACGGCGCGTTCCCCGACCAGGTGGCGGCCGTGGCGAGGACCGGGGCCGCGGCTCTGATGATCATCAACGAGTTCCCGGGGCCGGTGTGGCAGCCGTGGACCCCGACGGGCGAGCGTGACCCGCTCATCACCATGCACGTCCCGCAGGAGCAGGGCGAGGCCCTCGCGGCATGGCTGAAGCGGCAGGGACACCGGGAGACGACGCTGGAGCTGTCGGGAACGTCCGCCAGCCCGCACCTCTACGACCTCGCGCTCATCGAGAAGGAAGCGGTGCGGTCCCGGCTCTCCTACCAGGTGAGCGACACCGCGACGGCGACGGTCGAGGCCCGCTACCACCGGCCCGGAGCCGAGGGCTGGACCGGCGAGCAGCGTTTCGCGTGGCGTCCCTGGCAGGGCACGTCGTTCGTGATGGAGACCCAGTCCTCCGTGAAGCTGCCGTCCGCCCGGACGGAGACGGTCAGCGCGGGCGACACCGTGTGGCTGGAGAGGGTCACCCACAAGTCCCCGTGGAACCTGTGGGGTTCCCTCGGCGGCGGGATGACGGGCGGGCTGCACCAGTACGCGGCCGGTCAGCGGCTGCGCGAGGACTGGTACGGCGCGGTGGTCCGGCCGGCGGCACCGGCCGGGAACCCGGCCTTCCGCTCGGTGCGTGCGGCCGACACCTTCGACCTGCGGCTCGCGGAGTTCGCCGACGGCGACGGGCACTACGCCTTCGCCGGTGACGACGAGACCGACAAGGTGCGCACCCGGCTCTACCGCGACGGCACCCAGCTCGCGGACCAGGTCTGGCCGTGGGGCGCCTTCCCGGCCGGGTCGGACAAGGGCTCCTACCGGCTGCGGCTGGAGACCTCCCGCACCTCACCCTCCTGGGCGTACTCGACGCGGACCGACACCTCGTGGTCGTTCCGGTCGACGCCGCCCGCGGCGGGCGAGCGGGAGCTGATGCCGCTGGTGATGCTCGACTACGACGTGCCGGTCGACGTCCGCAACGAGATCGACGGCTCGTCGTCGGCGAAGTTCCGGGTGACGGCGCGTCATCAGGACGGCTGGACGGGCGCGCGCATCGCGGGCATGCGCGTCTGGGCGTCGACGGACGACGGCGCGCACTGGGTCCAGGTGCCGGTCTCGAAGAGCGGGAACGGGAACGGGAGCGGGAGCGGGAGCGGGACGTACGACGTGCGGCTGGACCGTTCCGTGCTCCGCCACGCGGACTCCGTCTCCCTGCGCGTCAAGGCCTGGGACGGCAGCGGCAACGACGTCGACCAGACGGTGGTCCGCGCGTTCGGCGTGCGGTAGCCGAAAGCCCCGGGCGGCGTGGGTGACGTGATCACCCGCGTGGGGGCGGGAGAACACGGAGCCGCCCGGAGAGGTGCGGCCGGCGGATTCGCCGGCCGCATCTCGCACGCTCAGAGCCAGTTGCGGCGCGCGGCATGCCATCCGAGCTGCATCCGGGTGGCGACGCCGGCGAGGTTCATCAGACCCTGGATGCGCCGCTGGACGGTGCGTTTGCTGACGCCGAGCTGCCCGGCGATCGAATCGTCGGTGATGCCGGCGACCATCAGCGACAACAGGTGCTGGTCCTCCGGGGTCAGCGCGGCGGAGTCCGCCGACAGAACGGTCCCGCCGATCTGGCCCTCCGGAGTCACCCGCAGCGGGGCGCCGACCTCCCAGTAGCGCTCGAACAGGGCGACGAGCGCCTCCACCAGGCTGCTGCCGCGGACGACGGCCGTGCTCACGTCACGCGGATTGCCTGCCGGACCGTCCGGCGCCAGGGGGCAGATGGCCAGACTCCGGTCGGCGATCGCCATCCGCAGCGGCAGCGCGGGCACCGCGCGGGCTGCCTCCCCGGCGCGCACGGCCCTGACGACGTTGTCAACCGAGCCGGAGTCGTCGAAGAACGCCTGCTCGTACAGCACGCGGTAGCCCACCCCCCGGGCCAGTGCCTCGAACTCCGAGCGATTCGTGCCGGACGGCATCGCGACGTACTGCGCCTTGCAGAACCACAGCAGCTCGTGGCGGGCACTGTCCTGGACCTGCCGCAGGCGCTGGCGCAGCGCCCCGGCCCCGCTGATGATCTCGATCACCTCGCCGGCGTCACGGCTCCAGGCGCTGCGGCGGTAGTTCTCCATGAGCTCGTTCACCGCGGCGCGTGCCTTGTCGAGGTCGTCCGCGCGACGATCCAGCAGCGGCAGGAGAGCCACATCGGGCGGATTGGCCGCGAACCGCCCGGGGCTGTCCTCCACCCCGCGGGCCAGGCCCCTTTCCTCCAGCGCGAGGAGCAGCCGTTCCGCGCTCCTCTCGTCCTGGCCCGTCGTCGCGGACATCTCCCGAGCCGACGACGTCACGGCGACGACGAGCGCGCCGTACACCTCGGTCTCGGCGGCCGAAAGGCCCACCGCCTCCAGCATGCTGCCCCTCTCCCAGCCCCTCGCCGGCCCCCTACCGGCCCAGCTCTCCCGACACCCCCGGACTCTTCGACAACGCGGACCGGCGCTCCATTCCCGCCGGGCGCGACGTCCGGATGAGTCGTGGGGCACCACAGTGACAGGGCGCGGAGCGTGGATCAGTCGTGGGGTACCACAGTCACGGGGCACGGGGCGTGGATCAGTCGTGGGGTACCACAGTCACGGGGCACGGGGCGTGGTGCAGCGCCGCATGGACGACCGGGCCCACGTGCGCCCCGGTACGGGCGGGGCGCCGCGGCCGCCCGAGGATCAGCAGGCGGGCTTCCCGCGCGGCTTCGAGGAGCAATCTGGCCGGTTTGCCCGGTACGGCCTCCTCGGCCACCGGCACCTCCGGGTACTTGTGGCGCCAGCCGCTCAGCGCGGCTTCCAGCGCTTGTTGCCGCTCCTGCCTCAGCACATGGCCGTAGGGCGATTCGAGGTCACCGGCCAGGCGCTCATGGATGGTCGGAGGACTGAAGGCGTACACGAACCGAAGGGCGAGGCCGCGGACCCTGGCGCTCTCGAAGGCGAACTCGATCAGCAGGTCGGCGTGATGGGCCGCGTCCAGCCCCACGACGACGGGCGGCGCCCCGCCACCGGCGGTCTCCGCCGCGCCCGCGGCGGCGGCCGGGCGGACGAGCGCCACCGGTCGCTCCGCACGGGCAACGGTGGCGAGGCCCACGGAACCCACGAGGAAGCCGGTGAGGGTCCCGATGCCACGGGATCCGATGACCAGCATCTCCGCTCTCGACGAGGCCGCCACGAGCATGTCCCGCGCGGCCCCCGACACCAGCTCCCCCTCCACCGGGAGCCCGGGGAAGATCCCGGAGACATGCTCCAGAGCCTCGTTCAGCACCCCCTCCGCCCACTCGTGCTCGCTGGTGCCGGCCGGCACGGACGCCGGAGGCAGCGGGTGCCACGCCCATGCGTGCAGCACCTGGAGCGGCCTTCCGCGCAGCTGTGCCTCCTCGGCCGCCCACTCCAGGGCGGCGACACTCTCCGGAGATCTGTCGACCCCCACGATGATCGGCCGGGCCATGGCGACGTCACCTCCGCGAGGAACACCGTGTCAGTGCAGGTGCCGCTCCCAGCCGGACGGGACGGCGCCCGCCGGTCCGGGAGTGGGCTGGGAGAGCGGGTGGCAGTCGGGGCCGGCGAGCTTCGGGCCGTCCTCGAAGTACTCCTCGGTCTGCGCGTTCCAGAACCAGTTCTCGCCCGGCTCGAAGCTGGTGAGGAACGGGTGGCCCGATGCGACCGCGTGGCGGGTGCCGTGCTGGGACGGGGACGAATCGCAGCAGCCGATGTGGCCGCACTCGGCGCACCGCCGCAGATGCATCCACCAGCCCGGCCCGTCACCCGCGAGGCACTCGACACAGCCGTCGCCGCTGGGGTGCGAGGTGGGGTCGATCCCGGGAATCCGGTCGTCCGCCATGGCGCCGCTCCTCGATCGCTCTCGGTCGATTTCGGTTGCTGTCGGGACTCCGGCCGCCGGTGCTCGCCGAAGGGCCCTCCCTCCCAGGCTCGCGCCACGCGCAGGTGATCGCCATGTGTGGGCTCTCAGGCCGGTTCTGCGGCCGCGTGCCGGGCGAGCGGCAGGGAGACGCGGAAGCGTGTGTCGCCGGGGCGGGATTCGACGCGGATGTCTCCGCCGTGCTTGTCGACGACGATCCGGTAGGAGATGTCCAGTCCCAGCCCGGTGCCCTCGCCCACCGGTTTGGTGCTGAAGAACGGTTCGAAGATCCGTGGCCGGACCTCGGGGTCGATCCCCGTCCCCGTGTCCCGCACCTCGACGTGCACACAGTCCTCGTCGTGCCAGGTGGCGAGCGTGAGGGTGCCGCTGTCGCCCATGGCGGCGAGCGCGTTGTCGATCAGATTGGTCCACACCTGGTTGAGCTCCGCACCGTAGGCGAGGACGTGCGGCAGGTCCTGGTCGTACGTCTTCACCACCTGGACACCGCCGGGGATCTTCGCCCGGAACATCACCAGGGTGGCGTCGAGGAGTTCATGCAGGTCCACGGGCTGCTGCGCGGCGCGGTCGAGTTGGGAGTACTGCCGTGCCGCGTCGACCAGTCCCGAGATGCGCCGGACCGCGTCCTCGATCTCCCCCATGAGCAGCTCGGTGTCCACGGTGTAGCTGAGCCAGCTCACCGCCGCCAGGCGGTTCTCGTCCGTGAGCCCCTCGGTGGCCTCGTCCAGCCAGGCGGAGTCGATGCCGCCGGAGACCAGGACGGGAGCGATGTCCCAGGCGTTGTCCAGACCGGCGTCCTCCAGCCAGTCGCCGAGTTCGTCCTCGGCGTCCGCCGCCTCGATCGCCGACAGCTTCCGCGCCTGGAGCGTCCGCCGCACCGCGGCGTCCTGCATCTCCACCAGCTCATGGAGGCGTGTGCCGTCGATCCGGCCGTCCGCCACGAGCGCCAGTTTGTGCCGCATCCTGGCCACCCGGTCACGCAGGGTGTCGGTGGCCCGGACGGCCGCGGCGGCGGGGTTGTTGAGTTCGTGGGTCAGCCCGGCGGTGAGCGAACCGAGCGCCAGGAGCCGTTCGCGCTCGCCCACGATCACGTCGATGGCGCGCGTCCCCAGGAACAGCCCTTCCAGGAGGTGCAGGGCCATGGGGAACCACGTGCGCAGCGCGGTGGCGAACTCCGACGCGGGGAGCACGAAGAACTCCGCGTCGGTGATCGCGCGCATCGAGTGGGCGTAGACCTGGTCCACCCGGTCACCGAGGTAGGCCTGGGTGGCACCCCCGTAGGCGCCTCGCTGATCCGTGCGGCTGAGTTCGATGTCGTCGCCGTGGAGATGACGGCTGAGCGCGACCGCGCCCCTCAACAGCACGAAGAAGCAGGTCGCGCTCTCGCCCTGCGTGTACACGTCGGTCGACGCGTCCCGCACCTCGACCCGTCCGCGCTCGGCCAGCCAGGACAGCTTCTCGTCGTCGAGTGCCTCGAAGAGGAAGAGGGTGCGCAGTTCGTCCGGCGTCAGCGCGCTCCGAGACGTCGAGGCGGTCATTGCGCCTCCAGGTAGCGGTGTACGAGAGTGACGGCCATCGCTCCCTCACCCACCGCCGAGGCGACCCGCTTGACCGACTCGGCACGTACATCCCCCGCGGCGAACACTCCGGGGACGCTGGTTTCGAGATGGTACGGAGCGCGCGTCAGCGGCCACCGGGGCGACCGGCTGCTCGCCGCGGGCAGATCCGGTCCGGTGAGAACGAATCCGCGGTCGTCGCGCGCCACCAGGCCGTCCAGCCAGTCCGTCTGCGGCTCGGCGCCGATGAACACGAACAGCCAGGTGGCGTCGACGGTGCTGACGGTTCCGGTGCGGCTGTCGCGCAGTGTCAGCTTCTCCAGGTGACCCGAGCCGTCGCCGGCCGTCACCTCGGTGCAGGTGTGGACGCGGATGTTGGGGACGGCCTGGATCTGCTGGATCAGGTAGTGGGACATCGACCGGGCGACGTCCGGGCCGCGGATCACCAGATGGACGGCCCCGGCGTAGCGCGAGAAGTAGACGGCGGCCTGGCCCGCCGAGTTGGCGCCGCCCACGATGTACACGTCGTCGCCCCGGCAGTTGGCGGCCTCGAAGGAGGCGGATCCGTAGAAGACGCCCGCGCCCTTGAAGGAGTCCAGGTGCGCCCCGGCCAGGCGCCGGTAGGAGACACCCGTGGCCAGGACGACGGTGTGCGCGCCGATGGAGGTGCCGTCGGCGAAACGCAGCACGCGTCCCGCTCCCGCCGCCTCCATGGCCACCACTTCGGTCGCGCTCAGGATCTCGGCACCGAAGCGTGCGGCCTGCCGGCGCGCCCGGTCGGTCAGCTGCGCTCCGGACACCCCGTCGGGGAAGCCCAGGTAGTTCTCGATGCGGCTGCTCTGGCCCGCCTGTCCGCCGGTCGCGCTGCGCTCGACGAGCACGGTGCGCAGGCCCTCCGAGGCGGCGTAGACGGCGGCCCCCAGGCCCGCCGGGCCCGCCCCGATGACGACGACGTCGTAGAAGTCGGACGCGGGGCTGGTGCTCAGGCCGACCCGTTCGGCCAGTTCCGCCTCGGTGGGGGCGTGCAGCGTCTTGCCGTCGGTCGTGATCACCAGCGGGACGTCCGCGGCGGTCAGGCCGGCCGCTTCGAGCAGTTCCGTGCCCTCGGGCTCGTCGGCGGCGATCCACCGGTAGGGAACGAGATTGCGCGCGAGGAACTCCCGCACGGCGAAGGAGGGCGCCGACCAGCGATGGCCGACGAGCCGCGTCTCGGGAGCGTCCGGGTCGGGGGCCGTGTCCCAGAGTTCCAGCAGGGTGTCGAGGACGGGGTAGAGGTTCTCCTCCGGCGGGCTCCACGGCTTGAGGAGGTAGTGGTCGAGGTCCACGACGTTGATCGCGTCGATGGCCGCCCCGGTGTCGGCGTACGCGGTCAACAGCACCCGCCGCGCCCGGGGGAAGAGATCCATGGCCGCTTCGAGGAACTGCACGCCGTTCATCGCGGGCATGCGGTAGTCGGCGATCATCACGGCCACCGGGTCACCGCGCAGCTTCAGCTCACGCAGGGCTTCGAGGGCCTCGTCGCCCGAGGGCGCGCGCAGGACCCGGAACCGGTCGCCGTACTGGCGCCGCAGGTCGCGGGCGATGGCCCGGGAGACCCCTGGATCGTCGTCGACGGTCAGGATCGTCGCCTTCGCCATCTCTTCATGATGCGCCCTGGCCCTTCATGACGCGCCCCGGCCGGTGACCGTGCCCGACCCGCGGGTCGACGGCCACCGGCACGTTGATCACCCGGCCAGTGCACCCGGTCGGATCACCGGGCTCGGTCACCGGACACGGTCACCCGGATCGATCAACGGCGCCGTAGACGCCGAACTCGTAGATCGAATAGCCCCAGGTCGTCGCGCGCTCGACTCCCTGCATCCGTACATAGCGGACCGGCTCACTCCCGGAGGGCAGTCGCACGACGTCGTTGCCGCAGGACTCCGGACGTTCGGTGGCGACGGTCGTCCAGGCGGTCCCGTCGGTCGACGTCTGCACGGCGTACTCCGACGCGCAGGCGGACTCCCACGCGAGGGTGACCGCGGCGACACGCGCCGGGGCCGCCAGCTCGATCTGCACCCAGGAGTCGTCGCTGTATCCGGACGCCCAGCGGCTGCCGGGGTCGCCGTCGTTGACCTTGGCGGCCGTGAACCGGTCGAGGTCCTGCTCCACACCGGACGCGGTGGCGGTACCCGCGAGGGCGAGGTTGTGGCCGCCTCCGGCGACGTCCCACAGGCTGATCCGTACGTCGGCCTGCGCCAGGAACGTGTCGAGAACGCCGTCCCCGACCTTGGGCTGGACCTCGCCCCAGGTGTTGCGGGCCGGGACGGTCCGTACGGCCCTGGCCCGGCTCTGCAGCGCACGGGACTCGGCCACCAGGCTGTCGGCCCGGTCCTTGTCGCCGTCGTTCCTGGCGGCGAGGGCGTCGATCATCTTCACCGCCGCCCGGCCCCACAGCTCGGTGGCGTCGAGCCAGGCGCCGGCGTCGGCGACGAACCCCCGCTGCACCGCGCCGCCGCGGATGACGGCCGGCGCACGCTCGATCTCCTCTGCGTAGCCGCGCAGCGAACGGATCGCCTTGTCCCGGTCGGCGCCGTCCCAGGCGGCCCAGAAGTCCGAGACCTCGGCGGCGAGCCGCGGCGCCTGGCTCTGCCAGGGGGTGGAGCCGAAGGTGGGCGCGAGATGTTCGAGGTCGCCGAGGACGAGCAGGGCCTCGGTCGCCCTGCGGTCACCGCCCGCGAGATAGGACATCGCCCGCGACCACGTGGAACCCGCCCGGTACGCGCGGTCGTTCCAGGCGAAGTCGGCGGCGCCGAAGACGGCGACCTTGCTCGCGTACGGCTGGTTCATCGGGTTGGCGACGATGCCGCTCAGATGCTCGGACAGACCGGCCTCGCGCTTGTCGTACGGGGCGAGCAGCAGTCGGCCGCTGGTGTTGCCGAAGTCGTTGACCGGATAGTTGTCCCAGACGAACACCTTGCGGCCGAAGAGCGTGGACGCCGCGTCCGCCTGTGCGTTGGTGATGCTGGGCGGGACGACGTCGGTGCCGGTCCACATCACCACGACCTCGGGCGCGAGTTCGGCCCGCATCGTCTGCTTGTACGCGGTGTCGGTCAGGTCGCCGTACTCGGTGGGCACCATCTGGAGGGGCTGGGCGCCCTCGTGGGTGGCGACGAAGTTCCTCTGGACGTCGTTGAGCAGATCGACCTGCGCCGCGGCGGCCGCCGCACGCCCGGGGGCGCCGAACTTGGTGGCGTCGCCCTCGCAGTTCCACTTGGTGTAGCTGATGTCGTCCAGCGGGATGGAGAACGCGCGGGTGCCGAGGTCGTACAGGGCCTGGAGCTTGGCCTTGAGCGCCTCGCGGTCGGCGGGGTCGGAGTAGCAGATCGACTCGCCGGGAGAGACGGCGAAGGTGAACCGGACGTGGTTCTCGCCGGCGCGGCGCACGAGTTCGCCGAGTTCGTATCGCTTGTCCGCCGGGTACGGGTCCCGCCACTTGCCGCGGTGGTACGGGTCGTCCTTGGGGGCGTAGACATAGGTGTTGGCCTTCACGTCGCCGTAGAAGTCCATCTGGTCCAGGCGCTCCTGGTGGGTCCAGGGCTGCCCGTAGAAGCCCTCGATCGTGCCGCGCAGGGCCATGGAGGGATGGTCGCTGACCCGGACCCCGGCGATCTTCCAGCGGGGTCCCGTGGCGGGGCGGAAGAGCTGGCGCAGGGTCTGCACCGCATAGAACTGCCCGGCGGCGTCATGGCCTCCGAGGGCCACCACGCCGGGAGCGTGCCGGCCGACGCCCACCCGGATCGCATGGCCCTCGGCCTGTGCCGGGACGCGGGTGGTGCCCAGGGCCGCGGCGATGTCCGGCCGGGACGCCGGTCCCAGCAGCACGGTCAGGTCCCGCGAGGAGGCCGGGGCGGACGTGCGGGGCCCGGTGACGTCGACGCGTGCCGCGCCGTGGGCCTTGAGGACCTCGACGAGACGGGCCCGGGCCGCCGGGTCGGTGTCCTCGTCGGCGACGAGGACGACCCGGCGGGTGACAACGATGTCCTCACCGGCACGGGTCAGGGACTGCGGAGTGGGTACGACGGCGGGAAGGGCCGAGGCGACGGGAAGTGACGCGACGTCGGACGGCGGTGTCAGGTCGCCCAGCCCGAGGGCGGCGGCGGTGAACGCGGCCGCGAGCGGGGCGCCCCGCGCGATCCTGCTCGTTCTCATGGTGTCTCCAATGGGCACACACAGATGACGAAGGTGGTCTAAACCAATTACCGCCCCGCGAGTCTGGCAGCCGCATGCGCACTGGTCAACGCCCCGTGCTCCACGAGTTCTCACAAGAACCCTTGAATACCCGGCAGTTGCCGGCGAGGGACGAGAGCGCCCGCCCGGTCCCCCGGCCGGCGGCCGGCCCGGGAGAACCACCACCCGCCACGGGTGTACGTCCCCACGGTGGGCATGTCTGCCTGGAGGCTTCACCGGAGGGTCCCGCGGAGGGGCAACCGGACGAAACACGACCGACAGGCGATCATGACTCGTGCACTGATCGCACCGAGTGACGCGAAGGAGAGGGCGCATGCCGAACGAGCGCGCGGGACAGCCGGCCCGGCCGGAGGACCTCATCGATGTGGCTCGGCTGGTGACCGCGTACTACGCCCTGCACCCCGATCCGGCCGACCCCGCCCAGCGTGTCGCCTTCGGCACGTCGGGACACCGGGGGTCCTCCCTCGCCACCGCCTTCAACGAGGACCACATCGCCGCGACCAGCCAGGCGATCTGCGAGTACCGCGCCCAACAGGGCACCGACGGGCCGCTGTTCCTCGGCGCCGACAGCCACGCGCTCTCCGAGCCCGCCCGGGTGACCGCCGTGGAGGTCTTCGCGGCCAACGAGGTCACCCTGCTCATCGACGCCGCCGACGGCTACACCCCCACCCCGGCCGTGTCGCACGCCATCCTCGCCCACAACCGCGGGCGCGACTCCGGCCTGGCCGACGGCGTGGTGGTCACGCCCTCGCACAATCCGCCGTCCGACGGCGGTTTCAAGTACAACCCCCCGAACGGCGGGCCCGCCGGTTCCGAGGCCACCGGCTGGATCCAGGAGCGTGCCAACCAGATCATCACCGGCGGACTGAAGGACGTACGGCGGCTGCCCTGGAGCCGGGCGCTGGCCGCGCCCACCACCGGGCGGTACGACTTCCTCGGCGCCTATGTGCGCGACCTGCCGTCCGTGCTGGACCTGGACGTCGTGCGGGCCGCGGGAGTGCGCATCGGCGCCGATCCGCTGGGAGGCGCGTCCGTCGCGTACTGGGGCCGCATCGCCGAGGAGCACCGCCTCGATCTGACCGTCGTCAACCCGCACACCGATCCCACCTGGCGGTTCATGACGCTGGACTGGGACGGCAAGATCCGGATGGACTGCTCCTCCCCGTACGCGATGGCGTCGCTGATCGAGGGGCGCGATCGCTTCCAGGTGGCCACCGGCAACGACGCCGACGCCGACCGGCACGGCATCGTCACCCCCGACGGCGGGCTGATGAATCCCAACCACTACCTCGCCACCGCCATCGCGTATCTCTTCGACCACCGGGACCGGTGGCCGGCCGGAACCGGCGTCGGCAAGACGCTGGTGTCGTCCGGCATGATCGACCGGGTGGCGGCCGACCTCGGCCGTGAACTGGTCGAAGTACCGGTCGGTTTCAAGTGGTTCGTGGACGGGCTCGCCGACGGCACCATCGGCTTCGGCGGCGAGGAGTCCGCCGGGGCCTCCTTCCTGCGCCGCGACGGCTCGGTGTGGACCACCGACAAGGACGGCATCCTGCTGGCCCTGCTCGCCTCGGAGATCCTGGCCGTGACCGGGCGGACGCCGAGCGAGCACTACGCCGCGCTCACCGACCGGTTCGGCGCACCGGCGTACGCGCGCCTCGACGCCCCCGCGACCCGCGAGGAGAAGGCGGTACTGAGCCGTCTCTCCGCCGACCAGGTGACGGCCGACACCCTCGCCGGAGAACCGATCACTGCCGTGCTCACGCACGCTCCGGGCAACGGTGCGGCCATCGGCGGCATCAAGGTGACCACGGCCAACGCCTGGTTCGCCGCACGCCCTTCGGGCACCGAGGACGTGTACAAGGTGTACGCCGAGTCCTTCCTCGGGCCCGAACACCTCACGCAGGTGCAGGAGGAGGCCCGGTCCGTGGTGGCGGCGGCGCTGAACGGCTGACGTCCTCGGCCCGGCCCTGACACGGCGTCCTCGCCGCTGTGTCACGCCGCCGGGGCCGCGACCGTACGAACAGGGACCGGGTCCTCGACGTGTGTCGAGGACCCGGCCCTTGTCCGTGCCGGTGGTGGTCAGGCCGTGGTGCTAAGGCCGGTGGTGATCGGGCCGCTTCTTGTCGTGGGAATCGTGGTCGTGGTCGTGGTCCCCGTGGCCCTTCGATGTGGTCACCTTGGCGCTCGACCGGTTCGACGTCACCTCGGAGCCTGCGGGCAGCGTGCCCGTCGCGATGGCCGTGTTCTTCACCGAGCCCGCCCGGATGTCGCCCTTGGTGACCTCGTAGGACGCCGTGCAGGTCATCCGCTCGCCCGGCGCGAGGGAAGTGCCGGGGCAGGAGACCTCGGGATCGCGGCCCTTCCCGGTGAACTCCGTCTCCTCCACCCGCACATCGGTCAGGGCCTGCGTGCCGGTGTTCTCGACGACGAAGCGGTACTCGACCCGCTTGCCGGGCCGGGTGACCTTGCTCGGCGAGGCCGACTTCTTCAGCTTCAGCACCGCACCGTGATGCCCGGGGGTGGTCACCGTGGCGCTCGACGGCTGCGAGGTCACCGGGGGAAGCCCGGCCGGTGTGCCGGTGGCCGTGACCGTGTTCTGCACGGAGCCCGCGCGGATGTCCTCGTTGGTGACCTCGTAGTTCGCCGTGCAGGTCATCTGCTCACCCGGCACGAGGGCGGCGTCGGGGCACGAGACGTCCGGCCGTGGGCCGGATCCGGTGAAGGCGGTCTCGTTCACCGTCACGTTCGCCAGTGCCACGTTCCCCGTGTTCGTCACCACGAAGCGGTAGTCCACGCGCTGGCCCGGGGCCGTCACCACGGACGGGGAGACCGTCTTCACCACGGTCAGCTCCGCGATCAGGGCGAACGCGTCACATTGCCCGTGTTGTGCACCAGGTACGAGTACGTGAGGATCTCGCCGGAACGGAAGGGGCCGCCGTCCCCGACGACGGTCTTCACCAGTGACAGCACCGGAGTCTGCTGGGCGGTGACGGACGCACTCGCGGTGTCGGTCACCGCCGGGCCCGACGGCGGAGTGCCCGTCGCCTCGGCCGTGTTCTCGATCTCCCCCGCGTTCACATCCGCCTGCGTGACGCCGTACGTCGCCGTGCACTCCATCGACTGCCCCGGAGCGAGCGACGTCCCCGGACACGACACCTCAGGATCCGTACCCGTCCCCGAGAACACCGTCTCGCTCACCGCCACACCCGACAACGTCACATTGCCCGTGTTCGTCACCACATGCCGGTACGTCACCACCTGCCCCGCCGCGGTCACCGACACCGGCTCCACGGACTTCGCCAACGTCAGCGAAGGGGCCGCCGGTTTCGGTGTGTTGGTGAAGGTGCACAGGATGCGGGGGCTGTTCGCCCCCTGCTGGGTGGCGGGGAAGTGCAGTTCGAACGAGGTGGCCGTGCCCGAGGTGACGGGTGCGTTGGCGTTGGCCGTGTCGACACAGGCGTACGTCGATGTGTAGTTGTCGAGGCTGCCGCCGGACACGGCGGTCTCGGTCAGCGTGTACGTCGTGTTCGCCACGCCGATGACGGGTCCGGCGGCCGGTGACTGGACGCCGGTGGTGGTGCCGGTGGTGGTGCCGGTGGTGGTGCCGGTGGTGGTGGCGGTGTTGCCGCTGCTGATGCCGCCACCCGTGATCGACAGTTCGAACTGGTCGTTCGAGGTGGTCGACGTGGCGAACCGGCCGGCGATGTTCTTCTGCGGCGTCAGCGTCGGATTGGTCGAGCAGGCACCGAGGTCCACGGAGGCGAAGGTGGTGTCCGAAAGCTGCTTCGCCTGGCCGATGAGCGCGCCGTTGTTGGGGTTCACGGCCTGCAGGAAGGTCGCGGTGGACGGTGCGGGGGAGCTGAACTCGATGAAGAGCTCACCGCTGTTGTTGAAGGCGATCCCGTTGTACTGACGCTGCTGGGGGTTGTTGATGGTGGTCAGCAGGGTGTCGGTCAGCGCGACCCCGGTGGCGGAGCCGGTGGTGGGGAGCGGTCCGGGGACCACGCCGATCGCCGCGTTGTTGGAGCTGTTCGCCGAGGTGACGATGTAGAGGTTGCCGGACGCGTCGAAGGCGATGTCCCCGTTGGCGCTGAACCGGCTGGTGATGGGCAGGTCGAAGGTGGCGATCACGCCGGGGATCGCGGTGTTCGTCTGGGTGTTGAAACCGTAGACGGTGACCTTGCCCGGGGTGGTGGTCGTGCCGGTGCCGAGGGCGGCGTAGTAGTAGATGCGGCTGGCCGGGTCGATCGCGCCGGCCACGACCACGACCCCGTCGCCGGGGGTGGTCCCGGGGTACTTGGTCCAGGTGCCGGAGGCGGCGTCGTATCCGTGCACGACGATGGACGACGCCGTGCCGGTGCGGTTGACGAGATACGCGCCTGTTCCGCCCGGGAGGATCCCGAGGGCGTTGGTCATGCCGCCCTGGGGGATCTTGCTGACGAAGGTCGCCGTCACGGTGGGTGTGGGACCGGCGAGGGTGCTCGCGTTGAGGGCGAGCAGGGTGCCGTCGTCCGAGGCACTGGCGCCGTTCTGCAGGGCGTAGATGGTGTTGCCCGAGCAGTCGAGGGGAAGCGCGGCGGCTTCGGCCGCGGCTTCGGCTTCCCCGCGCCCGGCTTCTTGGCGCTCGGCTTCGTCGCGCTCGGCTTCTTCGACCTGGCCGCGTCCGCCTTGGCCGCGTCCGCCTTGGCTGCCTTCTGCTCGGCCGTCGCCGCCTCGGCCCTCGTCGGTTCCGCCGTCACCGGCTTCGTGTCGGCGGGTGCCGCCACCGCCGCCGGGACCGGCCCCAGGACCAGTAGCGCCCCGAGGGCCCAGGACACGTAGCGCCGGGACCGGGACAGCGTCCGGGTCCGGGGAACGGAGCGCGCCCTGCCGAGCGCGGGATCCGACCCTCCTGGGGATGGGGCTACGGACATCTACGACTCCCGGGAGTGGTCGAGGAACTGCCGAATGCCCGCGCACACACATCACGAGCGGTAACAGTTCATAGGCCCTCTTGATCACGTCGTCGCATGCGCGGGAACGTGTCCTCCCGATGCGCCGGGGAATGTGCCCCCAACGGCTTGCAACCGGGATCCGATCGCCTGAAGGGCCTCGACCGACGGGCCGTCCCCCGCACCCGTAAGCACGTTCGGCCCAGCTCAAATCCGCCCCGCCCAGGGGGCCTTCCGGACTCACCCGGACGGTCTAACCAGTAAGGGAAAGCCCTTGTCCCCACTGGGTCGTGCACCCATTGGAGTTGCGTGGCTACTGGCGCCATGAGTCCTTAGAAAGCGTGTCCTGCCAGATCTCACCATCAGGAGGAGACATGGGCAC
The DNA here is from genome assembly GCF_036181745.1 of Streptomyces sp. NBC_00259. NCBI lineage: Bacteria > Bacillati > Actinomycetota > Actinomycetes > Kitasatosporales > Streptomycetaceae > Streptomyces > Streptomyces sp. NBC_00259. Next base: position 7,358,948 of record NZ_CP108080.1, on the reverse strand, counting down.
TGTGCAGAACGGCCAGATGGCCGAAAGGTTGTCCGTGGTTTTCGCGGTCCGTGTGATCGAGGGCGGTGAGCAAGGATTCCTGGAGATGTACGAGAAGCTCCGGAAATCCGTCGCCGGAACTCCCGGTCACATCATCGAGAGGCTGGGAGAGCCCGTTGACGACTCCCGCCAGTGGGTCATCACCAGCGAATGGGAGACTCCCGAACACTTCTTCGCCTGGCAGCAGAGCGAGGACCACCGCGCGCTGGTGGCCCCGCTTCGCAAATGGGTCGACTCGACGCAGTCGCTGCGGTTCCGGGTCGTCAAGGAGACCGTGAAGGAGACGTCATGACGCGCACCACCAACGGCCCCGTCGCCGTCCTCGGCCTCGGCACGATGGGCACGGGCCTTGCCACCCGCCTTCTCGACCAGGGCATACAGGTACGGGTCTGGAACCGTACCCCCGAGCGGACAGAACCGCTCGCCAGGGCCGGCGCCTTCGCCGCGGCCCGTCCGAGCGAGGCCGTCGAGGGAACGAGCGCCGCGATCTGCACCGTCGCCGACGGTGAGGCCCTCGGCACCGTACTGCGCGGCCCTGACGGGGTCCTGGCCAGGGGCGACTACCCCGGCGCCCTGATCTGCGCCAGCACCGTCGCCCCCGAGGAGGTCGTCCGCATCGCCGGGAACGCGCCCTCCGTCATGGACGTGGGCATGCTCGGCAACCGGGAGCACGCCCGCGACGGCGAGCTGCGGCTGTTCGTCGGCGGCGAGGAGCGGGTGTTCACCGCCGGCCGGCCGCTGCTGGAGATGCTGGGCAAGGAGGTCGTCCATCTGGGCGCACTCGGTTCCGGCATGCGGATGAAACTGCTCCTCAACCTGCTCATGGGTATAGAGGTGCAGGCCCTGGCCGAGGCCGCCGAACTGGCGGCCGCCTCCGGTCTCGACAAGCGGCTCGTTCTCAAGACGATCGCGGGCAGCGGCTTCGCCTCCCCGGTCATGGCGTTCAAGTCCAGGCGCCTGGCCACCGGGCGCTTCGACGAGCCGGACTTCCGGCTGCGCCTGATGGCGAAGGACCTCATGCTCGCCTCTGAGCAGGCAGAGGCGGCCGGACTGCGTCTGCCGCTCGCCGCCGCGGCGGCGGAGACCCACGTCCGCGCCACCGAGCAAGGACTCGGCGACGAGGACTGTGCCGCGGTCACCCGCGCCCTCACACCGAAACCGGGAAGCCACACATGATCATCGACATCCACGGACATCTGTCCCCACCGGAGGCGGCCGAACGCTTCCCCATGCCCCCCAGCCTGACCGACGTGGACGGAATGCTCGCCGCACGGGCCCAGGCCGGGATCGACCTCACCATCATCGGCAGCCCGGTGGGCGCCGGCGCGATGGCACGGGTCCCGGGCGTCGACAACTTCAAGCAGCCGCGAGACCGGCTCCGTGGCTTCCACGCCTGGATGTCGGGGCTGATCGCCTCGTTCCCCGACCAGTTGCGCGGATACGTCTACGCCAACCCGTTCGGCGACGACGATCATCTGGAGGGGGTGAGGGAGACCCTGGCCGACCCCGCCTTCGTCGGCCTGATCACCCCCTCCAGCGTCCACGGCGAGCTGCTCGGCTCGCCGCGGTCCGACTCCTTCTTCGCGCTGGCCGCCGAGGCGGGAGTGCCGGTCATGGTCCACGCCCCGGCCGAACCCATCGGCACGGAGCGGGTCGACGACATCGGCTTCGTCGAGCAGATCGGCCGGTTCGGCGATGTCGGCACGGCCATGGCCATGATCGCGTTCGCGGGATGGCTGGACAGGTACCCCGGTCTGCGGCTGATCGGCGCCACCGGCGGCGGCGCGATGGCGCTGCTGCCGGAGCGCCTGCAGACGGCGGCGCGCCCCCGTCACTGGGGCGGGGGCGCGCCCTCGGGGGCGCCCTCGGGCCCTCCGTCCGGAGCGCCGTCGCAAGCGCCGTCGGGGCGGCCCGCCGCCCCGGCGGGCGGTCCCCCGCCGTCGAGCCCGCGGTCGGCCGACCCCGGCGCCGCACTGCAGCGCATGTACGTCGACACCAGCCCGTTCAGCCCGGCGCACCTGAGTCTCAACGCGGAGGTCCTGGGGCCCGAGCGGATGCTCTTCGGCAGCGACTCGCCGCCGATGTCCGCACCGCTGGAGGACCTCATCCGCATGATCGAGAAGCTGCCTGTGGACAAGGCGTCGCAGCAGCGCATCCTCGGCGGCAACGCCGAGGCCCTCTTCGACCTCAGGAGCCGTCCGTGACCACCACGCAAGACCCCGTCGCCGCGGCCGAGCAGTGCACCGCCGAGTTCCGGCGGAACCCGCACCCGGTCTACGCACACCTACGGGACACCGCGCCCGTCTGCCCGATGAAACCGCCGCACGGCATCGAGACGTACCTGATCACACGGTACGAGGACGCCCGGGCCGCCCTGTCCGATCCCCGGCTGAGCAAGGACATGTACGGGGCCATGGACGCGTACCGGAGGATCTTCGGTGACTCGTCGGTGGCACTGGACGACAACATGCTCAACTCCGACGCGCCCAAGCACACGCGGCTGCGCAAGCTCGTCAACTCCGAGTTCACGCCGCGCCGTGTGGAGGCGCTGCGGCCGAAGATCCAGGACATCGTCGGGAAGCTGCTCGACGCATGCCCGACCCGGGAGCCGGTGGATCTGCTGCCCGCGTTCGCGTTCCCGCTGCCGATCACCGTGATCTGCGAGCTGCTCGGCGTACCGCCCGAGGAGCGGTCCGTTATGCAGCGGCTGTCCACCACGGTGGCGCAGACGGGCTTCAGCGAGGAGTCCAAGCGGGCCCAGCAGAAGGCGGAGGAGGATCTCCACGCCTACTTCACCGAGCTCATCGCGCGCAAGCGGAGGAGCCCGGGCGAGGACCTGCTCAGCGCGCTCACCGAGGCCCAGGACAAGGACGGCGGCCTCACGGAGAACGAGCTGGTCTCGACGGCGTTCCTGCTGATGTTCGCGGGTCACAAGACGACCGCGTACCTCATCGGCAACGCCGTGTACCACTTCCTGGCCAATCCCGCACAGCTGCGTGCCGTGCAGGAGAACCCGGAGCTGGTCGGACCCGCCGTGGACGAGCTGGTGCGCTACGACGGCTCGGTGGAGAGCGCGACGTTCCGGTTCGCCACCGAGGACCTGGAGATCAGCGGTACGCGGATCCCGAAGGGTGCCCTCGTGCAGATCGCGCTCCTCTCGGCCAACCGTGACCCGCTGAAGTTCGACTCCCCGGACGAGTTCGACGTGACACGACCGGGGAACGCGCAGAGCGCGCATCTGGGGTTCGGCCACGGCAGTCACTACTGCCTGGGCGCGCCGCTGGCCCGGCTGGAGATGCAACTGGCCCTCACCGGCCTGTTCAGCCGGTTCCCGAGGATCGCGCCTGCCGATCCCTCGGCGGGGCCGAAGTGGATGGAGGTCCCCTTCCCGGCGTTCCGCGGCCTCGTGGAGCTGCCGGTCGTGCTCGACCCCGCGCCGTGACGGACGGCCGGGTCGGCACCTGAGACCCGCGGTGTGAGCCCGTGTCCCGAGCCGGGCTCACACCGCGGACGCATGCCCGGCCCGGGCGCGGGCCCGGGCCGGGCGCGGCGGATCTGCTTGGTCCGCCCACCGGCCCTCGGTACCGTCAGCTCATGCAGCGGGTCGGCGCGGTCCTGATCGATATCGACGGTGTGCTCACGGTGTCCTGGGAGCCCCTTCCGGGCGCGGTCACGGCGCTGGAGCGACTGCGGGAGCGGGGCCTTCGCCTGGCGCTGCTCACCAACACCACCTCACGCACGCGGAACTCCATCGCGACGGTGCTGGCCGAGGCCGGCTTCCCGGTCACCGCCGACGACGTCCTCACCGCCCCCGTCGCGACCGCCGCCTATCTCACCGAGCGTTTCCCCGGGGCGCGTTGTCTGCTGCTCAACAGCGGTGACATCGGGGAGGACTTCGCGGGTGTCACCGTCATGGGCCCGGACGAGGAGGGTGTCGCCGACGTGGTCGTCGTCGGGGGCGCGGGGCCGGAGTTCGGGTACGCGGCGCTCAATCGCGCCTTCGCCCATCTCCAGCGGGGCGCCCATCTGGTGGCCATGCACCGCAATCTGTACTGGCGTACGGCGTCGGGGCTCGACCTCGACTCGGGCGCCTTTCTGCCGGGCCTGGAGCGGGCGGCCGGTGTCGAGGCCGAGGTGACGGGGAAGCCCGCGGGCCCCTTCTTCGCGGCCGCCCTGGCCCGTCTCGGCGCCGATGCCTCCGAAACGCTCATGGTGGGCGACGACATCGAGTCCGACGTGCTCGCCGCCCAGCGCCACGGACTCACCGGCGTTCTGGTGAGGACGGGGAAGTACCGTCCCGAAACGCACCGGGCCGCGTCGGGTTCGCCGGACCACGTCGTGGATTCCTTCGCCGGTCTGCCGGGGCTGTTGGAGCGCCTGGAGGGCTGACGGCCCGCGTCGGCGACGTACCCCGCGGCCGGCTGCACGCGTGGGACGGGGCATGCAACCGCCTCGCAACGTTGCGCGGTGTTGGCTGGGGCACCGACACGCCGAGAGGGGGTTCCGATGGTGGACCCGAACGGATCTCCGCCCGTCGAGCTCACCCCCGCGGCCGCCGAGCTGTTGCGGCGGCTGCGGGCCGTCCACGGTCCGCTGATGTTCCATCAATCGGGTGGCTGCTGTGACGGAAGTGCGCCGATGTGCTATCCGGAGGGCGAGTTCAGGACCGGCGGTTCGGATGTGCTGCTGACGCGGCTGTCGGTCGAAGGAGTGACCGAGCCGGTGTCTTTCTGGATGTCGGCGAGCCAGTACGAGGCGTGGCGGCACACCCGCCTTATCGTCGACGTCGTCGAGGGCCGCGGCAGCGGATTCTCACTCGAGGCACCCGAAGGGGTGCGTTTTCTGATCCGTTCCCGGCTCGTCGGCTCGTAGCCCTCCCGCGTCTGGTCAACTCTCCGGTGAATCAGGAGAGTCGACCGGACAGTTGGGGGCGCAGTGACGGCACGTCATGCTCGGTTCCGTACGGTTCTCGGCCTGCTGGTGGCCTGGGGCGTCCTGGCCACCACCGGGCTCGTGGCCGCCGCCCCGGCAGCGGCCGGGGAGAGAGCTTGGACGAGGCTCGCGCCGGGCGTCCGGTACCGGCAGTTCGACATCGCGGCGTCGAAGGGCCCCGCGAGGGCCCATCTGCTGTCGGTGGACCTGCACGATCCGCGGGTTTCGGTCGGACTGCTGTATCCGGGCGCGGTCGGTGCGCGGGCCACGCTGTCCACGCTGGCCGGCGGCAGGGGTGCGGTCGGCGGGGTGAACGGCGACTTCTTCAACATCACCGAGACCCAGCATCCCGGTGTCGAGGCGACGGGGGCCTCGGTGGGGCCCGCGATCGCGGACGGCCGGGAGCTCAAGGCGGCCGTGCCGGACGGGCAGCGGTTCGGTCCGGTGCTGCCGCCCGGCACCTCCACGCGTGAGGTGATCGGCGTGGACGGCGAGCACCGGGCACGACTCGGCCGGCTGGCCCTCGACGGCAGTCTGCGCACTCCGGGCGGTCAGCTGGCCCTCGGCGGGCTCAACCAGTACGCGCTGCCCGTGGGTTCGGTCGGGGCGTTCACCTCCGACTGGGGCTCGGTGTCACGGGTCCGTGCGACCTGCGGTACGGACACCGACCGGGCGGCGCCGTGCAGCACGGTGACGCACGAGGTGACCGTGCGCGGTGGACGTGTCGTCTCGGCCGCCGCCACCCCGGGCGGCGGTCCCATCGCCGCGGACGCCGAAGTGCTGGTCGGCCGGGAGGCCGGGGCGGTGGAGCTGCGGAAGCTGCACGTCGGTGACGCCGTGACGATCCGGCACCGGCTCGTCGAGGCGCGCTCCGGCCAGCCGTACCGGTTCGCGGTGGGCGGCTATCCGGTCCTGCGGGGCGGAGCGCCGCTGCCCGGGCTCGACGCCGACACGGCCGCGGTGCGCTCGGCGGCCGGGATCGCCGACGACGGGCGCACGCTCCTGCTGCTCGCGCTGGACGGCGCTCCGGAGTTCAGGACCGGGCTGACGATCGCCGAGTTGGCCGCCGTGATGCGGCGGGCCGGGTCGGTCGACGCGTTCAGTCTGGACGGCGGAGGTTCGTCGACGCTGGTCACCCGCGATCCCGGAGCCGGTTCGGTCACGGTGCGTAACCATCCGAGCGGCGGGGCGGAGCGGCCGGTACCGAACGGCATCGGGGTCTTCTCCCGCGCGTGAACAGCGGCGTCACCGCGCGCGGCAGGGGCGCGCTGACTAGCGTTGCCCGTAGGACCTCCCACCGGACGGCAGAAAGAGTCATCGTCATGGCTGCAGCACCCGAGGGCACACCGATCTGGGCCGACGCGATGTTCACCGACGTGGAGGGCGCGAAGACCTTCTACGGCGAGGTCCTGGGCTGGACCTTCGGCGAGACGGCGTCGGAGTACGGCGACTACACGGAGGCGTACGCGGACGGCAAGGCGGTCGCCGCCGTGGTTCCGCCCATGCCGGGACAGGACGCACACTCGCAGTGGTGTCTCTACCTGGCGTCGCCGGACGCCGCCGCCACCGCCGAGAAGATCCGGCGCAGCGGCGGCACCGTGCTGATGGAGCCCATGGCGATCGGCGACTTCGGGACCATGTGCCTCGCCCGGGACCCCGGCGGTGTCACGTTCGGCCTGTGGCAGCCCGGCACGCACGAGGGCTTCCAGGCGACGAACGTGCCCGGCGCCTTCTGCTGGGCCGAGGTGTTCACCCGTGAGCCCGAGAAGTCCGACGCGTTCTTCCCCGCGGTCTTCGGCTACGGCACGAAGACGGTGGAGGACGAGCGCATCGACTTCAAGCTCTTCGATCTCGGCGCGGACCCCGTACTGGGCCGCATGAAGATGTCCGACGAGGACTTCCCGCCCGAGGTCCCGTCGTACATCCAGGTGTACTTCACCGTCCCCGACTGCGACGCCGCGGTGGCGACCGCGCAGAAGCTGGGCGGCAAGCCGGTGTTCGGGCCGATGAGCAGCCCCTTCGGCAGATTCGCGGCCGTCGTCGACCCGCAGGGCGCGGCGTTCGCCGTCATCGACGTCACGACGACCGAGGGCGAGATGCCGAACATCACGTGATGTGCGGGCGGATGCCCGGGGCCCACCCTGATACGGCCCCGGGCATCCGCGGTTCCGGCCCCCGCTCAGCCCCCGTCGCCCGGGGCCTGCCGGTCCCGGACGGCGACGATGCCGTTGAAGACGCCCGCGTACGCCGTGCCGTCGGGACCGATGGTGATGGGCGCCCAGTTGTTGTCGTACTGCGGTCCCGTGCCGGTGAGCCGGCTCCAGCGGCGCTGCCCGGTGCGGAAGTCGACGGCGGTCAGGTACCAGGCGTCGATGCCGAGGCCGTGGGGCCTCTTCTCGTAGAAGTAGAGCAGCCCGTTCGCGGTGGACAGTTTGGGCACGGTGGACGGTGAGCGGACGTCGCTCTCCCAGACGGTGTCGCAGCCGCTGCCGTCCTCGCGTACGTCGATGCGGGTGGCGCCGCCGACGACGCTGCGGCCCAAGGTGAGCGACAAGGGGTTCTCGTAGCCGTAGTTGTTCTCCACGACGAGGCTGTTCCCCCAGCTGATGAGGGAGTTGTCGGTCGTGGAGGCGCCCGAGCCGAAGACGGGGACCTTGCAGACCAGCCGCTGCTGCGCCGGGACGTCCGTGCCTCGCCGCATGACGAGGACGTGCATCCGCTCGTCGGCGTTGTCGGTGATCGCGACATAGCGGTCGCCGTCACCGAAGAGGTCCGGTGTGGTGCCCGAACCCTGGTTGACGGACCCGGGCTTGGTGCCGGTGCCGCGGTCGTACGTCTGGCGCCACTGGATGCGCGGGGTGCCGTCCGACCCGGCGACGAAGCTGTAGAGGGCGTGGTCGGAGACGATCGAGACGCCGTCCTGCGCGACCGAGAAGGAGTTCTGGATCTCCTCGCCCGCAAGCCGCACCGAGCGGACGGCCGAGGTCTCCGGGTCGACGGTGCCGACGCGGCCGAGCCGGGTGACCCACCAGATGCGGCCCTGCCAGTCGGGCATCACGGAGGTGACGGGGTCGCAGATACCACTGGGGTGGAGGTTGGTCCAGCTGACGCAGTCGTGCGGGACGTACGGCGTCAGGTCCCAGTCGTCCTCGACCACGAACCGCCAGGAACCGTCCGGCGACCGCTCGTGCGCCACGCGCAGAAGGTGTCCGCGTGAGTCGGCGAGCACGGCCCGGTCCCGGTCGTCGAGGTAGAAGTAGGCGCCGCCCGAGGTGTCCTTGAAGATCTTCGAGAAGTCGAGGCGGGTGATGGCCTCGACCGTGGAGGGGCGCTGCGGCAGCTGGTACTCGGCGAGCGTGTCCAGGCCGCGCGGATCGAGGAGCTTGAGCAGGAAGCCGGAGAACGTGCCGCAGACGGTGACGAGTCGGCCGGCCGAGGCGAAGGTGGCGGTGGCGCATTCGCCGCCGAGCGGGGCGATCTGCTCGCTGGTCACGGTCGGGTGGTCGCCGAGCGGGCCCGGGAAGGGGTGGGTGCCGCTGCCGGCCGCGTCCGCGTGCATGCCGCTGCGGCCGTTGGGCGCGAGATACGGATGCTGCGGCGGAGGTGTGCCCGGAACGGGGCGGGCGGTGGCGGGTGCTCCCTCGTAGGCGCTCACGAGGCGGTGGCCGGGGGCCTTGGGGATCTCGTCGGCCTGTGCGGCGGGGGCCGGTACGGTGACGGCGTACAGGGCCAAGGCCAGGGTCAGGGCCAGTGCGCGGAACAGCGCTCTTCGGGACAATGCGACTCCTTGTTGACGATTCGTCAGTCGCGCCGCGTCCGACGCTAGAGCCGACTTCGTGAAGTGTCCATGGAGACGCGGGGGGTTTCATGGGTCCTTCATGACCGTGCAACAACGCGGCATGGGCCCCGGAGCCACTGCCCGGTCAGCGGTTCAGCGGTTCAGCGGCGCGTGAAAGTGCCGAGGCCCGTCTCGTCGAGGTACTCGACGCGGAGCCTGTCCGCGCTCTTGCCCTCCCCGAAGGTGAACGTGACGCCGGTCGGGCCGACCGCGTTCTCCCCGGTGGTGGCGAAGCTGAAGGTGTCGCCGTCGTAGTGGCTGAGGCGGTACCGCTTCGGTGCGGGGCCGAGTTCGAGGACGAGCCCGTCCTCGTCCGTGGTGACCACGGCCCTTCCGTAGTACGCGTTGTCGTACGTCCCGGTGTACGCGCTGTCGGTGCGTGCCGCTTTCCGGACGGCGGGCGGCTCGGCGTAGTCGGTGGGCGAGACCGCTGCCCGGTCCTCCTGCGCGTAGACCGCGGCGATGAGCGGGAGCCAGTCCCGGGTGGGCTTCCCGTACTGGGCGGTGTCGAAGAAGTCCTCGGCCACGGAGTCGGCGAGGCCCACGGGGCGGCCGTTGGTGAGGACGATGATGCCGAGTCGTTCGCCGGGGAGCATGGTCACATTGGTGTTGGCCCCGAGGTCGAAGGCGCCGGAGTGACTGAGGCGGAGCCGCCCCTGGTCGTCGTAGCCGACGTTCCAGCCCAGGCCGTAGAAGCCGGTGCGGCCCGCCGGGGAGGCCGGCGGCTGCGAGACGATCTCCGGCAGATGGGTGTGCTCCAGGTTCTCCGCGTCGACGATCCGTCTGCCGTCGAGCGTGCCGTCGGCGAGCTGGAGCCGCAGCCATCGCGTCATGTCGGACGCGGTGGAGCTGACGCCGCCGGCCGGTGCCTGTGCGTCCGCGTCCCGGACGAACTTCGCCTGCCAGGTGCCGTCGGCGTTCCTCACATGCCCGACGGCCTTGTTCCGGGCCTTGGCGTAGTCGGCGAAGGTGGTGCTGGTGGAGTTCATGCCGGCGGGGCCGAAGAGCGTGTCCTCGCTGAGCTTCTGCCAGCTGACGCCCTTGGTGCGGGCGACGGCCTCCGCGCCCGCGGTGAAGCCGAAGTTGGTGTAGGCGTAGCTCGCGCGGAACGGGGCGAGGGGCTCGTACCGCAGATGGCCGAGAATGTACGCCTGGTCGTAGCCGAGGTCCTCCAGCAGGTCACCGGCGTGGTCCGGCAGTCCGCTGCGGTGGGACATGAGGTCCGTGACGGTGGCGTGGCCGCTCACCCAGGGGTCCTTGAGGGCGAAGCCGGGCAGGTGTGCGGCGACCGGCTCGTCCCAGACGCCGGTGTCGTCGCCGGCGGCCCCGGCGACGACGGTGGAGCTGACCGGCTTCGACAGCGACGCCAGCTGGAAGACCGTGTCGGGGCCGACGGCCGCGGGTTCACCGACATGCCGCTTGCCGAAACCCTTCAGGTACACCACCCGGTCCTTGTACACGACACCTACGGCGGTTCCGGGTACGCCGGTCCGCTTCATCATGTCCTGCACGACGCCGTCGAGGCGGGCGACGGCGCGGTCCACATCGGCCTGTGTGAGCAGCGGCGGCGGCTGGTCCGGGGGTGGTTTCGGGGCGGCTTCCGACGGTGATGGCGTGGGGCTGGGCGAAGGGCCCGGGTCGGCGGCACCCGAGGACAGGGCCGTCGCCGCGGTGAGCAGTACGGCCAGGCCCGATACGGCGAGTGAGCGGCTACGGCGCAGTCGCACGGCCTTCGCGGCATGCATACGTTCCATTGAACGCCGGGAGAGGCGCCCTGTCGCCCGCAGCCCGGGGCGCCGCGAGCGGCCCGAGCGGCCCGAGCGGCGCGGGACGGAGGGTCAGGGCTTGAGCTTGCCGACCACCTCGGCGGTGGCGGAGACCCCGTCCTGGATGGTGGGCGCCATGCTCGTGCCCGCGAGGAAGAACCCGAGCAGGGCGCACACCAGCGCGTGCGACAGCTTCAGCCCGCCGTTGCGGAGGAAGATCACCGCGAGGACGAGCAGCAGAAGCACCACCGAGATCGAAATTGCCATGGCCGGCCTCCCTCCGCCGCACCCGGAGTGTGCGGCATTCGGGCGCCAGTGTGGCGGAGTGGAGGCGCCGGACGGACGAATGGCGTGTCCGCCGATCGGGTGGTCGTCAAATCGGTTGTTGACCAGGGCGGTTACCGGTGGTGGCTCACCGGTCGTGGGCGCGCAGGAATTGCCGCAGGCCCGCGAGGTCGTCGGTGTTGATGTGGTCGACGCGGGCGGCGAGCAGTTCGGCCCACAGGGCGTCGCGGGCGGGGCCCGGGGCGTCGGGTGTGGCCCAGAAGCGGATGCGCTGACCGCGGGCGTGGGCGGTGGAGACGATGGAGTTCAGCCGTGCGCGCTCGGCGTCGGGGAACGGGCCGTCGCCCTGCCAGGTGAAGCTCTGGGTCCAGTTGCTGGATATCAGCGGGATGAAGGAGGCGGGTGCCGGGGCGGGGGCGGCGAGGTCGTCGAGGCGTCCGTCGTAGAAGGCGTGGCGGACGCGCTGGGCCTCCATGGGGGCGCGGGCGGCACGGTCGCCGGAGATGACGGGGGTGACGGCGCCGGGGCGAACGGTTCCGTGGGCGAAGGTGGTCAGGATGCGCCGGTGGTCGCGGAGTTGGCGGTGGAGTTCGAGGTAGGCGTTCGCGCCGTCGTTCTTGAGGTCGATGAGGAGCTGCACCGGCCGGTGGTAACCGCGGTACACACAGCCGTGGTTGGCCCTGACCCGGGCCAGCAGCGGATCGAGGTAGAGCCGGGCGAGGGTGCGGGTGGGGTCGAGCTGCGCCGGCTCATGGGCGACGAGGAGCTGCCCGTCGACCAGGAAGACGTCGGCCTCCAGGCTGGTGAAGCCGTGGTCCAGCGCGTCGTGCAGGGGGCGGGCGTGGAGGTAGTCGTTGTGGGCGTGCGCCCGCCGCAACGGGCGCCCCGCGCCGGGGTGTCCGGAAGCCTGGGCGGGTACGGAGCCGGTGGCGACGGAGACGGCTCCGGCGAAGGCGGCGGCAGTGAGGGTGGTGACGGCACGGCGACGGGTGGTGCGGGCCATGATGCCTCCGGGCTCTGTGGTGCGGGCGGGAGTGCGAGGACATGGCGAGTATCCGTGCCGTCCCCCTCCGGCGGGCAGGTCGCGGGAAAGAGTTCGGCCATCCGTCATCCGGCGCTCAACCGGGGCCCTGGCCGGGCGCGGTGGGCCGGTACGTGTGCGGCGGCGGTGGGTGCCGGCTCGGCCCAGTCGGCCGTACGGTCGCACCAGCGCTCCAGGAGGGTGCGGTCGTGGCCGACGGCGAGGAGGCCCGCGCCGGTCGCCGTGCGGTAGTCCTCGACGACCCCGACGAGGGCCGCGGTGGTGGACGCGTCGAGCATCGCGGTCATCTCGTCGCAGATCAGCCAGCGCGGGCGCAGCACGAGGGCGCGGGCGAGGCAGGCCCGTTGGAGCTGGCCGTCGCTGACCTCGTGGGGGCGGCGGGTGAGGAGGTCGTCCGTGAGCCCCACGGCGGCGGCCAGTTCGCTCACCCGGCCGGCGGCCTCGGCACGGCGGCCGGTGGCACGCAGGGGCTCGGCGATCAGGTCGCGCAGCCGCAGCCGGGGGTCCGCGGACATCCTCGGCTGCTGGAACACCACTCCGATCGCGGTGCGCAGGACCCGCGGCGCGCGGTGCCGCCATCCGCGGACCTCCTCGCCGTCGAGCACGACCCGGCCCGCGTCCGGCCGGTGCAACAGCGCGGCGACCCGCGCCAGCCTGGACTTCCCGCACCCGCTCGGCCCGAGCAGACCGACGGCCTCGCCGGGCGCGACGCTCAGGGACACGTCCCGGACGACGGGGGCGCGGCGGTCGTATCCGGCGGTGATGCGGTCGAGTTCAAGCATGGCGGGTCTCCACGGGGGTCACCGGGTGGTGGCAGGCCAGGCCGGCGGTGAGGAGCGGTGCGGTCCCGCAGGCGTCGGTCGTCCGGGGGCAGCGGGGCGCGAAGGCGCAGCCGGCGGGGAGTGCGTCGAGGGCGGGCGGCAGGCCCGGGACAGGGGTGAAGTCGCGTTCGGGGAGGGCGTCGAGGAGACCCCGGGTGTACGGGTGGCGGGGGCCCGGCCGGCCGAAGAGCCCGGTGGCGTCCGCGAGTTCGACGATACGGCCTGCGTACATCACGGCGACGCGGTCGGCGATCCGCTCGGCCGCGGCGAGATCGTGGGTGATCATGAGCAGCGCACGGCCGTCGTCGGCGTGGCGCCGCAGTTCGTCGACGGTGCGGTCGACGAGGTCCCGGTCGAGCCCGGTGGTGGGTTCGTCGGCGAGCAGCAGCGGGGCGTCGCCGATGAGCGCCATCGCGGTCGCGGCGCGCTGGGCGAGCCCGCCGGACAGCTCGTGCGGGTACGCGTCGAGGTGTCCGGGCGGGAAGGCAGCCCGCGCGGCCGCGGCCTCGGTGGCGGCCGCAAGCTCCTTCCTCCGTGTGCCGGTGAGCGCCCGGAGCGTCTCCTCCAGCTGGGCGCGTACCGTCCGTACGGGCGTCAGATGCGCGGCGGGGCTCTGCGGTACGAGCCCGATGCGCCGGCCCCGTACCGTACGCGCGAGGGTGCGTTCGTCCGCCGCGAGGACGTCGATGCCGTCGACGACGGCGGACCCGGCCGTCTCCGCGTTGCCGGGCAGCAGCCCCAGCAGCGCCGAGGCGAGCACCGACTTGCCGCAGCCGCTCTCCCCCACCAGGGCCAGGCACTCCCCCGCCGCGAGGTCGAAGGACGCGTCGGTGACGGCGGCGACGTGCCGCCCGCCGCGCATCCGGAAGCGCACGGACAGCCCGCTCACGGACAGGACGGTCACAGCATCAGCTCCGATCGGCGGCGCGGGTTGAGCCGGTCGCGCCAGGCGGCGGCGAGACCGGCGACGGCGAGGGTCGGGACGATCAGGAAGAGGCCGGGGAAGAGCGTCGGCCACCAGGCGCCGGCGAGCAGAGAGCCCCGCGCGGTCTGGACGAGGTTGCCGAGGCTGGCCCGGTGGGTGGGCAGGCCGAGGCCGAGGAACGACAGCGCCGACTCGTGCCACATGGCGTGCGGCACCATCAGGACGGCGGCGAGGCCCGCCTGGGGCAGGACGCCCGGCAGCAGATGGCGTACGGTGACCCGCCACCGTGACGCGCCACCGGAGATCGCCGCGTCGACGAACGGCCGCGCGCGCAGCGACAGCACCTCCGCGCGGACGATACGGGCGGTCGAGAGCCAGTGCGTGAGCGCCACCGAGACGATCACGGGCCACACCCCCGGCCGGAACATGGCCACGATGAAGATGCCGAGGAGCAGATGCGGCACGGACGCGAAGGCGTCGACGACGCGCATCACGAGGCGGTCGGTCCAGCCGCCGAGCGCCGCGGCCGCCGCGCCGACGGCGGTGCCGACGACGGTGGCGACGATCGCGGCGACCAGACCGACGAGCAGGGAGACCCGCAGTCCGTAGACGCAGCGCAGCAGCAGGTCACGGCCCACGTCGTCGGTGCCGAAAGGGTGCTCCCAGGACGGCGGTCGCAGCTTCATCGACAAGTCGACGGCCTGTTCGTCGAGCCGGACGAGCGGCGGTACGACGAGGACGGCCAGGACGACGGCCGTGACGATCGCGGCGGAGGCCACGACCCGTACCGTGCGCGTGGAGCGCCGGGTCCGGCCGCGTGAGCGCCATGCGAGGTCAGCCATCGAAGCCCACCCTCGGGTCGGCGAGCCCGTACAGCAGGTCGGAGAGCAGGTTCCCGAGGAGCACCGCTGCCGTCGCCAGGACGGTGAGCGCGGCGAGCAGCGGGAAGTCGACGGAGGTGGCGGCCTGAACCGTCGCGGCGGCGATGCCGGGCCAGCTGAAGACCGTCTCGACGAGCAGGGCGCCGGTGATGAGTTCGGGGATCCGGGAGCCGATGAGGGTGAGCATCGGCAGCATGCCGGAGCGCAGCGCGTGTCCGAGCAGGACGGTGCGTTCGCCGAGACCGCGGGCGCGGGCGCCGCGCACCGGGTCCTCGTCGAGCGCGTCGCCGACTCCTTGGCGTACGTAGAGGAAGAACCAGGGCAGTTGGCTGATGCCGAGCACGGCGGCGGGCAGCACCAGATGGGTGGCGACCTGGCCGGCGGTCACGGTGTCGTCGGCGGTGTCGGTGAGGCCGCCGGCCGGGAGCACGCCGAGTTCCAGCGCGAAGAACCAGATGGCGAGCAGCCCGAGCCAGAAGGCGGGTGCGGCTTCCAGGATGTAGGCGGCGGAGCCGGCCGCGCGGTCGAGAAGTCCGCCCCTGCGGCGGGCCGCCGCGACGCCGAGGGCGGTGCCGAGCAGGATCGCGAGCGTGAAGGCCGCGGCGGCGAGCAGCGCGGACCAGGCGAGGCGTTCGCCGATCACCTCGGCGACGGGCCGGCGCAGCACACTGGAGTCGCCGAGGTCGCCGGCCAGCGCCGAGGTCAGCCAGTGCCACCAGCGGGAGAGGAGCGGCTGGTCGACGCCGAGGTTGGCGCGGATCTGGTCGAGGTTCTCCTGGGAGGCGGTGAGTCCGGCGGTGCCGGTGTACGCCTTGACCGGGTCGAAGGGGGAGGCCGCGGCGACGGCGAAGACCGCGAAGGTCACGGCCAGCAGGACGGGGACGGCGGACAGCGCCCGACGTCCCGTCATCCGGGCCATCGCCGCCCAGGGAAGTCCCCTTGGGCGGCGGGTCACTTCTTCGGCTTCCAGTCCTCGACGTTCCACCACGGGCCGGAGGCGAGGCCGTGGTCGTGCGGTTCGACCTGGGTGGACAGCCCGTCCCAGCGGTCGGCGACGACGTACACATGGTCGATGTGGGTGAGGAAGGTGTAGCCGGGGTTCTTCGCGAGCTCGCGCTGGACCGTGTCGTAGGCGGCCTTCCGCGCGGCCTTGTCGTCGGTCCTGCGGCCCGCTTCGAGGGCCCGGTCGACGGCGGGGTTGTCGTACCGGGCCATGTTGTTGAAGCCGTCGCCGCCGAGGGTGGACTTCAGCAGCAGGTACTGGTCGAAGTCGGGGTCGCCGGGCGAGCCGCCGCCCGCGAGGACGGCGTCCTCCTTCATCCGTGGCTCGATGACCTCCCAGGCGCCGGCCTGGGTCCTGATGTCGAGGCCTGCCTTCCTGGCGTCGGAGGCGTAGGCGAGGGCGTGGTCCTGACGGAGCTTGTCGCCGGAGAGGTACCACAGCGGGAAGGCGGCGCGGACGCCGTTCCTGACGCGGATGCCGTCGGGTCCTGGCTTCCAGCCGGCCTCGTCGAGGATCTTCTTCGCGCCCGCGAGGTCGTGGCGCCGTTCGGTGCCCTTGGCGAACCACGCGCTTGCGGTCGGCACGGGTCCGTAAGCGGGCTCTCCGGCCCCTTCGAGGATCTTGTCGACCATCGTCCGCCGGTCGACGGCGATGTCGAGGGCCCGGCGTACGGCCGTGTCGCCGGCGACCTCGTTGTGGGTCGGGAGGGTCACCGTCCGGTAGTCGTACGTCGTGGCCTCGTACGTCTTCCTGCTCCCGTCGGCCTTGAAGCCCTTGGCGAGGTTGGGCGGCAGGATGGCGCCGTCGAGGTCGCCGGCCCGCAACCGGGTGGCGCGTACGTCGTCGTCCTTGATGACGGCCATGGTGAACCTCTTCACCGCGGGCGCTCCGCCCCAGTGGCCGGGGTTGGCCTTGAAGCTGAGCTTCTCGCCCCGGGACCAGCCGGTGAGGACGTAGGGCCCGGTGCCGATGGGGCGGGTCGTGAAGGGGCCGGAGTTGACGTCCTGCTTCGCGGCGACGTGCTCGGGCGCGATGCCGAGGACGGTGCGCTCGGCGAAGGGAGCGTACGGGTACTTGAGGGTGAAGACGACGGTGTCGTCCCCGACGGCCCTGACGTCCTTGAGTGCGTCGAGCTCCGTCTTGTTGGGGTTGTTGGTCTTCTTGTCGAGGATCGTCCGGTAGGTGAAGACGACGTCCTTCGCCGTGAACGGCTTCCCGTCGCTGAAGGTGACGCCCTTGCGGAGACGGTACGTGTACGTCAGGCCGTCGTCGGCGACCTCGGGCAGCGCGACGGCGAGCGCGGGCTTCAGCCTCATCGCCCCGTCGAAGGCGAGCAGCCCGTCGAAGATCTTGGAGTTGCCGTCCTTGCCGTAGCCCAGGAGCGGGCTGAGGCTCTCCGGTTCGTACGCGATGCCGACGACGGCGGAGTCCTTGGCGGCTCCCGGTCCGGCGCTGCCCGGGTTCGAGCAGGCCGCCGCGGTGATGGCCACGGTGGTGGCCAGGGTCGCGGCGGCCGTGCCGCGTATCGAACGGGCGGTCATGGATCCCACACCCCTACTGAAGATCAACTGTTGTTGCAAACGATACGCAATTAAACAGCATGTAAAGGGGTGGGGAGATCACTGCCCCTTACCGCCTCATCGAGGGGCGGGCAGCGAGACGAGTTCCGCCAGCACCTCCTTGTGGCGGCCCGGCGTGCCGAGCGCGATCTCGTCGGCCTTGGCCCGCTTGAGACGCAGGTGCGCGGGATGCTCCCAGGTCATACCGATGCCGGCGTGCAACTGGACGCACTCCTCGGCGGCGCGCACGGCGACCCGGGAGCAGTGGGCCTGGGCGACGGCGACCGCGAGCGGCGCCTCGGCGCTTGCGGCGGCGAGCGCGTCGGCGGCGTTCCTGGCGGCGGCGCGGGCGCCCGCGACGTCCAGCCACAGCTGCGCCATCCGGTGCTTCAGCGCCTGGAACGAGCCCACGGGCCGGTTGAACTGGTGCCGTTCACGCGTGTAGCGGACGGTCTCCTCCAGGCACCACTCGGCGACGCCCAGCTGTTCCGAGGCGAGCAGTCCGGCCCCGGCCAGCAGACCTCGGCGCACGGCGGTGCGTGCCGTCCGCGCGTCCGCGAGGCGGATGCCCGTGCCGCTGCCGGTGGTGACGGAGGCGAGGGGCCGGGTGAGGTCGAGCGGGACGAGGGGCTCGACCGTGGCATCGCCGCGCTCCACGGCGTGGAGGCCGTCCGGCCGCAGGACCAGCAGGACGTCGGCGGCAGCGGCGTCCGCGACTCCGCGCACGCCGGCGCCGTCGGGGAGTTCCGCACCGGCGGAGGCGGAGAGCGGGACGGCGAGCACCGCGGCGGTCCGGCCGGTGGCCAGTCCCTTGATCAGCTCGGCGACATCGGCGTCCTCGACGTCGAGGGCGAGGAGCGTCTCGGTCGCGATGACGGAGCTGGTGAGGTACGGCGCCGGGGCGACGGCCCGGCCGAGCTCCTCCAGCACGACCGCGGCCTCACGATGACCGGCTCCCTGACCGCCGAGCTCCTCGGGAACGAGGAGCCCCGCGGCGCCGATACCGGCGGCGAGGGACTGCCACAGTCCTTCGTCGTACGGCGCCCCGGACTCGGCGCGGGCCAGGGCGGCGGCGTGGTCGGAGCGGTCGGTGAGCAGCGAGCGTACGGCGGCCCTCAGGTCGTCCTCGGCCTCGGAGTAGAGAAGGTCGGGCTGTGTGCTCATCGCGCGAGGTCCTTCCAGGCGACGTCCTTGTCGTTGCGCGGCTCGGCGGGCAGCCCGAGCACGCGTTCGGCGACGATGTTGAGCAGCACTTCGCTCGTGCCGCCCTCGATCGAGTTGCCCTTGGAGCGCAGATAGCGGTAGCCGGCGTCGCGGCCGGTGAAGTCGACCAGCTCCGGGCGGCGCATGGTCCAGTCGTCGTACAACAGGCCTTCCTCGCCGCGCAGTTCCACCTCCAGCCCGCTGATCTCCTGGTTGAGCCGTGCGAAGGCGAGCTTCATCCCGGACCCCTCGGGTCCCGGCTGGCCGGCGGCGAGCTGCTGGCGGAGCCGTTCACCGGTGAGCCGGGCGACCTCGGCGTCCACCCAGAGGGTGAGCAGGCGCTGGTGGAGGTCGTGGGTGCGCAGTTCGGGGCGGTCGCGCCAGGTGCGGGCGACGGGCCCGATCATTCCGCCCTCGCGCGGCAGCCGCATGCCGCCGATGGAGACGCGCTCGTTCATCAGCGTGGTCTGCGCGACCTTCCAGCCGTCGCCGACGGAGCCGAGACGGTGGGCGTCGGGGATGCGGACGCCGGTGAGGAAGACCTCGTTGAACTCGGCCTCGCCGGTGATCTGGCGCAGCGGCCTGACCTCGACACCCGGATCGGTCATGTCGCAGAGGAAGTAGGTGATGCCGCGGTGCTTGGGCGCGTCCGGGTCGGTGCGGGCGATGAGGATGGCCCAGCGGGCGAGGTGGGCGCTGGAGGTCCACACCTTCTGGCCGTCGACGACCCAGTGGTCGCCGTCCCGCACCGCGCGGGTGCCGAGTGCGGCCAGGTCGGAGCCCGCGCCGGGCTCGCTGAACAGCTGGCACCACACCTCCTCGCCCACCCACAGCGGCCGCAGGAAGCGCCGCTTCTGCTCCTCGGTGCCGTACGCGAGGATCGTGGGCGCTGCCATGCCGAGGCCGATGCCGATCCGGCGGGGGTCGTTGTCGGGGGCGCCCGCGGCCTCCAGTTCGGTGTCGACGACGGCCTGCAGCGAGCGGGCCGCGTCGAGGCCGCCGAGGCCCACGGGGTAGTGCACCCAGGCGAGTCCGGCGTCGAAACGGGCCTCGAGGAAGTCGGTGCGGTCGGTCTCGGCGGGCGGGTGCGCGGCCAGCAGCGCGCGGGTGCGCGTGCGCAGTTCGGCGGCGTCGGTCATGCCGCGGCTCCTTCCGGAAGGACGACCAGCCGGCCGGTCGTGGACCCGTCGGCGACGCGCTGGACGGCGTCGGCGGCGTCGGCGAAGGCGACCCGGTCGCTGATGAGCGGCTTGATCAGGCCCTTGGCGGCGTACTCGGTCAGGGTCTCGTGACAGCGCAGGACGGCCCGCGGGTCCCTCTGGTTGTAGAGACCCCAGTGCAGTCCCACGATCGAGTAGTTCTTCACCAGGGCGTGGTTGAGCGCGGGGCTGGGGATGGCGCCGCTCGCGAAGCCGACGATCACGATGCGGCCCTCGAAGGCCACGCACTTGGCGGACTTGGCGTAGGCGTCGCCGCCGACGGGGTCGTAGACGACGTCGGCGCCACGGCCGCCGGTGGCCTCCTTGACGCCGGCGACGATGTCGTCGGAGCGCCGGTCGAGCACGACGTCGCAGCCCAGTTCACGGGCGACGGCGGCCTTGTCCGGTCCGCCGACGACGCCGATGACGCGGGCGCCCGCCGCCTTGCCGAGCTGCACGGCCGCGCTGCCGACTCCGCCCGACGCCGCGTGCACCAGGAGGGTCTCGCCCTCCTGGAGGTGCGCCCGGCGGTGCAGTCCGAACCACCCGGTCTGGTAACCGATGTGCAGGGCGGCGGCCTCGGCGTCGTCGAGCGCCTCGGGCGCGGGCAGCAGAGCGGCCTCGTCGGCGACGACGTACTCGGCGAGTCCGCCGTGCGGCAGGGCGGGGTTGGCGATGACGCGGCGTCCGTCCTCGGTCTCCCCGCAGATCTCCACGCCCGGGGTGAAGGGCAGCGGCGGCGTCACCTGGTAGTGGCCGCGGCACAGCAGGGCGTCGGGGAAGTTGATGTTCGCGGCCCGCACCTTCAGCAGGACCTGGCCCTCGCCGGGCTCCGGCCGGTCGACCTCTTCGAGGCGCATCACCTCGCTCGGCTCGCCGTTCCGGTGCACTCGCCATGCCTGCATTCGGGGGCCTCCGCGGTGTGTAGGGGCGTACGACTGCTCGCAGCGCATACTAAGCGGTCGCTTGCCCTTCTGTGAACCGCCGGACCGGCCACGATTCGACCTCGTCCCACAGACGCCGTCGGACGGCGTGGTCCGCCGGGGCCGCCTCGCGCGGCGGCACGTCAGGGCGCAGTCTGGACAGTAGGCCGTCTCCGGAAGGGCGTGTTCATGAACGCCGGCGCAGGCACCGAGGCGGGAAGCCGACTCGCCGGCTTCCTCGACAACCCCATCGTGGGAATGCTCCCGTGGATCGTCTTCTCGGTCCTGGTCGGTCCCGGCCGGTTCGAGTTCTCCGTCGGCATCGCCCTCGCGATCGCCGTGATGCTGGTCGTCCTCGACCGGCTGCGGCGCCCGGGCACGTCGCTGAAGATCCTCGAGATCGCCGACGTCGCCTTCTTCGCGGCCCTCGCGATCGTCGGGGCGGTGGCTTCGGACGGCACCCTCCGGTGGCTGGAGACCTACTCCGGCGAACTCTCCAACTTCGCACTCGTGGCCATCGCCTTCGGCTCGATGGCGGTCCGCGTGCCGTTCACCGTGCAGTACGCACGCGAGCGGGTATCCCGCGAACTGTGGAACACCCGCGGGTTCATGCACACCAACTACGTGATCACCGCCGTGTGGGGACTCGCCTTCCTCGTCGCGGCGGTCGCCGGCCTCTACGGGGACCTCGTGCTCCGCGACAGCGACAACATCTGGACGAACTGGCTCATCCAGATCGGGGCGATCATCGTCGCCCTGCGCTTCACCGAGTGGTACCCCGGCGTCGTACGGGAACGGATCGCCGGCGGCACGGCGACCCGCGGCAGCCCGACCTCGGTGGGCGCCCTGATGATCCCGCTGGCCGGCTATCTCGTCCCCGTGGGCATCCTCATGCTCTCCCTCGGCTCGGGGCCGACCTGGCTCGGCATCGCCGTGATCGTCGCCGGAGTGCTGCTCGTCCGCGCCCTCAAGCCGGACGCGGACGCGGCGCAGGACGACGCGGGGGTCGACGGAGCACACGAGGACGGAGCAGCCGCCGACGCCCGGCAGCAGGGGCGCCGCCGCGATCCGCAATGACCGTCGCCGGGCCCGGGCTCGCGACGCCCTGCTCCCCCGCCGCGGCTCCGGCAGCGGTGACCTCGCAAGGCTCCTGGCCACACGTGCCACCGCCGTGAACGCCGTCGATTCCGACCCGGTCATCACCGCCCAGGCCAAGAAGCTGGCTCCCGCCGCGCTTCCCGTGGCCTTCACCGTCGCGGGTCCGGTGACCACGTCCTGGCAGGGAGCCTGCAGAAAGTCCCGCTTGCTCATGCGACAAGTCGTTCCCGTGCGTACTCGCGTAGCTCGATCACTGGCTGCTCTGTCCGGTTGTCCATGCGGCTGATGAGTGCGGAGACGAGGTCGACGCATCGAGCGGCTCCGGAATCCAGGGCGGTCTCGAGCGCGAAACGGGCATCGGCCGCGGCAGCGGCAGCGTCTCGGTTGTGGAGTGACCCCTCGGCCCGGTAGGTCAGGAACACCGCTTTGGTGCGGGAGCGGCGCGGGTCGAGTTCGTCCAGTCCGGCGCCGATCGCGGCGTCGGCGCGGCCGGGGTCGCCGAGGTCGAGCCAGCAGCGTCCGGCGTCGGCGTTGACGTCCGCCATCGACATCCAGGAGACCACGGGGGGTGTGTCCCGCGAGCAGCTGCGGTTCAACTCGGTCTCCGCGGATGTCAGCGCGTGCTGGGTCGCCTGGTGGTCCTGGAGTACGGCGCAGGCACGTGCGCGGCGTACGTCGAGCAGGGAACGGGCGGCCGGCGAACGGGTGCGGGAGCGGGCGTGTTCCAGGACTTGGATCGCATCGGCGGGCCTGGACAGCCAGGTGGCCTGGTAGGCGAGGTCGGACAGGGCGACGGCGGCGAGGTCGCGGTCCCCGGCCTGGTGCGCGGCGTGAACGGCGGCCTGCCAGTGGCGTTGGGCGGCGGCGTGCCGGTCGGCGTCGAAGCGCAGCCATGCGGCGCAGTGTGCGAGGTCGGCGGCTACGGAGTGGAGACGGCGACCGGCTGCCGCGGTGTAGCGGTCCTGGGTGATCAGGTCGATGGCGGTGTTCAGGTGTGCGTCGATGAGACCGGAGACCTGCGGGTGCGGTCCGGCGGCAAGGGCGCGCAGCTCGCCGGACCGCTGCTCCAGCCAGGTCAGGAGTTCACCGTCGATGCTCTGCCCGTCGAGGGCCTGGGACAGGTGACGTGGCTCGATGCGGGCCCAGTCTGCGGCGACCTCGATAAGGGTGCTGCTGCTGAGTACCAGGAAGGATCGTCGGTCCATGCGGGTGATCTGCACCTCTCTCAGGGCAGCCCGGCTTCCCGAGGGGCTGAACGGGGCGGGCTGTTCGAAGGCGGGCAGCCAGTCGGGCCATCCGAGCTGCTCGACCGTGGCGGCGGGAACATCGAGGACATCCGCGAGCAGTGACTGGCTCTCCTCGCTCGGCGTGGTGCTGGTGGCTTCCCAGAGCCAGATCCGATTGCGGTCGATTCCGCTGCGCAGGCCACGCCGTCGGGCCTGATCGCGCAGGAGGCGGGCGAGGTCGCTCATGGACCAGTGGTGGAGCCGGCGCAGGTGCGCCAGCGGGTGCCTGTCCAGATCCATGCCGCCCCCGAGGTGTCATCGCCGATGCCTCCCTTCCACGATGCCCTACCCGGCCGGGCAGTGAGGAGGCTTCACCAGGGCCGGGCACACACCGGCCACACAGTCGTCCCCTGGAGCACGGCGGAGGGCAGGTGGTGTCCTCGGCAGCGTGATGCCGTGCAGCCGCGTGGCACTGTCGAGAAGGGCCGACCCGCATGAACACAAGGGATCTCATTGCCGATCTGTCTGGCACCACGGTCACAGTGACCGGCGGCTTCGGGCTGGTCGGCAGCCGCATCGTGCACAAGCTCCGGGAGGTCGGCGCCGAGCCGCTGGCCGTGGGACGGCTGGACGCTTACGGCAGATCCGTCTCCGTCTACTCCTCCGTTTTCGGCATCTCGCCCCGGGACCCGGACGTCATCGTCGGCGACATCACCGACGTCGCGCTGATGGATGACTTGGTGTCGCGCAGCGACTACGTCATCCATGCCGCGGCCCTGGCGGACGTCGCGGAGTGCACCCGCAACCCGGTGGCGGCTCTGAGCGCCAACATCCACGGCACCCAGTCCGTTCTGGATGCCGCGGCTCGGCACAGCGGCACGCTGAAGCGGCTGGTGTTCGTCTCCTCGGCAAGCGTCTACGGCATCGGAAACGGTTCGGGAACCACGGGAGCCCGGTTCAGCGAAGAGGGTTCGCTCGTGCCCGGGTCGGTCTACGCCAACACCAAGCTGTGGGGCGAGCATCAGACCGCCCTGACCCTGGTCGGCGCCGACGACTCGTACACGATCGTGCGGTACTTCTCCGTCTACGGGGAACCGCAGGTGGTCAAAGAGAATAGCCACAGTTGGGTGGTGGCCTGGTTCGCCATGCGGGCCGCGCTCGGTCTGCCGCTGCACCTCAACGGTGGTGGCGACCAGGTCCGGGACTTCGTGCACGTCGACGACATCGCGGAAGCGACCCTGTTGGCGGCCGTGTCCGAGCGCGCGCACCGTACGACGCTCAACGTCGGTACTGGCCGGGCCACTTCCATCCGGCAGGTTGCCGACCTGGTACGCCGTCACTGCCCGGGCGCCCGGATCGTCGAGACCCCGCGGCCGCAGGGCGATCCGCTCGGCGCCTGCGCCGACATCACCCGGATGCGCCAGGTGCTGGGCTGGGCTCCGCAGGTGGACATCGAGGACGGGGTGAGCCGCTACCTGGAGTGGCTGGATCGAACCCCGGAGGCGATTCCGGCGTGGCTGCGCACCGAGGCTCGAACCGCTGCGTGAGGGGTTCAGATCACCGGGGGGCGCCCGAGGCGGGCCAGCGTGAACACGGTGCCCCAGCGCATCGGCCGGCAAGGCCCGCACTCGGTGCGCCAGCCCTCGGCGAACCCGCCGAACCAGGCCCGCAGCCCGGCCAGGCTGCGGGTGCGGGCCAGCGTCAAGGCCACCCACATCCCCAGGTAGACGGGTACCAGCACCGCGGGCAGGTGACGGCGTGCCAGGTAGACCCGGTTGCGGGCGTTGACCTGGTAGAAGAACGCGTGTCGCGCCGGGGAGGTGCGCGGGTGCTGAAGCAGCAGTCGCGGCTCGTAGCGCACCCTCCAGCCGGAGTCGATCGCCCGCCAGGCCATGTCGGTCTCCTCGTGCGCGAAGAAGAAGGCATCCGGCCAGTGGCCGACCTCCTCCAGCATCCGCGTGGAAAGTACGTGTGCCCCGCCGAGGAAGCCGGTCACCAGCCCTGCGCGCATCGGATCGCCGGCCCGCAGCCGAGGCACGTGGCGGCGCTGGGTCACCCCGGTCTCGTCCGCGATACGGAAACCGACGATCCCCAGCTGGGGGTCCGCCTCGTACAGCGTGGTGATCGTGGCGAAGACATCGTCGGAGACCAGCAGGCCGTCGTCGTCCAGGTCCAGCACCAGATCCATGTCCCCGAGGTACTCCAGAGCGGCGTTGCGGCCGCCGGTCACGCCCAGGTTCTCCGCCAGCTGCACCGTCTCGACCCACGGCGGCAGATCGGGCATCGCGCAACCGTTGGCCACCACTACCGTCCGTACCGCCGGGGCCGTCTGTGCACGGACCGAGGCCAGCAGCTCCGCCAATTCCTTGGGCCGCGTGCCCATCGTCAGGATCGCCACGCCCAGCTTCACGCCTGCTCCGTACCCATCTGTCTGAAGGGCGCCATGACCCATCGGACTCCGCCCGGCCGCGCCTGCCTGCATCAACTCGCCTCCCAGCGCCGACTGCCCGCCCACCAGCCGATGGACCGGGTGACACTTCAATGGATCGCGGACAACCGGCCGGTGAACTTCGACGCCGCGCCCAGCTTCCCACGTGCGGGGCTGATGCTCGTACCGGCCAGGTCCTGGTTCGCAACCCCGCGCCAGGCTGATGCCAACCACGGCGTCCTCCACAACGCCCGCGTCAGCCTGTACGCCGCGCTCCTGGCCCAGGAGTACGGGCTCGACAGTGACGACATCGCGGCGGTCTGCGCCGCCGGGGCGGTGCACGACTGCAGGCGGCGTGACGACCGGTCGGACCCCGGGCACGGGCCGCGCGCCGCATCGTGGTTCCTGGACCACACCGACACGGTCTCCCGCACCCTGGGGTGCGAGTTACCGGCGCTCTCGCTGCACCGGGCGGCAGAAGCGATCGCCGTGCACGACGTGCCCTACGACCGCTTCACCGTGCGGCAGGAGCGCGCCTACCGACAGGCCCCGCACCTCGTCGACGTCCTCAAGGCGGCCGACTGCCTGGACCGCTACCGCTTGCCGCTTCAGCAGTGGTGGCCGGACACGAGCCGGCTGCGGATCCCGGTGCCCGATTGGTTGCCCCCTGCAGCCTTCGCCCTCGTCGTGCGAAGCGAGCAGGCCCGCCTCGACGGCGCCACCCCTCACCACGCCGTCACCGGCGCCCGCCAGAGTCTTACCGTCGGCCAGTAGGAGACCTTTCCGTGGACACCGACCTCGACGACGCCCACACCGACTACACCAGCCTCCGCACCCGGCCCGTGCCGACCGGGTGCGCCGAGAGCGAGGCGGACTGGCGCCACCGCCTGCAGCACGACACCCCCTGCGGCCATCTGCTCGCCCACAACGCCATGACCCGGACACTCACAGACGGCGGCCCGATCCACCTGATGCACACCACGACAGCGCTGGACGCCATCCGCGCCAGCGGCCAGTTGTACGCCTCCTCCGGATGCCTGCTCGCCGCGCTGTACTGCGCCCCGCTGACCGAGACTCCCGCCGGCCTGCGCCCGCACAACCTCGGTGCCTACCTCCTGCAGAACATGCCGCACACCCGCACCCTGTTGATCGAGATCACGCCCACCGCCCCGACGCCGGCCAAGGGCATCGACTACCTGCGGCTCGGCCACCTCCACCTGCACACCTATCTGAACCACCGCAGCTTCCTCACCGAGGCCGAGGACACCCGGCTGCGCAGGAAGGCGCTGCACCAGATCCGCACGACCGCCCCCTTCCTGGACATGGCCCTGGCCAACGCCACGCGCCGCAGGACCGCGCCGGGCACGTTCGTGGACCAGCTCGCCTCCGCCGCCCAGTATCTGCCGTTCCTGGGCTACGTGTACTTCGAGGTGCTGTCGGAGTACCTGATGCTTCACTCCACCAGCGCCGAGACCAAGGCGTACGCAGCCGCTGGCGAGATGAACAACCGCCTCTTCAAGCGACTGGCGTTCTCCGCGGTCAGCGGCATGGACAAGCTGTTCGATCTGTCCCGCTTCCACCCCGGGCACCAGCGCCTGCACGACCTGATCAACGGCATCGAGCCCCGTCTCGCACCCGGTGCAGCGCAGTACACCAGGGACCGCCTCTCCCACCTGTTGACCGCTCTGGCCCTCGAACCCGGCCAGGACGCCGCCGCCTTCACCTTCCGCGATCAGGACTTCGACAGCCTCACCCGGACCGCGCCGTCCCTGCTGGGACAGACGCTCTTCCGCGAGATGCGGATCCTGGAACGCTATCCGCAGCTCTATCTCGCCTTCGAACAGGCCAAGGCCCTTCGGGCCTGGAACTACTGGAACAGCCACCAGATCGCAACGCCGTTCAACGGCTTTCTCCCCAAGGGCGAGATCGGTATCAACCCCGCTTGCCCCACCGCCACCTTCACCGTGTGGCTGGCGGAGACCTGCGAACGAGGCCTGCTCCACCCTGTCGACGAACTCGACGTGGCCTTCGCGCCCCGCATGGCGGACCTGAGCATGACCGCCATGCGCCGCGACGCCACGGGTAAGGCCGCCGGACATCCAGCCGTCGTCTGAACGGATCGCCGCCCGACCGCATACTCCGGTCCAGCGTCAGGCGCTGCCCGCGGCGACAGCCGCGCGGAACTTCTGCGTCATCAGGGCCACCGAGCCGCGCTGGACAGGGGGTGGGCCGGGCTCGCCCCCGTCTCGTGCAGGACGGCCCGCGCCTTGTCAGCTCATCGCGTCCTCCACCGCGCTCTGTGCTCCCCAGGCGTGGGGGTCCGTGACGACGACCGCGGTACCACGGCCGCCGCCGGACCACTTGGACAGCATTGCCTTCGGCGAGTCCCTGACCCGGTGAGGGACACCGCCGCAAGTGTCCTGGTAGCACCGACGAAACGGTCGGCATCGTGATCACGATGCCGACCGCTTACTGAGGCGTCAGATGGCCTGTGAGGGTCCAGCTGCCGGCCTGTTCCTTGATGACGAGCCCCGCACTGAATACACAGTGGCTTGAGGTGGGAGGCCACCCCTATGGTCCGGTCATGGAGTACGAGGAGATCCCGGAGACCCAGCCCGAGGTCCTGGACTGGGAGAACGGGACAGGGCTGATCGGGGTCGATGACCCCGCCATCGTCGACGCCGCGTTCGAGCGCGGCGAGCGACACGTTGGCGTCGCCGTCATCGGACTCGCCCTGAACCACCCAGACCCCGACACCATCCTGCCCCGCGTCGCCCGCGCACTCCGCGCCACAGACCCAGAGTTGCAGCGCCAAGGCACGGTATCCCTCGCCGAGGACGCTCTCGCGGCGGTTACCCGGGGACCCCGGGAGCAAACGGCGCCCGCGCCCCGCCCGCCGCGGGCGACGGCCGTGCTACTGGCGCGGGAAGAGCTCGAAGCCGACGGCGGGCAGGCCCCCGAAACGAGGGGCGAGCTGACGAACGTTGCCGGTCAGGAACTCCCGGCAGTAGTCCTCCGGGTCCTTGTCCGTCAGCACCTCCAGATAGGTGTGGTGCTCCATCAGGGACCGGACGGAGCGCTCCAGTCCGGGCGTCGCGTCCACGGCGTGGGTCGGTGTCGACGAGCCCGCGACCGCCACCCAGCGCACCCCGTTCCACGGCTGGAGGCCCTGTTCGGTGAGGAGTTCGGGGAAGATCCAGCGGTTGCCGGCGTCGCCCGCGGCGTCCAGGGTGGCCCTGCCGACGGCACGGTGGTCCGGTGTGCTCCACCAGCCGCCGACCACGGGGCCCCAGGTGTCGCGGTGGTTGAGTGTGATGACCAGTTCCGGGCGGTGCCGGCGGATCGCGGCGGCGATGTCGCGGCGCAGGGCGGGGCCGTACTCGATCACCCCGTCCCGGTGGCCGAGGAACTCCACCGCGGACACGCCGACGACCGCCGCGCTCGCCCGCTGCTCACGCTCGCGCAGCGGCCCGCATTCGACGGGAGCGATCGTGTCGATGCCGGCCTCGCCCCTGCTGGCCAGCAGGTACGTGACGTCCTTGCCCGCGTCGGTCCAGCCGGCGACGGCCGCGGAGCAGCCGTATTCGAGGTCGTCGGGGTGGGCGACGACGGCGAGGGCGCGCTCCCAGTCGTCCGGCATCGGTTCGAGCTGAGGATCCGTCATACGGGCAGCGTAGCCGGGGCGGTGCCGCTCACCGGCGTCACACTTCGTCGCGGACCAGGGCGAGCAGCCGGTCGAGGACGCGGGAGCCGGAGGCACGTACACCGTCGTGCTCGTACTCGTCGGTGACCCAGGTGCGCAGGCCCCGGATGGCGCGTGCCGTCGCGAGGGAGTGGGCGGTGTCGACGTACATGTCGTCGTGGTAGACGGCCGCGGCGACCGGGACCTCGTTGGCCGCGAGGCGCTCCGCGTCGTACAGCGCGGGCCAGTCGGTGCGGGCGGCGAGCAGTTCGGCGGCCTCACGCAGCGGCCGCAGAGCCGGGTCCGTCTCGAAGTGCCAGGGGTGGACGGACTCGCCGGTGAAGAGCAGCGGCCCGTCGCCCGCCAGCGTCTTCTCCGCGTCGAACTGCGGGAACTCGGCCCGTGCCCGCTCGGCCGCCCATGCGGTGGGCGCCTCGCCCTGGGCGTAGATCGCCTCGTGCAGCACGGCGTACAGAGGATGCGCGGCGTACGACAGTGCGGCGAGGACGCCCTGCTGGAACGTGTCGGAGAGTTCGTCGCCGTCCGCCGTGCGGACGAACGCGTTCTCCAGCAGGTAGTGCAACTGGTGGCTGCCGTCGCCGGTACCGAGCTGGATCCCGAGGGACTGGAACGCCTCGGGGGTGAGGACGTATCCGCCGGGGAGGACGGTCCGCCGGCCGGAGAGGTGCTCGGCGATCCGGCGGGCGCGTTCGACGTCCTGCGGGTAGCGGGCGTAGTGGGCCTCGTTCTTGCGCTGGATACGGGGGTACGCGGCCCGGTACACGTCCTCGGCGCGGGCGTCGAGCGCGGGCAGCCCGCCCGTGATCAGGACCGCCTTCAGGCCCTCCGGCGCGGTCGAGAGATAGTGCGTGGCGCAGAAGCCGCCGAAGCTCTGGCCGAGAACCGTCCAGCGCGCCCCGCCCGTCAGTTGCGCCCGGACCGCCTCGCAGTCCCGGACGATGCTGTCGGCGCGGAAATGGGCGAGATAGCGGGCCTGCTCCTCGGGCCCGCCGCGCAGCGGAAGGGTCTGCCGATTGGCGGGGGTGGACAGCCCGGTGCCGCGCTGGTCGAGCAGCAGTACGCGGAATTCCTGTACCGCGCGTCCCAGCCAGGCCTGCTTGCCGGGGAAGCGCCGCGCCCCGAAGCCGGGTCCGCCCTCCAGATACACCAGCCAGGGCAGATCGGCCCCGGCGCGGGTGCTGGAGACGATCTCACGGCCGTAGAGCCCGATCTGCTCCCCGGTGGGGTCGGCGTGATCGAGGGGAACGGTGAAATGGCGGTCCGTGAGGACCAGGCCGGGCTGCCGGTAGCTGGTCAATGCTGCTCCTGCTCTCTTCCTGCTCGGTGTCCCTGGTGGTGCGCCCTCGCCAGCCCAGTGCATCACATGGGCGCGGCGGGGTCGCACCGAGGGCGGAAGCGAATGAGCCGGCCGGGCAGCCGGCCGCGGTTCCTGCCCGGGCCTTCCTCGCCTGCGAGGTGCCGCCGCGGACCGTGTGCGTACCGTGCCCGGCGCGCCTGGCGTGGACCCATGATCCGGTTCGAGGCCTGTCCCGGCGTAACTTCATGAGGCACCGACGGCCCGGTCGGCCCGGTCTGCCCGGGCCGGTCAGAAGTCGTCCGGCCGTACGACGCACAGGGCCCAGATGACGGCGATGTAGAGCGCGATCGAGATCAGGGACCAGAGCGGGTAGTACGGCAGGGACAGGAAGTTGACGATCACCAGCACGCCCGCGAGGACGATGCCGAGGATCCGGGCCCACAGGGCGGCCTTGAAGAGGGCGAACCCCGCCACGATGGCGAGGACTCCGAAGATCAGATGCAGCCAGCCCCATGCGGTGAGGTCGAAGCGGAAGACGTAGCCCCGCGTCGTGACGAAGAGGTCGTCGTGGGCGATGGCCATGATTCCCCGGAACAGATCGAGGAATCCGGCGATGATCAGTATCACCGCGGCGAAGGTGGCCAGTCCTGCGGCCAGGAGCCCGTGGCCGCCCGTGGCGGGTGCCTGCTTGGTCGTCGTGCCGGTCGGGCCGGTGGAGCCGGTCGGGCCGGTCGTCCGGGTCGAATCGGTCATGATGTCCCCTCGTGCCGATGCTCAGCTCCTGTCAGCTCAGGAGCTTCTCCTTCGCCCGCTGGAACTCGGCCTCGCTCAGGTCACCCTTGGCCTTGAGTTCGGAGAGCCGGGCCAGCTCCTCGCCCGTGCCGGAGCCCTTGGCGGTCTGCCGGATGTAGGAGTTGAACGCTTCCTGCTGTTGCTGCGCCTGCTGGATCTCGCGCTTGCCCATCTCCTTGCCGCGCACGATCACGTAGACCAGCACGCCGAGGAACGGGATCAGCAGCACGAACAGCAGCCAGGCCGCCTTGGCCCATCCGTTCATCTCGTGGTCACGGAAGATGTCCATGATCACCCGGAAGAGCAGTATCAGCCACATCACCCAGAGGAAGATCCACATCACGGTCCAGAACGCGCCCAGAACCGGATAGTCGTACGCGAGGTAGACAGTGCCGTCCATCGCCGTCCTCCTGCCGTTCCCATCGGACGCCGGGCGTCCGCTCGCCGTCAGTGTGGGACGGCCCGCGCGCGGTTCCCTCACCCCGCACGGGTGAATCGGTGGCCGTGCGGGAGGGGAGGCGCCGTGCCGGGAGGAGGCGCCGTGCCGGGAGGAGGCGCCGTGCCGGGAGGAGGCGCCGTGCCGGGAGGAGGCGCCGTCCCGTCGTGTCGGTGCCGGGCGGCCGTGACGGTGTGACCGACGATGAACCGGTCCGTGATGCCACAGGTCGGGTGGGTGAGGGGTACGTGAGCGGAGGGAGCGCCCTGACCGCGGTGGCGGTGGCGACGGTCACGGCCGGCTATGCGCTGGTGTCGCGTCGGATCTCCACCACGGCGCTCACCGGGCCGCTGTTCTTCACCGGCTGCGGAGTGCTCATCGGCCCCGCGGGCCTCGATCTCTTCGGTCTGGCGCACGACGCGGGCCCGGTCCTCGTCCTGGTCGAGGCGGCGCTCGCCCTGGTCCTCTTCACCGACGCCCTGCAGCTGCGCGGGCGGCAGCTGCACCGCGGACGCTTTCTGCCGCTGCGGCTGCTCCTGATCGGACTGCCGCTCACCATCGCGGCGGGATGGCTGCTGGCCTGGCCCCTGCTGCCCGGGCTGACCTTGTGGGAACTGGCGCTCGTCGCGACGATCCTGACGCCCACCGACGCGGCGGTGTGCCGGACCGCCATCGCCTCGCCGCGGGTGCCGCCGGTCGTCCGCAACGGTCTCAACGCCGAGTGCGGCGTCGGCGACGGCATCATCCTTCCGGTCTTCCTCCTCCTTCTCGCGGCGCTGCCGGGGACGGCCGCCCATGAGCAGGGCCTCGCCGGCATCTTCTGGCGTTCGCTGGTGCTCAGCGCGCTGCTCGGACTCGGCGCCGGCGCCGTGGCCGGCCGGCTGCTGCATGTGGCGCGTTCCGCCGGCTGGGTGGGCCGGGAAGGGCGCCAGCTGCTGGTCCTGGCCACCACCCTGGCGTCGTACGGGCTGGCGGTCCTCGTCGGCGGGAGCGGGTTCATCGCCGCCTGGTGCGGCGGGATCGCCTTCGCCGTGTTCCTGCGCCGTGGCTCGTCGCCGGAGGACCTGGGCGGCGACCGGAGCCACGAGTTCGCCGAGAACGTCGCCTCGCTGCTCGCGGGCATGAGTTTCCTCGTGTTCGGTGCCGTGCTGCTGGGGCCGGCGCTGGGGCACCTGGACTGGCGGACCGTCGTCTACGCGGTGCTGAGCCTGACCGTCGTACGGATGGTGCCGGTGGCGCTCTCCCTCGTCGGGAGCGGGCTGCGGCGGCCCACGGTGGCGTACGTGGGATGGTTCGGACCGCGGGGCCTGGCGTCGCTGGTCCTGGGACTGCTCGTGGTCAAGGAGTACGGGCCCGAGGCGTCGCTCCCCGGCCGGGTCGTCGCCGTCACCGTGGCCCTGAGCGTGCTGCTGCACGGGGTGACGGCAGTGCGGCTGAGCGAGCGGTACGGGGCCTGGTACGCGAGGGCGTCGGAGCGGGATCCACGGCTGCGGGAGCGTACGGCCGACGCCGACGAAGCCGCCTGACGGCGGACGGGTTGCCGGACCGGAGGTCCAGGAGCCGGGGAGCCGGGCAGCCGAGGGCCGGAGGTCCGCAGGCCAGGTCAGTCGGGCAGCCGGCGCAGTTCCACGACGTGCAGTCCGAGGTCCTGGAAGCGGACGAGCAGCCCGTACAGATGTGCCTCGTCGGTGACAGGACCGTACAGGACGGTCTCCTGCGGCACCGTCGCTTCGTCGAGCTCGGGAAACGCACCGGCGACGGCCGGGGACAGCTGACCGGAGACGCGGAACTCGTATCGCATGCGAGCACTTCCCCGTGCGCTAGGGGCTGTTCACCATCGTCCGGTGCGGGCGGCCGTCGGCACATCACCCGGATGAGGTGACCTGGTCGCGGACCTGGCGCCGGTCGTCCCGGGCACGGACCGAGGGGCGTGGCATCACAGGAGACCGGCGTCCCTGGCGCGCCGCACCGCCTCGCTGCGGCGGGAGACGGACAACTTGCGGTACACGCTCTTCAGATGCGTCTTGACCGTGTTGACGGACAGGAACAGGTCGGCCGCGATCTCGTCGGTCGACATCAGCTGTGCGGCGCACCGCAGGACGTCGAGTTCCCGCCTGCTGAGGCGCTCGACCAGCAGCGGCGGCCCGGCGGGCGACGCGCCCGCGGTGCCCGGTCCGTGCCGCCCGTCCGCGGCGGCGGGACGGCCGCTGAGCCAGGCGTGCGCGTCGGCGAGTTCGGGTGTACGCGCGAGCAGATGCCGCAGCCATGGGCCCCGTTCCGTGAACGGCGCGCGCAGCTGCTGCGGGCGCGCGGTGTCGAGGGCCCTGCCGAGGAGCGCCACGGCCTGTGCGATGTCGTCCTCGGCCGCCGCGGCCTGTGCCTCGACGAGCAGCGCCCGGACCCGCACGCCAGGGCAGGCATCGCCGGCGCCGTCGCCCTCCCCGTCGCCGAGTGCGGCGAGCAGCCGGCGGGCCTGTTCGGTGTCCCCTGCCGCGAGATGGGCGGCCGCGGAGGCGACCGCGTGCGCGGGACCCGTCCGTGGAGCCCGGCGCAGCGCGCCGAGGGCCGCGCGTGGATCGCCGCGGGCGAGGTGGACGGCGGAGCGGGCCACGGCGACGCGGCCCGCGGCCTCGCCCTCGGCGAACGGCGCGCCGCCGGCGGAGACGGATGCGTCGTCGAGCTCGCTCAGGGCCGCCGCCGTACGCCCGTGGGCGAGTTCGAGCCGGGAGCGCAGCACCGCGGCCTCGGCGGCGCCCAGCGCGTCCCAGGTCGGTGCGCCGGACCCGACCGCCGCGCCGAGATACCGGCCGGCGCCGGTGAGGTCGCCGCGGTCGGAGGCGACGGCGGCGAGCGCGAGATGGCACAGTCCCGTGCGGTGGCCGACGGGGATGCCGTGCTCGTCGGCGGCCTGGAGCCCCTCCCGGGCGTGCGCCTCGGCCTCGCACAGCATCCCGTCGACGGCCTCGGTCAGGGCCAGGGCTCCCAGGCAGTGGTGGCGGACCGTCCAGGTCTGTTCGTCCGTGGCGGCTGCCAGCGCCGCGGTGAACGCCTCCCGTGCCTCGGCGCGACGGCCCGCGCCGAGGTGTGCGCGGGCCAGGCCGTAGCGGCGGAGCGCCTCGATCTCGGGATGCCGCCCCAGCGTGTCGCGGTCCACCTGCTCCATGAGGACGCGCACCTCACGGCCGGGGTCGGACGCCTCCTGGGCGGGCCGGTGTGCCCCGCCGTCGGTGAGGAGCCGCAGCAGTGCCCCGGTCAACCGGCTCTCGACGGTCGCGTCACCGTTCTCGCCGGCGCCCGCGAGGTGCTTGCGGCTCGCGACGGTGTCGCCGCGGGCGAGGGCGCACGCGGCCGCGGCGAGGGCGGGCGCGGTGCCGGGCAGCCCGTCCGGCATGGCACGGAACAGCCGTTCGAGCCGGTGGCTGTCCGGGCCGGTGAGCAGCCGTGCGGCGGCGAGCCGGTCGACGAGGAGGCCCGCCGCGTACGTCCACGCGTCCGCGGCGGCGGCGTGTTCGAGCGCGTCGGTCAGCCGGTCGTGCCGGTCGAGCCAGTGCGCCGCCTCACGGTGCAGGGGTGCGCCCAGCTCGGGGCTGCGGCTGCGCAGATGGGCGCGGAGGACCTCCGCGAACAGCGGGTGGCAGCGGTACCAGGCGGTGTCGCCGATGGGCTCGACGAACGCGTTCTCGCGGACGAGCCGGCCGAGGATCAGCTCGCCGTCGGCGCGTCCGGTGAGGGCGTCGGCGAGTTCCGGATGCACGTGGGTGAGGATGCTGGTCCGGATGAGCAGATCCTGGGTGGTGTCGGGCTGGACGGCCAGGACCTCGGCCATCAGGTAGTCGGCGACGGCGTTCTGCGAGGCCGCGAAGGACTGGGCGAACTGCTCGGCGTCCTCGGTCCGTTGCATGGCAAGGGCACACAGGCGCAGGCCGGCGGCCCAGCCCTGGGTCCGCTCGGTGAGCGCGGTCACGCTTTCCTTGGAGGGCTGCAGTCCGTGGCAGCGCAGCAGCCGGTCCGTCTCGCGCGGGCTGAAGGCCAGTTCGGAGCCGCGGATCTCGCAGATACGGGCCTCCGCGCGGTAGCGGTGCAGCGGGAGTGCGGGATCGACCCGGCCGAGGAGGACGAGGCGCAGCTGCGGTCCGGCGTGGGCGAGGACGAAGTCCAGCTCCGCGGCAACGTCGTGGGCGGCCGTGTGCTCGAGTCCGTCGAGTACGAGGACGACCGGGCCGCGCAGTTCGGCCAGCGCGGAGGCGAGGCGCACGATGAGCGAGTGGTCGACGTTGTCGGCGCTGGACGGGCTGCCGACGCCGTCGGGCAGCGGCACCCGGTGGTAGCGGAAGGCGCCGAGGACATAGGCCCAGAACACACCGGGTGCGTGGTCGTCGTTCTCCAGGGTGAGCCACACCACGGGGCCGGGCGCCAGGTGCTCGGACTGCCATGAGGCGGCGAGGCTGGTCTTGCCCGCGCCCGCCGGGCCGGTGATCACGGTCAAGGGGCCCTGGGTGGCCTCCGTGAGCCGGTCGAGGAGCCGCTTTCGCGCCACGAAGGCAGGGGGTACGACGGGTACCGCGAACTTCGCGGCAAGCAGCGGGTCACCGCTGGGATGCAGCTGGGCGTCCTCGGCCATGCGTTCCACCGCCGTGCCGTCCGTTGTCAGCCCTCATGATCCCAGCGGCCTTCCATGATCGCCATCGGCGCCGTGACGCGCCCTCGGCCGCGGCCGGCGGGGAGGCGCGCCGCCCCGTGCGGTTGTGCAATGGCGGTAGGAAGGTCAGGACCGGAGGTGTCATGAACGGCGTCGGCGCGAAGGCACACACGGTCCGTATCCAGCGCTGGTGCGCGCGGCTGGCGATCCTGGCGGCCGCCGCGGTGGTGGTTCTGCTGGTCGCTTCCGGGCTCGGCGGCCTCGCGCTGGTGGTGCAGGTGATCGCCGGGACCGTCGTGACGGCCGCGGCGCTGTGGTGGGCGCTGACCCGGCGGGGACCGGTGCGCGTCTGCGCCACGGTCCTGGCGGTGGCCGCCCCGGTGGTGGTGATCGTGCTGCAGATCCGCTCGGGAATGCTGTGGCTGCTGGTGCTGTGTCTCTTCCTGGGAACGGTCGCGGTGGGCTCCGGCTGGGAGGCGCTGGCCGTCGACGCCAGGCGGACGACTCAGCCCGTGGTCGCGGCGAGACGTGCCGCACGACCGTTCCTGATCATGAATCCCCGCTCCGGCGGGGGGAAGGTGGAGCGTTTCGGACTGCGGGAGAAGGCGGAGGCCGCGGGGGCGCGGGTGTTCATGCTGGATCCGGACCGTCCGAGCGATGTCGCGGCGCTCGCGCGCGAGGCCGTCGCCGAGGGTGCGGATCTGCTCGGGGTGGCCGGAGGGGACGGCACCCAGGCGCTGGTCGCCGGGGTCGCCGCGGAGCACGAGGTGCCGTTCCTGGTGGTCCCGGCCGGGACCCGGAACCACTTCGCGCTCGATCTCGGGCTCGACCGGGAGGATCCCTCGGCGGCGCTGGACGCCCTGACCGACGGGGTCGAACTGACGGTCGACCTCGGGGTCATCGGTGACCGGGTCTTCGTCAACAACGCGTCGTTCGGGGCCTATGCACTGGTCGTGCAGAGCGACGCGTACCGCGACGACAAGGTCGGCACCGTCCTTCAGCTGTTCCCCGACGTGCTGACGCACCGGGCCGGGCCGCGGCTGACCGTGCGGGCGGCGGATGTCACGATCGGCTCACCGCAGGCCGTGCTGGTGAGCAACAACCCCTACCGGCCGGGTGACCGGGCGTCGGTCGCGCGCCGGGACCGTCTGGACAGGGGCGTCCTCGGCATCGTGGGCGTCACCGTGGACAGCGCCGCGCAGGCGGCGGACCTGCTGCGCGGCGAACGCTCGCCCGGCTTCACGCTGCTCACCGCCCGCGAGGTCGTCGTGGACGCCGACGCGCCGGAGGTGCAGGTGGGCGTGGACGGCGAGGCGCTCACCCTGCCCGTACCCGTACGCTGCACCGTCCGGCCGCGGGCGCTGCGGGTGCGGGTGCCGCGCCACCGGCCCGGAGTGCCGCGCTCCCGGCCCCGGCTGAGCTGGCGCCGGCTGGCGATGCTGGCGCTCGCGCGCTGACGCGGCCCCTGCCCCGTCCCGTCCCCGACGTCGTCAACCGTCGCGGCCGAACGCCTCCAGGATGCGTTCGGCGGCGAGCGTGGTGGTCAGCGCGCCGTCACGCACCTGCTGTTCGAGCCCGGGGCCGAGCGCGCGTACGGCGGGATGGGAGCGCAGCCGTCCCAGGAGTTCGTCCTTGACCATCGCCCAGGCCCATTCGACCTGCTGGTCACGGCGCTTGGCGGCGAGTCTGCCGCCCGCGTCGAGCAGGGTGCGGTGCTGCTCCAGGCGGTCCCAGACGGTGTCGAGTCCGCTGGACTCCCGGGCGCTGCAACTCAGCACCGGCGGGGTCCAGGCCGCGTCGGCCGGGTACATCAGCCGCAGCGCGCCCGCGAGTTCACGGGCGGCGGCCCGTGCGTCGCGCTCGTGCGGGCCGTCGGCCTTGTTGACCGCGATGACGTCGGCCAGTTCCAGGACGCCCTTCTTGATGCCCTGGAGCTGGTCGCCGGTGCGGGCGAGGGTGAGCAGCAGGAACGAGTCGACCATGCCCGCGACGGCCGTCTCGGACTGGCCGACGCCGACGGTCTCCACCAGGACGACGTCGTGACCGGCCGCCTCCATCACGACCATGGACTCGCGCGTCGCCTTCGCCACACCGCCGAGGGTGCCCGCCGACGGCGACGGCCGGACGAAGGCCGCCGGATCCACCGCGAGGCGCTCCATCCTCGTCTTGTCGCCGAGGATGGAGCCGCCCGTGCGGCTGGAGGACGGGTCGACGGCGAGCACCGCCACCCGGTGGCCGAGCCCGGTCAGCATCGTGCCGAAGGCGTCGATGAAGGTGGACTTGCCCACCCCGGGCACCCCGCTGATCCCGATCCGCCGTGCGTCGCCGCTGTGCGGCAGCAACTCCGTCAGGAGCCGCTGGGCCAGGGCCCGGTGGTCGGGGCGGGTGGACTCGACGAGGGTGATGGCGCGGGCGATGTAGGCCCGCTTCCCGTCGAGTACGCCCTTCACGTAGCTGTCGAGGTCGATGGCCATCCGCGGCTACAGCCCGTCGTGGCCCAGCGCCGCGGCGAGGCGCTCGACCAGGTCGTGGGCCGCGTCGGGGATGACGGTGCCGGGCGGGAAGACCGCCGCGGCGCCCATCTCCAGCAGGGTGGGCACGTCCTGCGGCGGGATCACCCCGCCCACGACGATCATGATGTCGTCGCGGCCCTCCTCCGCGAGCTGCTCGCGCAGCGCCGGGACGAGGGTCAGATGGCCTGCCGCGAGCGAGGAGACGCCGACGACGTGCACATCCGCCTCCACCGCCTGCCGGGCCACCTCGGCCGGGGTCTGGAACAGCGGGCCGACGTCCACGTCGAAGCCGAGGTCGGCGAAGGCGGTGGCGATGACCTTCTGGCCGCGGTCGTGGCCGTCCTGGCCCATCTTGGCGACGAGGATGCGCGGACGGCGGCCCTCGGCCTCCTCGAAGCGCTCGACCAGGCCCCTGGTGCGTTCCACGGACGGCGACTCCCCTGCCTCGTTGCGGTACACGCCGGAGATCGTACGGATCTGGCCCGCGTGCCGGCCGTACACCTTCTCCAGGGCGTCCGAGATCTCGCCGACGGTGGCCTTGGCCCGGGCCGCGTTCACCGCGAGCTCCAGCAGGTTGGCCGTTCCCTCGGCGCCCGCGGTCAGCGCGCGCAGCGCGTCCTGGCAGGCGTTCTCGTCGCGTTCCTCGCGCAGCCTGCGCAGCTTCGCGATCTGCTGGGCGCGCACGGAGGAGTTGTCGACCTTGAGGACGTCGATCTGCTCGTCGTTGGCGACCCGGTACTTGTTGACGCCGATGACGGGCTGCCGTCCGGAGTCGATACGGGCCTGGGTGCGGGCGGCGGCCTCCTCCACGCGCAGCTTGGGGATGCCGGCGTCGATGGCCTGGGCCATGCCGCCGGCCGCCTCGACCTCCTGGATGTGCTGCCACGCCTTGCGGGCGAGGTCGTACGTGAGCTTCTCGACGTAGGCGCTGCCGCCCCACGGGTCGATGACCCGGCAGGTGCCCGACTCCTGCTGGAGCAGGAGCTGGGTGTTGCGGGCGATGCGCGCGGAGAAGTCCGTCGGCAGGGCGAGCGCCTCGTCGAGGGCGTTGGTGTGCAGCGACTGGGTGTGGCCCTGGGTCGCGGCCATCGCCTCCACGCAGGTGCGCGTGACGTTGTTGAAGACGTCCTGCGCGGTGAGCGACCAGCCGGAGGTCTGCGAATGGGTGCGCAGCGACAGCGACTTGGCGTTCTTCGGGTCGAACTGCCGGACCAGCTTGGCCCACAGCAGCCGGGCCGCGCGCATCTTGGCGATCTCCATGAAGAAGTTCATGCCGATCGCCCAGAAGAACGACAGCCGGGGCGCGAAGGCGTCCACGTCCAGGCCCGCGTCCCGCCCGGCCCGCAGGTACTCCACACCGTCGGCGAGGGTGTACGCCAGCTCCAGGTCGGCCGTCGCACCGGCCTCCTGGATGTGGTAGCCGGAGATGGAGATGGAGTTGTAGCGCGGCATCTTCTGCGAGGTGAAGGCGAAGATGTCGGAGATGATCCGCATCGAGGGGCGCGGCGGATAGATGTAGGTGTTGCGGACCATGAACTCCTTGAGGATGTCGTTCTGGATGGTCCCGGCCAGCTTCTCCGGTGGTACGCCCTGTTCCTCCGCCGCCACGATGTAGAGCGCGAGCACCGGCAGCACGGCGCCGTTCATCGTCATCGACACGGTCATCCGGTCCAGCGGGATGCCGTCGAAGAGCTGCCGCATGTCGTAGATGGAGTCGATGGCGACGCCCGCCATGCCGACGTCGCCGGTGACGCGCGGGTGGTCGCTGTCGTAGCCGCGGTGGGTGGGCAGGTCGAAGGCGACCGACAGGCCCTTCTGTCCGGCGGCGAGGTTGCGCCGGTAGAAGGCGTTGGACTCCTCGGCGGTGGAGAAGCCCGCGTACTGGCGGATCGTCCACGGCTGGTTGACGTACATCGTCGGGTAGGGGCCGCGCAGATACGGCGCCACGCCCGGGTAGGTGCCGAGGAAGTCGAGGCCCTCCGTGTCACGGCCGGTGTAGAGGGGCTTGACCCCGATGCCCTCCGGGGTCTCCCACAGCAGGTCGTCGACGCTGCTTCCGGTCGACTCCTTCACGGCGGCGCGCCACTGCTCCTCCGTCGCCCCGGCGGGCTCGCCGCCCGTGCCGAGGGCGACCTCGGAGAAGTCGGGGATCTGCGTCACGGGGTCACTCCCATGCGGTCGAGGACGGAGGACAGGACGCTCACGGCGTCGCAGCCCGCGAAGACGTAGGCGTCGACGCCGGGATGCTCACCGGGCCTGCCGGCGAGGAAGACCTGCTGGGCACCGGCGGCCCTGAGGGCCTTGGCGACCTCCTCGGCGTGCTCCTCGTACAGCGCGTCGCTGGAGCAGAGGCAGGCGACGGACGCCCCGCTGCGGGCGAAGGCGTCGGCCGCGGTGGCCGCGTCCACGGTGACCGGGTCGTGCACCGGCTCGACCCCGCCCGCCTGGAAGAGGTTCGAGGCGAACGCGACGCGTGCCGTGTGGGCGGAGGCCGGGCCGAGGGCGGCGAGGAAGACACGCGGACGGGCGCCGGTGTCGGCCAGGTGCGCGTCGGAGCGGGCACGCAGCGCCTCGTAGTCCTCGTCGCGGCGGACGCGCGGAAGTCCGCCGTCGTGGCGCGGGGCCTCGGGGGCGGGCTCACGCTCGACGGGCTTCTCGGCCAGATGGGGGAACTCACTGACGCCGGTGACGGGTTCACGGCGCTTGGCGAGCCTTCGCTTGCGCTCCTGCCAGGTGGCGGCGATTCGGTCACCGATCAGTCCGGAGCGCAGTGCCTCCTCCTGGCCGCCCGCTCGCTCCAGTTCCTGGAAGAACGCCCAGGCACGGTGGGCGAGTTCATCGGTCAGCCGCTCGACGTACCAGGAGCCGCCGGCGGGGTCGGCGACCCGGCCCAGATGCGACTCCTCCAGCAGGATCGAGGAGGTGTTGCGCGCGATGCGGCGGGCGAAGGCGTCCGGGAGGCCCAGTTCGTGGTCGAAGGGCAGCACGGTCACGGCGTCGGCCCCGCCGACGCCCGCGCCGAGGCAGGCGATCGTGGTGCGCAGCATGTTCACGTACGGGTCGCGCCGGGTCATCATCACCGACGAGGTCACGGCGTGCTGGCGCTGCGCTCCGGCGTCCCCGGCGCCGGCGCCGGACACCTCGGCGACCCGGGCCCACAGCCGGCGCGCCGCCCGCAGTTTGGCGACGGTGAGGAACTGGTCGGCGGTCGCCGCGTACCGGAACTCCAGCTGCCGGCAGGCGGCCTCGACCGTGAGTCCCGCCGCGGTCAGGGTGCGCAGAGAAGCGACTCCGGTCGCGAGCGAGACGCCCAGTTCCTGGGCGGCGGAGGCTCCGGCCTCGTGGTAGGGCAGCGCGTCCACGGTCAGCGCGCGCAGTCCCGGGTACTCCTCGTGGCACAGTCCGGCCAGCTCCACGGCCGTGTCCGTGTCCGCGGGTCGACCGGTACGGGCGGCGAGTCCCAGGGGGTCCGCGCCGAGGTTGCCGCGCGCGGCGTCACGGGCGACACCGCGTTCGTCGTAGAGGCGCAGCAGCTCGCGGGCGGCGGCGCCGGTCTCGTCGCCGGCGTCGAGCACGACGGGTGCCAGGTCGAGGTAGACGCCGTCCAGGGCCTGGGCGAGGCCCGTCACCGCGATCCCGGTGCCTCCCACGGCGAGCCACACCGAGGTGACGCCGTTCTCCAGGTCCGCGAGCAGGGCCTCGTTGGTGCGGGCGGGTTCCGGTCGCTCGTGCCGCTGGCGTACGTCCCAGCCGCCGACGGGCCGGCTGCCGCGTACATACGGGGCGAAGCCCGGATATCCGGCGTCGGGGGCGGAGTCCCGCGCGGTGTAGAGGGGGCTCGCCACGAGCCCGTCGTCCAGTGCTGTCGCCAGCGCCTCTTCGGCCGCCGCACCCGACACGTCCTTGCCCGATTTGCGCAGCACACCCTCGACAAGGCGCTGCCACTGCTCATGGGTGGCGTCAGGGAACTCGGCGGCGAGCGTAAGCCCGTCATCAGGCAGAACCGTCATGCTCGGATGCTAGGCCAGTCGTACGGATGAGCAGCAGAGGAGACGGCTGTGACCTTGCTCGCTGGCGGGACGGCCGCGGGACGTGCTCACGCCCGGCTTCAGTGGATATCGCACTCAATGACCCGCGAGGATCTTCACGGCCACGACCCCAACGCCGATCACGGTGTCGATCAGGCCCGAGATCAGGGCGCTCAGCGGACCGTTGCCCATGCGCAGTCCGGTCCGCCAGCCCCACAGGAACAGGGTGGCCACCTCCACCCCGGCGCTGATCAGCAGCGCGGTCTCCAGGCCCAGGGCGCCGAGCGCCGAGAGGCCGATCAGCACCAGCGGTCCCACGGCGGTGAGCAGCAGCGGGCAGGAGACGTGCAGCGCCGTGCGGATCTCCGCCCAGGTGGCGTTGCGCCGGGTCAGCGCCCGGTGGGACTGCTCGTCGGCGACCAGCGTGGCCAGCCAGACCCCGAGCGCCGTCACCGCGACGGTGAGCGCCGCTTCGAGGTGCTCGGGATGGTCCGTCTCGGAGAGGGCGACGACGACGGCGGTCAGGGTGATGGTCGCGTAGATGCGTTCCTTGAGCCGTGCGGCGGCGATGTCACCCGCGCGGGCAGCGGTGACCGCCATGTCCTGAGTCGCTCCCGCACCCTGCCGCCCCGAAGCCACCACGCACCACCCGCACCTTCCGATGGCACACCGTAGAGGCCCGTGCGGCCTTCACCGCCCAGACACCGCGGGTGTTCGGCCGCTCGGGTGAACTGCCGACGACCGGTGGGGCCGTGACGGGAGGGGCGTTGGTGAACACTCACCGCGCCCGGTGCCGCCTTGGCGAACCGCCCTCCAGGATACGGATCGTTCCCGCATCCCGGAGGTGTCCATGTCACGGTGGAGAACCGCTCTCACGACGGTGTCCGCTGCCGCTCTCGCCGCTGTGCTCCTCGCACCGGCGCCCGCACACGCCGCGCCCGGCGATCCCGAACTCGCCTATCGCTGGGCCCCCGTTCACTACCAGGACAGCTCGTCGTCGAACTACCGGGCGGACTATCTCGCCCCCGTCGACTACGACGGCAACTGGAACGCGCTCGACAACTGGGACAACCTCGACGCCCAGGCCGGCGGGCTCAAGGGCACGGTCTACTACGCGGTGTCCGAGACCAGCACCCACTGGTATCTGACGTACGCCTTCTTCCACCCCCGGGACTGGAAGGACTCCCCGCTCAATGTGTTCTCGCACGAGAACGACATGGAGGGGCAGTTGGAGGTCGTACGCAAGGACGGCAGCGAGTACGGCACGCTGGAGGCCGTCGTCACGCTCGCCCACGACAACTTCTACTCCTACACGCCGCCCGGCAGCCCCTTCACCGACGGCCAGGAGAACATCGACGCCACCCTGGTGATGCAGAGCTTCGACGGGAACGAGCACCCGACGAGCTTTCAGGAGGCCCGCGGCCACGGGGCCTACGCCTGGGACGGGGCTCAGTTCCCGGGCGGCGACGGCATCGTCTACCGCCCGAGCCGCGGCGCGGGCGCCGTACCGGCGGGCGGCAACGACCGCGACGCGACGTACGGGCTCGTCGACCTGACCGGCGCCGGCAGCCTGTGGGAGCGGCGGAGCAACGCCGAGACCTACGCGTCCTGGGGCACGTTCCGCGGCGACAACGGCAAGGACAACGCGGCGCACGCGCCGTGGGCCTGGGACGACGGCAACGACGGCAGCGCGCTCCAGGCGGGGGCGATCGTCACCGATCCGGCGCTGCTGGTGTCCACGTACTTCGAC
Source organism: Streptomyces sp. NBC_00259 (assembly GCF_036181745.1). Lineage (NCBI taxonomy): Bacteria > Bacillati > Actinomycetota > Actinomycetes > Kitasatosporales > Streptomycetaceae > Streptomyces > Streptomyces sp. NBC_00259. The sequence continues at coordinate 7,314,622 of NZ_CP108080.1, read as the reverse complement.
AACACCGGTGAACTGGACCTGACGTATCTGCGCAACCCGTTCCGCTCCTGACGGCCGGAAGCCCGGCTCCCGCCGTATGGCGGGAGCCGGGCGACCATGGGCCCGGGCGGCCCTTGCCCGCCGGTCAGGCGAGCCAGTGGTTGCCGGTGACGGCGATCATCACCTGGAGCTGGATACTGGAGCCGTAGTAGCTGCCCGCGTCGAGCGGGGTCGCGTTGAGCTTGTTCCACAGGGCGTCCAGCCACGCCTGGCTGCCCGCGTCGGTGGCGGCGGCCACGGCGAAGGGGGCGATGAAGGCGACGGAGGAGCCGGACGTGGTGACGGTGCCGTCGAGCCGGTAGCCCTGCTGGATGTTGTTCGGGTTGCCGCCGGTGGACTGCTTGATCCACGTGTTCATCTTGCGGACGGCGGCGAGCGAACGGCTGTCACCGCTCGTCAGCGCGTCCACGCCGATGCGCCACGGGTCGCGGCAGGCGTTCCAGTTGTAGGTGCCGTCGAGCGGTGATTCCAGCACCTGGCCGGCGGGGGGCCTGGGGCTGGTGGTGGTGTTCTCCACGAAGTCCGGGAGCAGGCCGGTGGACGGGGCGTACTGGGACTGGAGATGGGCGATGAGGGTCTGGTGCTTGTCCCTGATGGTGTCCCAGGAGGCGTCACCGGTGGCCTTCCTGAAGGCGCGGAAGTGTCCGGGCAGCCAGTCGGAGGTGCGGCTGATGGCGTCGTAGCCGCCGGAGGACCAGTCGCCGAGGTTGGTCAGGCCGGTGGCGGAGACGATCTCGCTGCGCTTGATGGCGTTGATGCGCTTCACCGCGAGCGCCTTGTAGTCGTAGGTGCCCGTGGTGCTGCCCCACTGCTTGTCGGCGAGCAGCAGCGCGTAGGCGATCTCCAGGTCGCCGTCGGTGGCGGAGTCACCGCCGTTGACGCTCTGGCAGCTGCTGTTCTGTTCGGCGGCGTGCAGATCGGGGTCGATGGCCGAGGGGTGGTCGAGGACGTACTTCAGCACGCGGTCGAAGGAGGTGCGTGCGTCCGGGTCGGCGCCCGCCATCGTGGCCAGGATGGTCAGCCCGTAGCCCTGGCCCTCGGCGACATAGGGGTGGTCGGCGTCGGGCGAGGCGATGGCCGACCAGCCGTTGCCGCAGTTCGATCTGAGGAAGGCGTTCTTCCACTGCTGGTAGTACGCCACGACCTTGGCGTCGTTGGCCGCCTGGTTTCCGGAGACCTTGATGGTGCCCACGGCGTACGGGAACGAGTGGCTGCCGAAGGGCACGTTGACACCGGGGGTGACCGGGCCTGCGTCGGTCGTGACGTTCACCGGGGTGGACGCCGCGCTGGTGTTGCCCGCGGCGTCGCGCGCCCGGACCGTGAACGTGTATGCGGTGGATGCGGCCAGGCCGCCGACGGTGGCACTCGTCCCGGACACGGTGGTCGCCAGGGACGAACCCCGGTAGACGTCGTAGCCGGTGACGGCGGTGTTGTCGGTGGCGGCGTCCCAGGCGAGGCTCACGCTGCCTGCGGTCTTCGCCGTGGAGCGGGGGTTCGCGGGAACGGACGGCGGCTGGGTGTCACCGTCGCCCGGGCCGCCGGGCCCGTCCAGGGAGATGTCGTCGGCGTAGTAGGTGCCCTGCCCGTACCAGCCGTTGACATAGATCTCGGCGCTGGTCTGTGTCGCGCCGGTCGTGAAGGACACGCTGAGCTTGCTGTACGCGGCCGCCGACGGCGTCCAGACGGAGGAACCGCCGGTGACACCGAGGTAGACGTAGTTGCCGCGCACCCAGCCGGAGAGCGTGTAGGCGGTGTTGGGCTGGACGGACACGGTCTGGGTGCACTTGGCGTTGTCACTCGAACCGGCCGCGCCGGCCAGGGCCTTGGTGCCCCCGTGCACGGGAGAGCCGACCACTGAACCGAGTCCGCCGGTGCACGACCAGCCGGACAGCGAGCCGGTCTCGAAGCCGGGATTGAGCAGCAGATTGGCGGCATGGGCGGAGCCGGGTGCGACGAGCACCGCGGCGGCTGCCGTCAGTGCCGCGCCTGCCGCGCCGAGCAGACGGGAACGGAAACGCACAGGGGCCTCCCGATGAGGGGGACGGAGGGGGACGGAGACCGTGGGGGGCGATGGCACCACAGCTTCGTGAACGAGCCGACGCACCGTCAAGAGGTTGGTTAGGAAACTTTCCTAACGCGTCGCGGATACGGCCGTCCGGCCGGAAGTCCGGCACTCCGTCGCGGCGTTGCGCATCAGAGCGTGCGGCGCACTCCCGCCTGGCGCTCCAGATCGCGGAGCTGGTCCGCGAGGTCGCCCTCGACGGCCGTGTGGGCCTGACCGTGGCGTCCGACGGGGAGGATCTCCTTGCCGCGCAACTCCTCCAGCATGAGCGCGTACGCCGTGTACATCGCGACGACCGCGAGCACCAGACCGATCGAGCCGGCGACGCGACCGAGCCATGCGGCCTGGACGATTCCGTACGCGCCCGAGAAGGCGAACCAGGGGGTCGCGACGACCAGGACCAGCCACACGGCCCGGCGGCGGCCCATGACCGTGACCATGAGAACGGCGAACACGGCGAAGACCAGATTGAGCACGCCGAGGACGACCGGCCCGCCCGGTGGAGCCGCCGACAGCACGAGGGAGTTGGCGAGCCAGTGGCCGGCGAAGCTGGCCATCACGGTGGCGGCGACGACGTCTCTCGCGCCGAGCGCGAAGACGCTCACGAGGAGTTGCAGCACGAAGGCGGGCACGATGGTCAGGGCGACCGCCCGGCGGTCGCCCGGGTCGAACACGCCGAGCTGGAGACAGGCGGTGATCGTCGAGGCGATCGCCACGGTGTAGAAGCCGAGCGGCATCGGCGAGGCGATGGGCCGCAGGGTGATCCGGGTCAGGTTCCGCAGACCGGGGTCGTACGGCCGTTCGTGCCCCCTGTCCGGCAGTGGGGAGCTCATCGCCGTGCCGCCCTCCGTTCCGGCCGCGTTCCCGGCGGCCGGGGTCCAGTGTGGGGCTTCGTTCCCACGATGATCCGCACCGGCCCGCGCCCGGCATTCCGCGTGTCGCCCGGTACCGACGCCGCCCCTCCGCCCTGGCGCCGCTCATCGAGTCGAGTTCACGGGCTGCCTGCCGGCCACTCCCTGACCCTCCTCCTGACCGGCCGGAGACGCGGAAACGCCGTGGGTGCCGGCCGCGATCGTCGGCCGGCACCCACGGTGGCACTCAGACGCGCGAGCGGTGGAGCTCGAACGCGGCGATCCGGGCGGCGTTCCGGGAGCCGTCGATCCGCAGCCGCCACTGACGGGCCGTCACCGGAGCGGGCAGCACGAGGATCCGGCTCGCGCCGATGGTGCCGACGGCGGCGATCCGTTCCCAGCCGTCCGCGGTGCGCGCCTCCACGACCGCCGACTCGACCTGCTGGCCGTGCCGTACGTCCTCCGCGAGGCGTATCCGATCGACGGCCCGCTCACGGCCGAGGTCGACGGTGAGCGTCCCCCGGGACGGCGCGGGAGCGGTCCACGCCGTGTCCGGGTCGCCGTCGACGGCCCGGGCGGTCCTGCTGCCGTCACCCCAGGTCCGCGCTCCCCTGGCCAGGTCCCCGGGCAGCTCGCGCGCGGTGCGCTCGCGGAACTCGCGCAGGACCGTGACGTCCGCGTCGGGCAGACTTCCCCGCTGGTCCGGCGGGATGTTCAGCAGGAGCACGGAGTTCCTGCCGACGGAGCGGAACCAGATGTCGGTGAGCTGCTCGACCGTCTTGGGCTGCTGGTCGGCGTGGTAGAACCAGCCGGGCCTGATGGACACATCGCATTCGGCGGGCCACCACTGCACGTACTGGGCGAGCGTCTGCGCCTCCAGCAGCGCCTCGCGGCTGCCCTGGTCGGCGGCTTCGTAGTGGAGGGCGTAGTCGGTGCGGCCGTAGTCCTTCTCCTTGACCGGGACGACGCTCCACTCGTCCTCCCGCGCGAGTCCCCCTTCGTTCCCGACCCAGCGGACGTCGGGGCCGGACACGGCGATGGAGGCGTCCGGCGCGAGAGTGCGGATCAGCTCGTACCAGCTGTCCCAGTCGTAGCGTTCCACCTTGTCCGGCGGGATACGGCCCTGGGCCCCGTCGAACCAGACCTCGTCGACAGGTCCGTACTCGGTGAGCACCTCGTAGAGCTGGTTGAGCATATGGGCGCCGTAGTCGGTGGCCTGGAGCTCGAAGGTGCGCAGGTCCTTGCCCGCCCGGTCGTCGCCGTCGGTGAGGGCGGGGACGGTGTGGGTGGTGCGGGCGCTGCCGTTGGCGTACACACCGTGGAGGTACTGGTTCTCGTCGGCCGGGGAGACGTAGACGCCGACCTTGATGCCGTGCCGCCGCATGGAGTCGGCGAAGGAGCGCAGTACGTCGCCACGGCCGTCCTCCCAGGTGCTGGAGACGACGCTGTGGCGGGTGTAGCGGGAGGGGTAGAGCACGAAGCCGTCATGGTGCTTGACGGTGAGGATGGCGAGCGTGAAGCCGCCGTCGCGCAGCGCCCTGGCCCACTGGTCGGTGTCCAGGCCGACCGGCTGGAAGACGTCCGGGTCCTCGTCGCCGGTCCCCCATTCGAGTCCGGTGAAGGTGTTGACACCGAAGTGGAGGAACGCGGTCCTCTCCAGGCGCTGCCACGCGATCTGCCGCTCGGTGGGACGGACCCGGGCGGCCTTGGCGACCAGTTGCTCGGGGGTGTCGGAGGCACTGACGGGGATGCGGTAGTACGGCTCCACGGGGGCCGCCGCCGGGTGGGCGGCGTTCGCCGGTGTCGCGTGCGTCACCGTGGGTACGGGGGTCGCGTGCGCCGCCGTGAGCGCGTACGAGGTGCTCGACGCGGCGACGGCGCCGACGAAGAGGCGTCTGCTGATGGCCATGTGCGGAAGACCTCCGTGATCAGTGCGGGGCGAGACGCCAGACGGCGGGCCGCTTCTGGTCGGTCGGGTACTGCAGCAGGCGGCCGTCCTCGGTGACGTGAACGGCCATCCGGGTGATGGCGTTGGTGAGCGTGTAGCCGCCCGGGACCGCGGTGAGCTGCCAGCGCTGCAGGGTGTTCGCGGGGTCGCAGGTCTCCTCGGTCACCGGAGTGCCGGGCTGCAGCGGGGTGTTCAGGGTGAGCCTGCCGCTGCGCGTCTCGGCGCACAGGCCGCCGGTCGTGGACCTGAGCGTGGCGTAACCGTCGGCGGTGCGGCGGATCTCCCGGTCCCCGAGGTCGGTCCTGCCCTCGCTGTCGCTGAGGGTGTACGTGCCCTCGGCGACGGGCAGCCGGGTCAGGTCGCGGTGCCCCGGCGCATGGCCGACGGCCTCGGCGCGGGCGGTGAAGCCGGCGTAGGTCGCGTCGGGGCCGGGGACTCCCCAGGTCGTCTGGGCGATGTAGCGCAGCGGCAGGTACATGCCGGCGGCGACCTCGTTCTCGGTGTCGCCGCGGCCGTTGTCCGGCCAGAGGCTGATCTTCGCCCCGGTGATGCCGTCGGCGCTCGCGAGCTTCTCGCCCTCGAAGCTGCGGGGGTCCCACCGCTGCTCGTACAGCGACTCGGTGTTCATGTGGAAGCCGCCACGGACGAGGTAGAGCGAGTACGAGGCGTTGAGCAGCGGATACCCCTGGGCGATGAGCTCGCTGGGCTTCGTGCGCACATTGAGCCAGTGCTCCACCGTCGTCCCGGCCCTGACGGGCACGGTGTGGTCACCGGTCAGTCCGTCGTTCCAGATACGCAGGCGCTTGCCCTTGGTGGCGGCGTAGTCGTGGACGCGGTTGACGAAGTCGATGAAGGCGTCCTGCGGTGTCGCGTCCGGACCGTACTTCTTCCGTGCGTACTCGAGGATGTGCGGGTACTTGGCGAAGTCCGAGCCGAGCATGTACTCGTCGGCGCCCATGTGCCAGGAGCCGGCGGGGAAGACCTCGGCGTACTCGTCGATCAGCGAGGTGTAGTACGCGAACGCCTCGGAGGCGGTCACATCGAGCCGCGACGGCTGCGGCTTGCCGTCGCTGTCGGTGAGCTGGAGGTCCGGGCGGTTCTCGATCCACGGGTCCATGTGCCCAGGGGAGTTGATCTCGGGTATGACCGTGACGTGGTACTTCTCTCCGAGCGCGACGAGCCTGCGGATCTCGTCCTTGGTGTAATAGCCCCAGGTGTTGGCCTCGGGGTGCTTGTCGCTCTTCACCTTGAGTTCGAGGAGCAGCTGGTTGAGCTTGTTGTACGCCATGTCGCGTACGAGGTTCTCCAGCCAGTCGGGCGTGATGTGGATGTAGCAGGCGCACACTCCCACGCCGCGCTCCGCGTACCGCGGTACGTCGACGGTGCGTCCGGCGGGTATCCGGCCGCCGGAGGCGAGGAGTTGGAGCAGGGTGCGGGTGCCGTAGAAGGCGCCGGTGCCGGTGGCGCCGGTGATGGCGACCTCGCGGCCCGCCGTGAACTCGTACCCTTCGCGGCCGAGGCTCCGCTTCCGCGCGGGTTCGACGTCGATGACGATGTCACCAGGTCGTGCGCCGCCGTTCACGACCGGCACGGTGCCGTGGCCGGCGGCACGGAGGTCGCCGCCGAGCGTGGCCGCGACGCGACGGGCTTCCCTGTCGCGCGGGTCGACGACCAGCCGGGCGCCCCTGCCGAAGGCGTACGTCCCTACCCTGGGGGTCCAGTCGGTGAGCGCCGGAACGGTGACGGGCGCGGTGCCGGGCGAGGCGGCGGCGGGCGGGGCAGCGGCAGGCGGGGTCGCGGGTCCCGCGGCTTCCGCCTCGGCCGATGCCCGGGCGGCCGGCACCGGCCCAATCAGCATCAGCAGAGCCGCCGCAACGGCGCCCAGAAGCCGGGAGGAGGATCGTCTACGCAGCACTGCAACTCCCGTCGGAGTGGGATTACATGGCGAAGTCATCGGACCTCTATCCTGAGATCTCTACCTGTCGATCCAATCCAGGGACGGCGTCCCAGGTCAATGTTTCTCACTGAAGGACTGCAGAACGTCCAAGTCCGCTTGGACATTTGAGCAGAGAGAGATCCGATCCCTGGGGCGAAGACGGCGACACGGTCCCTTACCCGCACCATGGAACATTCCGGGCACCGGGATCAGTACGCTGGTCCGCGTGGGTCATGTCGAAGAGATCGCCGAAGGCGCGGGACCGTTCACGACACGACGGACGTGGCGCCTCGCCGAAGGCGGCATGGCGGTCTGGGAGTCGCGGGCCGTACGCAAACGGGGTGCGCTCAGCGTCCGGACCACCGAGGACGCGACGGCCGTCGCCCGGCCGGCGGACACCCCCACGCTCGACCGGCTGCGCAGGCTCAACACCACGGCCGCCGTGGCCTTCACGATCGGCGGAGCGCTGTTCGCACTCGGCGCCGCCCTCGCCCTCGGGTCGGGCAGCCCGACGACGAGTGCCGCGGTCTACTTCGCCGGAGGTCTGTTCTTCAGCACCGGCGGCTACGCCTCACTGCTCCAGACGGTCAACGCGCCCCGGCCGGGCGGCACATCGGGCACCTTGCGGTCGGGGCACTGGCGGTGGTGGAGCTACGAGCCGATGCGGATCGACTGGCTCAGCACCTTCGTGCTCTTCGCCGGGACGCTGGTCTTCGGCATCAACCTGCTGGACTCGTTCCTCCACGGGCTCACCACGCAGCAGTCGAACCGGCTGATCTGGGCCCCCGACATGGTCGGCTGCCTGCTGTTCCTGATCTCCGGTCATCTCGCCCTGGTCGAGGTGTCCCACGGCCGTCCGCGCATCCGCGCGCACGACCTCGGCTGGTGGATCGTGGCCGTCAACCAGATCGGATCCGCGCTGTTCATGGTCTCGGCCCTGGCCGACTTCACCCGGCCGGGAACGGGGAGCCTGGTGAACGCCGGGATCGCCAACTGGGGAACCCTTCTGGGCGCGTCGTGCTTCGCACTGGGCGGGGTGCTCCAGGCGTTCGAGCGCCCGTAGGCACGGGTGCGGGCCGGCCCGTTTCAGGAGGCGGGAGGCAGGCGCAGGTCCGTGCAGCCATGGCGCTCGGCCGACCGCTCCGCGAACTCCCGGAAGGCGGGCATGCCGAAGGTCTCCTTGCCCTTCTTCCCGGGCATCCACACGGTGGCCGCCTCGGGCGGAATCTCGGCGGTGAACAACGCGCGCTCCGTGTGGCCAGGACAGCGGGCGCTTCCCCACAGCAGGTGGTCGCCGACTCCGGCATCGCGCGCGTCATCCGGGAGGACCCGGTCACGGTCGCGCGTCGCATAGGCTCCGAAGCGGGCGAGGAACCAGTAGCGGCCGTCGAAGTGGGACAGGGCCCCGACCTGGCACGCCTCGTACAGGGCGCTGCTGCTGGTGACGGTCTCCGAGAGAGTGTCCAGCCGCTCGTCGACGGCGAAGGGAAGGCCGGCACACGTGCCGTTCGCGCCCGCGAGCGGCTCGGCTCCGCTGAACGACGGCAGTGCGCGCAAGGGTCGGCCCGTGTCGGCCTCGCAGCCCCAGTGCTCCGAGGCCTTGGCGGCCGTCGCCGTCGCGAACCGCGCCCAGTACAGATCTTCGGGGAGCCACTCGCCTCGCCCTTCCTGGCGAGCATCCTGCGCCTCGTGGGAAATCCTGGGCAGGTACTGATCGACCGTCACGGAGACGAGGTCCTGGCTGTCCCGGCAGCTCAGCAGAACCCGGACCGAATCGCCGTCGGCGGCACCACGCCACCCACCGGTCAGAGGGACCGGGAGCAGATCGCCGCGGAAGGGCGGCGGCAGAACCCTCTCCGCGTTCCGGCCTCCGGGATCCCCGGCGGGCAGCAGCGCGGCGGTCACCTGCGCCCGGGTGCGCCCCATCACGCAGCCGTGCCCGTCCCGGCCGACCTTGTGGTCCGTCAACAGCTTGGTGCTGGGAGGCAGCCCCTCGAACAACGGGCTCCGCTCGTAAGCCAGCACGCCTCCGCAGAAGGTCTCCATGGCCTCGGCCTGGCGCCAGCGGGCCGCGGTCTCGCTCTCCCGCCACCAGATCCAGGCCGCCAGCAGCACCAGGACCAGCACCCCCGCGGTCCACGCCGTCCACCGGACCACCGCCGTACGCGCCATGCCCGCCCCGTTCCTGCCGCTCGTGGCCCGCGCCACCCACCTCGAGGGATGACGCGCCCCTGCCAAGTTCGAACGTCCAGGCTACGGGCGGGCCCGAGGCGCAACGACGCCGGCCCGGCAGTGACCGGCGGCCCGGCGGGCGCCGCTACGTCGCCGCTCCGCGCGGCACCGCGACGTCGGTGAGAAGGGAGCCTGACTGAACGGCCTCCGGCCACGACCGTTGCTGGGTGAGGACGGCGATGGCGGAGGTCGGGAACTTCTCCCTGGTCCGTTCGAGGGCGTCGCCGAGCGCCTCCGAGGTCAGCAGGAGCACCAGGTCCTGGACCGCCGGGTTGTGGCCCACCAGCAGCAGGGTGGCCACGGTGTCCGGGGTCTCCCGCACGACGGCGAGGAGCCCCTCGGCATCGGCGCCGTAGAGACGGGGGTCGTGGCGGACCGGAGGGCTGGTCGGGAGCTGCTGCGCGACGAGGTCCCAGGTCTGCCGGGTCCGGACGGCGGGCGAGCACAGGACGAGGTCCGGGACGCAGTCGGCGTCGCGCAGCCAGCGTCCGGCCGCGGGTGCGTCGCGCAGGCCGCGCTCGGCCAGTGGCCGGTCGCGGTCGTCCACGTCGGGTGGCCAGGCCGACTTCGCATGTCGGAGGACGACCAGTCGGCGAAGTCTCATGAGGGCATCCACCCGTCGGTGAGCGGCGGCAGTGTCTGGGTCGAAAGCTTCGCATCCTCCTGGTGGCCCGGACCAGTGCAACGCACGGCCGTTAGCGCCTGTCCGCCGGATCGGGTCGCCCGGCGGGATCCGGCGGACGGGCCCCAAGACTGCCCGGCCGCCGGGACGCGCTCCCGTGGTCCGTCGCGGCCGCCGGGTGCGCTCCGGCCGGGCCCGGCGCGACGACGAGTGCGCGGGGGGCGCGTGCGGGCACCGGGGGGAGCCGGAGCGGTTGGCGTCCCGGGGTGATCGAGCCGAGCACGCGCGCTCCCCGCGCCCCGGTGCAGGAGGGCTCGTTGCCCGGGAGACCGTGGAGGGTGAGCCAGCCGAGGACGGCGAACGCGTACGCCTCCTTCGCGGCCGCGGGCAGACCGAGCGCGTCGGACGTCCGCAGCGGGACGCCGGCCAGTTCGTCGCGCAGCATCTCCATCAGTACGGGGTTCCTGGTGCCGCCGCCCGAGGCGATCAGCTCGGTCGCGCCGAGCGGCCGGGCCGCGTCGGCGACGGTCCGTGCCGTCAACCGGGTGAGCGTGGCGATGACGTCCCGGTCGGCGAGCCCGCCGAATCCCGCGAGCGCCGAGCGGAGGTAGTCGCGGTGGAAGAGTTCCTTGCCCGTCGTTCTGGGCGCGGGCATGCGGTAGTACGGCTCCTCCAGCAGCCTCAGCAGCAGCGGCTCGTGGACGCGGCCGCCGGCCGCGAGCGCGCCGCCGGCGTCGTAGGCGAGCCGGCCCGCCGTCAGTTCGTGGACCGCGGCGTCGATGAGCGCGTTGCCGGGCCCGGTGTCGAACGCGGCGGGATCGCCCTCCGCGGCGGGCAGCACGGTGAGGTTGGCGATGCCGCCGATGTTCAGCGCGGCCGGCACACCCGGCCTGCCGCGCAGCCACATCAGGTCGACCAGGCTCACCAGCGGTGCGCCCTGGCCGTTCGCCGCGATGTCCCGGGGCCTGAAGTCGGAGACGACGGGGCGGCCGCAGGCCTCGGCGATCCACGCGGGCTGCCCGAGCTGCAGCGTGCCGTGCACCCGGCCGTACTCGGTCCAGTGGAAGACGGTCTGGCCGTGCGAGGCGATCAGCTCGGCCCGGCCCTGGCAGAGTTCCCGGTCGGCGCGTACGGCGACGTCCGCGAAGGCCCGCCCGATGAGCGTGTCCAGCCGGCACACCTGCGCCAGGGTGGTGGTCGCGGGCGGCAGCGCCCCGGCGAGCGCGGACCGCAGCTCGACGGAGTACGGCTCACTGACCATGCCGAGCGGGGTGAGGACCAGGGTGCCGTCCTCGAGGACCAGATCGGCGGCCGCGGCGTCGATCGCGTCGTACGACGTACCCGACATCAGCCCGACGACCCTCATCGCAGCGGCCTCCGGTGGTCGTCGCCGCGCAGTGTCAGCAGGGCGAACACGCTGACGGCGCAGGCTCCCGCCGCGTAGTAGGCGGGGATGTCGGCATTGCCGGTGCGCTTGATGAGCTCGGTGATGACGAGTCCTGCGCAGCCGGAGAACACCGCGTTGGCGAGGGCGTAGGCCACGCCCAGGCCGGTGCAGCGGACCTTCGTCGGGAACATCTCGGCGAGCATGGCGGGCCCCGGCCCCGCGATCAGTCCGACGACGGCCCCGGCGACCAGTACCGCGCCGCCCTTGGCGGCGGTGGAGGCGCCGGTGTCCTGGAGCAGGTTCAGCAGCGGCAGTGCCAGCAGCACGACGAGTACGGCCCCGGTGAGCATGACGGCGCGCCGGCCGATCCGGTCGCTGAGGAGTCCGGCGGGGATGATCGAGGCGGCGAAGCCCAGGTTCGCGAGGACGGTGGCGATCAGTGCCTCCCGGAACGTCGCGCCCAGCGTGGACTGCAGATACGACGGCAGCACGACGAGGAACGTGTACCCGGCGGCCGCCCAGCCCATGATGCGCCCGGCGCCCAGCACGATGGCGCCGGCGAGCTCCTTCCGGCGTGGCGGCGGAGCGGGTGCGGTCTCCGCGTCGGCCCGGCGGAAGCTGGGTGTTTCCTCCAGCCGGAGCCGCAGCCACAGCGCGACCAGGCCGAGCGGCAGCGTCAGCAGGAACGGGACGCGCCAGCCCCAGTCGTTGAGCGCGGCGTCGGACAGCAGCGTCGCGAGCAGCGCCGCCGCACCGGCGCCGCCGAGCAGCCCGAGGGCGACGGTGAAGGACTGCCAGGATCCGTAGAGCCCGCGCCGGCCCGGCGGTGCGAACTCCGTCATGAGCGACACGGCGCCGGCGAACTCACCGCCCGCGGAAAGCCCTTGGAGCACGCGCAGCAGGGTCAGCAGCCAGGGGGCCGCCGCGCCTGCCGTGGCGTAGGTGGGCAGCAGACCGATGAGGGTGGTGGCGAGCGTCATCAGCCCGATGACCAGGATCAGGGTGGGCCGTCTGCCGATGCGGTCGCCGATCCGGCCGAAGAGCACCGCTCCGATCGGGCGGAAGAAGAACGCCAGCGCGAACGACGCATAGGTCTTGACGAGCGCCTCGACGTCGCTGCCGCCCTCGGGGGTGAAGAAGTTGGCGGCGATGACGGTGGCGAAGTAGCCGTAGACGCCGAACTCGTACCACTCGACGAAGTTGCCGACGGATCCGGCGAACAGCGCGCGGCGGGAACGGGCGAGGGACGGCGGCGGCCGTGACGTGGAATGCAGAGCGGCGGAGTCGGTCATTCCCCCCAGATGCCCGGGACTCCGGAACCGGAACCGTCCCCATCGGTTCGGGCTGCGCGCGGCGCCCTCCACGCCGCTGGGCATCGATTTGCCAGTACCAGGGGGGTAGTTGGCGCTCCGGCTCGTTTCCTTCCCCCTGACCGCCCTGAACTTTGTACTCGGTGATGACGAAGTATGGACACCGCCGGAAAAAGTCTCCTAGGGTGTGCGTCGCAATCGTCGGAGCGTCAGATTCTGCACGCGCTCGTCCGGCGGCCTCCGGATCGGTCCCTACCGATCGCCCCGCGCTGTGGTCCACGTCCACCACCGTCACGTGCTCCCCCGTGCCGGGAGCACCAGGAGGATGCATGAATCCACGCCCGTATCGCCGGCTTCGCGGCTTCCACCGATTGCGTGCGCTTCGCGGACACGTGACCGGCATCGTCATCGCCTCGCTGCTCGCCGGCGGCGCGCTGTCCTCGCCGGCCGCCGCTCAGGCGCCCCGTGCGTCCTTCGACGACCTGCCCCCGCAGGAGCCCGGGGTCACTCTGCGCGTCTTCGATGTTCAGGCGCCGTTGAGCGAGATCTGCGATCTCAAGCCGGGACAGACGCCGAACGTCGACAGGTTGATGCCCACGATCGACTGGAGCTCGGACGCCGACTTCGGTGTCGGCGACCACTTCGTGTCGCAGGTGAGCGGCAACATCACCGTCCCCCAGGACGGTGCGTACGCCTTCCGGCTGACCAGCGACGACGGCTCACGGCTGCTGATCGACGGCAAGCCGGTCATCGATCACGACGGCCTGCACGGAGCGGAGCCCAAGGACGGCACCGTCGAGCTGACGGCAGGTCATCACTCGCTGCGTATCGATCACTTCGACCGTACCGGCGGCCAGCAGATCACCCTGGCCTGGAAGCCGCCCGGTGCCGCCGACTTCGCCGTCGTGCCGAACTCCGTGCTGAGCACCGATGCCGGAGTCGTACGGGTGACAGCCCCCGGCCGCAAGGAGTGCGAGGGCGGCACCGACTCCCCCGGTGACGGGCTTCCCCTGACCGCGGTGCATCCGAACTACACCCTGACCGACCTCCGTCCGAGCGGGTTCGAGCCGCAGATCACCGCGATGGACTGGCTCGCCGACGGGCGACTGGCCGTGACGACCTGGGGTGGTACGGACAACACGGCCGGCGAGGTCCATCTCCTGAGCAACGTCACGGGGAACACCGGCCCGGACAAGGTGACGGCCAAGAAGGTGGCGAGCGGCCTCAAGGAGCCGATGGGCATCAAGGTCGTCGACGGGGCGATCTACGTCTCGCAGAAGCACGAGCTGACGGAACTGAAGGACACCGACGGGGACGATGTCACCGACACCCGCAGGACGGTCGCCACCTGGCCGTTCGGCGGCAACTTCCATGAGTTCGCCTTCGGTCTGCTCTATCGGGACGGGTACTTCTACCTGAACCTGTCGGTGGCGATCGACTACGGCGGCGCGACGACGGATCCCCAGCCCGCGCCGAACCGCGGCACCACGATCAAGGTGAACCGGAAGACCGGCAAGGTGTCGTACGTCGCGGGCGGTCTGCGTACGCCCAACGGCATCGGCTGGGGTCCCGAGGGCGACATCTTCGTGACCGACAACCAGGGCGGCTGGCTCCCGTCCTCCAAGCTGATGCACATCAAGCAGGACCGATTCTTCAACCATCACACCAATCCGGACGGGCCCTTCGACTCCGAGCCGGTGACGCAGCCGGTGCTCTGGCTGCCGCAGAACGAGATAGCCAACTCGCCCAGCACACCGCTCCGGCTGACCAAGGGCCCCTTCGCCGGGCAGATGCTGTTCGGCGACGTGACCTACGGCGGACTGCAGCGCGCCTACCTGGAGAAGGTCAAGGGCGAGTACCAGGGTGCGGTCTTCCGGCACACCCAGGGCCTCGAAGCGGGCGTCAACCGGATCAGCCTGGGTCCGGACGGCGCGATCTACGCGGGCGGCCTCGGCGCCGGCGGCAACTGGGGCCAGGAGGGCAAACTCACCTACGGTCTGCAGAAGCTGACCCCCAACGGCGCCGACGCCTTCGACATCCTGGCCATGCGCGCGAAGCCGAACGGCTTCGAGCTGGAGTACACCCAGCCGCTCTCCGAGGAGACGGCGAAGGAACTGGCCACGCACTACCGGGTCAAGCAGTGGCGCTATGTCCCGACCCCCTCCTACGGCGGCCCCAAGGTGGACGAGGAGACGCTCGCCGTGCGGGCGGCGTCCCTGTCCGCCGACCGCAAGAAGGTCACGCTCGACATCGTCGGCCTGAAGCCCGGGCGGGTGGTGCACGTGCGCTCGCCCCGTCCCTTCAGCTCCGCCGGCGGTGAGACGCTGTGGAGCACCGAGGCCTGGTACACGCTGAACTCCCTGCTCGGCAAGGAGCCTCCGACGACGCTCTACGAGGCGGAGGAGGCGACGCTCAGCGGCGGCGCGGGCACCGGCACGGACCACCCCGGGTACTCGGGCAGCGGCTTCGTCGACGCGTACGGGACCGAGGGGGCGGCCACCACCTTCAAGGTCGTCGCCGGGAAGAAGGGGACGTACGACATCGGCCTGCGGTACGCCAACGGACCGCATCCGTTCACCGGCACGAAGACCCTCAGCGTGTACGTCAACGGCCGCAGGACCGGGCAGACGAGCCTGCTGAGCACCGGCGACTGGAAGGCCTGGTCGACCAGGACCGAGCAACTGCCGCTGCGTGCCGGGCCGAACACCATCACCTACAGATACGACGCCGGCGACACCGGACATGTCAACCTCGATCTCATCACCGTCCATCCTCACGGCAGCCGTGTCGTCCTGTTCGACGGAGCGGACCGGGCGAGCTGGCAGCAGAACGACGGCCGCCCCGCGCAGTGGCCGCTGACCGCGGGCGGGATGGAGGTCTGCTGCGGTGACCTCCGCACCAAACAGGCCTTCGGCGACTTCCGACTGCACGTCGAGTTCTGGCTGCCGGAGCTTCCGCCGGACGTGACGGGCCAGGACCGCGCCAACAGCGGGGTGTATCTGCAGGAGCGCTACGAGATCCAGGTGCTCGACTCCTACGGCGACGTCACCCCCGCCGACGACGAAGCGGCCGCGATCTACAAGCAGAAGGCCGCAGACGTCAACGCCGCCAGGGCGCCGGGGACCTGGCAGACGTACGACATCGTCTTCCGCGCGGCCCGCTTCGACGGCGACGGGACCAAGACCGAGGACGCCCGCGTCACGGTGGTGTGGAACGGCACGAAGGTCCACGACGACGTCGCCATCACCGGACCGACCGGCGCGGGCGCGCCCGAGGGACCGACGGCCGGGGCGATCCGCCTCCAGGACCACGGCAACAAGGTGCGGTACCGCAACGTCTGGATCGAGCCCCTGGCGTAGGGCTCTCACGGCACGGCCCGCCCCGGTCCCGACTGGTAGATTCTCCACGTGACGGAGAGTCATTGGACGGTGCCGGGGCGGGCCGTGGCGGTACGGCTCGACGAGCCGCCGAAGGTGGCGGCGCTCGGGGTCGGCGTGCACGGGACCGCGAGCGATGTCGACGTGTTCCGGCTCCCCGGACTGTGGCAGCTACATCTGTACCGGTACACCGCCGAACTCACCGTCGACGGCGCCGTCCACACGATCCGGCCGGGCCACGTCGGTCTCGTTCCGCCCGGTGCCGTGGTGCGCTACCGCTACCGCGGCAGGTCCGAGCACCTGTACGTGCATCTGGACCTGCCCGGCACCGGTGAGGTGCGGGAGGTTCCCGTGCTCCAGGACGCGGGGGCGCTGACCCCGGTGCTGTCGGAGCTGCTGCAGGGCGCCATCGCCATCGCGCCGCGCAGCCCTCGCCGTGCGGACGCCGAGGTGTGGGGCGCGCTGTGGCGGGTCGCGGAACTGGCCGAGCCCGTCGTGGGCGCTCCCCGGCCGCACGCGTCCGCCGCGGCGGCCATCGCGTACATCGAGTCGAATCTCGCCGGGCGGCTCACGGTGACCGACGTGGCCCGGGCGGCCAGGGTGTCGCACAACCACCTCATCCGGCTGTTCCGTGCCGAGACCGGCGGCACGGTCGTGGGCTACATCCGCCGCCGCAGGATGGAGCGGGCGCGGCATCTGCTGTGTGAGTCGACGCTGTCCATTCCCGCGATCGCGGCGGCCGTCGGCGTGGCGGACCTGCAGGCGTTCAACAAGGCGTGCCGGCGCGAACTGGGCGCGTCCCCGCGCGCGATCCGCGCCGGCGGCTGATCCGGACGCTGAGACCCGGCCCTGGTGAGACCTGGCCCCCGGACCGGACAACCGGCTCCCCGACCGGACCGGACAACCGGCTCCCCGGCCGGCACCCAGGCCGGTGCCGTCCTCAGTCGCGGCCGGTGCCCCGGTAGAGGTCGAGTTCGCCGTCTAGTTCGACGGCCAGCACGGTGGCCTGTTCGTCGACGTCAACCGCTTGCGGAGCGTCGATCCACAGCACACCGGGTACGTCGCCGAGCCCGCCGGTGACACGGTGCGCCAGTTCCGTGCCCGTGCCCACCACCCGTACCCGCCCCACCCGGTTGCGCAGTCCGCGCAGGGAGACCGACTCGCGCGGAGTGTCGAAGCAGACCAGATACAGCGTGCGGCGGTCGGCGGACAGGGTGCTCGGACCGTAGTGGTGGCCGGCCGGCAGCCCGGCGACCGTGCCGTACACGGCCTCCTCGTGCCGGGCGATCCAGGCCCCGAGCCCTTCGAGCCGTTCGACCTGCTCGGCCGGGATCGTGCCGTCCTCGCGCGGGCCGACGTCGAGGAGCAGATTGCCGCCCGCGCCGATCGTCTCGGTGAAGTAGCGCACCAGCTGCCGCACCGACTTGTGGTTGTGGTCCTGGTGCTGGAAGCCCCAGGAGTCGTTGACGGTCAGGCACAGCTCCCACGGCCCGTCCGGCGGCAGCAGCGGCACGCCCTGCTCGGGAGTGGCGTAGTCGCCGTGGCTGAGCATGCGCGCGTTGAGCACGGTCTCCGGGTTGCCCACGAGGATCTGCCGTGCGAGCTCCCCCATCCGCCACTGCTCCTCGCTGCGCTCCCACTCCCCGTCGAACCACAGCAGGTCCGGGCGGAAACGGTCGACGAGTTCGGCCACCTGCCCGTTGCGGTAGGCGAGGAAGCGGGACCAGGCCCCGGGGTCCTCGACGCCGTCCGCGGGAACCACGAAACGGTTGGTCCGCACGTCCTCGTTGGGCGGCTCCGGGTGGACCACGCTCGCGTAGTCCGGGTGGTTCCAGTCCGAGTGCGAGTAGTACAGGCCGACCTTGAGACCCCGCTCCCGCAGGGCGGCGGCGTACGGGCCGACGAGATCGCGGCCGGCCGGCGTGCGCCGTACGACGTCCAGCTCGCCGTGCGCGGTGTCCCACAGGGCGACGCCGTCGTGGTGACGTGCGGTCAGCACGGCGTACCGTGCCCCGGCGCGGAGGAACAGGTCCGCCCACGCGCCGGGGTCGTAGCGCGACGCGGTGAATCCGTCGAGCTGCTTCATGTACCGGTCGTGCGGGACGTCGCCCCGGTAGAAGGACCAGGACTCGGGTACGCCGTCGACCGCGTAGATGCCGTAGTGGAGGAAGATTCCGAGCTTGGCGTCGGAGAACCATGGCTGCATGGGCATGGACGTCACGCTATGCGGGGCGCTCCGGGACCGCGTGGGCCGCGGTCACCGCCTACTGGTCCGTTTTCACCATGCCCACCCCGCATCGGGTCTGCTGCACGTCTCAGCCGGTGATCCGGAATCCGTCGAGGGTGGCGTACTTCCCGCTGCGCTTGACGATCCGGATGCTGTGCTCGCCCGCGCTCAGCCCCGAGACGGCGAAGATCTCGGCCTGGGCCAGGCGCTCGGTGGCCGTGGTGTCCACGAGCCCCTGGGAGACCCCGTCGACGAAGATCTCGACGTCGCCCTGGTCCGAGTACTTCTCGCCGAGCACCGTGACGCCGGTGCCGTGGAAGGTGAGCGTCGCCGCGGCGCCGTCCGCGGTGGTGTAGTGCACGTCGTCGGCGAGGTCGCCGACGCCGCGGTTCGCCGAGAATCCCCAGCTGCCGGTGTGGACGACTCCCGCGGTGTTGTTGACCGTCGCGGTGCCGGACGGCTTGGTGAACGTCACCTCCGTGGCGGCATGGTCGCGCCAGACCGCGAGGCCGACCGGACCGCCGGCCGCGATCCGGTGGTAGACGTTCCAGAAGCTGTTCCGGTCGCCGACCTGCTGACCGTTGATCCCGCGGATGACGTCGTTGACGCGCAGCCCCTGCTGGAAGGCGTACGAGTCCTGCGGCACGGTCTTCAGCACGAGGCCGTCGTAGTCGGTGAGGCCGACGGAGGACTTGAGCTCGTCCGAGTAGATCTGGGTCGCCGTGGCACCGAGCAGTGGCTCGGCGAGCGACTTGTAGGGGTCGGCAGGCGCCGCCCGCCACTCCAGGGGCGGGGGCGTGGGGGCGCCCGGCACGCCGAACCCGGTCATCGGGAAGTTCCGGAACCCGAGGGTGAGTGCCGGGGAGTCGGCCTGGACGGTGTAGTCGAGCTTGGCGGGGTCGGAGAACGGGTTGCTTCCGGTGAACCGGGGATCGGCGGTCAGCGAGCCGGTGTCCAGTCCCCGGGCGCGCCAGGAGTCGTTGATGTCGGGGACGGGCCTGCCGTTGTTCCAGAAGAGGTTCCTGTCGATGACCGGCCGGGACTTGGCCATGTCGACGCCGATGAGGTCGTACGGGTTGTCGGTGACGAAGACGTTCTTCTCGATGACGTCGCCGGTGTCCGCGTACCAGACGTGGAAGTGTCCGCCGCCGTTGACGAAGATGTTGTTCCGTACCGTGCGGTGGAAGCCCTCACGCAGCTTGACGCCTCCGTTGAGCAGCAGGTTGTTCTCGATCAGGTAGTTCGACGAGCCGTCGTCGAGATCGATGTCCCAGGCCGAGGAGTGCCGGATCCGGTTGTGCCGGATGACGGTGGTGTCCATGGCGTCGAGCTTCGCGTACGACTTCTTGGTGGCGTCGTCGGCGTCGAGCGGCCAGAAGCGGTCGCGGCCCCAGGAGTTGAACGGGCCGTGGTCGGAGGTCTCCTTGACGCAGTTGAAGATGTCGTTGTTCTCGACGAGGTGACCGCCCCAGGTGCCGTCGTTGATGTCGACGCAGGCGCGCGGGCCGTCGTGGATCGTGTTGCCGGAGACGGTGATCCGGCGGCTCATCGAGATCTGCACGCCCGAGGTCTGCTTCTCGAACTGTCCGTTGTCGTGCATGTGGTTGCCGCTGATGGTGATGTCGCGAGGATGGTTCTCCGACTTCGGGCCGGGGGTGGTGTCGGTGATCGTCCGGCGCATGGCGTCCCAGGTGGACGGTTCGCGTACGGCGTCGGGGCTGCCGATGACGGCGACGTCCGTGGCACCGGAGTGGCTGAACTCGTTGCCCGAGACGGTGTTCGCGTCGTTGTGGCCGTCGAGGAAGACGGCGTTGCCGCCGACCTGGTCGAAGAGAGAGTTCCGTACGTCGACGTGCGCGGTGTTCTTCAGGTACACGGCGCCCGTGCGCGCGATGGCCCAGTCGCCGAGCTGGAGCTTCTCGTAGGGGTGGGTGAAGAGTGTGCGGTGGGTCTGGGTGAAGGTGAAACCGGAGAAGGTCAGGTGCCGTACCGGCTTCTGCGGACTCTCGCCCTCGACCCTGAGGAGTTCCGCGCGCTCGGCGGTCTCCACACGAGCCGCGGTGAGGTCCGTGCCCTCGGGGGCGTGGTAGTAGAGCTTGCCGGCGGCTTTGTCGTAGAACCACTCGCCGGGGGCGTCCAGTTCCTCGAAGACGTTCTCCACCATGCGGTGGGTGGCGTGCATCCCGCTGCCGCGGTTGTTGTCGCCTACCCAGTCGAGCTTCGGGGTGCCGTCCGCGTTGACGCCGGTCACCTTGAAGGAGTTGCCGCCCCAGGCGCCGTTGTGGAGCGTGCGGACGAGGGCGGTGGTGGGGTTCGCCCAGGTCGCCACGCGGGCGGGTGAGAAGGCGTCCGCGGCGGTGCCGCCGAGAACGGGCTTGTTGGGGTCGTAGTCGGGGTAGCGGGCCAGGATCTGCCGCTTGCCGTCGACGAACAGCTCGTCGAAGTCGAGGCCGGTGCCGATGTCGGTGACCTTGGTCCGCCCGCTGTGGGTTCGCCAGACCGGCCGGAGCGCACGGCCGCCGCTGAGCACGACGTTCTCGCCGGGGGCCGCGGTGTAGTGGACGGGGGCTTTCGCGGTGCCGGAGTCCAGGGGCCCGAACGTCAGGGTGTCGGTCAGGTGATACGTACCGCCATGCACGACGACGCGGACGGGAAGCCGGAGGGTCCGGGAGATCACACGGGCCACCCGCTGGGCGCGTTCGATGGTGCGGAAGGGCCGGGCGGCGCTGCCGGTGGCCCGGTCGGTGCCGTGGGTGGACACATGCAGACTGATACCC
The DNA here is from genome assembly GCF_036181745.1 of Streptomyces sp. NBC_00259. Classification (NCBI taxonomy): domain Bacteria; kingdom Bacillati; phylum Actinomycetota; class Actinomycetes; order Kitasatosporales; family Streptomycetaceae; genus Streptomyces; species Streptomyces sp. NBC_00259. Next base: position 7,293,854 of record NZ_CP108080.1, on the reverse strand, counting down.
GCGGCGGGGGTGGCGCTCGCGGGTGGTCCCGGGAGCAGGGTGAGTCCCGCGCCCATGGCCACCGCGGCGGCACCGGCCGCCAGGCGGAACGGCAGGGACGGACGGCGGTGCACGGACAGGCGGGACAGGGACAGGCGGGACAGGGACAGGCGGGACGGTCTCGGTGTCCGGCGCACGACGGCTCCCCGTGGCTAGTGCCGGACACCACGCCATTCATCCGAGCTATGCGCGGCGCTCCGACGCCCAATGCGGCTACTGGGCGTGGAACTTATGGATACATCGGATGGCTGTCAACAGCGGGAGACGATACTGGGCGAGGATGGCCCGGCCGCCGGGGCCACGGTGGTGCCAGGTCCGCCACCGTGGCCCCTGCTCCGGGTCAGCCGCGGAACGGCCCGGTGACCTCGTAGGTGATGCCGCCGCCCAGGGTGTTGCCGCTGGTGCCGCGCTGGCTGGAGAAGTACAGCCGGCCACCGTCGGGCGAGAACGCGGGGCCGGTGATCTCCGAGCCGGACTGGCCGTTGATCCGCAGGAACGGGGACACCGTGCCGGCGGCCGTGATGATGCACATCTCCATGTTGCCGCCGTCCTCGGCCACGAACATGTCGCCGGCGGAGGCGACGGTGACGTTGTCCACGCCGGTGAGCGGGGCGGCGCCGTCCGGGACCAGTGAGTCGTCGTAGACGAGGGCGATGGTCGAGGCCGCGGCGTCGTAGGCCCACACGCGGTTGTCGCCCTTGGTGGTGAAGTAGCAGATGCCGTCGGCGTAGTGGCAGCCTTCGCCGCCGTTGAACCGCTTGGCACCGGCCACCTGGCTGCGTGTGGTGGGCGAGCCGTCCGGGTCGGGGACGACGGCCCAGCTCACCGGCCCCGAGGTGGCGGCCGTGTCACCGACGAGCACTTCGAGGGTGCCGCCGGACAGGTCGCCCCAGGCGTTGGGGCGGAAGCGGTAGAAGCAGCCGTCGGTCTCGTCCTCGGTGAGGTAGACGACCTGGCGCTGCGGGTCGCAGGCGGCCGCCTCGTGTTTGAAGCGGCCCATCGCGGGTCGCCGGACGGCGCCCTTGGCCCCCCACGGGTCCGTCTCGTAGACGTAGCCCCGGCCGACCTCCTCGCAGGACAGCCACGTCTGCCACGGGGTGGCGCCGCCCGCGCAGTTGGAGTTGGTGCCGCTGAGGATGCGGTAGGCGCCGGTGACCGTACCGGAGGAGTCGAACCTCACCGCGCTCGCCCCGCCGATCAGGGGCAGTTCCGAGTTGGACACGTAGATCCAGCCCGTGCCGTCGGCGTAACAGGCCCCGCCATCGGGGGCGGAGTGCCAGCCGTACGAGGTGCCCGGGACGCTCTGCCCGGAGCGGGCGATCACCCGGCTGCTGAACCCGCCGGGCAGTTCGATGCCGTTGGCGTCCGCGGCGCCGAGCGGTCCGTAGGGCCCGGTGCCCGGCTGGGCCGGATCGGCGTGGGCCGCGCCCCGCCACAGCGAGCCGCCGAAGGCCGCTGCCGAGGTCCCGATGACTGCTCCACGCAGGAAGTTACGACGTTCCACGGTTTCTCCACCGAGTCGTGTCCTGTACCGGCGGGCCGGACGGCCGCCGGGATCGCGCCGTCGGGAGGCTAGGCAGGGCGGATGGCCGGGTCGGCAACGTCCTGTGAACGCCGGTGTGCGGACGAGAGACCTGGAGGCAGCCGTTCCGGGCATCGCGCGTCCCGCTCCGGCCGGGAGCAGGACGGGACCGGACACGACCTGACGAAGCCCTACGGGGCCAGGGGTGTGTGTCCGGCCCAGGGGCGGGCCGTCTCCAGCTGGGCGGCCAGGGAGAGCAGGGTCGTCTCGTCGTCGCGGCGGCCCACGAGCTGTACGGCGAGCGGCAGTCGGTCGTCGGTGAACCCGGCCGGGACCGAGGCCGCGGGGTTGCCCGTGACGTTCCACAGCGCGCAGTACGCGATCATCGGCATCGCCCGCAGCGCGGCCCGGACCGTTCCGGTGCCGCTCAGCCGTCCGGTCCTGGGCGGGAGGCCCGCGATCGTCGGCGTGAGCAGCACGTCGACGTGCTCGAAGACCCGGTTCGCCCTGGCGGCGGTCCTCTCGCCCTGGGCCATGGCCCACCGGGTGACCCCGGGACGGGCCCAGGCGCCGAGGCGGACCGTCTCACGGGTACGGCGCTCCAGGCGGCCGTAGTCGTCCATCGCGAACGCCTCGGTGCGCAGCCCGGCGAACCACTGGGGCACGAACGCCGCGGTCGGGTCGGGGTAGTGGGGGTCGATCTCCTCGACGTGGTGCCCCAGTTGCGCGAGCAGCGCCGCCGTGTCGGTGACGGCCTTGACGACCTCGGGCGCGGGCCGTACGCCGAGCGCGGCGGGCTTGGTGGACCAGCCGATCCTCAGCCGCGGGGGTTCGGCGGCGGCCGCCGCCGTGAACGAGGTGGCCGGCTCGCCGGCCCGGAACATGTCCCCCTCGGCCGGGCCGCGGATCGCGTCGTGGACGAGGGCACAGTCCATGACGGAGCGCGTCAGCGGACCGAGCACGCCGAGCCCCCACCACAGGTGCGGATGCGGGGAGGTGCTGACGCGTCCCCGGGTGGGCTTCAGCCCGAACAGGCCGCAGCAGGCGGCCGGGATCCGGATCGAGCCGCCGCCGTCCCCGCCGAGGGCGGCCGGTACCAGACCCGCGGCGACCGCGGCCGCCGAGCCGCCGCTGGAGCCGCCGGGCGAGTGCTCGGCTGACCACGGGTTGCGGGTGCTGCCGTGCGCCGTCGACTCGGTGAACGGGAACAGGCCGAACTCGGGCATGTTCGTCTTGCCGATGACGACCGCACCGGCAGCGCGGAGCCTGCGTACGACCTCGCTGTCGGCGGGCGCGGGCCGGGTGTTGGCGGCGGTGCCGAAGGTCGTCACCCGGCCCTCGACGTCGTTCTCCTCCTTGATGGCGACCGGCACTCCGTGCAGCGGGCCCCGGTCCTGCGGCGCGGTGGAGTCCCGGCGCTCAGCCTCGGCCAGCGCCTCCTCGGCCATGACGACGGTGAACGCGTTGAGACTGCCGCCGTGCTGCTCGATGCGGGCGAGCAGCAGCCCGGTGAGTTCGCGGGCGGACACGTCGCCCGCGCGGATGGCCGCGGCCTGTCCGGCGACACCTGCGTACGCAAGATCGTCAGTCATGGCGGGGAACGTACCGCCCGCCGGTGCCCCTGAAGAAGCGCAACCCACAGGTGATGCTCGTCACACCGGACGGGCACGGGCGTCACCGGACGGGCACGGGCGTCATCGGGCGGGGGCGCGGGCGTCGGGTGAGCAGGTGTCAGGCCCAGGTCTGCGAGTAGAACTCGCGGTAGTTCCTGCGGCCCTGGGCCGACTGGATCCAGCGGCTGATGAGCAGCAGGACCAGGCTCGTACCGATGACGGCGAGGCCGGGGGCGACCGCGCCGAGCGGCCCGAGGCCCTCGGCGAGCTCGGTGACGATCCCCGGTCCGCCCGCGCCTCCCGGCGACGCGGCGCCTCCGGGCGTTCCTCCCGCTCCCGCTCCGGTTCCCGTTTCCGCGCCCGGTGGGGGCGCCTGGGCGGCGGGAGCCGACGGGCCTCCCGGCTCCGGGCCCGCGCCGTCGGCGTCCCCGCCGGCGGCGGCCTGTCCGGCCAGGCTCACACCGAGCGCCGACATCGCGCTGGTCACCGGCTGGAAGTAGGTGATGCCTCCGGTGGTGCAGTCCCCGTTACCGCCCGAGGTGACTCCGAGCGCCAGCCCCTGCGCGAACAACGGGCCCCCGCTGTCGCCGGGTTCCGCGCAGACCGTGGTCTCGATCAGTCCGGTGACCGTGCCCTCGGGGTAGTTGACCGTCGCGTTCAGCGCGGTGACCCGCCCGGTGCGCAGTCCCGTGGTGCTGCCGCTGCGGAAGACCTGCTGGCCGACGTCGGGGTCGGCCGCTCCGGTGATCCGTACGCCTCGTCCGTCGCCGATCGCCACGATGCCCGCGTCGCCGGCCGGTTCGGGGGCCCGGCCGTCCGCGTACTTCACGAGGGAGAAGTCATCGCCGGGAAAGCTGGCGGCGACGGTGGTGCCGACCGTGGTGTCCCGGCCGCGGTCCTCGAACCAGGTGGTGCCGACGCCACCGCAGTGCCCGGCCGTGAGGATGAACGAGCCGCGGCCGTCGGTGACGTTGAAGCCGGCGGAGCAGCGGCTGTTGCCTCCGAACAAGGGGGCGGCGCCGTTGAGCCGGGTCGTGAAGGCCCCCTCGGTCCTTTCCATGCGGACGAAGCCGCCGATGCCCTCGGCGACGGAGGACAGGCGTGTCCAGTCGGCGGCCGAGACGGTGGTGTCGGCGTGCACCACGACCTCGTTGGACGCGTAGTCCATCGACCACGCGGTGCCGCTCACCCGGGGTGCCTCGCGCAGGGTCTCGGTGGCCGAGCGGAGCCGGTCCATGCTGTGGCGTACGACCTTGGCGTCCGCCCCGGCCCGGCGCACCTCGGCCGCCGCCTCCGTGTCGGTCACGGCGACGACGGGACGGCCGTCGGCCCCCGTCCAGTTGCCCGCGGTACGGGCGCTGCCGAGCCGCTCCACGAGGCTCGCCGTGGCATCGCCGGCCCGCGTGGTGGCGCCGGCGCCCGGCGGCGGCGCCGGTGTTTCGCCCGCCATGGCGTCGGAGACCATCAGCGAGCCGCAGACCAGCCCGCCGACGGCCGCCAGCCGCGCGATCCGCTGAAGGTTCCGTCGTGCGTGCCTCATCCGCGGCCCCAAGGTCGTCCTGACACGGTGTCACCAGCTGTGCGGGACCCGGGAAGCGGCCCGGGTCCGCTCGTCTATACGTGCCGTGGGCCGACGCCGTTCACCGGGAGGCGCATGCGTATGTGCCGGGTGCGCGGGCGTGAACGGGGGACCTGACGCGGGGGCTGGGTATCCATGGGCTCACGGGAGGGGGTCAGGGATGAGGATGTTCCGGCGGGTGAGGATGTCCGAGGCCACGGTCTCGGCGAGTGAGCGGGAGCTGTTCGGCGGGCCGCTGCGCTACGACCTGGGCTGGGCGGAGCATGAGCGCGCCTGGCTGGATCTGACGATGCTGTCCGCGGTGCGCGCGATGCCACGGCTGGTCGGCGGCACACTGCGCAGGGCCTGGCGGGCCGACCGGCCGGCGCTGGTCGCGGTCGCGGTGAGCGAGGTGGGTCAGGGCGTCGCCGCGGCGGTGGGGCTGCTCGCGGTGAACGCGGTGATGTACGCACTGCTGGGCGGCGGCACACCGGTCGAACGGCTGCACGCCGCGCTGCCCGCGCTGATCATCGCGGGTGTGGTCGCGGTCGTCAACGCGGGGCTGGCCTGCTGGTCCACGTCACAGGCCGGCCGGCTGGAGCCGCTGGTGGAGCGGCTGGCCACGACCGAGTACCTGGCGGCGGCAGCGGCGGTGGAACTGGAGGCCATCGAGGACCCAGAGTTCCGCCGCCTCATCGATGTCGCCCAGTACGGTGCCGCCTCCGCGCGCCGCATGATCGGTGCCTGTGTGGCCGCGATGAACGGCACCATCTCGCTGGTCGCGGCCGGCGGGGTGCTGACGGTGCTTCACCCGGCGCTGCTGCCGATGCTGTTGCTGATCGCGGCCCCGCGCGGCTGGGGCGCCATGCGGGTGGCCCAGGAGCGCTATGTCTCGGTGATGGCGTGGGTCGAGCACCTACGGGCCGGCCGGCTGCTCGGCAGCCTGCTCACCTCGCGGACCGCGGCGCAGGAAGTCCGCATCCACACCGTGGGCCGGTTCCTGCTGGACCGCTACCGGGACATGGCCGAGAGCGCCGAGGAGGAGCAGAAGCGGCTGGCCACGAACAAGGCTCTGACCGAGCTGGTGGCGGCCGGGATGTCCGGGCTCGCGATGGTGTGCACGTACGGGGTGATGGTCTGGCTGATCGTGGCCGGGCACATGGAGCTGGCGGTGGCCGGCACGGCCGTGATCGCGGTGCGCTCGGGGTCGGCGAACCTCGGCGCGCTGGTCATGAACGTCAACCAGCTCCATGAGGAGGCCCTGTACGTCCACGACCACGACCGTTTCCTGGAGGAGGCGGGCAGGTACGCCATTCCGGAGGGCGGGCTCGACGTGCCCGACCGGGTCGGCGAGATCCGCATGGACGCTGTCACGTACCGCTATCCCGACCGTGACACCGCCGCCCTGGACGGGGTGTCGCTGACGATCCCCATGGGATCCGTGACGGCCGTGGTCGGCGAGAACGGATCGGGCAAGAGCACCCTGATCAAGGTCCTCGCCGGACTGCTGCTGCCCAAGAGCGGCACCGTCCACTGGGCCGGCGTCGACATGGCCGGCCTCGACCGCGCCCAGCTGTTCGACCGGGTCGCCCTGCTGACCCAGGACTTCGAGCGCTGGCCGATGACCGCCGCGATGAACATCCGCATCGGGCGCCCCTACCGGGACGCGTCCGAGGAGCAGTTGGAGGAGGAGTTGGAGGAGTCGGTGCGGTACGCGGGCGCGTCCTCGGTCGTCGGCCGGCTGCCGCACGGCCTGGCGACGCTACTGGCCCGCATGTTCCGCGGGGCGTCGGAGATCTCGGGCGGCGAGTGGCAGAAGATCGGCCTCGCCCGTACCCACTTCCGTACCCACCACTGCCGGGCGGACAGCATCCTGATCGTCGACGAGCCGACCTCCGCGCTCGATCCCGAGGCGGAGATCGCCGCCTTCGAGCGGATCCGGAGGCTGGCGGGTCCGCGCCGGGCCATCGTGCTGGTGACGCACCGCATGTCCGGGGTCCGCCATGCCGACACGATCCATGTCCTGCACGAGGGCCGGCTGGTCGAGCACGGTTCCCACGACGAACTGATCGCGGCGGGCGGGCGGTACGCGTCCATGTTCCGCACCCAGGCGGCGCAGTACGCGGCCGAGCCCGAGCGCGACGCACCCGACCGTGACCAACCCGCCCATGACGCACGCGACCGCGAACGCGACCAACCTGATCGTGACGAACACGACCGCGACGAACCCGGCCGCGACCAACCCGACCGTGACGCGCCGGACGCCGCCTGCGGGGCGACCGTCCCGGCGTCCGTCACCCCGGCTCCTGGTGCCTGATCGGGGCGGTCACTGTCACTGCCGCCCTGCTACTCGACCACCTACTCGACCACCTACTCGACCACGAGAACGATCTTGCCCGTGGTCCGGTCCGTCTCGCCCAGGGCGTGCGCCTTGGCGGCTTCCGCGAGGGGGAACGTCGCCTCGATGTGGGCGCGGAGCCGTCCTGCCTCGACGAGTTCGGCGATGGCGCGCATACCGGCGTGGTCGGCCTCGACCAGGAGGGTCTCGACGCGTACTCCGAGGCGGGCCGCCCGCTCCGCCTCGTCCGGGGCGTCCCCGGGCAGCAGAGACACGAGGACGCCACCGGGGCGCAGCACGTCGAGCGAGCGGGCGCGGGTCTCGCCGGACAGCGGGTCCAGCACCATGTCGATGTCCTGTACGGCGTCGGCGAAGTCGGTGGTGCGGTAGTCGATCACCTCGTCCGCGCCGAGCGAGCGCAGGAAGTCGTGCTTGGGCGCGCTGGCGGTGCCGATCACGTACGCGCCCCGGGACTTGGCGATCTGCACGGCGAGATGGCCCACTCCCCCGGCGGCCGCGTGGATGAGGACCCGCTGCCCGGGCCGGACGTCGGCGGTGTCGACGATCGCCTGATGGGCGGTGAGCGCGGCGAGGGGGAGGGCCCCGGCCTGGACGTGGTCGACGGCGTCCGGCTTGTGCGTGAAGGCGCGCGCGGGCCCGGTCACGTACTCGGCGTGCGCGCCGACTCCGTAGGGATACGGGAGCATGCCGAAGACCTCGTCGCCGGGCTTGAAGAGGGTGACGCCGTAGCCGACGGCCTCGACGACGCCGGAGACGTCCCAACCGAGGACGAGGGGAAGACGGTTGAGGAACATGCCGCTCGCGCGGTGCTTCCAGTCGGTGGGGTTGACGCCGGTCGCACGCACGGCGACCAGGATCTGGCTCGGTCCGGGAGCGGGCCTGGGCAGCCGCACTTCCCTGAGCACCTCCGGGGATCCGTGCTCGTCCTGGCTGATGGCGCGCATGGTGACCGGGGTTGTCGTGGTGTTCGTCGTCTCGCTCATGCCTCCAGCGTCGGTCACTCCGCCGTTCTGGACCATGGCACGATTGCCAACTTCCGATAGGATCGTGCCATGGATCGTGTTCATCGTGTCGTCGTGCTGGCTCTCGACGGGGTCTACCCCTTCGAGCTGGGCATCGCGAACCGCGTCTTCGGTTCCGCCGGCGGGCGGTACGAGGTGCGGACCTGCACGGCCGACGAGCGGCGCACCGTGCGGACCAGCTCCGACTTCTCGATCACCGTGGAGCACGGACCGGAGGTCCTGGCCGAGGCGGACACCGTGGTGCTCCCTCCGTTCGACACCTCGTTCATCACGGAGACGCTCCCGCCGGCGGTCGCGGCCGCCCTGGCGTCGTTGCGGCCCGGCACCCGCATCGTGTCCATCTGCACCGGCGCGTTCGTCCTCGCCGCCGCCGGCCTCCTGGACGGACGCCCGGCCACGACCCACTGGGCGCTCGCGGAGATCTTCCACCGCTGGTTCCCTCGGGTGGCGCTCGATGCGGACGTCCTCTTCATCGACGACGGGGACGTGCTGACCTCCGCCGGTGCCGCGTCCGGTGTCGACGTGTGCCTGCACCTCCTGCGCCGGGACCACGGCAGCGAGGTGGCCAACCAGGTGGCACGGATGTGCGTGGTCCCGCCCTGGCGGGACGGCGGGCAGGCCCAGTACATCGAACAGCCGGTGCCCGAGCCGTCCTCGACCAGCACCGCCGCGACACGGCAGTGGGCGCTGGAGAACCTGCACGAGCCGCTCTCCCTGGCGGGCCTCGCCGGTCACGCGCGGATGAGCCTGCGCACCTTCGCCCGCCGCTTCCAGGACGAGGTGGGCATGAGCCCCGGGCGCTGGCTGACCCAGCAGCGCGTCGCCCGGGCCCGGCACCTGCTCGAAGCCAGCGACATGCCCGTGGACGAGATCGCCGGCCGGGTGGGCTTCGCCACCGGTACGTCCCTGCGCCAGCATCTGCACGCAGCCATCGGTGTGTCCCCGCTGACCTACCGGCGCACGTTCCGGGGCGCGGAGCAGGGCGCTCCGTGACGGCCGTGCCAGCCGTGCCAGCCGTGACGGCCGTGACGGCCGTGGCCCGGGACGTCGACGGCGTACGAGGGGCCTCGCGCCCCTACCAGTCGCGGCCGGCCTGGAGCAGCCGGTCACGCACCCGTGCGACGTGCGGGTTGTCGGAGGTCCCCGGGCGCTGAACGAGGTAGCAGGTGTTGATCGGCGGTTCGTCGGGATCGTGGAGGAGGACGAGGCGGCCCGAGGCGAGCTCGTCCGGACAGAGGTAGCGGGGCAGCACGGCGAAGCCGGCGCCCGCCGTGACGGCGGCGAGGACGCCGCGCAGGTCGGGGACGGTGACGGCGGCCCGACAGGCCAGGCGCCTGCCGAAGACGTGCCGCCAGTACCGCCGGGCGATGGGCAGGTCCTCGGCGTAGGTGACCAGCGGCACGGGGTGCAGTGCGGCGGGCCCGTCGGTGGCCATGCGTCCGGCGACCCGCTCCGCCCATGCGGGGGCCGCGACCAGGACGAACTCCTCGTCCATGAGGGGAGCCGCGGCGAGGGTTCGCCCGCGCGGTCTTCTGGTCGCGACGACCAGATCGTGGCGGCCCGCGCGCAGCTCGTCGAGCAGTGCGTCGGTCAGGCCCATGGTGACGCGCAGGCGCACCCCGTCGGCGACGAGGGCCGCAAGGGCCGGCAGCACCCGGACGCAGAGCAGCTCCGCCGGGCCCGCGACATGGACCGGCTCGGCGGGACGCCCGCCCTCGGGGGTGCCGTGCCCGGTGGCGGCGGCGAGCGCGTCGAGAGGCGCGGCGATCCGGGCCGCGAGTTCGTCGGCGACGGACGTCGGGGCGACCCCGCGCGGCAGCCGCTCGAACAGCTCACGTCCCGACTGCCGCTCCAGGGCGCGCATCTGGGTGGTCACGGTGGGTTGTGACAACCTCAGCAGCTGCGCGGCTGCGGTGAAGGACCCGGAGCGGTACACGGCGAGGAAGGTACGCAGCAGATTCAGATCGGCGTGCGGGGCGGGTGCGGCGCCGGGACCCGGCGCGCCGGCGTCGGATTCTTCCTGGCTCACACCGGAACCCTAGCCGTCGCCCGCCCTCGGGACCCATCGGAAAGCCTATGGCCGACATCGGCTTCCTCATTGGATACCTATGGCTGATGCGGTCTACCGTCCTGTCATCACCGACCGCCCCTCCCCTCCCTTCGGAGAAACCACCCATGTCGAAGATCCTCTTCGTGATGACCGGCGCCGACCACTGGACGCTCGCCGACGGCACCGAGCACCCCACCGGATTCTGGGCCGAGGAGGCCGTCGTCCCGTACGAGGCATTCACGGCGGCGGGCCACGAGATCGTCGTCGCCACGCCCGGCGGTGTCGTCCCGACCGTGGACAAGGGCAGCCTCGCCCCCGAGGTCAACGGCGGCCAGGAGGGTGCGGAAAGGACCGCCGCGGCCCTCGACGCGTTCACCGCCCTCCAGCACCCGATCGAGCTGGCGGAGGTGAACCTCGACGACTACGCGGCCGTCCTCTACCCGGGCGGCCACGGCCCCATGGAGGACCTCTCCGCCGACGCCGGCTCCGGCAGGCTGCTGATCGAGGCCCTCGGCTCCGGGAAGCCGCTCGCCGTCGTCTGCCACGCCTCGTCCGCGCTGCTCGCCGCGGCCCATGCCGACGGCTCCAACGCCTTCGCCGGCTACCGGGTCGCCGCGTTCACCAACGCGGAGGAGACCCAGGCCGGCTTCGCCGACAAGGCGAGGTGGCTGCTCCAGGACCGGCTGACCGAGGCCGGCGTGCAGGTCCAGGAGGGCGAGCCGTGGGCCCCGAACGTCGTCGTCGACCGCAACCTGGTCTCCGGCCAGAACCCGGCCTCCTCCACGGCGGTCGCGACCGAGGTCCTCAAGAAGCTGTCCTGACCCCGGGCCCCGGCCACCCCCGGGCCCTCAACACCCGGCACTCGCCGCCGAGTTCCGGGCGCCGGTCCTCGCCGCCGAGTTCCGGGCGCCGGTCCTCAGCGCCCGGTCCTCGACGCCGGATCCCGGGTGCCGGGTGCCGGATCCCGGGTGCCGGATCCCGGGTGCCGGATCCCGGGTGCCGGATCCCGGGTGCCGGATCCCGGGTGCCGGATCCCGGGTCAGTGGCGCCGCCCGGGGCGGCATGTCACGGTCGCGGGCCGCCCCGGGTGAGACCGCTTCGTACCCGCAGGGCGCCGGCCGTCCTCGCGCACCAGGCGGCTGTCTCCTCCTCGAAGCGCAGGCCCCGCAGACACGTCAGATACGGTCCGACGCGTTCCGCGGTGGCCAGGAAGGTCTCCTCGTCGAGGTCGCCGCGCAGCCGTCGCAGGAACCGCTCGAAGATGTCGATCTTGGCGGCGGCCATGGCGCCTCGCTCGTCGAGCTGTTCGAGCACCGGCTCCACGGGTACGTGGTCCACGGCCTGCACCTTGACCATCAGGTCGTCGCGGATGAAGGACGGCTTGACGGAGGCCTCTGCGAACCGCGCCAGTTCGGCCAGCCCCGCTTCGGTGAGGGTGAACAGCCGCTTCGGCGGGCGTGATTCCTGGACGACCCGGCGGCCTTCGACGAGGCCGTCCTTCTCCAGTTTGGTCAGCTCCAGATAGAGCTGCTGGGGCAGTGCGTGCCAGAAGTTCGCCATGCCCAGATCGAACGACCTGGCCAGCTGGTACCCGCTGGACTCCCCGTCGAGCAGGGCCGCCAGCACCGCGTGCCGCAGCGCCATGACACCGCCTCCCGTCCGTCCTTCCGATGCCCTCAGGGTACTCAACGACATGAGTAGTCATGTTGGTGAAGCACCTGATCCGAGCCGGTGACGCGGGCGAAGGCGGAGGGCCGGTCACGCGGACGAAGGCGGCAGCCGCCGTCAGGAACGGTGCGGCGCCGCGTCCTGGCGGGAGCCGTCCTGGGCAGGGATCCCTGTGAGCGTCTCCGCCGGCTGCGGCGCCGCGGCGGCCGCGCGCTGTTCACGGCCCCAGGTCTCGCGGGTCGTCAGCACACCGATCAGCCCTACGGCGGCGACGCCCACGTAGAGCCCGGCCGGCCCCCACCACCCGAAGGAGTCGGTGAGCAGCACGGCGACGAACGGGGCGAAGCCCGCCACCGACGCGGCCGTCTGGTAACCCAGCGACGCCCCCGAGGTCCGGGTACCCGTCTTGAACAGCTCGGCGAACCAGGCGGCCTGAGTACCCGTCAGCGCGGCGTGGATGACGCCGATGGCGATCAGGAAGACCAGCACGATCGGCACCGCCGCACCGGTGTTGGCCAGCACGTACATGGGGATGCCGAAGGCCACGGCGAGCAGACAGCCGACCAGGTACACGGGGCGGCGCCCGACGCGGTCGGTCAGTGCCCCGGACAGGACGGTGGTGCCCACGGCGAGCAGGCTGGCGACGACGACACCGGCCAGCGCGACACCACGGTCGTCGGGGTCACGGTCGGTGATGTACGACAGCAGGTAGGTGGCCGTGAGGTAGTACGCGCAGGACTCGACGACCCTCAGGGCGATGATGCGGAGGATGTTGCGCCAGTCGTCCCGCAACACCGTCAGCAGAGGGTTGCGCACGGTGCCGCCTTCCGCCTTGGCCGCCTCGAACTCGGGCGACTCGTTCAGCTTCATCCGTACGACCAGTCCCACCACGATGAGCAGGGCGCTGGCCAGGAACGGCAGCCGCCAGGCCCAGTCGCCGTCCAAGGATGCGGAGAGCAGAAAGGCGATGTTGGCCAGGGCGATGCCGAGCGGGTTCCCGGCCTGCGGTATCGCCGCGTACAGACCGCGGCGCCTGCGCGGGGCGTGCTCGTACGTCATCATCACGGCGCCGCCCCATTCGGCGCCGAAGGCGAGGCCCTGGACACAGCGGATGGCCACGAGGAGAACCGGTGCGAGGACGCCGGCCTGGGCGTACGTGGGCAGCACACCGATGAGCACGGTGGCGATGCCCATGGTCAGCAGGGCACCCACGAGTACGGGCTTCCGGCCGTGCCGGTCGCCGAGGTATCCGCCGAGCGCGCCGCCGACGGGGCGCATCAGGAAGCCGACGCCGAGCGTGACGAAGGCGAGGAGGGTGCCGACCACCGGGTCGGAGTCGGGGAAGAACGCGTCGCCGAAGTAGAGGGCGGACGCGGTGCCGTACGCGACGAAGTCGTAGTTCTCGACGCAGGTGCCGGCCGCGGAGGCGAGGGCGGTCCTGACGCGTCCCTGTGGGGTGCCTGGTACGGATGGGGTGTTGAGCGCGCTCATTCCGGGGTCTCCTTCGATCGCGGTGTGCGCGGGGACGAATCGGCGAAGGTGCCGATGCAGGTGGAGCAGTCGGGGATCTGGGAGTTGAGGAGTTGGGGAGTTGAGGAGGAGTCGTGGAGCTGGCGGGGTCGGGAAGTCCGGGAGTCGGGAAGTCCGGGACTCGCCGGGCCGGGGAGTCGGGTGTGGGCGCGCGGATCAGGTCCGGTCGGTGAGTTCCCGTGCCGAACGCAGCTCCAGCTCATGGAGCTTGGCGACACGGCGCACGGTGTCGGCATCGTTGTCGAAGGTCGCGCCGAGGAACGCCTCGAGGACCTCGGTCGCCGTTGCCGGACCGACCAGCCAGGCGCCGATGGCGATCGCGTTGGCGTCGTCGTGCTCGACGGCCTGGTGCGCCGAGTACACGTCGTGGCCGAGGCCGCACCGGATGCCCGCGATCTTGTTCGCGGCCATCAGTGCGCCGGCCCCCGTGCCGCACACGAGCACGGCCCGGTCGGCTTCGCCCCTGCGTACCTCGTCGCAGGTCGCGAAGGTGATGTCGGGGAAGTCGACGGGTGTGTCACCGTCCACGCCCCGGTCGAGCACCTCGTGGCCGAGGCGCAGGAGTACCTCGCGGACATGTTCCTTGAGCCCGATGCCGGCATGGTCGTTGCCCAGTGCGATGCGCATGGTCGTTCCTTTCGGTTCAGTCCTTGGCGGTCGGCAGGGAGGCGCGGGCCCGCAGGACTTCGCGCCGTGCGGGGATGGAGGCCATCGCACCGCTGCGGGTGACGGCGAGGGCGGCCGCCGCGGCGGCCCGGTTCAGCGCCGTGGAGAGGTCGTCCGCTCCCTCGGCGAGTGCCGCCGCCAGATATCCCGTGAAGGTGTCCCCCGCCGCGGTGGTGTCGACGGGCACGACCGGGAGGGCGGGGACGTGCAGTGCGGGACGGCGTCCCCCGGCGGGGGCGGCGTAGGCTCCGTCGGCCCCCATCGTGCAGACGACCAGGGCGTCCAGGGCCCGTGCCAGGGCGATGACCCGTTCCTCGGGCGTGGTGTGCCCGGTGAGGCCGAGCAGCCGGGCGACCGCGTGTGCCTCGGGGTCGTTGACGACCAGGACGTCCAGGTCGCCCGGGGTGAGAGCGCGCGAATCCGTGGGCGCGGGCGCCGCGTTGAGCACGACGGTGGCGCCCCGGGCGCGGGCGGTCCTGGCCGCGTGGGCGACCACCGTGGGCGGGATCTCCAGTTGGAGGAGGACGATGTCGCCGGGTTCCACGGCGGCGAGACCGGCCGCGGCGTCCGCCTCGGTGAGGCTCGCGTTGGCGCCGGGGGTGACGATGATGCGGTTGTCTCCCCCGGGTTCGAGGAGCACGACGGCGAGTCCCGTGTGCGCCCCGGCGGTGGTCCGCACGGACGCGGTGCACACGCCCGCCCCGTCCAGCGCGTCCCGGACCAGCCGGCCGTGCGCATCGTCACCGGTCGCGCCGACCATGGCGGTTCGGGCTCCGCCACGGGCCGCCGCCACGGCCTGGTTGCCGCCCTTGCCGCCGGCGGTGATCCGCATCCCGGACCCGAGCACGGTCTCGCCGGCTCCCGGGAAGGCCGTCACCTCCAGCAGTTGGTCGGCGTTGAGACTTCCTACGACGTGCACTGACGGCATGGCGCCTTTCCGTTTCGGGCGTGGGCTTCGCTGACGTGGGGCAGCACGAAGCAATCCGTGAAGAAGTTCGCGAACATTCCGTGATGAAGTTCGCGGGGCGTCCGCGGAAGACTTCGCGGAGAAGATCGCGGAGCGTCCGCGGAAGACATCGCGGACCAGTTCGCGGAGGTCCGCGTAGGGGTTCCCAGAGGAACTCGGCGTCCGCGCAAGGACGGTGGAGCGCCGTCCGCCGCTTCGCGGGACGGGCCCCGGGTGTCAGTCGGCGGCCGGGCGCCCGGTCGAGGACTCGCGTACGACGAGCCTCATCGGGAGTACCGCCGACTCGACGGGTCTGCCGTCGATGATGTCGAGCACCAGCCGTACCGCTCGAGCACCGAGTTCACGCGCGTCATGGGCCACCACCGTCAGCGGCGGGTCGAGCTCCCCGAACCAGTCGATGTCGTCGAAGGCGACCAGCGCCAGGTCCGCGCCGATACGACGGCCCTGCCGGCGCACCTCTCCCAGCGCACCGACCGCCATCAGGCTGTCCGCGGCCAGCAGCGCGGTCGGCGGTCTTCGGTGGCCGAGGAGCGCGGCGGCGGCCGCGCCGCCGCTGGCGCTGCGGAAGTCTCCTGCCGTGATCAGGTCCGGATCCTCGTCCAGGCCGTGCCGGGCGACGGCGGCGAGGAACGCGTCGTGGCGTGCGCGCCCGGTGGACACGGACGAGGGCCCACCGATGTAGCCGATACGGGTGTGGCCCTCGGCGGCGAGGTGCGCCACGGCCAGCTCGACTCCCTGCGCGTTGTCGGCGGTCACGCTGGGGACGTCGAACCCGTCGACGGTGCGGTCCACGAACACCAGGGGCGTACGGGCCCGTTCGAGGGCGCGCAGGTTGCCGCCGCCCTCGCCCTGCGGGGCGATGACGATGCCGTCGACCCGCTGGGTGAGGAACGCCTCCAGGTAGATGTCCTGTTGTGCGGTGTCCTCGTTGGCGTTGGCGAGCAGGGTCACGTACGAGGCGCCGAGCGCCGCCTGCTCGGCGCCGTGTGCGATGTCGGCGAAGAACGGGTTGCGTACGTCGGAGACGAGCAGGCCCACCGCATGACTGCGGGCGGACCGCAGGGCGCGGGCCCGTGCGTCCGGCCGGTAGCCGAGTTCCGTGACGGCCGCCTGCACCCGCTCGCGAGCGGTGGCGGAGGTGGCGGGGTTGCCGGAGAGCACCCGCGAGGCGGTGCCCACGGACACGCCTGCGTGCTCTGCGACGTCCTTGATCGTCACGGTGCTGTCCACGACGGGCCTTTCGGTGCGGGAGGCGCGCATCCACTGCCTGGCAGTGTCCTACTGACGTGGAATCGATTCCATGGAATCGATTCCACGGGGATCATGGATGCTCTCCGGCCGGACGTCAATACCCTTGGCGACAACCGCTCGCGCCGGTCGGCTTCATGTGCCCGGCGATGTGGGGCCCGCAGGTCCGCTACGCCGGCCAGTCGCCGCGGTCCGCCAGCGACAGCACCAGCGCCGCGATGTTCCAGGCGTCGTCCTCGCCACTGTGGTGGCGCCCCTCCAGCGGAAGGCCGGCGATGCGCAGGGCCTGGGCCATCCCGGGTCGCTTACGGAGGCCGTGGGAGTCGGTGAAGACGGCCTTGGCGTTGGTGTGCCGGCGCCCGAAGGGGTACGCCGTGCCCGTCGCCGCGCACTGCCGGGTGAACTGATGACGGTCGTAGTCGCCCCAACTGGCCCACGGGCGCGCCCCGGCACCGTGCTCGGCGGCCAGGGTCCGGCACGCTTCGGCGAACCCGACGCCGGTGTCCACCTCGGCCCGGCCGAGGCCGGTCAGCTCGGTGCAGAAGGCGCTGACCTCGGACCGCGCGGGCCGTACGAGTATCCGGTGCCTGGCCACCCGCTCACGCGTGTGCAGATCGACCACGGTCAGCCCGATCTCGATGATCTCGCTGACCGCTCCGGGCGGTGGCTGTCCTTCCCAGCAGGTCGCCTCGACATCGACGACATTGAGCAGGTGTGCGGGGTTCATGGGGCCGAGAGTACGGAGAGCGACCGCCGCCGGTCATCCGGATTTCCGGCGCACGCACAGCGGGACCCGGGTCCGTCCGCTCGGACGGGCCCGGGTCCCTGAGGGGCCGGATGCGCAGGGTTACGCGGCCGGGGCCAGGCCCGCGCCCTGGCGGGCCACGGCGAAGCGGGCCTCGGCCTTGGCACCGTTGACGGTCACGGCGAGCGTGCCCGTGCCCGGCCGCAGACCGGTGAGCCTGCCCGTCGCCGGGTCGTACGCGGCGATGTGCCACGGCCTGGCGCGGTCGGGGTCGCCGACGTACACGTTCGGCGAACCGCTCCAGTCGGCGCTCAGCGGAAAGCCCACCGGCACCTCCCGCGCTGCGGTGCCCTCGCCCTGGACGACCGTGGCCGTGACGGCGGTGCTCTGCCGGGCGGGCAGCGACGCCGGGGCGGTGAGCGTCAGAGCGTCGACGTGGGCCCGTGTCCCTACGGTCAGCCAGTCGGGGCCGCCGCGCCACGGCTGGCGGCGCGCGGCGGCCTGCTGGGCCTCGGACACCCGGTCGATGCCGACGAGCGACCAGCCGGTGAAGCCGCCCTCGTCAGCCGCAGTGGCCGGGTTCTTACCGGAGTTGCCGTTGATCAGGTACGGGACGCCGTCGACGTGCTCGGCGTGGAAGGTGCCGACGTGGCTGCCGATGAGCCCGACGCCCTTCCCCGTCGTACGGCGGAAGCCGGCGAGCCAGCTCTCCAGCATCGCTGCCTCCTTGCGGTCGCCGAGCTGGCTGCCCTTCTGCGGCGTCGGATCGCGCGGCGGCACGTGCTGGATGACCATCACGGAGCCGATCCGCGGGTCCGTGGCGGCCGCGTCCAGCTGCCGGCGGAGCTCCTTGATCTGCGCGAACCCACCGCCCCGCAGGCCGAGGCTGGAGGTGTCGAGCGTGATGAAGCGGGTGCCCTCGTGGTCGAACGTCCGCTGAGCGGGGCCGAATTCGGCCACGAAGTTGTCGATCTTCCCGCCCATCACCTCGTGGTTGCCGGGCACGTAGTACCAGGGCAGCTCGTCGCCCAGCTCCTCCTCCAGGATCGTGCGGGCGAAGGCGAGGTCCGCGGGCGAGCCCTCGTCGACGAGGTCGCCGTTGATGACCAGGAAGTCCGGACGGGCGGCCTTGATCTCCCGCAGGGTGCGCCGGGCCTGCGCGACGATCGGGCTGCCGGGGCTGCGCGCGACGAACTGGGCGTCCGACATCACGGCGAACCGCCGGTCCCTGCCCTCGGCCCCGGCGGCCGTGCCGATGAGCGGGTCGCGGTGCACCGGCTCGTCCGGCAGCTCGACCGCGGGCGGCACCTTCGCCGTGAGATCGTCGATGACGATCTTCCCGGTGTACGAGCGGGCGGCCGCGGTCTCGGCGAGGTAGAAGCGGTAGCCGGTCAGCGGATAGGAGACGCCGGCGGGGACGGCGAACTCGACGTACTTCCACCCGGTCCAGGTGATGTAGGGCCCGCGCAGCAGCTGGTCCGAGCCCGCCGAGTCCTTCAGGTGCAGGGTCGGCCAGGCACCGTTCCCGTCGCCCTTGATCCACATTCCGAACGACTGCGGCTGGCCGTCGACGGGTATCTGCTGCCCGGGCGGGTTGGCGTACGCGGCACGGGTGGCGGTGGACTGGGTGAAGTCGTAGCTGATCTCGAGACCGGTGCCGGTGTGTCCGTCCGCCACCGGCGCCACGGATCCGGAGGCGCGGGCCGCGCTGAACGTCCAGCGGTCGGCGTCGTCGAAGGTCGCCTCCTGCTGTTCGGCGAGCCCGACGGTGACGGCGAGGACCGTGCTCCTGCCCGCGACCGTCGCCTTGACCTGGCCGGCCGCGGGCTGTGTGGTGCGGGCCTTCACGGTGAAGCCGCCGCCGGTGTCGGCCGTGATGGCGAACAGGGCGTGGTCGTAGTCGAGTTCGACGTCGCGCGGCTCGACGGGCGCGCTGGTGCCGTGCGCGTCGAGGCCGATGACGCCGAAGCGCCCGGACGCCTGCGCATCGGCGAGACCGACCCGCCGGGTGGAGGTCCTGATCCGGTCCAGCTCGTCGAGGACGGTCAACCGGACGCTGCCGCGTGCGCTTCCGCGCTGCGCGGTGACCTTCGTGCTGCCGCTGTGCCGTGCGGTGAACACCCCGTCGTGGCCGACGCGCCCGACAAGAGGGTTCTCCGCGTACCAGAGCGGCGTCCCCTGCGCCGGACCGTAGGTCTCGTCGTATCCGGCCGCGGTGAGACGGCGGCTGAGTCCGGGGAAGACCCGCTCGGGGTGGCCGCCCCTGACCGGGTCGGCACTCGGCGCGGAGCCGGGGTCCGTCGCGGTCTCGACCCAGTAGCCCTCGAGCCGTCCGCTGCCGTCGGGGGCGGTGAGGGCGAGACCGTTGGGGACGGTCCGTTCGGTGCCGTCGGAGGGGCTGTTCTCCACCTGCGTCGTGTCGCTGCCCGGCTCGCGGGCGACGAGTGTCGAGGAGCCGCCGCCGTCGAGGTTGATGGCGTTGTACGCGCCCGCGCGCTGCATCATCAGGGCGAGTTCGGTGAGGGTGGTGCCACCGCTGTCGGCCTGGCGGCCGTCCACGCTGAGGACGTGCATCCTGCTGCCGTCCTGCGAGAAGCCGACGGCGGTGCGCGGGGCCGCCGTGTTGTTGCCGCCGCCCTCGTGGTCGACCGGCTTGCCGTCGACGACGAGGAGTTCGTTGGCGCCGATGGCGGTCCGCGGCACGTCTCCGGTGCCGGCGCGCGGGCGGTACTCCATGGTGACCGGGTCGCCCGCGGCGAGCGCGGCGAGCGCGTCGGCCCCAGTGTCCCGGCCGACGAGCACGGTCGTACCGGCCGGGACCGGTCCCTTGCCGGGCGCGGCGGCCGCGGTGGCCACCTTCCCGTCCACGACGGTCACTTCGGCGGTGCGCTGTGCTCCGTCGACGGTGAGGGCGCGGTCCGCCTCGCCCCACTGGGCGTTGTAGGCGCCGATGCCGTTCGCGGGGACGTTGGCGGCGTTGAGCGCGGCGAGTGGCCGGGCGCCCGCGGGGAGGGTCAGTGTGCCGTCGAAGTAGAGCTGCAGGATGCGGCCCGCGTCGGCGGGGCCGAAGCCGACGGCCCGGTGGTAGCCGGTGGCGGGCGAGTTGACGAGCTGTCCGTCGTCGATGGCGACGCCGCTGGGAGCCCCGGTCTGGTTGATGTCGAAGAAGTCACCGTTGATCGCGGCGACGGTGCGGCGGCCCGGCCCGGGGTCGTGCTCGGCGGCGAGCTGGGAGACGGTCCTGCGGGCGGCGACTTTGCCGGGGTAGAGGTAGTCGACCTTGGTGCCGCCGGTGAGGTCGACGGAGAGTGCGTCGACCCGCAGCCACTTGTCGGACTCCAGGCGGTCGTACGAGGTCAGCTCGACGCCGGGGGCGAGCGGACGGGTGTTGCGGGCGGTCTCCAGCCCGTCGCCCTCGGCGATGGAGAAGCTCTCGAAGCCGTCGGCGCCGGTGCCCTCCGTATTGCTCGCGGCGGGCGGTGAGACGGGCCTCAGCATGTCGGCCGCCGACCGTGCGAGCGGCTCGGGCGGCGGTGCGGTCCCGGCGGCGGCCGGCCCGACGGCGCCCAGCGCCAGGGCGGTGCACGCCGCCACGACGACCGCAGATCTAGTGAATCCAGCTGACAGCACGGCAACTCCGGTGAAGGCGGACCAAGTGCGCCTGCTGCGCACTCATCGGCGCTTCAGCATCGCGGCGCAACAGGTGCCCTGTCAGGGGGGCGTTGGGGACATCGCGGAGAACAGCTGGTCTCGACCTGTCGCCCGCTCCGGTCCACGCCGCCTGATCACGATCCGGAACAGGGCCTTCCGGTGGCTTTACACCGGAACGGCGACATGATCAGCTGTGCCGCGCAAAGATCGGAGCGGCCTCTGGGGAGGGGCCGAGGGGAAGGGGAGGCGCGCTGATGCGCACCACCATGGAGGAAGCGACTCAGCCGTGCCCGGAGTGCGGCGTCGAGATCCGCGTGGACGGCCGGTTCACCACGTGGTGCGCCGCCTGCGACTGGAACGTGGATCCGGAGCGGCCCGACCGCGCGGAGCCGGGACGGCTCGACAGCCTGCGCCAGGCACTCGCCCACCGGCACGGCGAGAAACTGCTGGCGGAGGTGAGCGCCGGGGAGACGCCGCGTCCGCGGCGCGACGCCGCCGGCGTGCTGGCCCATGTCCTCGCCCTGGCCGTTCACGGTGTCACCGTGGCGCTGCTCGTCGGCGGTCTCTGGCTGGTGGTGACGGGATGGGGCGGCGCGGCAGTGGTGCTGGGGCTGTTCCTGCTGCTGCTCTCATGGACGCTGCGTCCGCGGTTCCCCGAACTGCCCGACGACGAACCCGTGCTGCGCCGGGCCGACGCTCCCGAGCTGTTCGCCCTCATCGACGAGGTCGCCGCCGTGGCCGGCACCAGGAGCGTGGACGCCGTCACCGTCAGCGCCGCCTTCAACGCGAGCGTGACGACGTACGGTGTCCGCTCCCGTCGCGTACTGACGCTCGGGCTGCCCTTCTGGGAGACCCTCACTCCGCAGCAGCGGATCGCCCTGCTGGGCCATGAACTGGGCCACTACAGCAACGGGGACACCCGCCACGGGCTGGTCATCGGGACCGCGTTCCACTCACTGACCACGTGGCGCTACTACGTGGCGCCGATCCCGGACCCGAACGTCGTCGAGATGCTGGTGAACCTGTTCTACGTGGTGCCGCGCACCCTGGTCCAGGGCCTGCTGATCCTGCTCGACCGGCTGACGCTGCGGGCGACGCAGCGCGCCGAGTACCTCGCCGACGCGATGTCCGCGCGTGCCGGGTCCACCGAGGCGGCCGTGGGGGTCATGGACAGGATCCTCGTCGCCCACTCCGCGGAGAACATGCTGCAGCGCGAGGCCAGCAGCCGGCAGGTCCGGACACGCGGTGCCCGCTCGCCGGAGCAGCCCTGGCACGGGCTGTGGGAGCGTCTGGCCGCGCACATGGCCACGATTCCGGAGGGCGAGTACGAACGGCAGCGGCGTGTGGGTGCCCTCAGGGGACACAGCGTCGACTCGACGCATCCGCCGACCCATCTGCGGCGCGCGTGTCTGCTCGTCGGCGAGCCGCTCGCGGCCGCCGTGGTCGCGGACGCCGGCAGGGAGAGCCTGATCACGGCCGAACTCGCCGAAGCACGCAACGTACTGGCGCAGCGGGTGGTCAGGCACGGGCTGGGGCACTAGGAGGCGTCCTCCGGACCGTATCGAGCCCGGAAACGCCCGTACGACGCCGGCAGAGGCCGGCGTCGTACGGGTGCGCGTTCAGGGAAGTGGCAACGGAGCCGGAGTGGTCACGGGTCCGGATGCCTGCCCGGTGTCTTGTCAGTAGGCGGAGTCGACGTTGTCGATGGAGCCGTACCGGTCGGCGGCGTAGTTGGCCGCGGCGGTGATGTTGGCGACCGGGTCGGTCAGGTCGTGCTTGGTGCCCTTGACGTGGTAGGCGTCGAAGGTCGGCTGGATGACCTGGAGCAGACCCTTGGAGGGGGTGCCGTTCTGGGCGTTGACGTCCCAGTTGTTCTGGGCGTTGGGGTTGCCGCTGGACTCGCGCATGATGTTGCGCTTCAGGCCCTCGTAGCTGCCGGGGATGTTCTTGGACTTCATGATGTCCAGGGCCTCGTTGATCCAGCCGTCGAGGTTGTCGGCGTAGGCCTTCTTGGCCTTCTTCGCCGGAGCGTCGGCCGCCGCAGCCTTCTCCGCCGTGACGCTCACCGAGGTGTGCTCGGCGGCGTGGGCGGGCGAGGGGGCCAGCGTGAGAGCCGCTGCCGCGGCACCCGCGGTGGCGATGCCTGCGACGGAGAGCTTGCGAAGGCGGGCGATGCGGCTGGTGCTGGTCTGAGCGTTGGCGGTCATACGGAGGGACTCCAATGAGTGACATCAGTGGGGGCGAACCGAAGGCCGGTTCGGCGAGAGCGACGATCGGGCGGGACGGGATCCGACCGGTCCGGCGCGTTGCTCCCCCGGAACGTCAGCCATGGTTAACGGCGCCTGGAGCGGAGCGCAAAGATGTGACGTACTACCCCAGCACTGAGGGAATGTCCGGAATCATCCGCCGCGCGGCCTTTTCCCGGGGAGAGGGGCGGCCCGCCGCTACTAGCCTCCTTAGGACGTGACCTGGCTCCTATGCCTGGCATCACATCCACGGGGCCGCTCGGACCCCTTCGGTGACGTGGAGCCCGGGGCCGTCACGCTCCGCACGCGGGTACGGGGATGGCGCCCGGGCGCGGCGCACCCGGCTCGCCGGGTGCCCGCCGCTTACGCTGCTCGTGCTCTTGCGGCGACCGAGGAGGACGGCACAGTGCAACTCGACGAGATCAAGGCGGAAGGGGCGCGCCTCTCCCCGTGGGTCCACATCGCCACGGTGGGCGCGGACAACAAGCCGCACGTCGTCCCGGTCCACCCGGCGTGGGAGGGCGACACCCTCTGGTTCTCCACCAGCACCAAGAGCGTGAAGGCCCGCAACATCGCGGTGAACCCCGCGGTCGCGATGCACTGGCAGGTCGACGAGAGCGGCGACGGGGTGATGATCTGGGGCACGGCGACCGTCCACACGGACCTCGACACCAAGCGCCGGCTGTGGACGGGCCTGTTCGACTACGACCTCAACGACTTCATGCCCGACGGCCCGGAGACGCCGGACGCCGCCTTCGTGGCGGTCGCCCCGGACCGCGCACTGGCCCTGAAGCAGTTCGGCATGGCGGGCCGCGACACCTGGCGCCGCAGCTGAGCCCTGCGCCACCGGCGGAAAAGGGACGCCAAAGGGACGCCAAAGGCGTCCGCTCCCCGCGTCGCCGCCGGGTTCCGGGACCACGTCCAGCACAGCGCCGTCGCGTCACTTCGCCCCGGATATCGGCCGGGGTATTGCCCTCACGACTTCGGGCTGCTTAGAGTCACGCCGGTTCATCGAATCGATTCGATGAATTCGACGGTTCCGGCGGACCGGCACGGACCGGCCGCCGCGGCGCGATGGGCAGGTGGTCATGGCCACGATCAAGGATGTCGCCGAGCGGGCGGGCGTGGCGCCCAGCACCGTCTCGTACGTCCTCAGCGGATCCCGCAAGATCTCCGAGGACACCCGGCGCGCGGTGCAGGCGGCGATCGACGACCTCGGCTACCACCCGCGCGCCAGCGCCCGCACCCTGCGCAGCGCCCGCACCCACGTGCTCGCGCTGGCCGTGCCGCGCGTACCCGGCGCGTACCGGGCGATCGACGGCCGGTTCGCCATCGACATCACGGACGCCGCACGCGGCCACGGCTACGACGTCCTGCTCATGACCGACCTGGACGGTGTCGGCGGGATGCGGCGGGTCGCACGCAGCGGGCTCGCGGACGCGGCGGTGCTGATGGCCGTCGAGCAGCGCGACCCGCGCATCGACGTCCTGTGCGAGCTGGGTTTCCCCACCGTTCTGCTCGGCCATGACGACCACGCCGAGGTGCCCTGGACCGACCTCGACTGGGAGGCCGCCGTCGCGCTCGCCGTGCGCGAGACCGTGGCGGCCGGCCACCGGCGGATCGTCTTCCTCGCCTCCGCCGAGCACGAGATCGCCGCCCGCCGGGGCTACGCGCTGCACGGCCGCGACGGTGCCCGGCGGGCCGCCGCGGAGACCGGGGCCGAGGTGCGGGTGCTCCCCTCCCACGGCGATCCCGATGTGCTCGGGCGCCGACTGCGCGAGGCCCTCGCCATGAGTCCCGCCCCCACCGCGCTGGTCGTCCAGCATCTGATCCTGCTCCCGCACCTGCTGGACGCGATCGCCGGGGCCGGGCTGCGGGTGCCGGACGACCTGGCCGTCGTGCTCGTCGGCAGCCTCCCGGACGAACTCGGCATCCGGCATCTGCCGCGGATCGATCTGCCCGTGGCGGAGATGTCCACGGCCGTGGCCCGGCTGGCGGTCGAGGCGATCGGAGGCGGCTCCACCGCCCCGGCGCCCCGACCGGCCACGGATTCCGGAGCACCGCACCATCTGATCCCGCCCCGGATGGCCGCCTCCGGGCCCCCCATCGCCCCACCGCCGGCGCAGGGCTGACCCGCACGGCGGGCTCGCACCGGTGACCCCACGAGCCCCCGCGACGCGGTCCGCTCCGCCGTCCACTCCCCGTCCCCCGCGTGTCCCCGCATGTCCAGAGCCGCACATGTAATGGAGAACCGAATGCCGTCCAGAGCAGGGCGCATACCCGTCCCCGTGGTCGCCGTGCCCCTCGCGTTCAGCACCCTCGCGCTGGGGCTGACCGGCTGCGCCGCCGAACCCGACCCGGGCACCGTCACGGTGCTCAACTCGGCCACCGACACCGCCGAGCACACGGCCAACCAGCGGTTCTTCGACCGCTGCGGCAAGCCGCTGGGCCTCAGGGTCGAGCAGATCAGCGTGCCCGCCGACCAGGTCGCGTCCAAGGCGCTGCGGATGGCGTCGTCCGACTCGCTCACCGACGTCCTGGAGCTCGACGGCTCGGAGCTGCCGCAGTTCGCGCAGACCGAGGGCCTGAGGCCGCTGGCGGAGGCCGGGGTCGACACCGCCGGCTTCTCCGCGAGCGCCACGTCGCTCGGGTCGTACGACGGCACCCAGTACGGCATCGCCCGCTCGGTCAACTCACTCGCCCTGATCTACAACACCAAGCTCCTGAAGGACGCGGGCATCGCGCCCCCCACCACCTGGGAGGAGCTGCGGGCCGCCGCGAAGGAGCTGACGGCCGGCGACACGTACGGGATGGCCTTCAGCGCGAGCCCCAACGCGGACGGCGTGTACCAGTTCCTGCCGTTCTTCTGGTCCGCGGGCGGTGACGAGGCCCGCATCGACAACGGCAAGGGCGAGGCCGCGCTCCAGCTGTGGAAGGACCTCGTGGCGGACGGCTCCGCCTCGAAGTCCGTCGTCAACTGGAACCAGCAGGACGTCAACGACCAGTTCATCGCCGGCCGCGCCGCGATGATGATCAACGGACCGTGGCAGGTACCGGTCCTCAGCGCCCAGAAGAACGTGGACTGGGCGGTCGCGAGCATCCCGGTGCCCGAGGCGGGGAAGGCCGCGGTGCCGCCCATCGGCGGCACCGTCATGGCCGTGCCGAAGAACGACGACGACCCGGCGCGCGAGAAGAACGCCGGCAAGCTCCTCAACTGCCTCAACACCGAGAAGAACCAGCTCCAGTGGGGCGAGTCGGTCAACAACGTGCCCACCCGCGCGGCCGCGGCCCAGGCGTACGCGCGGCAGAACCCCAAGCTCGCCGCCTTCGCCGAGCTGGTCACCACGGCCCGCTCCCGCACCGCGAAGGTCGGCACCGGCTGGCCCGTCGTCGGCGACGCGCTCGCGGGCGCGTTCCAGTCCGTGCTGACCGGACGGACCAGTCCCGGACAGGCCCTGCACCGGGCGCAGCAGCAGGCCGCGGCGGGGAAGTGAGGAACCGGCCATGACCACCATCACCTCGATCGCGCCCGCCACGGGCACCGCCGGAGCCCGCACCGCGTCCGACCGCTCGGCGCGGAGCCGCGGGCTGCTGCGCTGGCTCTTCGTCGTCCCGGCGCTCGCCTACATGGCGCTCTTCTTCGGCTACCCGCTCGTCCGCAACATCGTGATGAGCTTCCAGCACTACACACCGAGGACGTACTTCACCGGCGAGGCCCCGTTCAACGGCCTCGACAACTGGCGAGCCGTCTTCGCCGACGAACTGTTCACCGACGCCCTGGGGCACACGGCCCTGTTCACCGTCGGCTCGCTGCTCGGCCAGTTCACCATCGGCCTGGCCCTCGCCGTCTTCTTCTCCCGCCGCTTCCGGCTCTCCGGCTTCATCCGCGCCGTACTCCTGCTGCCCTGGCTGGTGCCGATGGTGGTGTCCGCCGTCGTCTGGCGGCGCATCCTCGACCAGGAGCACGGGATGCTGAACACCGCGCTGCACGCGGTGGGACTGGTCCCCGCGGACGGGGTCCCGTGGCTCAGCAGCCCCGGCGTGGCACTGTTCTCGGCGATCCTGGTCAACATCTGGATCGGCATCCCGTTCAACATGGTCATCCTCTACGGCGGCCTCCAGGAGATCCCCCGGGATCTGTACGAGGCCGCGGCGCTGGACGGCTCCGGTGCCTGGCGCACGTTCCGCAGCATCACGCTGCCGATGCTGCGCCCGGTGATCACCGTCGTGCTGGTGCTGGGCTTCATGTCGACGGTGAAGATCCTCGACCTGATCCTGGCGCTGACCTCGGGCGGTCCCGCCGACTCCACCCAGACGCTGGGCACCGTCACGTACCAGCTGTCCTTCCTCCAGCTCGACTTCGGCCAGGGCGCCGTCGTGGGCAACGTCCTGATCCTCATCAGCGCGGTCTTCGCCGTGCTGTACCTGCGGGCCAACCGCGCCGACTTCGGCAAGGGGAAGTGACCGACGATGAACCGTCTCCGTTTCCGCTCCGCCCGGAACACCACCGCCGCGCTGCTGATCCTCGCCGTGCTGCTCTTCCCGGTCTACTGGATGCTCAACACCGCGCTCCAGCCCGAGGCGAGCATCGCCGCCACCCAGTGGTTCCCCACTTCGCCGGGCCTGACCAACTTCGACACGGCGATCAGTACCCAGGGCGGCTCGCTCCTGACCAGCCTCGCCGTCGCCCTCGGCGCTGTCGTCGTCTGTCTGGCGCTCGCCGCGCCCGCCTCCTACGGGCTCGCCCAGTTCGGACTGCGCGGCGGCCAGGGCATCGTCTTCACCACGCTCATCACCCAGATGGTGCCGGGCATCGTCATCGCGAACGCCCTCTACAGCGCGTACGCGGAACTGGGCCTGGTCAACTCCTATCTGGGGCTGATCCTCGCGGACGCCTCCCTGGGGCTGCCGTTCGCGATCGTCCTGCTGCGGGCGT
Organism: Streptomyces sp. NBC_00259; assembly: GCF_036181745.1. Lineage (NCBI taxonomy): Bacteria > Bacillati > Actinomycetota > Actinomycetes > Kitasatosporales > Streptomycetaceae > Streptomyces > Streptomyces sp. NBC_00259. The sequence continues at coordinate 7,266,034 of NZ_CP108080.1, read as the reverse complement.
TCATGGTGTCCATTCCCGGCGAGGTCGTCGAGGCCGCGATGGTGGACGGGGCGAACCGCTTCACCGCGTTCGTACGGATCGTGCTGCCGATGAGCCGCAACGCCCTCATCACGGCCGGTCTTTTCACGTTCCTCTTCGCCTGGTCGGACTTCATGTTCGCGCTGACCCTCAACACCACGGACGACGTCAAACCGATCACGCTCGGCATCTACCAGTTCGTCGGCGCGCACGTCAGCGACTGGGGCGCGGTCATGGCGACCGCCGTGCTCTCCGCCGTGCCGGCGGCCGTGCTGCTCGTCGTCGCCCAGAAGTACATCGCCGCCGGGATCACCGGCGGGTCGGTCAAGTAGGACGGACGCACATGGGTTTCCCCGAGTACCGGCGGCCGATCGTCGCCCACCGCGCCCGTAACGGCAACCGCACCACCCCCGGTAAGGACCCCCGATGAAGTTCACCGACGGCTACTGGCTCATGCGCGACGGCGTCCAGGCGTCGTACGCGGCCGAGGTCGCCGACGTACAGGCCACCGATGACCGGTTCACGCTCTACGCGCCCGTGCGGCAGGTGACCGACCGCGGCCACACCCTCAACAGCCCACTGCTGACCGTCGAATGCTGGTCCCCCGCCGACGGCGTGATCGGGGTCCGCACCACCCACCACGCGGGAGCCGCCGAACGTGGCCCGGAGTTCGCGCTGCGTACCGAGCCGGGCCACACGGCGAAGGTCACCCGTGAGGGCTCGCTGCTGGAGCTGACGGCCGGGGAGCTGTCCCTGCGCGTGGACACCGCGGCCCCGTGGCGGCTGGACTTCACCGCCGACGGCCGCACCCTCACCTCGGCCGGGGCCCGCGGCACCGGTTTCGCGGTGACCGGCGACGGCGGACACCACTCGCTGGCCCAGCTCTCCCTCGGTGTCGGCGAGCTGGTGTACGGGCTCGGCGAGCGTTTCACCCCGTTCGTCAAGAACGGCCAGACCGTGGACATCTGGCAGGCCGACGGCGGCACCGCCAGCGAGCAGGCGTACAAGAACGTGCCGTTCCATCTGACCAACCGTGGCTACGGCGTCTTCGTGAACCACCCCGGGCAGGTGAGCTACGAGATCGGTTCGGAGGCCGTCGGGCGGGTGCAGTTCAGCGTCGAGGACCAGTCGCTGGAGTACTTCGTCGTGTACGGCCCCACGCCCAAGGACGTCCTGAACCGCTACACGGCGCTGACCGGCCGCCCGGCGCTGCCGCCCGCCTGGTCGTTCGGCCTGTGGCTGTCCACGTCCTTCACCACCTCCTACGACGAGGAGACGGTCGGCCGCTTCGTGCGCGGCATGGCCGAGCGCGACATCCCGCTGGGCGTGTTCCACTTCGACTGCTTCTGGATGCGCGAGTACCAGTGGTGCGACTTCGTCTGGGACCCGGACGTCTTCCCGGACCCGGAGGGCATGCTGCGGCGCCTGAAGGAGGAGCACGACCTGCGCGTGTCGGTGTGGATCAACCCGTACATCGCGCAGAAGTCCGCGTTGTTCGCCGAGGCCAAGCGCCACGGCTACCTGGTGCGCAGGGCCAACGGCGACGTGTGGCAGTGGGACCTGTGGCAGGCGGGCATGGCCCTGGTCGACTTCACCAACCCCGACGCGCGCGAGTGGTACGCGGACAAGCTGCGGGTGCTCGCCGCGCAGGGCGTGGACTGCTTCAAGACCGACTTCGGCGAGCGCATACCCACCGATGTCGTCTGGCACGACGGCTCCGACCCGGAGCGGATGCACAACTACTACACGCAGCTCTACAACGAGACCGTCTTCGACGTGCTGTGTGAGGCCCGGGGGGCCGGCGAGGCGGTGCTCTTCGCCCGCTCCGCGACGGCGGGCGGTCAGCAGTTCCCGGTGCACTGGGGCGGGGACTGCGAGTCCCACTTCGGTGCGATGGCCGAGTCCCTGCGCGGCGGACTCTCCCTGGGCCTGTCCGGCTTCGGCTTCTGGAGCCATGACATCGGCGGCTTCGAGGGCACGCCGACGCCCGAGGTGTTCAAGCGGTGGGTGCAGTTCGGGCTGCTGTCGTCGCACAGCCGGCTGCACGGCAGCAAGTCCTACCGGGTGCCGTGGGACTACGACGAGGAGGCGGTGGCGGTCACCCGCGACTTCACCCGGCTCAAGCACCGGCTGATGCCGTACCTGTTCCGCGCGGCGCAGCAGGCGGCCGAGCGGGGAACGCCGGTGATGCGGGCGATGGTGCTGGAGTTCCCGGACGACCCGGCCTGTCACACACTGGACCGGCAGTACATGCTCGGCGACGATCTGCTCGTGGCACCGGTGTTCTCCGCCGACGGCGTCGTCGACTACTACGTACCCGAAGGCGTCTGGACGCATCTGCTGTCGGGCGAACGGATCCAGGGACCGGGCTGGCGGCGCGAGCGGTACGGCTACGACAGCCTGCCGCTGCTGGCCCGCCCCGGCTCGGTGATCCCGTACGGCGAGAGCGACGACGCCGCGGTCTACGACTGGGCGCGCGGGGTGACGCTGCGGGTCCACGCGCCGGTCGACGGGGCGACGGTGGTCACGCGCGTCCCGGGCGGCCCTGACGGCACGGCGGTCGCCTTCCGTACCCGCCGCGAGGGCGACAGCCTCACCGTCGAGTCGGAGGGTGCGACCGGGCCGTGGCGGGTGCTGCTGGTCGGGGCGGGGGCGGAGCCGGGCGAGGGGTCGCCCGCACCGGCGTCCGCCGAGCCGGCCGGCCTCGGCACGCTGCTCACCGTCCCCGCGGGAACGACCACGGTCACGGCACTTCTCACAGGGAGTTAATCCCCCTCTTACGGTGGGCGCAGTCGGTGTCCCTACCGTCGCTGGGCATGGGCGAAGGCATACCCGAACAGGTCGGCGGGCACGGCGGCGGCTCCCGGGCACTCCACCCGGTCGCGCACCGTCTGGTGCGCTCCGTGGCGGGCACCGCCGTCGTGCTGGCCGTCGGCGCGACGGTGGCCGCGGCGTACGGCGCGGCGCACGCGGGGAACGGCGCCGGGCGCACCGCGGAGGCGGCGGCCTCGGTGACCACCGCGGCACCGTCGCCCTCGCCGACTCCCTCACGCTCGATGTCGCCGTCTCCATCCGCTGCGCCGTCACCTTCGCCCGCCGTGGATCTGGCGACGGTCCTTGCCCCGGTCGCGGCCGAGGCGGACGGCGGGCTGTCGGTCGCCGTACGGGATTCCACGAGCGGTCGCAGTGCCGTGTACGGCGAGGAGGCTTTCGACAGTGCCAGCATCGCCAAGGTCAACATCCTCGCGACGCTGTTGCTCCAGGCCCAGGACGAGGGCCGGGAGCTGACCGCCCTGGAGAAGTCGCGGGCGGTGACGATGATCGAGAACAGCGACAACGCCGCCGCGCTGGCGCTGTGGCGGGCCATCGGCAGGGCGGAGGGCCTGGAGGTGGCCGACGAGCGGTTCGGGATGACCTCGACGCGGGGTGGGGCCGGGGATCTGTGGGGTCTCACCCAGACCACGGCCGCTGATCAACTGGCACTGCTCGACGTCGTCTTCGGGGACAGCGGCTCACCGCTGACGGCGGCCTCGCGGGCGTATGTGTCGCACCTGATGGGCAACGTCTCCGCGGGCCAGGACTGGGGCGTCTCGGCCGCCGCGTCCACCGGTTCCGAGGGGGCCGGGACGGCCCTCAAGAACGGTTGGCTCCCCAGGTCGGCAACGGGGCTGTGGGTCATCAACAGCGTCGGCAGGATCGAGGCCGACGGCCGGACGTACCTCGTCGCCGTGCTGTCCGACGGCAACAGGTCGAAGCAGGCGGGCGTCGGCACGGTGGAGGACGCGGCGCGGGCGGCGGTGGCGGCGGTCGGCGTGCTCAGCGGTCGATGACGGATGGTGGGGCCAGCAGAGTCACGGCCCACGGAGTGCGGCAGGATGGCACGTCGCGCCCGGTCGGTTCCGTACGGCCGGCGCGACCGCACGAACACGTACTCCAGAACACACAGGTGGCACGGTGACGACACATCACATCCGGCTCACGGCGGTAACCACCGCCCCCCGCACCGGGGTCAGCGCGCCAAGGGGGAAGAAGTGACCCGGACTCTCACTCCGCACGATCTGATCGTCGCCGGAATCGCATTGGCCGCGGGCATCGCGGCCGCATTGCTGCTTCGCGTGCTCCTGAGATGGCTCGGTGAACGGGCCGTGAGAACCAACTGGAGCGGCGACGACATCATCGTCCACGCGCTGCGGGCTCTCGTCCCCTGGGCCGCGATCACCGGTGGCGCGGCCGTCGCGGCCTCGGTGCTGCCGCTGACGTCGAGGGTCGAGCGCAACGTCACCATGACGCTGACCGCGCTGCTCATCGTGGCCGCGACGCTCACCGTCGCGAGGATCATCGCCGGACTGGTGCAGGCCCTGGCGCACGCCCGGTCGGGTGTCGCCGGGTCGGCCACCATATTCGTGAACATCACCCGCGTCGTGGTGCTGGCCATGGGGTTCCTCGTCATGCTGGAGACCCTGGGCGTCTCCATCGCGCCGCTCCTCACGGCACTGGGCGTGGGCGGTCTGGCGGTGGCCCTGGCCTTGCAGGACACACTGGCCAACCTGTTCGCGGGCGTGCACATCCTGGCTTCCAGGACGGTGCAGCCCGGTCACTACATCAAGCTCAGCAGCGGCGAAGAGGGTTACGTCGTCGACATCAACTGGCGTAACACGGTGGTGCGTACGCTCTCGGACAACCTGGTCATCATCCCCAACACCAAGCTGTCCGGCACCAACATGACCAACTTCCACCGTCCCGAACAGCAGATGACGCTCAACGTCCAGGTCGGAGTCGGCTACGACAGCGACCTGGAGCATGTCGAACGGGTCACGATCGAGGTCGTCGAGGGCGTGATGACCGATGTCACCGGTGCGCTGCCGGAGCACGAGCCCCTGGTCCGCTTCCACACGTTCGGTGACTCCAGGATCGGCTTCACGGTGATCCTCGGGGTCGGCGAGTTCAGCGACCAGTACCGGATCAAGCACGAGTTCATCAAGCGCCTGCACCAGCGGTACCGGGCGGAGGGCATCAGGATCCCCGCTCCCACGCGGACCGTCTCCGTGCAGCAGGCGGCCGGGCAGTCGACGGACGGGCAGCAGTCGGACGTCCATCTGTCCGGGCTGCCCATTCCGGCCCCGCGTCACACCGCGGAGCAGGTTCCGGCGAGCTGAGCTCCCGGCCGGTCGATGGCGGTCATGTGCCACGGCGGGAACCCGCCTGCGTCACCCACTGGCACCGCGTCAACTCCTGTCTGTGAATGGGGCGTCGGCTCACCGGCCGGCGCCCCTTCACCATGCTTTCGAGGAGTTGGCAGCAGGGATGAGATCGAGAACCGTGGCCGTGGTGGCGGCCACCACGGCGGCGCTGCTGGCCGCCGGCCTGCCCGCCGCGGCCGGGCCCCAGCCGGACGCCGGACCCGGCCACTCGGCCCCGCCACCGGCGGCGGCCCCCGGTCAGCGCACCGTCACACTGGTCAGCGGCGACCGCGTGAGCTTCACCGGTGGCGGTGACGACCTTCAGGTCAGCGGGGTCACCCCGGCAAAGGGCCGGGAGAACACGGCGTTCACCCGGGCCAGGGTCGACGACCACGAGTACGTCATTCCGGTCGACGCCACCCAGGCCCTGGCCGACGGGCGCGTGGACCGGCAGCTCTTCGACATCACCGCGCTCGCCGCGCAGGGGTACGACGACTCCGCCCGGGCGGACATTCCCCTGATCGCCACCGCGCGGTCGGGTCCCTCGCTGCGCGGGGCGGCCGAGCAGGGCACGTTCCCCGGCCTCGGACTGACGGCCCGTACGGTGCGCAAGGCCGACGCCGCGAAGGCCTGGCAGGGCTTCCTCGCCGCTACGGGGGCGAGGTCGCGTACCGCCGCGCCCGGCAGGCTCTGGCTGGACGCCAAGGTCGAGGCGAGCCTGGACCGCAGCGTCGCCATGACCGGCGCGCCCGACGCCTGGCGCAAGGGTCTCGACGGCAAGGGCGTGAAGGTCGCGGTGCTCGACACCGGCTACGACGCGGCCCACCCCGACCTGAGGAACAAGGTCACCGCGGAGAAGAACTTCACCTGGGACGAGAGCGTCGCCGACCTCAACGGCCATGGCACGCACGTCGCGTCGACCGTCGCCGGCAGCGGCGCCGCCTCCAAGGGCCGCTACAAGGGTGTGGCGCCGGGGGCCGAGCTGCTGGTGGGCAAGGTCCTCGACGGCGGCGGCTCCGGTTACACCAGCTGGATCCTGGAGGGCATGGAGTGGGCGGCCGGCCAGGACGCCGACATCGTCTCCATGAGCCTCGGCTCCAGCCTGCCGAGCGACGGGAGCGATCCGCTCTCCCAGGCGGTGGAGACCCTGTCCGCCGACGACGGACCGCTGTTCGTCGTCGCCGCGGGCAACGACGGCGCCCCGCGCACCATCGGCGCACCCGCCGCCGCGCCCAGCGCGCTGACCGTCGGCTCGATCACCAAGGAGGGCGGGATGTCGTCGTTCTCCTCCCGTGGCCCCGCGATGGCCGACGGCGGCGTCAAGCCCGAGATCACCGCGCCCGGCAGCGCGATCACGGCGGCCCGCGCCGCGGGCACCCTCCACGACGCCGCGGGCAGCGAGTTCTACGCGACGATCAGCGGCACCTCCATGGCGACCCCGCACGTCTCCGGGGCGGCCGCCATCGTCAAGCAGCAGCACCCCGACTGGGACGCACAGCGGCTCAAGTCCGCGCTGGTCGCCACCGCGGACCCGGTCGACGGGGCGGGCGTGTACGAGCAGGGCGCGGGCAGCGTCGACGTGCCCGGCGCGCTCGGGTCCAAGATCACCGCGACCCCCGCGGCGGTCTCCGCCGAGCTGCTCTGGCCATACGGGGGGAGCCCGACGCGTACCGTCACCTACCGCAACGGCGGCAGCAAGGACGTCCGCCTCGGTCTGTCCCTGGACGGGACGGCTCCGGTGTCGCTCGCCACGCGGCAGCTGACCGTCCCGGCCGGCGGGACCGCCGTCGCGACCGTGCGCATCGACACGGGCCGGGCCTCGGCCGGCGCGCACAGTGCCTGGATCACCGCGCGCGGCAGCGACGGCAGCAGGGTGCGCACGCCCGTCGGTGTGGACGCCGAGGGCCCGAGCGCCACGCTCACCCTCGAACCCGCGGCCACGCGGCCCGGTGTCGAGGCGGCGTACACCAACCTGGTGGTGCAGAACGAGAAGACCGGCGAGTCACAGCTGGTCGGCCTCACCACCGGCGCGGAGGAGCTGCGGCTGCCCGTCGGCGACTACCGGGTCTTCGGCGGGGTCTGGGAGTACGTCCGCTACGGCGAGGCGAGCGTCCCCGAGACGTCCGTCGCGGTCGCCCAGCCCGTCTCGCTGACCGCCGACCGCACCCTGAGGACCGATGTGTCCGCCGCGAAGCCCGTCACGATGGGCATCGACGACCCGGACATGCGCGTCAACGAGAACGGTTCGGCGACGGGCATCGTCTCCACGACCGGGGCGGGCGGAGTGTCGGGGCTCGCCGCGCCGCTGTTCAACGGCGCCTACAAGTCGTACGCCGTGGGCAGCGGCCGCATACCCGGGCTGACGTACTTCTCCGCGGCCTCCTGGGAGCAGCCCTATGTCCGGGCCACGACGGTCGGCGGGGCCGGCACCCCGGTCGACGTGCCGGTGCGGCTGGTGTCGTGGCAGCGGCTGGAGTGGGACCTGGAGAAGCAGGTGGTCGACGCGGGCAGCGGCGAGGACCTGTCCGGCCTGGAGCTGAAGGACCGGATCGTGCTGTTCGAGACGGGCTGGCCCGTCCCCTGGGACGAGCAGGACCGGCGCTACGCGGCGATCGAGGCGCAGCAGCCGGCCGCGATCCTGATGTCCGGATCCGCCTCCATCGACCCGGCCGATCCGCCACTGGGCATCGACGCCCACGGCGTGGCGCTGCTGCGCGACCGGCTCGCCAAGGGCGAGGTGACCCTGCGCATCAAGGGCGAACGCAACGGTGAGCGCACCTACTTCACCTTCCACACCCATGACGACGGGGTTCCGGCCGGTGCGCACTGGCAGGACCGGCGCCGGGATCTGGCCCGCGTGGACCACAGCTTCCGCACCACCGGCTACCCCAACGATCCGAAGGGGATCTACGGCTGGGTGACCCACCGGGGTCTGCGGCTCGCCCAGCAGTCGACGCTGTTCCGCGCGCCGCACCGCATGAGCGCGTACTACGCGCCCGGCGTGCCGTGGACGACCGCCACCTTCGAGTACGCGATCGACGCCGACGGTCCGCTCGGTGTGCAGTACTCGGACCCGACCGTCCACCGCGCGGGACGCACGGTCGCCGACAACTGGCTCACCGGCCCGTTCAACCCCTCGCTCTCGGTGACCGGCCATGACGGCCGGCCGCAGGCCACGCGGGACGGGGACAAGCTGCGGCTGGCGCTGCCGATGTTCTCGGACGCGGCCGGTCACCGGTCGGACCCCGCGCGGGATCTGGAGTCCGGGGAGACGGTGCTGCGCGACGGCTCGGGCACGGTGCTCGACCGCAACGACGAGCCGGGGCAGGGTGTCTTCGACGTGCCGGGACGCGGCCAGTGGTACGAGCTGACGTCGACCGCGCACCGCGACCACCCGGAGTGGACGCTGGGCACCCATGTCACGGACACCTGGCGTTTCCGTTCGGAGCACACCCGCGAGGAACGGCCGCTGCCGCTCCTGGACACGCGCTACGACATGGCAGGACTGGACGGTGACAACTCGGTGCCCGAGGACCGGGTGTTCACCTTCGGTCTCGGCTTCGGCCGTCAGGCGGGTGCCCACGGCGCCGACGTGGACCGGGTGTCGGTCCAGTACTCCACGGACGACGGTGCCACCTGGCGGGCGGCGAAGGTGCGCGGCCGGGACGGCGTGCGACAGGTGACCGTACCGGCGCTGAAGACCGGCTGGGTCTCGCTGAGGGTGAGCGCCGAGGACCGCTCCGGGGCGTCGGTCACGGAGACGGTCACCCGGGCCTACCGGGTCGGCTGCGCGGAGTACTGGTGCGCGTACGCACCGGGCTGGCCGCACTGGCCGGCCGGCTGAACGGCACCGCACCGCACCTCAGCTCAGCTCAGCTCAGCTCAGCTCACCGCACCGCACCGCAGCGGGAGACCGCGGGGCCGTCCTTCAGGGCGGCCCCGCCGGCGCGGCACGATCGATCAATGGCCAATGGTTCTGATCCGATTCATTTTCCAGCCATGATCGTTCCGGATCAGTTCACTGCAGGGCTATTGACCCGGCGTCAGGGAATCCTCAAAACTCTGCGTGCCGCCTATTGGCATCGGCACAGACCATTCCTTCCCGCTCCTGCGGTGCTTCGGACGACGGCTCCCCTGCCCGAGAACCGGCACGCACAGTCCTGCTTGCACGCCCGGTCCTCCCCCTCCGCGACCGGGCGTCCTTCCCGAGAGGTGATCAGGTGGATCGTCGGAAGTTCCTCGGTATGACCGCCGGAGCGACGGCCGGAGCCGTCGCCGGGTCCGCGCTCGACCTCGCGGCGGCGCCCGCGGCCGCCGCCGCGACCGGCACCATCGCGGACGTCAAGCACATCGTCGTCCTCATGCAGGAGAACCGGAGCTTCGACCACTACTTCGGGAAGCTGAAGGGCGTACGCGGCTTCTCCGACCGCAGCGCGATGCTGCTCAACGGCGGCCACTCGGTCTTCAACCAGCCCAACGGCTCGGGCCGGCAGTACCCGTACTCGCTGCGCGAGGGCGTCGGGGGCGACGCGTCGCTGGTGCCGCACTGCGCCCCCGGTCTGGGCCACGACTGGACCACCCAGCACAACTGCTGGAACGGCGCGCTCATGGACAACTTCGTGGCCGGTGCGGGCGGTGTGCACAGCGTCGGCTACCTCGACCGCACCGACATCCCCTTCTACTACGCGCTGGCGGACGCCTACACCATCTGCGACTCCTACTTCTGCTCCTCCCTCACCGGCACCGGCCCGAACCGGGCCTTCCTGTGGAGCGGGAAGATCGACGCGAGCCACAACAACGGCGGTGACCTGCACGGTTGCACATGGAAGACGTACGCCGAGAACCTCCAGGACGCGGGCGTGACCTGGCGGGTCTACAACCGCAAGGACGACAACTTCGGCGACAACGCCCTGGAGTACTTCAACCAGTTCGCGAACGCGGGCCCCGGCAACGCACTGTACGACCGCGGTGTCGCCGATGTCCCGGGCTCCTCGTCCACGCCGACGCACCAGGCCATCATCGACGCGATCCGCGCGGACGTGGTCAACGGCACGCTGCCCCAGGTCTCCTGGGTGGTGACCGACCAGGCGTTCTCCGAGCACCCCTCCGGCAGCACCCCCGGTGACGGCCACCACTTCACGAACATGCTGATGAAGGCGCTCAACGCCGACCCGGCCGTCTTCAACTCCACCGTCCTGTTCATCAACTACGACGAGAACGACGGCTTCTTCGACCATGTGCCGCCGCCCATCCCGCCGAGCAGCACGGCGGACGAGCTGGTCATCGGTGGCAAGCCGGTCGGGCTCGGCTTCCGCGTCCCCATGCTCGTGGTGTCCCCCTGGACCCGCGGCGGCTGGGTGAACTCGGAGGTCTTCGACCACACCTCCGTCATCCGCTTCATGGAGAAGTGGACCGCGGCCATCGGCAAGCCCGCCACCTCCCCCAACATCAGCGCCTGGCGGCGCAAGGTGTGCGGCGACCTCACCGGCGTCTTCAACTTCGCCGCACCGGTGAACGGGCTGCCCTCGCTTCCCGCGACGGCCACGATCGGCAGCCGCTGCAACGGCGTCCCCGACCCCAGGCCGACGACCAACGCGCTGCCCGCCCAGGAGACCGGCACCCGCCCGGCGCGCGCGCTGCCGTACCAGGCCAACGGCTATCTGGACCGCCTGGAGATCAGCGGGACCACGATGAAGCCCTGGTTCAAGATGGTCAACGTGGGCACGCCCGCCAGGCAGGCCGCGCACTTCTCCATCCACCCCAACGCCCACCGCTCCCGCACCCCCTGGCAGTACACCGTCGACGCGGGCGGTACCCAGGAGGACTTCTTCAACGTCGGCGCGGGCTACGGCGACGGCAAGTACGACATCAGCATGTACGGCCCCAACCGCTTCATGCGCCGCTTCGTCGGCAACGCCACGACCGCGGGCAAGAACGCCTTCGTGAGCAGCCGCATCGCGGTGGAGTCGGGTACGGGCAAGCTCGCGATCTGGTTCACGATGAAGAACACCTCCGCCTCGGCGGTGACCTTCACCATCACGTCGAACGCCTACCGCTCCGGCACCTGGACCTACTCCGTACCGGCGGGCGGCAGCACGGAGGACTTCTTCAACAACGTGGCCTACGCGGACGGCTGGTACGACTTCACCCTCACGGTCAGCAGCGACACCGGCTGGTCGCAGCGCTTCCTCGGACACATCGAGACCGGCGCGGCGAGCGTCTCCGGCTGACAGCCGGTCCGGCCGGTCCGTCACCGGTCTCCGCCCCGGAGCCCGCACACCGCTCCGGGGCAGGGCCCTCAGGGCTTGATGTTCTGGTTCACATGGAAGACGTTGTCCGGGTCGTAGGCCCGCTTGACATCCACCAGACGGTCGTAGTTGGTCCGGTAGTTGGCCTTGATCCGGCTCTGGTCGTCGCCCGCCATGAAGTTGATGTACCCGCCTTCCTCGGAGTACGGGGCGACCGCCTCGTAGTAGTCGCGGACCCAGGTGGTGTTGGCCTCGTTGTCGGCGGCGTCGGGCCACATGCCGGCGATGACGACCGCGAACGAGGCGTCTCGGTAGGCGAAGGCCGTCGCGTCCGGCGCGACCTCGTGACAGGCGCCGTCGATCGGATAGAAGTGGATGGTCGAGTTCACGACGGGCAGTCCGGGCGCGTGCCGTAGATGGGTCTCGATCGCGGCATCGCTCAGTCCGGTCACGAAGTTGGCCTTCCAGTAGTGCTGTAGGCCGGGGGGTACGAGCGCGTCGAAGGCACTGTTGAGCGCGGGATAGGGCATGACGCCGACGTGCTCGGCGACGACCGGCGCGATGTCGTGGAAGGGCTGGAGGGCGCGTTCCCCCTCCTCCAGCGGCCCGGACCAGCACGCCACGATCAGCGCGAACAGGTCACCGTGCCGGTCCTCCGGGATGAACGGCAGCGGCGGGGCGATCTGGAAGCCCGGGAAGCCGCCGAGCTGCCACGGCGCGTCGCCGATGAGATCCCTGAAGGAGCGCAGGACGGTTCCGGCGTCCTCCAGTTCGTAGAGCATCGGCCCGCCGTAGATGTCCTTGACGGGGCTGAGCCGGAACTCGAAGGCGGTCACGGCACCGAAGTTGCCGCCGCCTCCGCGCAGGGCCCAGAAGAGGTCGTCGTGCTCGTCCTCGCTCGCGACGACCACTCGGCCGTCCGCCGTCACCACATCGGCGGAGATCAGGTTGTCGCAACTGAGACCGAGCCCGCGGGCGAGATATCCGATGCCACCGCCGAGGGTGAGCCCGCCGACCCCCGTGGTGGAGATGATCCCGCCGGTCGTGGCCAGCCCGAAGGCGTGCGTCGCCGCGTCGAGGTCGCTCCAGGTCGCCCCGCCCTCCACGCGCGCGGTGCGGCGTTCGGCGTCGACGCGCACACCACGCATGGGCGAGAGATCGGCCACGACGCCGCCGTCGCAGGTACCGAAGCCGGGCACGCTGTGCGCGCCGCCACGTACCGCGAGAGCGAGGTCGTGCTGACGGGCGAAGTCGACCGTGGCCATGACGTCGTCGGCGTGGGTGCAGCGCACGACGGCGACCGGTCTCTTGTCGATCATGGCGTTGTTGACCTTGCGTGCTTCGTCGTAGGCGTCGTCATCAGGGGTGACGACCGCCCCGCGTACACGTTCGCGCAGTGGATCGATCGAGGGCTTGCCCATGGCCATCGCTCCTCGTGGTGAGGCACACCGGCAATCTTCACGCTACGCCGATGCGGTGAGGCCTCAAGCGGAGGGAGCGGGGAAGGGGCGGGGAAGGGGTGGGGCAGGGGCGGGGAAGAGGGCGGGAGAACGAGCGGGGATCGACAGACGGGGCTTGAACGATAAAATCAACGGGCCCGGGGCACCCCTCCGAGGCGACCGTCCGCACCGGCCGAGCATCGGGGGAAGTTCGCGTGGTAGTCCATCCCGGATCCGGGCGCTCCGCCGCAGGAGCCTCCGCGACGATCTCGGACGTGGCCGAGGCGGCCGGAGTGTCCCGCCAGACGGTGTCGAACGTGCTGAACGCGCCGCACCGGGTGCGCGCCGCCACCCGCGAACGGGTCGAGCGTGTCATCGCCGAACTCGGCTACCACCCCAACCGGCTGGCACGCTCGCTGCGGGCCAGCTCACCGGGCATGGTGGGCTACCGTCTCCAGCCGGTGGCGACCGAGTCCGTCGCCGCCATCCACGACCGCTTCCTGCACGCCCTCGCGGAGGCCGGCCAGGCCGACGACCACCATGTGCTGGTGTTCACGGCGGCGGATCCCGAAGGGGAGAGCGAGCGCTGCACGGCCCTGTGGCGCACCGGTGCCGTCAGCGGTGTCGTGCTGTACGACATCTCCCCGCACGATCCACGCCCGGAGCGACTGGCCGCGGCCGGTGTCCCGTTCGCGGCCTTCGGGCGTACGGCCACGGGCACCGAGCACTACAGCTGGGTCGACGTGGACAACGCCGCGGGAACGGCCGCCGCCGTCGACCACCTGGTGGCGGCGGGCCACCGGCGGATCGGCTTCCTCGGCTGGCCGGAGGGAACCAGCGTCGGCGACGCCAGGGCCCGCGGCTGGCTCACCGCCATGGACCGGCACGGCCTGCTCGCCGAGAGCCATCGTCTCGACGTACGAGCCGGCGCGGACACGATGGCGAACGGCACCCGCCTCATGGCGGAGCTGCTGGACCGGCCGGAGCCGCCCACCTCCGTCGTCGCGGCCACCGACACCCTCGGGGCCGGTGTGCTCCAGGCCATGCGGGACCGCGGCCTGCGGCCCGGCGACGACGTGGCCGTGGTCGGCTTCGACGACACCCCGGCCGCGTCCGCGCTCGGGCTGTCGAGCCTGCGCCAGCCGATCGAGGAGGCGGGCCGGTTGATCATGGCCGAGCTCGTACGGCTGACGGGCAACGGCCGGGGGGCGGCCGTACCGCAGCTGAACCGGCTCCTCGAACCGGAGCTGATCGTCCGCTCCAGCAGCGCTCGCGGCTGACGCGCCCGGCCGTCCGGGAATCCACCACTACTGCCGGCCACCCCTGACCGGGCCCGCTACCGCGGGGTGCCACCGGAACGGCCACCCCTCGTCACGACGCTGATCGCGCCCCCCGCCGCCACCGTGCGAGTGACCCCGTCGGCGCGCACCGGGAGCGGGTCGCCCTCGCGCAGCCGGACCGTCGTGGCCTCCCGCCGGATGTCGACGTCGAGGACCCGTCCCCGCCAGCGCAGCCCTCGCAGCGTGATCCCGTCGAGTTCCTCGGGCAGGACGGGCGCCAGCTCCAGGCGGTCCGGGTGCCAGCGCACTCCGGAGTACCCGTAGAGGAACTCCTGGAGGAAGCCGCCGTGTCCGGTCAGGAACGTGAAGGCGCCTCCGTCGCGGGCCTCGGCGAACTGGTCGAACGGCGGGCGGACGAAGGGTTCGACGCTGCGTCTGGTGTGCTCGAACGCCGCCTTCGCGTCGCCGAGCCGGGCCAGGACGATCGAGTGCACCGAGTCCGTCATCGACGGCCCGCCCTCGTGGGTGCGCGGGACGTAGTACGCGAGATCGGCCCGGGTGACCTCGTCGGACTGCGGGTTCTCCCACGGATAGGCCAGCATGACCACATCGGCCTGCTTGATCAGTTGGCCCTCGTACCCCGTGAACTCCCGGTGGACACCGAGCACGTCGTCGAACGGTACGACGAGGCCGTCGGCCACCGCGGTCCATTCCGGGGCGGCCGGCTCCCCCAGCACCGCGGCGGCCTCGACGGCGAAGCGCAGTGAGGCGCGCGCGGCCGCGTTGGTGTAGGCGGAGTCGTCGTGGGGCTCGTCGGCGTACTCGTCGGGCGGGATCACCCCGTTGATGTGGTAGGCGCCGTCCTCGCCGGTCGTGGCCCGTCCGGCCCAGAAGTCCGCGACGCCGCGCAGCACCGGCCAGCCCTTCGCACGGAGCCACCGTTCGTCCCCGGCGGCCAGCCAGTACTGCCAGAAGGCGAGGGCGACATCGGCGCTGATGTGCTGCTCGAAACGGCCGAAGGGGGCCCAGGCCGGCGTGTCCTCGCTGCCGTCCAGGCCGCTCTCCCAGGGGAATCTCACACCCCGCTGCCCGTGGTCGGCCGCGTAGGCGCGGGCGGCGTCGAGCCGGTTCACCCGGTAGTCGAGGACGCTCTCGGCGATGTGGGGGTGCTGGGCCAGCAGGCTCGGCCAGATCCAGGTCTCGGTGTCCCAGAAGACGTGCCCGTTGTAGCCGTCGCTCGACAGGCCCGCGGGTGACGGTGACCAGGGGGAGTCCTCGCGCGCGCTGGTGAGGAGATAGAACTTCGCGGCCCGCACCTGGCGTTGGAGCCGGGCGTCGCCGTGGACGACGATGTCGCCGTCCCATTCCCGTTGCCAGGCCCGCCGGTTGTCGTCGGCGAGCCGGCGGTGTCCGGCGGCCGCGGCCTCCTCGGCCGCGGCGCGGGCGAGGGCGAGCGGGTCGTCGCGGTCGTGGCCGGTGGCGACACCGACGTACTTGGTGAAGGTGTACGTGCGTCCCGCGACGACGTCGGTGACGCGGCGCCGGACCGCCGGTGCGTCGCCTTCGCCGGCCGCCTCGTACGCATCGGTCCCCGGGCCCCGGAGCACCGACACGACGGCGACGGGGATGCCGCTGCCCTCGGCCCGCGCGGTCAGCCGGATCAGCCCCTGCTCCACGCCGGTCCGGATGCCGGAGACCCGTAGTGCCGCACGGCCGTCCAGGGCGTCGGTGACGTCGAGCCGGCCGTCCCAGTGCGGTGTCACCCTCACGCTCACCGACCCGACGTGCGGCCGCGACCGGTCGGCGAACAGGTCGTAGCGTACGTCGGTGACGCGTCCGGCCGGGGACGTCCAGCGGGCGGTGGTGGTGATGACGCCGGTCCGCAGGTCCAGGGCCTGACGGTAGTCCGAGATACCGCGGGCGACGGCCGCGACGGGGGCGCCGACCGGCGTCCAGTCGCCGCCCACCGGTTGCTCCCCGCCTTCCGGGGCCGCCGGGGCGAAGGCGTCGTTGAAACGTCCGCTGCCGTCGCCGACGTCGAGGGTCGTCCAGGCGGGCAGGCCCGCCTTGCGCGACCACTCCCCCGCCGTGGCGGTGTACAGACCCACCACGTGGAACTGGGTGGGGACGGGCGCCGTGGCGTACCCGTTCCCGGCCGGCGGCACCCGTGCGGCCAGATAGCCGTTGCCGGTGAAGGTCGGGTGGTAGCCGGCGAGCGCGGCGAGGTGGAGGCCCTCGCCATCGGCGCCCGGGGGCGGCGGGTGGTCGTCCGTGGCCAGCACCCACTCGTCCCCGGCCGTCACTTCAGCCCTCCCGCGGTCAGTCCGTCCACGATCCGGCGCTGGAAGACCAGCACGGCGATCACCAGCGGCAGCGTGACCATCACTCCGGCCGCCATCTGCGTACCGAACGGCTGGTCGTGCTTGTACTGGCCGGTGAAGAGGGAGACGATCACGTTGGCGGTCATCATCTGCTTCTCGTTCACCACGCTGATGGCGATGAGAAACTCGTTCCAGGCGCAGATGAACACCAGGATCGCCGTGGTGAAGATGCCCGGCGCGGCGAGCGGCAGCACGACCTTGCGGAACGCCTGCGCGGGCGTGCAGCCGTCGACCTGCGCGGCCTTCTCCAGATCCGTCGGCATCTGGCGGAAGAAGGCGGTCAGGTTCCAGACGGCGAGCGGCAGCGCGAAGCTCATGCTGGGCACGATCATCGCCTGGTAGGTGTTGATCCAGCCCGCGTCGGTGAAGAGCCGGAGCAGCGGCACCACCAGGGTGATCGGCGGGAACATCGAGGTGGCGATGACGAGCGCGAGGATGACGGTCTTGCCCCGGAAGTGCAGCCGTGCGAGGGCGTATCCCGCGAAGATCGCGACGATCAGGGTGGCGGTGGTGGTGGCCCCGGCGACGACGACACTGTTGAGGAGGGCCCGGCCGAATCCGTTGTGTGCGTCGAAGGCCGCGGCGTAGTTGTCGAAGGAGACCGGCACCGGAAACGGTGAGTTGGAGAACTGGTCGGCGGGCCTGCGCAGGCTGGAGACCACCATCCAGAAGAAGGGCGCGAGGCAGTACACGACGACGGCGGCGATGCCGATGCGCCGGGCCAGTCGTCCCCCGCCCGGGCCCCTGATTCCCGCGGGACGGGCCATGGTGCTCATTGCGGATTCCCCGTTCCCCGGCCGATCAGGTCGGCGCCGAACAGTTTGACGAACGCGAAGGCGACCACCGCGATGTAGAGGAACAGCACGGAGGCATAGGCGGCCGCGGTCCCGAACCGCAGATTGGACATCTCCTCGAAGGCGACCATCGACAGCGTCTCCACCGAGTGTTTGCGCGCACCGACGAGCACGTACGGCAGGTCGAACATGCGCAGGACGTCGAGCAGCCGGAAGAGGACCGCGACCACCAGCGCCGGACGGACCAGTGGCAGCGTGATGCGCCAGAAGGTGCGCCAGGACGAGGCACCGTCCACCCTGGCCGCCTCGTACAGCTCACCGGGGATCATCTGCAGCCCGGCGAGGACCAGCAGCCCGATGAACGGCGCGGTCTTCCAGGTGTCGGCGATCACCACGGAGAGCCAGGCCTGGAAACCCTCGCTGCTCCACAGCACCTTGACGCCCAGCAGTTCGTTGGCGACGCCCTGACTGTTGAAGATCCACTTCCAGAGGAGGCCCGAGATGGCCGTGGGGATCGCCCAGGGGACGAGGATCGCCGCGCGTACCAGGGCGCGGCCGCGGAACGCCTGGTGCATCACGAGCGCCATCGCCACCCCGATCAGCACCTCCAGCGTGACCGAGGCGAGCGCGAACGACGTCGTGTTCCACCACGGCCCGAGGAAGCGCTCACCGGTGAAGACGGCGGCGTAGTTGTCGAGGCCGTACGAGGTCGAGGTCACCGTGAAGCCCGTGCTCGGGTCGATGGACTCGCTGGACACGACGAACGACAGCCGGAACGCCGCCAGCACCGGGTAACCGGCGACCAGGCCGAGGACGAGGAGAGTGGGCGAGAGCAGGGCGGCGGCCGGCCGGCCGGTCCCGGCCCGGCGCGTGGCGCGCGGGGGCCGGGACACGACCGCGCTGTGCGGCGGCGCCTTGGACAGGACGGACACCAGGGAACCTCTTCCGCCCGGCTACTTCTTGTCGATCGCGGCGGAGAGATCCCGCTGCATGTCGGCCAGCGCGTCGTCGACGGACTTGTCTCCGTCCAGCGCGGCGGCGGCGTTCTCCTGGATGGCTGCCGTCGCGTCGCCGTAGCGGACGACGACGGGCCGGGGTGCGGCGCTGCTCAGCGACTCCTTGAGCGTGGCCAGATACGGGAACTGCTTGCGCAGCGCCGGGTCGTCGTAGAGGGCCGCGTACGGCGGGGCGTTCGAGGTGACCTCGAGGTTGGTGCGGGCGTTCTCCTCGCTGGAGAAGTACGTGATGAAGTCGAGCGCGGTGGCCTTGTTCTTGGCGAACTTGCTGATGGCCAGGTCGTATCCGCCGAGGGAGGACTTGCCCGTGCCCGTCAGGCCGGGCAGCGGGGCGACCCCGAACTTCCCGGCGACCTTGCTCGATCCGTCGGTGGCGTTGGCCAGCACCCACTGGTACGGCCACTGCCGGTGGAAGAGCAGTGTGCCCGCCTGGAAGGCGCGGCGGCCGTCCTCCTCCTTGTAGGTCGAGGACTCCTTGGAGAAGGTGCCGTCCTTGAATCCTCCGGCGAGGAACTCCAGGCCCTTCCGGGCGGCTTCGGAGTCGACGGTGGCCTTGCCCTCGGCGTCGACGACGGTGCCGCCGGCCGAGGCCACCGCCTCGGAGAAGTTCACCGTGAGGCCCTCGTACGTGTCGAACTGGCCCGCGTAGCAGTCGACTCCCTTGCCCTCGGGCAGCTTGCGCACCTCGGCGCAGGCCCGCTTCATCTCGTCCCAGGTCCTGGGCGGCTGGACACCGGCCTTGTCCAGCAGGTCCTTGCGGTAGAAGAGCAGCCCGGCGTTGGTGTTGAACGGGACGGCGTACTGCCTGCCGAAGTACTCGCCGGTCTTCGCGACCGCGGGGAGCATCCTGTCGAGCGGGAACTTCTTCGCGGGAAGTTCGTCGATCCACTGGTTGGCGGCGAACTCGGCGACCCAGATGGGGTCCAGGTTGAGGACGGAGTAGGCGTCCGACTTGGTCTGGGCGTTCTGGATGAACTGCTGCCGCTGCTGGTCGGCGCTCTCCGGCAGCTCGACGAGGGTGACCTTCTCCTGCGGGTGTTCCTTGTTCCACCGGTCCAGTTGGCCCTGGACGGTGCCCGTCGTGTCCTTGCCGGTGACCAGGGTGATCGGGCCGCGGCCGGTGAACTCCCCCGGGCCGCCTGCCGCCGGGCCGGAGGCGGCGGGTTCGGGCGAGCCCGTGCCGCATCCGGCGAGCGTGCCGGCGAGCAGCGCCGCCGACGCCGCCACGGCCCATGCCCGTCGTGCCTTTCCGGACCGGCCTCCTTGGCCCGCCTGTCCCGCCCGGACGGTTCCTGCTGCGGATCTCGTGGCCGGGAGACCGCTCCCTGTGCGGCTCAGCTGCGACGAACTCACCGTGCTCCTCCTCCAGTTGCGCCGCCTGCCGTGCAGCTCGCGAAGAAGCCCCGTCCCAAGGGCCTGCACAGCGGCGATTTGATCGTTCAAGATGGAGCCAAAACGCAGCGCCGTCAACCCTCAGGACCAGGCGCGACCAAACCGAGACCATGAGCCGGGCAGGCGCGGCCGGGGCATCCGCCCTCATGGAATTGGATCGTTCATATCCCACAGGCTCGCGCCCGGCGCGTGACGCGGGAGGCCACCCGCCCCGCTTCGAACGACGGGCCCGCGTAAGGGATCCAGCGCGGGGTACCCGGTGACGACACCCGAGGAGAGGACGGTCCGATGACGGATGTTTCGCGTCTGCCCGGCGCGTTCCATCACCGTTGGGACTGGCAGCTGAGTGCTGCCTGCCGTGGCGCCGACAGCAGCTTGTTCTTCCACCCACCGGACGAGCGCGGCGACGCGCGCACCGAGCGGGAGGAGAAGGCCAAGCGGGTGTGTTTCCGCTGCCCGGTCCGCCAGGCCTGTCTGCGCCATTCCCTTGAGGCTCGCGAGCAGTTCGGCGTGTGGGGCGGGCTCGGCGAGGAGGAACGCCGGGCCCTGATCGCCGCTGCCCGGCGCGAGCGGAGCGCGGCCTGCCGCCCCGCGGCCTGAGCGCGGCGTCCGGTCAGTGCTCCGGATGCGGGCGCCGGTCGTTCGGTCGCGGTTCGGCGGCGGCATCCGGGGTACCCGGGCAACCCATCACTCTGTGTACGTGGGAGGGGCAATGACGGTGATGAAGACGGCGGTTCTCGCACTGGACTGCGCGGAGCCCGAGGCGCTCGCGGAGTTCTACGCGGCACTCCTGGGCGGCGAGATCCGGCCGACAGGGGATCCCGACCTCATCGAGGTGGTCGGTGAGGACGGATCGGTGCTGGGCTTCCAGCGCGACCACGGGCTCGCGCCACCGAGCTGGCCGCGCCCGGAGGACGCCCAGCAGGCGCACCTGCTGGTCCTGGTCCCGCCGGGCGACCTGGACGAGGCCGAACGGGAGGCGGTCAGCCTCGGAGCGACCCCGATGGGCCTCAAGGACCGGGGGACGCCGCGCGAAGCACGCCTCATGTCCGATCCGGCCGGCCATTCCTTCCTGTTGCGCGCACGCAAGTGAGCAACGCGCGGCGTACGGGCGACGCGGCCCGCGTGCTGTCCGCGGCCCGTCGAACCGTCGGCGTGCCGACCCGGCCGTGAGGGCGGTTTCGCGCCAACCTGGTTCTCGTTCGCGGTGGACCCAGGGCTGGTGACGTGCCCTCGCAGCCCGCTGCCTGCGGTGCCGCCGTGACCGACGAAGTCGTTGCAGTATCCATGTTGGGCGTGTTCAGGCCGTCTTGGAGGATCACGACCCCACGTACCGGTGCGCGCCGACATTGTTCGGCGCATGAGAAGCCTGTCATCGGCAGAGTCGCAGGCGGGGGCGTCGATATCGGCGCCCCCTTCCCCCTCCCCCTCCCCCTCCCTCTTCCCAGGCGCCAGGTCCTCCCGTCCCGCCTCCCCCGGGCGCAGGGCCTCCCGTATCGGCGCGTTGCTCGGCGCCACCGCCCTGGCGGTCCTGGTCCCCGCGTCGTCGGCCCATGCCGATCCGCCGCACAACCTGCCCCAACACGCCGGCGGGTACGAGCAGTCGTTCTCCCCGGCATACGACTACGACGGCGACGGCTGCTACGCCACGCCCGCCATCGGACCGGACGGGACACTCGCTCCCGGGCTGAACACGAGCGGCGCGATCAACGGCAGCTGCCGTGACCAGTCCGACCTCGACAACTCCCAGACCTACGCCCGCTCCAAGTGCAACAACGGCTGGTGCGCCATCGTGTACGCCAGCTACTTCGAGAAGGACCAGGCCGTGCACGGCAGCGGCCTCGGAGGCCACCGGCACGACTGGGAGCACGTCATCTCCTGGGTCGACCAGGCGGCGAACCGTGTGGAGTACGTGTCGACGACGCAGCACAGCACCGTCAAGACCTACCCGAGTTCGCAGGTGCGCTTCGACGGCTCCCACCCCAAGGCCGTCTACCACAAGGACGGTGCGAGCACGCACTTCTTCCGGCTCGCCAACGGCAACGACGAACCGCCGGAGAACCACTACCACAACTGGCGCTATCCCCCGCTCGTGGACTGGGACGGCTTTCCCAGCACCTCGCTGCGCGACCGGCTCATGAACGCGGACTTCGGGTCCGCGACCATCAAGATCACCGACCGGGACGACCGTTTCCGCAACCTCCTGAACAACTCCAAGCCCAGCGGCATCCCCTTCGACCCCTGGGGCTGACCGCCGCCGGCCGGAGCGGGGGATCCGATGGGGGCCACTCTCCGAGTGGCCCCCATCGGATCGGGATTCGCCGCCCGGCGGGCGGCCGCCGGGCGACGTCGCTCACGCCCGTCCGGCCGGGCCGTCGTCCACCGGCTCCAGCACCTCCACGGCGGGCACGGTGTCCCGTGCGGCAGGGGCCGCGGCGACCGCGGTACGGCGGCGTCCCACCAGGCGCTGGGCGATCGGTTCGGTCCAGCGCGCGGTCAGCGGTCCGATCACCACGAGGAGCAGGACGTACGCCGTGGCCAGCGGTCCCATCTGCGGCTCGATCCCCGCCGTGACGGCGAGACCGGCGATGACGATGGAGAACTCGCCGCGCGCCACCAGCGTGCCGCCGGCCCGCCAGCGCCCCTTGACGCCCACCCCGGCCCGCCGCGCGGCCCAGTACCCCGTGGCGATCTTCGTCAGCGCGGTCACCACGGCGAGCGCCAGCGCGGGGAGCAGCACGGGCGGGATGCTCGCGGGATCGGTGTGCAGGCCGAAGAAGACGAAGAACACGGCCGCGAACAGGTCCCGCAGCGGACTGAGCAGCGTGTGGGTGCCCTCGGCGACCTCGCCGGACAGGGCGATGCCCACGAGGAACGCGCCGACCGCGGCGGACACCTGGAGCTGCTGGGCGATGCCGGCGACCAGCAGGGTGAGGCCGAGGACGACGAGCAGGAGCTTCTCGGGGTCGTCGCTCGACACGAAGCGGGAGATGACCCGCCCGTACCGCAGGGCGATGAACAGCACGGCTCCGGCGACACCGAGCGCGATGGCCAGGGTCGCGCTTCCGGCGGCGAGGCTCACCCCGGCCAACAGGGCCGTGATGATGGGCAGATAGACGGCCATGGCCAGGTCTTCGAGGACCAGGATGCTGAGGATCACCGGGGTCTCGCGGTTGCCGAGCCGGCCCAGGTCGCCGAGGACCTTGGCGATGACGCCGGAGGAGGAGATCCAGGTGACGCCCGCCAGGACGACGGCCGCCACCGGCCCCCACCCGAGCAGCAGTGCCGCGACGGCACCCGGTACGGCGTTGAGGGCGAAGTCGACGAGCCCGGCCGGGTACTGGGTCTTGAGGTTGGAGACGAGATCGCTGGCGGTGTACTCCAGTCCCAGCATCAGCAGCAGGAGAATGACCCCGATCTCCGCACCGATGGCGACGAACTCCTCGCTCGCGCCGAGCGGCAGGAGCCCGCCCTTGCCGAAGGCGAGTCCGGCCAGGAGGTACAGCGGAATCGGGGAGAACTGGAAGCGGCCCGCGAAGCGGCCGAGCAGTCCGAGGCCGAGGATGATCGCACCGAACTCGATCAGGAAGACTGCGGAGTGCATACGTTCAGTCCCGTCCGAGTATCGCGGCGGCCGCCTCCACACCCTCGCGGGTGCCGATGACGATCAGCGTGTCGCCGCCGGCCAGCCGGAAGTCCGGTGCCGGGGACGGAATGGCCTCCGCCCTGCGCAGCACGGCGACGATCGAGGCGCCCGTCTCGGTGCGCATGCGCATCTCGCCCAGGACGCGCCCGTTCCAGTGCGACTGGACGGAGAGTTCGATCCGCTCCGCCACCAGGCCCAGGTCGGTGGTGTGCAGCACGTTGGGGCTGTGATGGGCCGGCATCAGCGCGTCGATCAGGGAGGCCGTCTCCGCCACGCTGAGGTGGAGCGACTGCGCGCAGGCGTCGGGGTCGTCCGCCCGGTAGACGTTCACCGTGCGGGTCCCGTCCCGGTGCGCGATCACCGACAGGTGGCGCTGCTCACGCGTGGTGAGGTCGTACTGGACACCGATTCCGGGCAGCGGTGTGGTGCTCATGCGTGGAGCAGGCACAGCCCATCCCCCTCTTCGTTCTTTCGGACAGTGGTGCGGCGCGCGGCGGAGATACGTCGTGGGCAGGAGATCCATCGCTGACATCCGGACGCGGCAATGACCCATGCTGCCATCCCGGCCGGGGGCCGGAACATGGGTGTCAGCACGGATGGACACCACCCGTCGGCAGGGGTGAGGCTGGGCGGGGAAGTAGATCCCGCCGCAGCTCACAGCGTGTGCCGTGACCGGTGATAGTGGAAGTGGGAGCCCACCGAGAAAGGCACGGAACATGTCGCTGTACTGGCGGATCTTCGTCCTCAACGCCGCCGTGCTCGTCGTCGCGGTCCTGCTGCTCCTCGGCCCGGTCACCGTCTCCACCCCGGTGCTGCTGAGTGAGGCCCTGATCCTGGTCGCCGGCCTGGCCGCGATGCTCATCGCCAACGCCGCCCTGCTGCGGGTCGGCCTCGCGCCCCTGCAGCGCCTCACCCTGGCGATGGCCACGGCGGACCTGCTCAAGCCCGGCAGCCGGCCGGTGGTCACCGGCCAGGGCGAGATCGCGGAACTGACCAAGACGTTCAACGCCATGCTCGACCGGCTCGAAGCCGAGCGGGCGACCAGCAGCGGCCGTGTGCTGTCCGCCCAGGAAGCGGAACGCCGGCGCATCGCCCAGGAACTCCACGACGAGATCGGACAGACCCTCACCGCCGTGTTGCTGCAGATCAAGCACGCCGCCGACCGGGCACCTGAGCCCGTACGCGACGACCTCCATCAGGCGCAGGAGACCACCCGCGCGAGCCTGGACGAGATCCGCCGTATCGCACGCCGGCTGCGGCCGGGTGTGCTGGAGGAGCTCGGCCTGCACAGCGCGCTGCGCGCCCTGGCCGCCGAGTTCACCACCCGCGGCCTCGACGTACGCCACTACATCGGTCCCGGCCTGCCCCCACTGGACCAGGCCACCGAGCTGGTCCTGTACCGGATCGCCCAGGAGGGGCTGACCAACACCGCCCGCCATTCCGGCGCCCGCCGGGTCGAACTGCACCTGCGCATACTGCCCCAAGAGGGTGTGGGCCTGCTGATCCGCGACGACGGCAAGGGCATCGGCGGGGCGGCCGAAGGGGCCGGCATCCGCGGCATGCGCGAACGCGCCCTCCTGGTCGGGGCCGATCTGAGCATCGGCCCCGGACGCGACGGGGGCACCGAGGTACGGCTCGACGTCACCGACGCGAAGAGGAACGCCCGATGAGCGCACCCGTCCGCATCCTGCTCGCCGACGACCACGCCCTCGTACGCCGCGGGGTACGCCTCATCCTCGACGCCGAACCCGATCTCACCGTCATCGCCGAGGCCGACGACGGCGCCGAGGCCGTCGCCCAGGCCCGCACGGCCGACGTCGACCTGGCCATCCTCGACATCGCCATGCCCCGCCAGACGGGGCTGCAGGCGGCCCGGGAACTCTCCCGGCTCCGTCCCGACCTGCGCATCCTGATCCTGACCATGTACGACAACGAGCAGTACTTCTTCGAGGCGCTCAAAGCCGGAGCCTGCGGCTACGTCCTCAAGTCCGTCGCCGACCGCGACCTCGTCGAGGCGTGCCGCGCCGCGATACGCGACGAACCGTTCATCTATCCCGGCGCCGAGACCACCCTCATCCGCAAGTACCTCGACCGCGTCCGCCAGGGCGATCCGCTGCCGGCCAGACCGATCACCGAACGCGAGGAGGAGATCCTCAAACTCGTCGCGGAGGGCCACACCTCGAAGGAGATCGGGGACATCCTCGTCATCAGCGCCAAGACCGTCGAACGCCACCGGGCCAACCTGCTCCAGAAGCTCGGCCTGCGCGACCGCCTCGAACTCACCCGCTACGCCATCCGTGCCGGTCTGATCGAACCGTAGGCCTCACCCGGTCGTCATCAACGCCGGTCACTACGCGGCCCCGACGTCGCCCGGCTTCTCGGCGCAGCTGCTGCCGGTCGTTGAAGCGACGCCGGGTTCACAGTATGGTCCGGCGGCCGGACCTGATCACGCCGACCACAGGAGTTGCGCGCATGACAGCACACGTGCCGACCGTCGAGTGGGAGCGGCTCGGTTCCCGCGACGTGGCGACCAACGGCATCACGCTCCGGGTCGTCGACCACGGCGAGGGAGGCGACGACAGGCCCCTGGTGGTCCTGTGTCACGGCTTTCCCGAGCTGGCGTTCTCGTGGCGGCACCAGGTCCTCGCCCTCGCCGAGGCGGGCTACCGGGTCCTGGCTCCCGACATGCGCGGCTACGGCGGGAGTTCGCGTCCCGAGGACGTCGAGGCGTACGACGTGCTGACGCTCTGCGCGGATCTGGCGGGCCTGCTCGACGACGCCGGAGCCGACGAGGCGGTGTTCGTGGGCCACGACTGGGGCGCGTCCGTCGTGTGGCACATGGCCCTGGCGTACCCGGAGCGGGTCCGCGCCGTGGTGGGGATGAGCGTCCCCCCGCAGCCACGCCCCCCGGCTCCACCGGTACCGATCCTTCGCTCGCACTTCGGCGACGACTTCTACATCGTCTGGTTCCAGGAGCCCGAGGTCGCGGACCGTGCGCTCAGCCGGAACGTGCGCAGGACGCTCGTCGCGCGCGAGCTGTGGTCCGCCGCCTGGGCCGCGCGGGACGACGAGCCGCCGCCGGCCCCGCCGTGGCTGGACGACGACGAGCTCGACCACTACGTCAGGACGTTCGAGAAGACCGGGTTCACCGGAGGGCTCAACTACTACCGCAACCTGGACCGCGACTGGGCACTCACCGAGCGTCTGGCCGACCGCCGGATCAACCAGCCGTCGCTCTTCCTGACCGGTTCGAAGGACCCCGTCGGACGCTTCATGCCGCCGACCGGCCTCGACCGGACGCTCACCGATCTGCGGGGGCACGTCGTCCTCGACGGCGCGGGCCACTGGGTTCAGCAGGAGCGCCCCGAGGAGGTCAACGCCGCTCTTCTGGAGTTCCTCTCCGCCGAGGTCCGCTGACGTCGCGTGATCAGCCGCCGCTCAGGGCGACGAGGAGCAGCGCGATGTCGTCCTCCTGGCCATGGCGGTCCTCGACGTTCGTGACGAGGTGCTCCGCGAGCCGGTCCAGATCGGCGGGCCCGGCGCGCAGGACGGCCTCGATCCGGTCCATGCCCTCGTCGATGTCCATGCCGCGGAACTCGATCAGCCCGTCGGTGCACAGCAGCACCGTTTCGTCGCGCGCGAGCCGCAGCGACGTGGTCGGGTACGGCGCGTGGCGGCCGTGCTGCGGCAGGCCGAGCGGCAGTCCGCCGCGGATGTGCGGGCGGCTGCAGCGGCCGCCCGCGTCCTTGATGATCGGGCCGTGGTGCCCGGCCCGTACGAGCAGGGTGCGGCCCGTCGCCGGGTCGAGTTCGGCGTAGATGCAGGTGGCGAAGCGCTCGGTGTCCAGATCGTGGAGGAAGGCGGAGGCGCGGGCCATGAGGGTGGCGGGCGGGTGCCCCTCGGCGGCGTAGGCGCGCAGCGCGATCCGCAACTGGCCCATGACGGCGGAGGCGTGGATGTCGTGTCCCTGGACGTCGCCGACGACCAGGCCGACGCGGCCGGCGGGCAGCGGTACGACGTCGTACCAGTCGCCGCCTATCTCGTGGCCGGTGCGGGCGGACCGGTAGCAGGCGGCAATCCGCGCGCCGGGGACATCGGGGATGCCGGCCGGGAGCATGGCCTGCTGGAGGCCGACGGCCATCGCGTGTTCCTGGTCGTAGAGCACGGCCCGCTGCACGGACTGGGCCACGGTGGCGCCGAGCGCGAGGAGCAGGTTGCGCTCCTCGGGAGTGAAGTCGGCCTTGTCCCGGTAGATGATCGCGAGGGCACCGATCGGCCTGGCCTGGGCGACGAGGGGCAGCAGGGCGGAGACCGTCAGATCGGTGTCGATGACGTGCGGCCGGAGCCGGGGGTAGGTGAGGGCCTCTTCCCTGCGCATGAACCGTACCGACTGGGTGCGGACGGCCTCGGCGATGGGCAGCGCATCGTCGAGACGGACGAAGCGCAGGTCACGGGCGTACTCGGGCGCCAGACCGGCCGTGGCCACGATCCGCAGCCGCTTGTTCTCGACGAGGCTGAGGACCATGCTCGCGGCGCCGATCGTGTCCATGACGTTCTTGCTGGTCAGCGCGGCGCCCACGTCCTCGGTGGTCAGGGCCTGGGACAGGGCGCTCGTGGTGGCCTGCACGACGTCCGCCTGGCGCCGACGGTCCGCCTCGAGGGCGGCCTGCTGCCGGAGGTGCTCCAGCTCGGGGCCGGCGTCCCGCACGATGCCGACGATGCGGCACGGCCGCCCTGTTCGGTCGCGCTGGATGTGGCCCTGCGCATGCGCCCAGCGGAGGTGGCCGTCGGCACAGCGCACACGGAAGTACGCACCGAAGCTGTCACGGTGCGCGAGTGCGTCGTCCACCAGGCACCTGAGCGCTGAGCGGTCCTCGGGCTCGATGCGCCGGCTCAGCGTCTCCGCTCGGCCGTCGTAGGCGCGGGGGGCCAGGTCGAAGACGGTGAGACCGCCGCGGTCGAGGAAGACCAGGCCGCTGTCGAGTTCCCACACGAAGCCGCCCATGCCGTTCAGCGCAAGCACTCCCTGCAGGTCGGCCCGGAGGTTCGCCTCCATCTCGTCGAAGCCGACCGCCGGCTGCCGGGGCCTGCGCCCGAAGCGGCCGATTTCCATACCGGCCTCCGAGTCCTGGCTGCGCCGTCTGACCGAGTGGGTGGCACGGCGTACGGCGCGCTCCGCTCTTCAGGCTATGGCCCAGCGTGCCCGAACGCCGCCCCTGCGGGCGATGCCGTGGCGCATGCTCACCGACCATGACGTCGCGGGCGCGGGCGGTCACCGTCCCGAACGGCGTGACCCGGTCCTCCGAAGCGGCTCGGCGCACCGTTCGGAACCGACGAACAAGCAGACGTACCAGGCGGATACGCCAGGGCCGGGCGATCACACTGCGCCCCCGAGGCCGTCGGCCCGGCTCGGCTGCCGTTGTCCCGTTGCCGGGCTAACGTGGTCAAAAGGGATGTTGTCGATCTGGGACGACACGCATGCCGACCGGCCTCCTGCGCGGCCCGGCACCTGAACACTCGACGAAGGGTGCGTCATGAAGTTCGCAGTCCTGGGGGGACGCGGCAGGATCGGATCGCAGGTGGTCGACGGCCTCACCGCGCTCGGTCACGACGTGAAACCCGCCTCGTTGTCCACCGGACTCGACGTCGTCAGCGGCAAGGGCCTGGAGGAGGCCCTCGCGGGCGCCGATGTGGTGATCAACCTGACGAACTCGCCCTCGTTCGACGACACCTCCATCGACTTCTTCGAAACGTCGATGAGCAACATCGGCGCCGCGGCGGAGGCGGCCGGTGTCCGCCACTTCGTCATTCTCTCGATCATCGGCGTGGACCAGGTCCCGGTCGACTACTACCGGGCCAAGGTCGCTCAGGAGCACATCCTCGAGAACGGGCCGACGCCGTACTCGATCGTGCGCGTCACCCAGTTCTTCGAGTTCGTCGGCGCGATCATGTCCTGGACGACCGAGGGTGACGCCGTCCGCCTGCCGTCCACCCCGGTGCAGCCGATCGCCGCCGCCGACGTCGCCGCGGCGGTCGTTCGTGCCGCCACCGGCTCCCCGTTGCAGGGCATCCGCAACGTCGCGGGCCCCGAGGTGTTCACGCTGGACGAGCTGGGCCGGATCACCCTGGAAGCACGCCCCGACGGCGACCGCCATGTGGTCACGGACGACCAGGCGGGCATGTTCGCAGAGGTGAGCGGAGACGTGCTCATCGCGCCGAAGGGCACCGAGCTGGCCCCCACCCACTACAGGGACTGGCTCCGGCAGCAGGCGTAGGGACCGAAGACTGAGCCGTGAGGCCGTGAGGACAGCGCGGCGCGCGCACTCAGCCGCCCACGCCCTCGCCCCCGCCCCCGCCCCCGCCCCCGCGCTCCGTCCCGTCGAGCCCCGGAGCGCCCCAGACCGGGAACCAGCGGCCAAGGTCCTCCTCGACCCGCAGGTCGTCCGCGAGCAGCGCCCTGATCTGGAGTTCCAGGGCGCTGTCGCGCTTCTCGTTCGCTCCGGGCAGCGGGGCGAAGGGGTAGAAGGTGCCGCGCTTGTAGAGGTAGACCAGCGCCAGCACACGCTCCCCCGCCGTGTCACGGAAGCCGATCAGGGAGCAGAGCAGCTGAGGCCCGAATCCGGCCTCCTCGAGGAGGGTGTTCACGGCGTGCACGTCGTTGACCAGGGAGACCGTGTCGTCGGCGGCCCGGCGGGCGACCAGCCAGGTGTAGCCGTACGCGTCCTGGCCGAACTCGACGGGGGTCCCGCCCCGGCCGGTGTCGGCGTCGAGGAGTTCCCGTACGTCCTGCTGGATCCTGGCGAAGGCTCCGCCCTCGACGCTGGCGAAGCACACCGAGCCGATGCCCGTCGGAACGAAACCGGCGCCCGCCTGGAGGGTGATCGCGGCTGCCGGCAGGCCGAAGAGCTGGTCGAGGTCGGGGCGTACCGGCTTGCTGCGGCCGAGGATGGTGTCAAGAAGTCCCACGGCCGAGCTCCATCGACATCCTGCCCAGCTGGTCCAGGCGCTGCTCCAGCGTCGGGTGCGTGGAGAGCAGCCGGCTCAGGCTGTGCGAGGAGAAGGCGGGCGCGAACCAGAAGGCGTTGAACGGCTCCGCCTTCCGCAGGTCCCGGGTCGGGATGGTGGCCATCTGGCCGCTGACCTTGGTGAGCGCGGAGGCGAGTGCGGAGGGGCGGCCGGTGAGCAGCGCGGCGGCGCGGTCGGCGGACAGCTCGCGGTAGCGGGAGAGCAGCCGGGTGAGCAGGAAGCTGATCACGTAGACGGCCGCGCTGACCAACGGAATCACCAGCATCGCGATGGCGGCGTTGCTGTCGCGGCTGCTGCGGCCGAGGCCGCTGTAGAGCCAGACGCGCATCATCACGCCCGCGAGGACGCCCAGGAACGAGGCGATGGTCATCACCACGACGTCTCGGTGGGCGACGTGCGACATCTCGTGCGCGAGGACGCCTTCCAGTTCCTCCGGCTCCAGGCGGCGCAGCAGGCCGGTGGTGGCGCAGACCAGGGCGGCCTTCTCGTTGCGGCCGGTGGCGAAGGCGTTCGGCACATCGCTGTCGGCGATCGCCACACGCGGCTTCGGCATGTCGGCGAGGGCACAGATGCGGTCCACGGTTCCGTGCAGCTCGGGGGCCTCTTCGGGGGTGACTTCGCGGGCGCCCATGCTGTACGCCGCGATCCGGTCGCTGAACCAGAACTGCGCGATGAACAGAGCGCCCGCGATCACCAGGATGAAGGGCCACGAACTCCGCAGGAGCGCCAGCAGGACGCCGACGAAGACCACATAGAGCAGCCCGATCAGGAACATCGTGGTCACCATGCGGGTGGTGAGTCCCCGATCCGCGACATAGCGCGAACGAGAGCGGGTCCCTGGCATCTGATCACCTCCGGGCGGATCGTTCGCCGTGCCCCTCTCCTTCGATTGTGCCTCTTTCATCCATGTATCCGGCGTAAAGGCCGGAGTGCGGGAAAGGGCTGGGGGCGAGCTGCCCGGCGGCGCGCGTCAGGGGGCGGCGTCGAGGTCCACTTCGAGGGTCTCGGCCCCGGTCCAGAAGCCGTCGTCCGCGTCCTGGAGCCGGGCGGCGGCGTGCTCCATGTGGCGGCGGGCGGCGGTGCGCGCCGTGCCCGGGTCGCCGCCTTCGATGGCGGCCAGGATGGCGTGGTGCTCCTCGCGGACCGCTTCGATGAAGTCGCCCCGTCGTGCCTCGTTCGCCCGCGTGACGCGGATTCCGCCGCGCAGCACGTCGCCGAGGTAGCGCACCGTCGAGACCATCACCGCGTTGCCCGTGGACTCGGCGATGGAGCGGTGGAAGGCGAGGTCCTCGTCCACGCCGTCGCCCCCGGCCGCGACCGCCGCGTCGATCGCGTCGAGGGCCTGACGCATCCGGACGAGATCGCCGGGCGTGGCGCGTTCGGCCGCGAGGGAGGCCGCCTCACCCTCCATGGCGCGGCGTACTTCCGCGATCTGCAGCACCTTGGACCGGGTGTCGGCGGCACCGGCCTCGAGGTCGAGTGGCCGGGTGCGCCGGGGCAGGACGAAGACGCCCCGGCCCTGGCGCGGTTCGACGAGACCCGCGTTGCGGAGCCTGGAGACGGCCTCGCGCACCACCGTGCGGCTGACGCCGAGCTGCTTGACCAGTTCCACCTCGGTCGGCAGCTTGTCGCCCTCGGCCAGCCGTCCGGACTCGATCTCCGCCGAGAGGATCTCGGCGACCCGGTCCGCGAGCCGGACGGAACCACTCACCTTGGAAAACATGGTCTTCAGTCTATCGGCGCGGGCCCGGCGGCCCCGGCTGCGAGGAGGGCACCGGCGGTGACGGCGTCGGCGTGGTCGTCGAGGTAGTCCCGTACCACCGAGGCGAAGTCCGGGTCGGGTCCGAGACCGAGCGCGGCGGCGCGGGCGTTGTCGAAGGCGGCGGGCCATGAGCCCACGATGGCCTCGACGTCCGCGTCGGGCGCGATCGTCACCAGGTCGGCGACGGCGTCGCCGGCGACCTTCC
The DNA here is from genome assembly GCF_036181745.1 of Streptomyces sp. NBC_00259. Lineage (NCBI taxonomy): Bacteria > Bacillati > Actinomycetota > Actinomycetes > Kitasatosporales > Streptomycetaceae > Streptomyces > Streptomyces sp. NBC_00259. The sequence continues at coordinate 7,233,647 of NZ_CP108080.1, read as the reverse complement.
GCAGGGTGGCCAGCATCTCGGCGACGGAGACCGTGAGAGCGGGAAGGTTGACCGGCAGCGCGCCGTCGAGCCGGCCCGGGCCGTCGCCGCGCTCGACCTCGGCGACGCGGAGGATTCCCTCGACCGTGCGGCGCGGTGAGGCCAGGGCCACCCGGAGATCGGGGCGGACCGGGCAGTTCGCCGGGAGGCCCGCGAGCGGCTCGCGGACGATGCCGGACAGGAAGCCGGAGGCGGCCGCGTTCGGCCTGCCCGGCCGTACCGACACGGTCATCAGCCGGGCGACGCGGCCGTCCACGAAGCCACGGCGCGTGTACTCCGCCACCAGTTGCTCGCAGACGAGCTTCTGGGTGCCGTAACTCGACCGCGGCGTGGGCAGGGTCGACTCGCTGACCACCGGCGGCAGCGGCAGCGCCGGGTCGGAGCCGTAGACGGCGACGCTGCTGGAGAACACCACCAGCGGCGTCGGGCCGCCGGCGACCGACTGGGCCCGCGCGGCCTCGAGCAGGGCGCGGGTGGTGTCCACGTTGGCGCTCATGCCGAGGTCGAAGTCGGCCTCGCACTCGGCCGAGACGGCGGAGGCGAGGTGGATCAGGACGTCCACCGGCTCCGCGAACAGCTCGGTGAGGCGGTCGGTCAGGTCGCCCTGCACGATCTCCACGAGCGGGTCGGTGGCGGCCTCCGGCTCGGACGGCACGAAGCGGTCGGCGAGCACCAGCCGGTCGATCGGTGTGCCGCGGAACGTACGCCGCCGCAGCAGTGCGGCGGCCACCTGCCGTCCCAGGAAGCCGAAGCCTCCCGTGATGACGATCCTCATGCGTGTTCCCCTCGTTGGTTCCGGTAGTCGTCGAGCCAGCCGAGCCCCTCGCTCGTGCCGGCGCGGGGTCGGTACTCGCAGCCGATCCATCCGTCGAAGCCCAGGTCGTCGACGACGTCGAACAGATGGCGGATGTCGAGCTCGCCCCGGTCGGGCTCGTTCCGGTCGGGTACGCCGGCGATCTGCAGGTGGCCCACCCTCCCGGTCGGTACGTCGCGGCGCAGGGTCGTGGTGAGGTCGCCCTCGACGATCTGGCAGTGGTAGAGGTCGAGTTGGACCTTGAGGTTCGGGGCGCCCACCTCCTGCACCGCGGTGTGGGCCTCGGTCTGCCGGTTCAGGAAGTAGCCCGGGATGTCACGGGTGTTGATCGGCTCGATCAGGATGTCGACGCCCGCCGCGGCGGCACGCTCCGCGGCCCAGGCCAGATTGGCGAGGTAGGTGTCGCGGTGCTCGGCGAGCTGCGCCGGCGTCGCGTCCGGCCGTACCAGCCCGGCCATCAGGTGGACGCGCGGGCAGCCCAGCGTCGCGGCGTACTCCAGGGCGCGCTCGACACCGGCCCGTGTCTCCGCCTCGCGTCCTGGCAGTGCCGCGGTCCCACGCTCACCGGAATCCCAGGCGCCGGGAGGCGCGTTGAAGAGCACCTGCCGCAGGCCGTGCTCGTCGAGCCGGCCACGCAGCCCGGTGGCGTCGTACGCGTAGGGGAAGAGGTACTCGACGGCGTCGAAGCCGTCCGCCGACGCCGCGGCGAAGCGGTCGGGGAAGTCGTGTTCCGTGTACATCATGGACAGGTTCGCGGCGAACCTCGGCATGTTTGCTCCTGTGGTCGGACCGGCACCGGGCCCGGGCGGCGGGCCCGGTGCCGGATCCGGTCAGCGGTTGACGACCTGCTTCTTGGTGGTGAGCACCGCGGCGGCTCCGACGACGAGGCTGAGCGCCAGGACGTACATCGGGATCGATGTCGAGCCGGTGGCGTCCTTGAGCGCGCCGATCATGTACGGACTGACGAAGCCGGCGAGATTGCCCACCGAGTTGATCACGGCGAGGCCGGCCGCGGCGGCGGCGCCGCCCAGGAACGCGGTGGGCAGCGACCAGAACAGCGGTGCGCAGGTCAGCACTCCGGCCGCGGCGAAGGACAGCGCGATCAGGGACAGCACGGTCGACCCGCTCCAGACGGCGGCCAGCGAGAACCCGACCGCGCCCATGAGGCTCGGCACGACCAGATGCCAGCGGCGTTCGCGGCGCTTGTCCGCGGAACGCCCGAACACGTTCATCGCGACGAGTGCGGCCAGGTACGGCACGGCGCTGAGCACGCCGATCGCGAGATTGCCCTCGATGCCGGTGGACTGGACGAACGTGGGCATCCAGAAGGTCAGCGCGTACTGGCCCATCACGAAGCAGAAGTAGATGAGGCACATCAGCCACACCTTGGGCTCACGGAACGCGTCCCAGACACGGCCGTGCACCGTCTGGTGCGCGGTGTCGTCGGCGATCGCCCGCTCGACGACGGCCTTCTCGTCGTCGGAGAGCCACTTCGCGCTGCGCACGCCGTCGTCGAGGTAGAACAGCGTGGCGACGCCGACGAGGAGTGCGGGGATCGCCTCGAGCAGGAACATCCACTGCCAGCCCTGCCAGCCGTTGACTCCCTGGAACCGGTCCATGATCCAGCCGGAGAGCGGGTTGCCGAAGATGCCGGCGACGGGAATGGCCGACATGAACATCGCGATCACGCGGGCATGGCGGTGCGACGGGAACCAGTAGGTGCAGTAGAGGATCACGCCCGGGTAGAACCCCGCCTCGGCGGCGCCGAGGAGGAACCTGAGGACGTAGAACATCGCCTCGTTGGTGACGAACATGAACGACGCCGAGACCAGACCCCAGCTGATCATGATCCGGGCGATCCACGTGCGGGCGCCGATGCGTTGCAGCATCAGGTTCGAGGGGACCTCGAACAGGAAGTAGCCGATGAAGAACAGCCCGGCGCCCAGGCCGTACGCCGCCTCGCTGAACCCGAGGTCGTCGGACATCTGCAACTTCGCGAAGCCGACGTTGACCCGGTCCAGGTAGGAGAAGACGTAGCAGAGGATCAGGAACGGGACGATGCGCCGCACGACCTTGCGGAAGACGGCGTTCTCGCGGGCGAGGTCGGGGGACTCGGCCGTTGATATGGGTGTGGACATGACGGAATCCTTCGTGCGGCTCGGGGGATTCGCTGACGGGTCAGTGGCTGGTCACCACGCGGCGCCGAACGTGGATCGCAGTTCGTCGACGGCGTGGGCGGGGAGCGGCTCCGGTCGACGGTCTGTCAGGAGCCAGAGACGTGCCGTCTCCTCGAGTTCTTCGAGGACGGCCAGGGCGGTGGCCGCGTCGGGGCCCCAGACCACGGGGCCCAGCCGGTCGAGCAGGACGGCCCTGATCGGCGTACGGCTCGCCCTGCGGTCGGCGATCCGGGCGGTCACCAGATCGGCCACGCGCGGGTCGCCGGGCCGGTGGTACGGGATGAGCGGAACGTGCCCGACCTTCATCACGTAGTACGGCGTGATGGGCGGGAGCACGTCGTCCCGGCTCCACACACCGGCCAGGGTGAGCGCGACCAGATGGGTGGAGTGGGTGTGGACGACGAAACGGGCCGTGGGGTCGGCCTCGTAGATGCGTCGGTGGAGGGTGAGGGTCTTGCTGGCGCGGTCGCCCGCGATCTGCTCGCCCTGGGCGTCGACCAGCGCGAGGCGGTGGGGTTCGAGGAAGCCCAGGGCCGCGTCGGTGGGCGTGATGAGATGGCCGTCGTCCCCCAGCCTGGCGCTGATGTTGCCGGCGCTGGCGTGGACGTAGCCACGGGAGAACAGGCTCGTGCCCACCCGGACGATCTCGGCGCGCGCTTCGTCGGCCGTGGTGTCGACGGACGAGGTCATGACGCCTCCTCGTCCAGGAGCGCGAACGCGTCGGTGAAGAAGCCGGGACCACCGAAGTTGCCGGACTTCAGGGTGAGGTGAAGCGTGTCCCCGTCGGGCAGGGCCGCCGCGCACCACGGCACACCGGGGTCGATCTGCGGTCCGATCCGCAGCCCGGTGAGGCCGAGTTCCTGGACGACCGCTCCCGAGGTCTCACCGCCCGCGACGACGAGTTGACGGACACCGCGCGCCACGAGTCCCCGGGCGACGCGGGCCAGGGTCCGCTCCACCAGCTCACCGGCCTCGGCGGCGCCGAGCCGGCCCTGGACGGTGCGGACCGTGTCGGGTGCCTCGGTGGAGTAGACGAGGACCGGGCCGTCGGCCAGGTGCTTCTCGGCGAAGTCCAGGGCCTGTCCGGCCACGTCCTCGCCGGCCGCGATACGCAGCGGGTCGACGCTGAACGCGGGCCTGCCGCTGTCCAGGAACTCCTGGACCTGGCGGTTGGTGGCGACGGAGACAGAGCCGGAGACGACGGCCCGGTGGCCGCCGGCCGGTGGCAGCTGCGCGGCCGCCGGGGACGGCTCGATGCCCCAGTTGGCGGGCAGGCCGATCGCGAGGCCGGAGCCGGCGGTCACCAGGGGCAGCTCACGGACCGCCGAACCCAGGCGCAGCAGGTCGTCGTCGGAGACGGCGTCGGCGATGGCGATCCCGACGCCCTCCTCGCGCAGGGCGTCGATACGGGCCCGGATCGCCTCGGCGCCGCCGGCGACGGCCGTGTGGTCGATGAGGCCGACCGGGCGTGTGGTCTGCGCGCCGAGGACGGAGACGAGGTTGGGGTCGGTCATCGGGGTGAGCGGATGGTGGCGCATGCCGCTCTCACTGAGCAGGACGTCGCCGACGAAGAGGTGCCCCTTGAAGACCGTGCGTCCGTTGTCGGGGAAGGCCGGTGTCGCGAGCGTGAAGTCGGCGCCGATCGCGTCCATCAGGGCCTCGGTGACCGGTCCGATGTTGCCGGCCGGTGTCGAGTCGAAGGTGGAGCAGTACTTGAAGTAGATCTGCTCGGCGCCCGCGGCCCGCAGCCAGGCGAGTGCCCGGAGCGACGCCTCGACGGCCTCGGCCGCCGGGACGGTGCGTGACTTGAGCGCGATGACCACGGCGTCCGCGTCCACGCCCAGGTCCGTGTCCGTGTCCGTGTCGGCGTCGGCGTCCGCCTCGATGTCGGTGTCGGCCGGCCGGTCTGCACCGGCCGGCGGCACGTCGATCAGCTGGACCACGCGCATACCCGCCCGCACCAGGTTGTTGGCCAGGTCCGTGGCACCGGTGAAGTCGTCGGCGATGCACCCGAGTCGGATTCCCATCTCAGACCACCTCCGGCTCGGGCAGGTCGACGCCCGGGAAGATCTTGATGACCGCACTGTCGTCCTCTGCCCCCAGACCGGACGCCGATGCCTGGAGGAACATCTGGTGTGCGGTGGCGGCCAGAGGAAGCGGGAACCTCTCCGGCCGGGCGGAGTCGAGCACCAGCCCCAGGTCCTTGACGAAGATGTCGACCGCGGAGAGAGGCGTGTAGTCACCGGCGAGCACGTGCGGCATGCGGTTCTCGAACATCCACGAGGTGCCGGCGCTGTGCGTGATGACCTCGTAGAGCGCCTCGGCCGGAACGCCGGCCTTGATGCCCAGGGCCATCGCCTCGGCCGCCGCGGCGATGTGCACACCGGCGAGCAGCTGGTTCACGATCTTGACCTTCGAGCCGAGTCCTGCCTGGTCCCCCAGTCGGTAGACCGTGCTGCTCATGGCTTCGAGTGCGGGGTCGGCGACCGCGTATGCCGCGGCGGAGCCCGACGTCATCATCGTCAGCTCGCCGGCCGCGGCACGCGCGGCGCCGCCGGAGATCGGAGCGTCCAAGTACAGCACGCCCTTCTCGGCCAGGCGTGCGTCGAGTGCGGCGGACCAGCCGGGGTCGACGGTGGAGCACATCACGAAGACGGCGCCGGGGCGGAGCCGGTCGGCCGCCCCGTCGGAGCCGAACAGCACCGACTCGACCTGTGCCGCACTGACCACCACGCCGACCAGGACGTCCACCGCGGCAGCCAGGTCGCCCGGCGAACCGAACGCCGTGCCGCCGTCACGGGCGAAGGCCGAGGCCACCTCCGGTCGCAGGTCGTGGACCCCCACGTCATAGCCCGCGTTCCGCAGGCTGCGGGCCATGCCGAGGCCCATGGCCCCGAGTCCCACCACGCCCACGCGCGGCCGTGCCGGCCTGTCCTGCTCACTCATGCCCATCCTCGTCTCGCTGTGCCGTCCGGGGCGTGGCCCGGCTCCTCATCCGTGCGGCGATCGGGTCATATGATGACCTGATGATCCGGGACGACGCACTGTGGCCTTCGTCACATGCGGGAGGTCGGTGGTGGCACGCAGGCCCGGCGGCCGGGCAGTCGCTCAGCAGCCGGGCCGGACGGGAGAGGTCGGAGCACGGTCAGAGGTCAGAGCACGAGATGGAGGGTGAAGGATCCGCCCGACTCGGAGGTGCGGGCGACGTGGCCGTAGCCACGGGCGGTGGCATAGGTGCCGGTGCCGCCCGTGACGGCGACGTCGAAGTCGCTCGGCGGCTTGCCCACCGCGGTGGTCTGCAGGTGCTGCCACGTCACCTGGCCCCCGGGAAGCCGGAAGGTGCCCGTGCAGTGAGTGGTCTGCGCCGCCACCCGGGTGCACACCGCTCCCTCGTCGCCGTAACTGACACCCTTGCGGAAGAGATTCGCCGTGATGACGACCTGGTCGCCGATCCCCGGCCCGGGCGCCCCGTTGTCGACCATCGTGGTTCCGGTGCCGGTCGTCGTCACGCTGATGACCTTGGTGCGGGCCCGGTCCGCGCTCCGGTCCAGGGGGTACGGGTCGTTGGACGCGGAGGCCGAGCTCGCGAGAATCGCCAGCGGGACCGTCGTCGCGGCCACCACGCCCCACTTCGAAATGGACAGCATCGTTCCTCGCCTGAGCACAGGGGTACTGGGAATGGAGGAACAGAGTCGCGACTGTCTGATGGTGCGTCAATCATCAAACGCGTTCGACGGGGCCACTTCATCCGTCCGGCCGCACCCCGGCCCGCCGACCGTCCCCGACGGCCGACAGCCGACAGCCGACAGCCGACGGTTCAGTCGTCGCAGGACTCCTCCAGATAGGCGCGCGCCAGCGCACCGGCGCGCGTGAACCAGTCGGCGAGGACGGCGATCTCGTCCGGTGCGTAGTCCGCGAAGAGCTCCGCGAGCCGCGCGTAGTACGGCTCGTAGATCGCCCGCACACGCTCCTCGGCGGCCGGGACGGCGGCGACGCGCACCCGGCGCCGGTCGGCGGGGTCGGGCTCGCGGGTCACGAAGCCGCCGCGCTCCAGGCGGTTGAGGATGCCGGTCACCGCACCCGTCGTGACGTGCGCACGCCCGGCCAGGTCGCCGGCGGTGACCGGGGAGTCCCCTGCCTCCAGGACGTACGCGAAGCAGACGAGGTCCGTGACGCTCAGTCCGAGGTTCCGGGCGAACTCCTGCTGGCCGACGATGCTCGTCGCGATGAGGCCGTCCATCGCGCTGATCGCGTCCGAGGCGGAGGCGGCGGGGCGGGGCTTGCCCTCCATTGATGTTCCTTAGTGCGTAAGATAAATTTCTCACTTGCTAAGACATCATAGGTCGGGCCGGTGGTGGAGCCGCGGCATGCCGTGACGCAACGCCGGCGGAGCGAAGGGCGGGCACATGAGCGGACATCAGTACGACGAAGGCCACACCATCGCCGGCTGGACCGGGTGCGCCGTCGCCACGGCCGGGTCCGCGCTCGCCGGCGCGGGGCTCTGCGGCTGGCGGCCGGGAATCTGGTGGGGGGTCGGTGTGATGGCGGCGGCGGTGCTGGTCACCTGGGGCCTGCACCTCGCGGGCTGGGGCAAGCCGCCCGGCCCGCGGCCCGCCGACCAGTGGCGCCTCCGGGACCGGGACCGCGCGGCGCGTGAGGGGCACCCGGGCTGCCTCGGGTGCCGGCTGGCCGGGCGGCGCGTTCCGGCGCGCGGGGTCGCCGTGCGAGAGTCCGCCGTACCCGCCTCACGTAAGGGGGCTCCGGCCGACGTGTCGTCCTGACTTCCTGCGCGTCCTGACTTCCTGTCCGCCTGACTTCCTGCGCGTCCTGTCGTCCTGACTTCCTGTCGTCCTGGGTTCCCGGCTTCCGGCTCCCGGCTTCCCGACCTCCTGATGGGGAATACGGGTGCCGGATCCCCGGCTGTCATCATCATGAGCACTCTTGGGCTGATCGGCAGTGGACACATCGGAAGCACTCTCGCGAGGCTCGGCGTCGCCGCCGGGCTCGACGTGGTCCTCAGCAACTCACGCGGGCCCGAGACCCTTGCCGGCCTCGTGGCCGAGCTGGGCCCGCACGCGCGGGCCGCGACCCCCGCCGAGGCGGCGGCCGCGGGAGACTGGGTCGTGGTCACCGTCCCGCTGAAGAACTACCGGCAGGTGCCGGTGGCGCCGTTGGCGGGGAAGGTCGTCCTCGACACCGACAACTACTACCCCGAACGCGATGGTCGGATCGCCGAACTCGACGCGGAGGAGACCACCACCAGCGAACTCCTGCAGCGGCATCTCCCGGACGCCCAGGTCGTCAAGGCGTTCAACAACATCTACTACGGGCATCTGGCCGCGCTGGCCCGGCCGTCGGGCGCGTCCGACCGCTCGGCGCTGCCGATCGCCGGTGACGACCCGGACGCGAAGGCCGCCGCCACACGGCTGCTCGACCTCCTGGGATACGACGCCGTGGACGCGGGTCCCCTCGCCGACAGTTGGCGGTTCCAGCGCGACACTCCCGCCTATGTCGTCCCCTACGCGAAGAACCCGCAGGGGCTCGGCATCTCCGCGGACGACCCGGGCACGAGCGCGGACGCCGCGACACTGCGCGCCTCCCTGGCCGCGGCGCGGCGCGACTGAGGAGCCCAGGTACCGAGGGCCTTCGACGAGTCGACCGCCGTGGCGATGATCGCTCTAGGGTGTGCCTCATCGCCACCAGCTCTGGAGCACATGTGTCCACCGTCACCGCGTCGATGTTCACCCACCCTCTCGGGGACGACGCCGTCCTGATACCCCGCACGCCCGAGATCGCCGAGGCGTACCACGCGCTGCTGGAGGCCAATCACCGCGAGCGGATCGCCCGCTGGAATCCGGCGGCCGACGACCACCCGCCCACGCTGGCCCAGACCCGTGAGGCCCTCGTCGCAACGGGCCGGGCCTGGCTGGACGGAACGCTGTTGCCCCTGGCCATCGCCGTGCCGGAGGAGGACCGGTGGCGTCTGGTCGGGACGGTCGGCCTGAGGATCGACCGCCCGGCACGATCGGGCGAGGTCGGCTACTGGATCGAGGCCGCGCACGAGGGACGCGGGTTGGTGACCCGAGCCGTTGCCGCGGTGCTCGACCAGGCGTTCGGCCCTCTCGGACTGCGACGGGTCGAACTGCGTACCAACCCCGACAACGAGCGCAGTCAGCGGGTCGCCCGGCGCCTGGGCTTCACGCAGGAGGGAGTGCTGCGCCAGGCAGCGGCCTTCCCCGACGGACGACGCGACGAAGTGGTCTACGGCCTCCTGGCAGCGGAATGGCGCAAGGAGTAGCGGGGCGCGGGCGGGCGCGTCATCCGGCCGCCAGCGTCGCTGCCTCGGACTGCGAGACGGGACGGGGAAAGGCCCGCACATCGTCCACGTACCCCTGGAAGGGGTCCGCCGGGCGGCCCGCGTCTTCCAGTACGGCCGTTCCCCGGCACCGCTCTCCGCTCGGTGCCCGGAGCCGTGCGAACGGGGCGTGCGCTGCCACTTCACCGGCTCGCCCGAAGACGAAGGTGACGAGCGGGCCGGCGACGGAGACCAGTCCGCAGCCGACGAGCACGGTCGCGAGCCGGCTCATGTGCTCCGACAGCTCGCCCCTGCGGTGGGAGACCGCCATCATGATGCCGGTCACCAGGACGCCGACCACACCGGCCGTCGTCCCGACCCAGGCGAGTACGCCGAGAAGGAGCTCGATCTTCTCCTCCAGGGCCGCCGGCGCACTGGGGGTGGGCTGGGGAATGTTCGGGGAGGGATCCTGGGATCTCGCCGCAAGCGCCAGTAATGCTGATCTCACCGATTCTCCTGGGATTGGTGGGGGGCCGAGGGGGCCCGGTCGCGCATCCGGAGTTCCCGGATCCTTGGAAGTCCTGGGGCTCCTGGGCCTTCCGGGGTCCGGGGTTCCTGGGGCTGCCGGGACTTGCGGGGCTCCCGCGGGATTCCGGGGCTTCCGGGGCTTCAGAGAAGCGCGTTCACGAGGGGCGCCGCGGTGGCGACGACGACACAGGCCGCGAGCACCCAGCCGAGCGAACCCAGTTGCGCGACCGCCTGTCCCCTGCGCAGCGCGAGAGCAAGGTGTGTTCCCACGACGACGACCCCGGCCACCCCCGCCGCCGCACCGCACCAGACGAGCAGTTCGAGGAGCCTGGCCGCCTCGGCCGTGTCGGTGAAGGTCTCCGCCGCCGGCGGAGCTTCGGACCACCGCACCGCATGGGACACCTCGTACCTCTTTCTCACGCCGGAGCCGATGGCGCGACGCTAGTGCGCCACGGGGCCGGGGAGCCTCGTAGAAATATCGAGTTGGCTCCGGAGTGCGGATACGGGGGTGGGTCGACCGGGCCGGTCCCAGGCGTGCCGCTACGGCTCCGCGCCGGCCGTGGAGCGTGGACGGTGACTTCCTGAAGGCGCTACTCGCCGTGATACGGGAGCGTGGTGCCCGGCAGTTCGTACTCCTCGCGGCGGCCGCACATGCCGTAACCGCCGTGCCGGGTCGGCCCGGTGTCGTACGAACGGGCGTCGGCGAGATAGCCGGGGTCACCGGCTTCCAGGGCCGTGAGCTGGGCCCCGGTGCGCTCCGCCGTGGCCAGCGCGCCCGCCCGCCACAGCTCACGCCAGGCGGGGACCCGGTCCCTGACAAGGCGCGCCGCGGCCTGCTGGAACTCGACATAGGGGCCGTTGTCACCGGCCATGAGCGCCTCGCGCAGCGGCAGATACCCCTCGACGGCCAGGTCGCGGCGCTTACGGGCGGCGGTCGCCGCCTCCGGGCCGGTCCGCGCCGGGAGGGATGCCGCGGCCGCATACCGCTCGGGGTCGGCGAGCACGTCGGGCGGGAAGGTGAAGACGGCGTCCCCGGCTTCCGGCAGTCCGCTGTTCTGCATCAGCACGGTGATGCGCAGTCCGCCGCCCTGCACCATGCGGTGCACGGTGCCGGGCGTGAACCACGCCACCGAACCCGGCTCCAGAGGGGTGTCGCGGTAGCCGTCGGGGCTGAGGGTCTGGACGGCGCCCCGGCCGCCCGTGACGACGTACGCCTCCGTGCACACGAGATGCAGATGCGGGCTGCCGCCGCACGCCCCGTCGGCGGCTTCCCATTCATAGGCGCTGAGGTGCGACAGGCCCACGGCTCCTGGCAGCGGATGCGGGAGGTTCGGCAGGCTCACCATGTCAGTCCCTCCAGATGCGAGGTGACGCGGTCGCGGTCCCAGGCTCCGTCCGCGATCACCACGCGGTAGCGGTACGCGAAGCGGCTCCTCGCATGACGGGAAAGCGCTTGCTGCAAGGGACCCTAAGTGTCGTGCGAATGTCACGACAAGCCCCCGTGCCTCGATCGTCGAATCGATTCGGAAGGGCCGTCGGCACAGGTCTGCGAAGTTGCTGGTCGCGCGGTGCGCGGCCGGACGGTGGCGGTGGTGGCTCGGCGGAGGCGGTGGGCGGCAACCGAATGCCTGTCGGATTCGATTGCCGCCCACACCGCCGCCCGGCCGGCGCGACGCCGGACCGGAGAGTCCGCCGGGCCCGGACCGTCGGGGCCGGACCGTCGGGGCCGGACCACCGGAATCAGAGCACCGGGATCAGAGCACCGGGGCGGGGAAGGTGGGGTACTCCACGCCCGAGACGTGCTGGACGACGCGGATGACCTGGCACGAGTAGCCGAACTCGTTGTCGTACCACAGGTAGAGGATCGCGTTGTCCCCGTCGACCTTGGTGGCGCCGGCGTCGACGATCGACGCGTGGCGCGAGCCCATGAAGTCGCTCGACACCGCGTCGGGGGCGGTGGTGAAGTCGATCTGGCGCTTGAGCGGCGAGGTCAGCGACACGTCGCGGAGGTAGTCGAGGACCTCCTCGCGGGTGGTCTCGCGACCGAGCCGCAGGCTGAGGATCGCGATCGAGACGTCCGGCACCGGGACGCGGATCGAGCTGCCGGTGATCGGGGCCTTGAGATCGGGCAGCGCCTTGGCGACGGCGGAGGCGGCGCCGGTCTCGGTGATGACCATGTTGAGCGGCGCGGAGCGGCCGCGGCGGTCGGCCTTGTGGTAGTTGTCCAGCAGGTTCTGGTCGTTGGTGAACGAGTGGACGGTCTCCACGTGGCCGCGCAGAACGCCGTACTCGTCCGCCATGGCCTTCAGCGGCGGCACGATCGCGTTCGTGGTGCAGGAGGCGCAGGACAGGATCTGCTCGTCCGGCTTGATCATGTCGTGGTTGACGCCGTGCACGATGTTGGGGACGTCGCCCTTGCCTGGCGCGGTCAGCACGACCTTGTCGATGCCGGGGCGGAGGTGCTTCGACAGACCCTCGCGGTCGCGCCATTTGCCGGTGTTGTCGATGAGGATGGCGTCCTTGATGCCGTACGCCGTGTAGTCGACCTCCGACGGGTCGCCCGCGTAGATCACCTTGATCTCGTTGCCGTTGGCGATGATCGTGCCGTTGGCCTCGTCGACGGTGATCGTGCCCTGGAACTGGCCGTGGATGGAGTCGCGGCGCAGCAGCGAGGCGCGCTTGACGATGTCCTGGTCGCCACCCCGGCGGACGACGATGGCACGCAGGCGCAGGCCGTTGCCCGAGCCGGCCTTCTCGATGAGGAGGCGGGCGACGAGGCGGCCGATGCGGCCGAAGCCGTAGAGGACGACGTCGCGCGGCTCGCAGCGCTCGATCTTGTTGGCACCCGTGGCGCCGGCGACGGCCCCGGCGGTGAACTCCTCCACCGAGAGACCGCGGCCGTCGGCCCGGTACGTCGCGGCGAGCATGCCGAGGTCGATCTGGGAGGGACCGAGATCGAGCGCGGTGAGAGCCTGCAGGAACGGGAACGTCTCGGTGACCGAGAGCTCCTCGCCGGCGATCTGCCGGGCGAATCGGTGGGTCTTGAGGATGCTGACCACCGACTTGTTCACCAAGGAGCGGCTGTGGAGGAGGACGGTGACGTCCCGCTCCCGGTGCAGCTTCCCGATGATCGGGATCATCGACTCCGCGATCTCCTCGCGGTTCTTCCAATTGGTGAACGAGTCGTCATTGACAGTCACAGGTTTATCTTTCGAGCTAGGCGGCGCTCACATGCTAACCCGCCGCCCTTTTGATCATTCGAACGGTGTCGTCCGACTACCCGAAGATTGCACTTTCATCTGTTGTGTGGTGATTCGTCTGCGGCGAAGCTGGCAGGGCATACGAAAGGGACGCGACACGGGCGGCCGACAGGGCTCGCCCCGTCCGGACCGGACCGGAAGAACCACGACAAGGGCAGCGCGGAAGGGCGACCACGATGACGTACTCCCCTGAGAGTGGAAGCCCGCACGGCCACGAGGACGTGCCGCCGGTCCCGCAGTTGACCGATGAGCATCTGGACCGCCTCGAACAGGGGCTGCGACAAGCCGCGCGGGTGCCCGGCCGGGCGCAGGAACTCCTGAACGCGGTCCTGGAGGTGAGCAAGGAACTCCAGCTGGACGCGGTCCTCCGCAGGATCACCGACACCGCCTGTGAGCTGGTACAGGCCCGGTGCGGCGCGCTCGGGGTACTGGGCGACGCGGAGCGGTTCAGCGAGGTGATCACGTCCGGGTTCGCGGCCGGGGGACGCTCCGCCACGGGGGACGGCGTCCCGCACGGGGCCGGGCCGCTGGCCGCCCTCCTCGACGACCGTCGCCCCCTGCACACGCGGAGCCACGGCGGCAGCGGCGACCCGGGCGACCCGGCCGGCGCCGCAGGAAGCACCGGAAGCACCGGGGAACGCCTGCGCACGCCCACACTGCTCGGCGTGCCCATCAAGGTGCGCGACGCGCTCTACGGCAACCTCTACCTGGCCGGGAAGACCACCGGCGAGTCGTTCACGAGCGAGGACGAGGACCTGCTGGTCGCACTGGCCGGCGCGGCCGGGGTCGCGATCGAGAACGCCCGCCTCTACCAGCAGGTACGTCAGGCCACGGAGGAGTTCCAGCGGCGTCTTCTGCCCCAGATGCCCGACCTGGACGGCATGGAACTCCAGGCCCGGTACCAGCCGTCCACCGAGGCCCCGCGGATCGGCGGCGACTGGTACGACCTGATCCACCTGCCCGATCGGGTGCCCTGCCTGATGCTCGGTGACGTCATGGGTCACGGCATCGCCGCCGCCACCGTCATGAGCCAGATCAGCAACATGCTCCGGGTCATCGCCTTCGACGAACAGGAGCCGCCCAGCCGCATCCTGCACCGCCTGGACAGCGTTCTGCACGAACTCCACGGCGGCCCCATGGCGACCGTCATCATCGCCCGCCTCGAACCCGAGGGCACCGGCCGCCGGCTGCAATGGGCGAGCGCCGGCCACCTGCCTCCCCTGCTCATCGGCCCCGACCGCCAGGCGCGCTATCCCACCGCAGAAACCGGTCTCCCCCTGGGCGTGGACCCGGACCTGCCCCGCTACGACCACGAGGAGGTCATGCAACCGGGAACCACCGTGCTGCTGCACACCGACGGGCTGGTCGAACACCGGACGTGGCCCATCGACGAGGGCATGCAGCAGGCCGCCGCCGTCGCCGCCACGCTCGCCACCGAACCCCTCACGGAACTCTGCGACAAGCTCCTGACGCACCGCGAAGGCTTCTTTCACGACGACGTCGCCATCCTCGCCGCCCGGCTGACGCCCTGACGGCCGGACGCACGCGGCGGCTGCCGGTGCCGTGCGCGGCTAGTCCCTCTTCCCCGCCCGGGCCCGGCCGCGGAACCACGCACACGCACCCACCAGCATGGCGGCACCTGCCGCGTACGCGGGCAGCCACTCGGTCGTGACGGCCGACAGGCAGACGGCAACGGCGTCATGGCTCTGGGCCTTCTGCGCGTAGGCGAGAGCCACGCCGTCGTGGCCGGCCAGGTTCGTCAGCGCGGCCCGTGCCCGCATGGCCTCGTACGCGCCCAGCTCGGGGCACCGGCTGCGCGTGCCCGGCATCGGGAACAGCCAGGCCCAGCGCTGCAGCATGGGGGCGATCGTGATCGCCACGCACAGGCCGACGACCATCGAGTACGCGACCAGACCGCGCATGTACGCGGACCGGATGTCCGAGGTCCATGCGGGCAGTCGCTGGAAGGCGAAGAGCACGGCGAGAAGTGTCACCCCGATGTAGGTGGCGAACCACTGCCAGGAACCCTGCGCGAGTGCGGCCGCCAGCACGGCGGCGAGTGCGAGGCCGATGACCCCCGGCTGACCGACGCTGTCACGGCCCGCGCCGGGGAGTGCCGGATTCCGCGTTCCTTGAGTACTGGGGTCGTTCACGTGCCTCTCCCGCAGGTCGGAGGGCATCAGCATCCGGCACATCGCGCCGTCGGTCCTGGCGCCATGCCGGACGGGGGCCGGTACCGCCCGCCTGGTGGGGGGCTGCCGCAGCCCTGCTGGGCGCCGCCGCACGCCGGGGCCCGTGGGCGGCCTCCCGCGGATCGCCGGGCGCCCATGAGCGCGTCGGCGACCTCCCCCGGGCCGCCGACGCACCGCTCGGTGGTGACGCCTGGTCAGGACTGCTGTTCGCTGATGTTGACCATCCACGCGATGCCGAACTTGTCCGTACACATGCCGAACACGTCGCCCCACATCTGCTTCTCGAGGGGAACCGCCACGTTGCCGCCGTCGGACAGCTTCTCCCAGTAGCCCTTCAGCTCGTCGGCGTCGTCACCGCTCAGGCTCACCGCGAAGTTGGTCCCCGGCCTGAACTCCATCCCGGGCGGGGTGTCGGCGCCCATCAGCGTGAATCCACTGCTGGTCTCCAGCATGCCGTGCATGATCTTGTCGTCCTGCCCGGTGCCACCACCGGGGCCGCCGAACTCGCCGAACGTGCTCAGGCGCAGTTCGCCGCCGAGGACACTCCTGTAGAACTCCAGGGCCTGCCGGGCATCGCCGGAGAAGCTGATGTACGGGTTGAGACGAGAAGCCACAAGTCGCTCCCTTCGTGACGAATGGTCAGTGCGAGCAGACTACGGGTGGCGGCACCTCACGGGGCCGACCTGAGGCACGTGGCAGGGGTGGCCGGTCGTGCCGCGGAACTTCGAGGGGCCGGCAGGCGTTGGCAGGGAAGCGCGTGGATCGCGCGCGGGTGACCGGAACGACGTGGCAGAAGCCGAGGTGGCACGAGTGGCGATGTGGGATCGGATCAAGGACCAGGCGAAGACGCTGCAGCAGACGCAGGGGGCGCGGGGCTCCGGCGGACACGGACGGCCGGGTTCGGGGTCCTCCGGCGGATCACGGGCGCAGCTGGTGAATACGCTCAAGTCCCAGCTCACCTCCCTCAAGACCGAGCTGAAGAGCGGCGCCTACCGGGACGCCAGCATGGCGATGTGCGCCCTGGTCGCGGCCGCCGACGGACAGGTCGACCCGGCCGAGCGGCAGCACGTGGAGTCGCTGATCCTGAACAACGACGTCCTGCAGAACTTCCCGCCCGAGCAGCTGCGGCAGCGGTTCAACAAGCACGTCGACCAGCTGGCGTTCAACTTCCAGCAGGGCAAGGCCGAGGTCATGCAGGAGATCGCCAAGGCGGCGAAGAAGCCGACGGAGGCGAGGGCGGTCGTGCAGACGGGCTTCGTCGTCGCCGGCGCGGACGGGTATGTCGCACCGGCCGAGGAGCAGGTCCTGCGCGAGGCGTGCTCGGTGCTCGGGCTGTCCCCGCAGGAGTTCGGCCTCTGAGCCACACACCCCCGCCGCACCGTCTGTCGCCGTCGGCCGGTCGAGTCCGGGAAGGCACCGCCGCCCTCCCACTCCCACGACGGCGGCAGGCGCCCCCTCGGTGAGCTTCGCCGCTTCGTCCAGGCCGCGCGGTTGCGCTACGCTCTCGGCGCTCCGCCCGGGCCGGGCGGTGAGAGCGGACGACTGGGGCGGTCGATGAGGGCTGGTACGGGACTGCGGGCGCTGATACCGCTGCTGGTCTGCGGGTTCATCACGACGACCGCCGGCTGCGGAGGTTCCGCCGACGACCAGGGCGGCGGGTCCCTGGAGTTGGAGAAGAAGTGGCACGGCAGGATCGGCGACGCGGTGAACGCGAAGCCTGACGGCTGCCGGGCGGGCGTGGGCAGCGCCTGCGAGACCCACGCGGCAGCCGTTCACGCGATCACCGAGCAGCTGCGCGAGGAGGTGGAAGCCCTCCCGGACAAGGCGCGGTACCGAGCGACGCTGGACGGCACCACCGCCATCGACCAGAACTACGACGAGTACTTCGGCTCGATGTGCGCCACCGTGCCCGAGACCACCATCGACCCGGCCACGACCCAGAAGTTCGCGACCTGCTCCGGGCTCTACACCACGATCATCACCGGCGCGACCGACCTCCAGCAGAACCTGCGCCCGTCCGAGGAGTCCCCGACGGGCTGAGCCCCGGCAACGGCACCGCTCGCAGTCCGTGATGAAGGGCCGTGATGCGCGGAGCACGGCCGGGAACTCGTGGGCGCCGAAATTCACGGGCCGTTCGATCGTGGTCCGGGCAGGACGCCCCTGTGGACCATCTCCTGTCCGGACTCGCTGCCAATCCGGCCTTGCCGCCCGAGCTGGTCGACCGGCTGATAGCGATCGCGGACGCCGATGTCGCCGATGAACTCACTCATCGCGCGGACCTCAGTCCCGCGCAGGCGGTCGCGCTGGCCGCGCGCGTCGAGGAGACCGCGGTACCGCTCGCCTACCGAGGCCTGCTGAGCACCGCCGACGTCGATCCCGTGACCCGGCCGCACGCCGCCCTGGCCTTGCTCGACGAGGGTGCGGGCAGCCCGGAGTGGGCGCGTCGCTTCGCGTCGGATCCCACCGTCGAGTACCGCGAGAAGCTGGCGGCCTGTCCCGGTCTGCCGCCCGATGTGACGGAGATGCTCGCCGCCGACCCCGAGATAGGGGTCGTCGGGGAGCTCGCGTTGTGGACGACGCCGCAATGGGCCACCCGGCTGGCGGCGCATCCGCATGCCGCGGTCCGCCGCTCCGTGGCGGGCAACGAGGCGACGCCGCCGGCGGTCCTGGCGATGCTGGTCACCGGCGAGGGGCTGCCTCCGGCCAGGAGCTGCGTGGTCTGCGACCGTGAACGGACGCCGTTCGTCCACGATCCGCACTGCGTCCGGGGCGGCTGTGATCTGGGGCCGGGCGCCTCCTGCGACGGCTCCCACGAGTCCGCCGTGCACGAGATACAGCTCAGAGTGCTGAGCAACCCGGCCACGCCCGCCGCGGCCGTCATCCGCTTCGCCGACCACCCCTCGATGCTCCTGCGCTGCCAACTCGCCGCCAGGCACGATCTTCCGCCGGAGATGTACCTACGGCTCGCGGGTGATCCCGCTCCTGCCGTCCGAGCCGAACTCGCCGACAATCCCGCGATCGATGACGCGCTGATCCGGACGCTGGCCACCGACGTCGGCCACGACGTCCGGCGCAGGCTCGCACACCACCCACACGTGCCTCTCGACGTGCTGACCCACCTGGCCGACGCCACCTGGATCGGCCCGACACTGCTGCCGCGGATCGCCTCGGCGTCTCCCGTCGAGGTCGAGGAGCTGGCCCACTCACCGAGCCCGACCGTACGGATGCTCCTTGCCGCACGACGCGATCTGCCCGGCTCGGTCCGCGACGCGCTGGCCGCCGACCCCGACGCGAAGGTGGTCAAGGCCATCGCTCCGCACCCGGGTCTTTCCGAAGCCCAACTGCGTGCCATGGTCGGTCGGTACGGAGTCCAGGTCCTGGCCAGGGTGGCGGCCAACCCGGACGCGTCGGCTGAGCTGCTGGAGCATCTGGCCCGGCATGAACCGCCGGTGCGCAAGGCGTTGCGTGAGATCGCCCGGCACCGCAAGGCGACGCCCCCGTCGTTGCTCGCCTGCTTGGCGGACAAGCAGGCGAGGCCCATCGCTGCAGGCCACCCCGCCCTGCCTCCGCAGGTCGTCGTCGAACTGCTCGCCGACGAGGACCGGATGGTGGTGGAAGCGGCGGCCGCCAACGCGTCGCTGCCGCTTGTCGTGATGGCGGAACTGGTGCCGTAGACGGTTCGGGGGCGTCCGACTCAGCTGGAAGCCAACATCCGCGGCACGGACGCCGCGCGGCGAGTCAGCCGTCCGAGTCGGAGCCCTGGCTCAGGCGTCGGCTCCGGCTCGTACGCCCCGTGTGGCGGACGAGTTCGCCCGCCGCCAGGGTCGCGGCGGCGATCGCGCGCACCCAGCGTGGGCCGCCGCGCGCCGCCCACACGACGCAGACGCATCCGCCGACGGCAAGTACGAGAATGCCGGACAGGACGAGCACAGCCATGGTCTTCCCCCATCAACTACGGTCCGTACCACTACGGTCCTCGCCATGCTCTCAGGCCGGGAACCAGGCCGTCGCGGTGGGTCCTGCTCCCACGCCACCCGGTCGCCGGACCGGACTTCGCGCCTGTCGCCCACCGCCCGCCCCACCGGCCACCGGTTCGGCGACCGCACCCCCTGGCCACCGCGGTCCGGCTCAGCTCGTAGGCTCGGGGCATGGCGGGTACTGAGGCGCGTGGGACGGAGCGGGGACCGGGGCGGCCGCGCGAGGAGCGGGTCACCGGGGCGGTCCTGAACGCCGTCGTCGAGCTGGTCACCGAGATGAACGCGGGCCTGGCCTCAGGGGCGACGCTGGTGCTGCTGCCGCGCTTCGACCCCCGGTCGGCCCTGGCCCTGATGCAGCGCCATGCCGTCACCTTCTTCGCGGGCGTCCCCACGATGTACTGGGCCCTGCTCGAAGCGGAAGCGCCCGACGTGGACCTGCCGCAGATCGCCGGGAATCTGCGGATGGCCGGCTCGGGAGGCTCGGCGCTCCCGGTCGAGATCCACCGCCGGTTCGCCGAGCGGTTCGGCGTCACCATTCTGGAGGGGTACGGCCTGTCCGAGACCAGCCCGGTGGCCACGTTCTCGCAGCGCGGCGAGAAGGCGCGCCCGGGGTCCATCGGGCGTCCGGTCTGGGGCGTGGAGGTGGACCTGATCGCCGAGGACTGGACCCGTGTCACCGGCCCCGACGCGGTCGGCGAGATCGTCGTCCGCGGACACAACGTGATGAAGGGCTACTACAACAGGCCCGAGGCGACCGCCGGGGTGATGCGCAACGGCTGGTTCCGCACCGGCGATCTGGCCCGCAGGGACGCCGACGGATGGTTCCACATCGTCGATCGCGCCAAGGACCTGATCATCCGTGGCGGCTTCAACGTCTACCCCCGGGAGATCGAGGAGGTACTGCTCACCCATCCCGCCGTGGGCATGGCCGCGGTCATCGGCGTGCCGGACGAGAGCCACGGCGAGGAGGTCAAGGCGTGCGTGGTGCTCGCCCCGGGTGCGGAGCTCTCCGCACAGGAGCTCATCACCTGGTGCAGGGACGAGATGGCGGGCTACAAGTACCCTCGCCTCGTCGGGTTCTTCGACATCCTGCCCACCAACGCCACGGGCAAGATCCTCAAGCGCGAGCTCCGGGACACGCCCGGGACCGTCGAACCGGTGGTTGATGCGGTGGTCGACGCGGCGGTCGACGCGGGGCGGTGATGCCCGCCGCTGGCATCGGCCGCTGACGCCGGCCGATGTCATCGCCGACGCGTGGCTCGCCCGCCGCGACACGAACGGGCCGCCGGGGCCGGTCTCCTCGCGGAGCCGGCCCCGGCCGGTTCACCGTCAGGATGCGGGCGACGCGAGGGCCAGCAGCTCCTGGATCCGCAGGCCGCGTGCCGCGTCGATCGGGGTCGACCTGCCGGCGCGTACGGCGTGGGCGAACTCGTTGCGCAGGATGGGCCAGCACTCCTCGTGGTCGAGTTCGGCGGTGTCGTAGACGAGTTCCCGCTCGGGGCCGAAGAGCTCGATGCGGGTTCTGGCACCCGGCAGGTTCACGGTGCCGGACAGGGAGGCCTGGCTGACCGAGCCGTTCTCGTGCTCGCAGGTGAGCTCGATCCAGCGGCGCGGGTCCCCCGTCGCGTGGACGGCGGCGATGGGGCCGACCGCGGTGTCGAGGAGGTCGAGGAGGTGGGGTCCGAGGTCGAGCAGGGCACCGTGTTCGAGGCGCCAAGCGGTGGCGAAGTCTCCGCCGAGGAAGGCTCCGTGGAGGTAGCAGGACCGTGCTCCGGTGACCTCCAGCTCGGCCGC
This sequence comes from Streptomyces sp. NBC_00259, assembly GCF_036181745.1. Lineage (NCBI taxonomy): Bacteria > Bacillati > Actinomycetota > Actinomycetes > Kitasatosporales > Streptomycetaceae > Streptomyces > Streptomyces sp. NBC_00259. Next base: position 7,212,571 of record NZ_CP108080.1, on the reverse strand, counting down.
CTTGCGCAGGAACTCGCGGGTCACCGGGTGGTAGCGCTTGGTGAGGACGAGCTGGGACACGACCCCGGCTTCGGCGACCGCGTCCGCCACCCGCCGTGCCGAGGGCACGTCCGGGCCGAGCGGCTTCTCCAGCAACAGGTGGCGGCCCGCCTTCGCGGCCTGTACGGCCAGCTCCGCCTGTACGGCGGGCGGCACGGCGAACGCGACGGCCTCGCAGCGGTCGAGGAGTTCGTCGAACGAGGCGGCGACCGGCACTCCGTAGGGCGCGGCGGTCTCGTGTGCCGCCTCCGGGCGGCGCGCCCACACCGCGGCGAGTTCGGTCTCCGGCCCGGCGGCGAGCATCCGGGCGTGCATGGCACGGGCCCAGGGGCCGGCGCCTATCAGGCCGACCTTCACCGGGGGCAGCGTCCAGGGGGTGTTCATGCGGGGGCTCCGTGTCTGCGATCGGCGGTGGCGTTGAGGGCGGCGAGGCGCCGGTCGGCCAGGTCGGGCGCGTAGAGGTGTTCGACGACGAGGGCGGCGGCGCCCGTCAGGCCCGCACGGTCGTCGAGTCTGCCCGTCACCACGTCGAGGTGGGCGGTGGTACGAGGCATGGCGCGCTGGTAGAGGAGCTCGCGCACGCCCGTCAGGAAGGGGGTCCCGGCCAGGTCGCCGGTGAGGACCAGCACGCCGGGGTTGAGCAACGTGACGACGGTGGCGAGCACTTCGCCGATGAGCTGCCCGGCCTCGCGTGCGAGGCGGACCGCGTCCGGCTGTCCCTCGGCGAGGAGCCGGCGGACGTCGGAGCCGGAGGTGGTCGGGACACCGAGTTCGGACAGTTGCGCCGCAAGGGCGCGTCCGCTCGCGACGGCGGCGAGGCAGCCGTAGGAGCCGCACATGCACAGCGCGTCGGGCCGGTCGTGCAGCCTGATGTGTCCGATGTCGCCGGCGCTGCCGTCGATGCCGCGGTAGATCCCGCCGTCGACGACGACGCCGGCGCCGATGCCGGTGGACGCCTTGACGAGGAGGAAGGCCGAGCAGCCCGCGTGGGCGGCGCGGTGTTCCGCGTACGCCATCAGGTTGGCGTCGTTGTCGACGAGCACCGGCACGGGGCCCGGTTCCCGCGAGGGGCCGACGTGTTCCTCGTACGCCTCCTGCATCGTCTCGCGGATGGGGAAGCCGTCCCAGCCGGGCATGATCGGCGGCTGGACGACACGTCCGGTGCCGAAGTCGACGGGTCCGGGGACGGACAGGCCGATGCCGCACACGTCCGTGGGTCCGGCTCCCGCCTCGGCGAGCAGCGGCGCGAACCAGCGGGCCAGTTCGCCGAGGACGGCCACGGGCCCGTCGCCGATCAGCAGTGCTCCCGAGCGGACGGCGAGCACCGTGCCGGTGAGGTCCAGGACCGCCGCGCGGGCGTGCCGGGTCTCCAGGTCGACGGCGAGTACGACGGCGTGCTTCGGGTCGAACTCGATGCGGGCGGACGGGCGTCCGCCGGTCGAGGTGCCCGCGGCGTCGCGCAGCCAGCCGGCCCCGAACAGCTGGTCCAGTCGGTGCCCGACGGTGGACCGTGACAGACCGGTGGCGCGCTGGAGGTCGCCTCGTGTGGTCGCCTCGCCGCTGCGGATCAGCCGCAACAGGTGTCCGGCGCTCGCCTGGTTCCCCGGCATGGTGGTGGTCCCCGTCCCCTCAGCTCTTGTCCGCGCCGCTGGTCAGTCCCTCGGTGAGGAGGCGTTCGGCGGCGAAGAACAGAAGTACCACGGGGATCGTCAGGACCACGGACCCGGCCATCAGAACGGTCTTGGAAACCTCGATGCCGTTGGCGAGCTGTGCGAGGCCCAGGGAGACGGTCCACTTGCCGGGGTCGGCGGCGAGGAAGAGCAGCGCGAAGAGGAACTCGTTCCAGGCGATCATGAAGACGTACAGCCCGGTGGCCATCAGCGACGGGGTCGCGAGCGGCAGGATCACCTTGCGCACGGTCTGCAGGCGGGAGCAGCCGTCGAGGGCGGCGGCCTCCTCGATCGAGGAGGGGATCGTGACGAGGTAGTTCTTCAGCATGTAGATCGACACGGGCACGGTCTGCGCCACGTAGACGATCGCGAGGCCGGCGAGGCTGGAGGACAGACCGAGTTTCGCGAACATCACGAAGAGCGGGACGGCGAGCAGCGTGGCGGGGAAGAGGTAGACGGCCAGGAAGAGGGCGCTCACCTGCCGGCCGCCGAAGAACCTGAGGCGGCTGATGGCGTACGCGCCGGGGACGGCGGCGGCGAGGGTGAGCACCACCGTGCCGAGGGAGACGAGCGCGGAGTTGAGCAGCAGCCGTGTGAAGCCCTGTCCGCCGTCCTCGGCGGGCGTCATGACATTGCGGTAGGTGTCGAGCGTGAAGTCCTTCGCCGAGACCCACAGGGACCCGGGGTCGAGCAGCAGCGCGTCGATGGACTTCACCGACAGCAGCAGCATGTAGTAGAAGGGCACGATCGTGATCGCGGCGAGGAACGCGATCACGATCCAGCGCAGGACACGGATGAGCCGTTCCTCGAACTGCGCCCGGCTCATGGGCGTACGGGGGGTCGTGGAGATGCGCGTCACGACTGCTCCTCCTGCATCTTCTTGCCGAAGAACTTGAAGTAGAGGCCCAGCAGGACCACGAGGACGCCGGCGAGGACGAGGGCCTGGGCCGAGGCGGCGCCGACGTCGTAGCGGGCGGTGAGGAAGTCGTAGACCCGGACGGCCGCGACGTCGGTTCCGGAGCCGCCGCCGGTGAGCAGGTAGACGTCGTCGAACTTGTTGAACGTCATGATGAAGCGCAGGACGCACAGCAGCGCCATGACCGGCATGAGCTGCGGCATGAGGATGTGGCGGAAACGCTGCAGGGGCGTGGCGCCGTCGACCTTGGCGGCTTCCTCGAGTACGTCCGGTACGGCCTGGAGCCGGGCGAGGAGGAAGAGGAACGCGAAGGGGAAGTAGCGCCATATCTCGAAGGCGATGACGGTGAGCAGGGACAGCGGGATGTCGAAGTGCAGCCCGAACAGGCCGATCTCGTACTCGCGCGTGGACAGGAACGCGATCGGGTCGTCCCAGCCGAAGAGCGAGCGGCCCCACTCGTTGACGATGCCGTACTGGGGGCTGAGCGCGACCTCCCAGACGAACGCGACGGCGACGACCGGGGCGACGTACGGCAGGAGCATCGCGCCGCGCAGCAGTCCGCGGCCTCGGAAGGGGGTGCGGAGCGCGAGTGCGGCGACGAGGCCGAGCAGGAGCGATCCGACGGTGGCACCGACGGTGTAGATGACGGTCGTGGAGAGGCTGCTCCAGAATCCGGCGGAGCCGAAGACCTGCTGGAAGTTGTCGAGCGTCCAGTTGCCGAACAGGCCCATGCCCTGGATGTCGACGAGCTTGGCGTCCTGGAACGCGAGGAGCACGGTCCACAGGATGGGCAGGACGACCACGACGAGCACCACCAGGAAGGTGGGCGAGACGAAGGCGAGTCCCGCGCGGTTCTCGCGCCGGGCGGCGGTGAGCGGGCGCGTGGCGGTGAGCGGGCGCCGGGCCTTGCGGGGGATCTTGGGGCCGGCGTTCGTGGGGCCGCCGTCCGTGGGGCGGCGCTCCGTCGCGCCGCGCTGAGCTGTGGTCATGGGTCGGTTCCTCGGCCTACTGGAGGGACTTCTGCAGGGCGGCGACTTCCTCGTTCGCCTCGTGGGCGGCCTCGTCCGGGGAGGTCTGGCCGCTGGTCATGGCACCGATGGCCTTGGGGACGGGCAGTTCGCCGTTCATCGCGCCGACGAGGGCGCCCTCGCCCTGGGTGATCCCCCAGCGCTGCATGTTGCTGACGCCGTCGGCGAGCTGGTCGAGGAGCCGGTCGGAGAAGACCTCGTTCATGGGGCGAAGGGTGTCGACGCCCATCTCGCTGTGCCGCCAGGCGTCCAGGTACCTCTCCGGCTGTTCGGCGGTTCCCTTGCGCACGGGGATCTTGCCTTCGGGTGCCATGCCGAACCAGTCCTCGTACCCGGCGCCCATCATGTACTCGATGAACTTCCGCGAGGCGTCCGTCTCGGCGGTCCTGGTCGTCACCCAGGAGGTGACCTCGCCGAGCTGGGCCGGCTTCGCGGAGTCGGGTCCCTTGAGGGCGGTGACGATGCCGCTGTTGGCGGCGAGGAAGCCGGGGTCCTTCTTGCACTCGGCGCAGCTGGGCAGGGCGTCCTTGCGCAGCCCGGCGAGTTCGTCGAGGAGGAAGGACGACCAGACGATCATCGAGGACTTGCCGGCGAAGTAGGTGGCGCGGGTGGAGTCGACGGTCTGGGTGCCGGGTGCGCCGTGGCCGCGGGCGAGGGTGTCGTACGCCTCGAACGCGGTGGCGCACTGCGGCGAGTCGAGTTTCACCGTCCCCTTGTCGTCGGTGAGCTGGCAGTCGTTGGCGAGCGCGATGTTCTCGAAGCTCTGGTGGGTGAAGACGTCACTGGGGTCGGTGGCGGCCGCGATGCCGTCCCGTCCCTTGGTGTCGAGTCCCTTCGCCGCGGCGAGGAGTGCGTCGTAGGTGTCGGGCGTCTTCAGCCCGGCCTGCTGGAGCAGGTCCTTGCGGTAGACGAGGAGCTGCAGCCAGGCGTCGGAGGGGACGGCGAGCTGGGTGGCGCCGTCGGCGGTCAGGCCGAGCGCGTTGGCGTTGAAGGTCCCCGGGCCGAGTTCGTCGACGATCGCCTCGGGGACGTCGGTGTTGAGCAGCCCGTTGCCGTACATCTGCCAGGTCTGGCCCATCGGTACGGCGCCGATGACGTCGGGGAGCTTCCCGGCGGCGGCGGCCGACATGATCAGCTGGGGCATCTGGCCCTCGTCGACGCCCACGAGATCGACCTGGATGCCGGTCTCCTTCTCGAAGCGTCCGATGATCTTCTCGGTGGCCGCCACGCGCGGGGTCAGGTTCTCCTGGGACCACACGGTGATCCGCTTGTCGGGTTTACCAGGGCCGTTTCCGCCGCCGGAGCAGCCGGCGAGCACTCCCATGCCCAGTGCCGCCGCGAGACCGGCTGCGATCACCTTCGACCGTCGGGGGGTCGCCTTCGACCACCGGGTCCTCTTGCGCATGTCCCGTCCTCAGTGCCTCGGTGCCGGCGTCTGAGCCATCACCGACTTACGTCTACCGATGAAGCATCTCAGCATCACTTTTGCGTGTTGACAAGACGTAAGTCGAAGATATTCTCAACCTAAGTGGTGAACCCAACCCCCCTCGGAGCCCTCTCGTGGAACGTGTCGTCCAATTCACCGGCCCCCGCCAGGTCGAGGTCGCGGAGCACGCCTCCGCCCCGCTGCCGCCCGGACACCTGCGGGTGCGCACCCGCTACTCGGGCATCTCCGCCGGCACCGAGCTGACGGCCTACCGCGGCACCAACCCGTATCTGACCCGCACCTGGGACCCCGAGGCCCGGCTGTTCCGCGACGGCGCCGCCGGCATCGAGTACCCGGTCGCGGGCTGGGGCTACTCCGAGGTCGGCGAGGTCACCGAGGTCTCCCCCGAGCTCGTCGGCACTCCCGGCATGCCGGAGCCGGGCGACCTCGTGTGGGGCATCTGGGGCCACCGCAGCGAGGGCATCGTCCCCGCCGAGCGCATGGCCGGACACACCCTGCCCGCCGGGCTCGCGCCGCTCGCCGGTGCCTTCGCCCGCGTCGGCGCGATCGCCTACAACGCCGTCCTCGCCGCCGACATCCACGTCGGAGAGGACGTCGCCGTCTTCGGCCAGGGCGTCATCGGACTCCTCACCACCCGCCTCGCCCAGCTGAACGGCGCCCGCGTCACGGCCGTGGACGCCCTCGACGTACGGCTGGAGAGCGCCAAGGCGTACGGCGCGCAGTACACGCTCAACGCCCGCACCGACGCGGTCGCCGAACGCGTCCGCGAGGCCACCGGCGGACTGGGCGCTGACGTCGCCGTCGAGATCAGCGGCGCCTACCCCGCCCTGCACGAGGCCCTGCGCTCGGTCGCCGTCGGCGGCCGCGTCGTCGCCTCCGGCTTCTACCAGGGGGACGGCGCCGGGCTGCGTCTCGGCGACGAGTTCCACCACAACCGGGTGCAGCTGATCTGCTCGCAGATCGGCGGGGTGCCGCCGCAGCTCGCCGGGCGCTGGACGGTCGAGCGCCTCCAGCGGACGTTCCTGCGGCTGGTCGCCGAAGGCCAGGTCGACGTGGAGGCTCTGGTCAGCCATGTCGTCCCGGTCGCGGACGCGGCCGACGCGTACGTCCTGCTGGACGAGCGCCCCGCCGACGCGCTCCAGGTCGTCCTGGAGTTCTGAGCCTTCGGCCCCGGCGAGTGTCCGGGGCTCCACGTATCCGACTTTCCGACGTTTCCGCGTTACCGAGGGAGCAAGACCGTGCTCAAGACCGCCGCCCAGGAACAGCTGCTGCCGGGCGACACGCTCCAGGAGAAATGGGAGTTCGCGCAGGCAGCCGGCTATGACGCGATCGAGCTGCGCGCCAAGGGCGACTTCCACTTCCGGGGACGCCTGCCCGAGCTGCGGCAGGCGCTCAAGGACGGCGTCGTCATGCCGACCGTCTGCGTCGAGATGCTCCACTTCTTCGGCGCCTTCGACGTGGAGCTGCGCCGGGACGCGATCGCCCAGATGAAGTCCCAGCTCTCCGTCATCGGGGAACTCGGCGGCCTCGGGGCCCAGACCCCGGCGTCGTACGGGATGTTCTCGCGCCGGCTGCCTCCCTTCGAGCCGCCGCGCAGCGAGGCGGAGGACCGCGACGTCCTGCTGGCCGGCCTCGCCGAGCTGGGCGAGCACGCCCGGGCCGAGGGCGTCACCCTCTACCTGGAGCCGCTCAACCGCTACGAGGACCACATGGTCAACCGGCTGGAGCAGGCGGCGGAACTGATCCGTACCGTCGGCTCCGACGGCGTGCGGATCGGCATCGACAGCTACCACATGAACATCGAGGAGTCCGATCCGGCCGCGTCGATCCTCGCCCACGCGGACGTCATCGGCCACGCCCAGGTCTCGGACTCCAACCGCTTCCAGCCGGGCGCGGGCCACCTCGACTGGCCCGCCTGGCTCGGGGCGCTGAAGACCATCGGCTACGACGGCTACCTCGCCGCCGAATGCCGGCTGACCGGCGACCCGGTCGAGGCCGTGCGCTCCGTCCCCGGCTTCCTTCGGCGGTCCGGCGCATGACGACCCTCCTCGACGCAGTGGTCGCCGACCAGTCCTCGTCCGGCGAGGCGCCGTCCGACGGGACACCGTCCGGCGAGGCGGCCGCCCTCGATCAGCCCGTGCCCACCGCTGCCGCGGACCTGACACTGCGGCGCGGTGCGGCACGGGTACTCCTGGACAACTGGACGGGTTCCTCCACGGTCCCCTCGCGCACCCTGTATCCGCACCAGTGGAGCTGGGACTCGGCCTTCGTCGCGATCGGGCTGCGGCATCTGTCGCCCCGCCGCGCCCAACGCGAACTGGAGACGCTGCTCGGCGCCCAGTGGGCCGACGGGCGCATCCCGCACATCGCCTTCAATCCGGCCGTGCCCCTGGACGCCTACTTCCCGAGCCCGGACTTCTGGCGCTCGTCGCAGGCAGGCGCCGCCGCCGGAGCCCCCGCCGCTCCCGAGACCTCCGGGATCGTCCAGCCGCCCGTGCACGCGCTCGCCGCGTGGCTCGTGCACGAGGCGGACCCGGCCGAGTCGGTCCGGCGCGGCTTCCTCTCCCGTGTGTACGCCGGTCTCGCGGCCTGGCACGACTACCTGCTGTCCGCCCGGGACCTCGGCGGGGGCGGGCTCGCCGCGGTGATGCACCCGTGGGAGCCGGGCATGGACAACAGTCCCTGCTGGGACGTCCCGCTCTCCCGTGTCGCGCCGGCCGATCCCGCTTCCTTCCGCCGGGCCGACCTGGACCACGGCCACGCCGACGACCGGCCCACGGACGTCGACTACGGACGGTACGTGCGGCTCGCCGCCGACTACCGCGACGGCGGGTACGCGGACGGAGAGCACGCCTTCGCCGTCGAGGACCCGTGCTTCAACGCCCTGCTGATCGTCTCCGAGTACGCGCTCGCCCGTATCGCCCGGGCGACCGGCGCCGACCCGCTGCGCCACGAGCAGCGCGCGCAGCGTCTGACGGACGCCCTCGTCACCCGCCTGTGGGACGCGGAGGCCGGGCTGTTCCTCTGCCGCGACCTGGTGGGCGGCGAGCTCGTACGGGAACGCAGCATCGCCGGGCTCGTGCCGCTGATCGTCCCGGGCCTGCCCGACGACATCGTGCGGGCACTGCTCGACACGCTCGACGGCCCCCACTTCCGCGCGTCGGACACCGGCCTCGTCGCCAGCTACGCGCTGAGCGGCCACGCCTTCGACCGGACCCGCTACTGGCGGGGACCCGCCTGGTTCAACACCGCCTGGCTCATCGACCGCGGCCTGCGTCTGTACGGCGCCGACGGCCGCGCCGACAGGCTGCGGGCCGCGTTCCTCACGGCGGCCGGGACCTCGGGGTTCGCCGAGTACGTCGACCCGTTCACCGGCGAGGGCCGGGGCACTCTCGACTTCGCCTGGACGGCCGCCCTCACCCTCGATCTGCTCGCGAACCCGCGCCCGGACCATCAGGAGACCGCTCGATGACACCCTCCGGCCGCGTTCTGCTCGTCCGCGACGGTACGTTCGCGATTCTCGGCCCGGACGGCTCGATCACCGGCTCCCGGGGGACGACGCCGGACGGGCTGTTCCTGCGCGACGCCCGCCACCTGAGCCGCTGGGAGCTGACGGTCGACGGCACGGTCCCCACCGTGCTCGTTCCGGCGTCGGACACCGCCCCGTCGACCAGCGTCCTCACCCCCGCCGGCACGCGCGACGCGCCGCCCGCCTACACCGTCTTCCGTGAACAGTCGGTCGGGGCAGGGCATTTCGTGGACAGGGTGCGTCTGGTCAACAACGGCCCGACGGCGCTGACCACGCACATCGAACTCGCGCTCGACGCCGACTTCGCGGACCAGTTCGAGCTGCGCGCCGACGACCGCGCCTATCCGAAGCCGGACGCCGAGCACGAGACCCGTCTACGCGCGGACGGTGTCGAGTTCGGCTACCGGCGCGGCCACTGGCACTCCCGTACGACCGTCGCCGCGCGGCCCGCGCCGGACACCGTCACCGCAGGGCGTCTGGCCTGGGAGCTGACGCTGCCTGCGCACGGCGAAGCCGAACTGCGCCTGACCGCCGAGGCCCACCCGCACGGTGCACAGGCCGTCCCGCTCCCCGCGCCGTCCGACGAGGTGGCTCTGCCCGGGTCCGCCGACCCGGACCTGCTGCGCGCCTGCCGGCAAGGGCTCACGGACCTCGATCTCCTCCAGGTTCCCGCCGACGGGATCGACGGCGAGCGACTGACCGTGCCGGCCGCCGGGATCCCCTGGTTCCTCACCCTGTTCGGCCGCGATTCGCTCCTCACCTCGTATTTCCTGCTGCCCTACCGGCCGGACACCGCCGAGAACACCCTTCTCGCGCTCGCCGCCACCCAGGGCCGCTCCTACGACGACTTCCGCGGGGAGCAGCCGGGCCGCATCGTGCACGAGGTCCGCCACGGCGAGCTCGCCCACTTCCGGCAGGTGCCCTACGGGCGCTACTACGGCTCGGTCGACGCCACACCGCTCTTCCTGGTGCTCCTCGGCGCGTACGCGGACACCACCGGCGACACCTCGCTCGCGCTCCGGCTCGAGCAGCACGCCCGGGCCGCCGTCGACTGGATGCTCACCGACGGCGGCCTGACCCGGCACGGCTACCTCGTCTACCACCCCGACCCGAAGGGGCTGGTCAACCAGAACTGGAAGGACTCCGCCGGCGCGATCTGCTTCACGGACGGCACCCAGGCCGAGGGCCCGATCGCGGTCTGCGAGGCCCAGGGGTACGCCTACGACGCGCTCGTGCGCACCGCGCGGCTGGCGCGGAACGTGTGGCACGACGCCGACTGGGCCGGGCGGTTGGAGGCGACGGCCGCCGCTCTGCGTGAGCGGTTCCACCGCGACTTCTGGATGTCCGGCCAGGACTTCCCCGCCCTCGCGCTCGACGGCGAGGGACGGCAGGTGGACGTGCTCGCCTCCGACGCCGGCCACCTGCTATGGTCCGGCATCCTCGACCAGCCGCACGGGGAACGCGTCGCCGGGCGCCTGCTGGAGCCCGACTTCTTCTCCGGCTGGGCGATCCGCACCCTGGCATCGGGACAGGCGCCGTACCATCCGCTGTCCTACCACCGGGGCAGCGCCTGGCCCCACGACAACGCCGTCATCGCCCTCGGCCTCGCCCGCTACGGCTGCGGCGCCGAACTGCGGGCGCTCACCTCCGGGTTGACGGCGGCCGCGGTCCTGCACGGCTACCGTCTCCCGGAGGTGCTCGCCGGATACGGGCGCGAGGAGCACGCGACCGTGGTCCCGTATCCGCACGCGAACTCGCCGCAGGCATGGGCGGCCGCGACCCCGCTGGCGCTCCTGACCGCACAGGCGGCACAGGCGTAGTCCTTACCGGAGACCCGTCGCCGACCGGCGCCCGTACGCGGGCGGCCGGCCCGGGAACCTCTCCCGGGCCGGCTACGCGCGCAGCACGCGCACGTACTCACGTACACACGCAGCGGGCGTCAGCCGATCTCGATGAGCAGATCGCCCGCCTCGACCTGCTGGATCTTTCCGATCGCCAGCCGCGCGACCGTGCCCGCGGACTGGGCGGTGATGGAGGCCTCCATCTTCATCGCCTCGATCGTGGCCACCGTCTGTCCCGCCGACACCGAAGTGCCCTCCTCCACCTGGAGCGTCACGACGCCCGCGAACGGAGCGGGGACATGCCGGTCGTTGCCGCGCTCGGCCTTCTCGGCGGCCTTGACCTCCGTGGCGACGGACGTGTCCCGCACCGCCACCGGGCGCAGCTGGCCGTTCAGCGTGGCCAGGACCGTACGGAAGCCCCGCTCGTCGGCCTCGGAGATCGCCTCGAGCTCGATCAGCAGCGTGACACCGGCCTCCAGGGTGACCGTGTGCTCGGTGTCCGGTTCCAGGCCGTAGAAGAAGTCCTGCGTGGGCAGTACGGACGTGTCGCCGTACGCCTCGCGATGGGCGTCGAACTCCTTGGCCGGGCCGGGGAACAGCAGCCGGTTGAGCGTCGCCCGCCGGTCCTGGGCCAGCCCCTGACGGTCCTCGTCCGACAGGGTCGGGTCCTCGGCCTGCGCGGGGCGGCCGTGGAGCGCGCGGGTGCGGAACGGCTCGGGCCAGCCGCCGGGCGGGTCGCCCAGCTCGCCGCGGAGGAAGCCGACCACCGAGTCCGGTACGTCGAACTTGCCGGGATCGGATTCAAAGTCGGCCGCCTCGACGCCCGCTCCGACCAGGTGCAGGGCGAGGTCTCCCACCACCTTCGAGGAGGGCGTCACCTTGACCAGCCGGCCCAGCATCCGGTCGGCGGCCGCGTAGCAGTCCTCGATCAGCTCGAAGCGGTCGCCGAGCCCGAGCGCGATGGCCTGCTGACGCAGGTTCGACAGCTGTCCGCCGGGGATCTCGTGGTGGTAGACGCGCCCCGTGGGCGAGGTGAGCCCCGACTCGAAGGGCGCGTAGACCTTCCGCATGGCCTCCCAGTACGGTTCGAGCGCTCCGACCGCGTCGAGCGAGAGCCCGGTGGTGCGCTCGGTGTGGTCGGTGGCCGCGACGAGCGCCGACAGGGACGGCTGGCTGGTGGTGCCCGCCATCGAGGCGACGGCGGCGTCGACGGCGTCGACGCCCGCGTCGATCGCGGCGATCAGTGTCGCGAGCTGGCCACCCGCCGTGTCGTGGGTGTGCAGATGCACCGGAAGGTCGAAGCGCTCGCGCAGTGCGGTCACCAGGGTGCGGGCGGCGGGCGGGCGCAGCAGGCCGGCCATGTCCTTGATGGCCAGGACGTGCGCGCCGGCCTCGACGATCTGCTCCGCGAGGCGCAGGTAGTAGTCGAGCGTGTAGAGCTGTTCTGCCGGGTCCGACAGGTCCGCGGTGTAGCACAGGGCGACCTCGGCCAGCGCCGTGCCGGTGGACCGTACGGCGTCGATGGCGGGACGCATCTGCGAGACGTCGTTGAGCGCGTCGAAGATCCGGAAGATGTCCATGCCGGTCGCCGCCGCCTCGGCGACGAAGGCGTCGGTCACCTCGACGGGGTAGGGCGTGTAGCCGACGGTGTTGCGTCCCCGCAGCAGCATCTGCGTACAGATGTTGGGCACCGCCTCCCGCAGGGCCGCGAGACGCTCCCAGGGGTCCTCGGCGAGGAAGCGCAGGGCCACGTCGTAGGTGGCGCCGCCCCAGCACTCCAGGCTCAGCAGCTCCGGTGCCGTGCGCGCGACGTACGGGGCGACGGCCAGCAGATCGCGCGTCCTCACCCGGGTGGCCAGCAGGGACTGGTGCGCGTCGCGGAAGGTCGTGTCCGTCACCGCGACGGCCCGCTGCGCGCGCAGTTCCGCGGCGAACGCCTCCGGCCCGAGCGCCGCGAGGCGCTGCCGGGAGCCTGCCGGCGGTGCCTGGTCCAGAGCGGCGGGAGGCAGCTTGGCGGCCGGGTCGATGACCTGGGGACGCGGGCCGTGGGGACGGTTGACGGTCGTCTCGGCGAGATAGGTGAGCATGCGGCTTCCGCGGTCGGCCGAGGGGCGCGCCCGGAGCAGTTCCGGATGCTCGGCGATGAAGCTCGTGGTGACACGGCCCTCGCGGAATCCGGGGTGGTCGAGCACGGCACCGAGGAAGGGCAGGTTGGTGGCGACTCCGCGGATACGGAACTCGGCGATCGCACGCCGTGCACGGCGTGCGGCGTTGGCGAAGTCGTGTCCGTGGCAGGTCAGCTTGACCAGCATCGAGTCGAAGTGGGCCGACACTTCGGCGCCGGTGTGGACCGTGCCGCCGTCGAGCCGTACGCCGGGGCCGCCCGGGGAGCGGTACGCGGAGATGGTGCCGGTGTCGGGGCGGAATCCGTTGGCGGGGTCCTCGGTGGTGATACGGCACTGCAGGGCCGTGCCCGTGAGGACGATGTCGTCCTGCGTCAGGTTCAGCTCCGGAAGCGTCATTCCGTCGGCGATCCGCAGCTGGGCGATGACCAGGTCCCGTCCGGTGACCTGCTCGGTGACCGTGTGCTCCACCTGGATACGGGGGTTCATCTCGATGAAGACGTGGTTGCCGCGCTCGTCGACCAGGAACTCGACGGTTCCCGCGTTGACGTAGCCGATGTGCCGGGCGAACGCGACGGCGTCGGCGCAGATGCGATCGCGCAGATCCGGGTCGAGTGCGGGAGCGGGCGCGATCTCGACGACCTTCTGGTGGCGCCGCTGCACCGAACAGTCACGCTCGAACAGATGGACGACGTTGCCTTCGGTGTCGGCGAGGATCTGCACCTCGATGTGGCGCGGGTTGACGACGGCCTGCTCCAGGAAGACGGTGGCGTCTCCGAACGCCGACTCCGCCTCGCGCATCGCCGCGTCGATGGAGTCCCGCAGCTCCGCGGGCTCGGTGACATGACGCATTCCCCGCCCGCCGCCGCCTGCGACGGCCTTGACGAACACCGGGAAGCCGATGGAGTCGGCGGCTTCGACCAGCCTGTCCACGTCCGTGGACGGCTCGGACGACTTCAGGACGGGGACCCCGGCCGCACGGGCGGCGGCCACCGCGCGGGACTTGTTGCCGGTGAGGTGCAGGACGGCGGAGGGGGGCCCGACGAAGGTGATCCCGGCCTCGGCGCACGCGGCGGCGAGGTCGGGGTTCTCCGAGAGGAAGCCGTAGCCGGGGTAGATGGCGTCGGCGCCGGCCTTGCGCGCGGCCCTGATCACCTCGTCGACCGAGAGATAGGCGCGTACCGGGTGGCCCTTCTCACCGATCCGGTAGGCCTCGTCCGCCTTGGCCCGGTGAAGCGAGTTGCGGTCCTCGTAAGGGAACACGGCCACGGTGGAGATGCCGAGCTCGAAAGCCGCGCGGAAGGCGCGGATCGCGATCTCGCCCCGGTTGGCGACCAATACCTTGCGGAACATCGTTGACCCCTGTCGTGGTGCGGGCGTACGGACTGAAGGTGGCGATGTCATTCCGGCCGCCGGGTCCGGCAGCCGCTGTTCCCGTGGACGGTACCGATCAGTAAAGGTGTAGTCGATCTCCTACGGACGGGAGCTATGTCACGTCGGCACGATCGGAGCTCGCCACGGTGCGGGCGTCGGCGAGGGCGGGAGCTTCCTTCACGGTAGCTCGGCGCCGTCGGTGTACGGCTTGCCCCTGTCGAGCCCGCCTCCGCACCGGGATCGTGAGTCCGCGGCGTCCGGCGCCGGTCGTCGGGCGTGCCGCTGTCCGGACCTCTCGCCAGAATCGCCCCCCACTCCAGGAGGCACGGCCGCGGACTCGTCGGAATCACTCCGCGCCGCGCAGCCAGACCGTGGTGTCCGGCGGAAGGAGACCGTGGTCCAGGGGGCCGCTGGTGAGCAGCAGCTCGGTGTGGGGCGGGAGTTCCGCGGGCTCACCGCTCAGGTTGACCGTGCAGACGAGGCCCTGTCCGCGGGTGAAGGAGAGGACTCCTCCGGGTGCGGGCAGCCAGGTCAGGGTGCCGTCACCCAGGGCCGGTTCGGCACGGCGGACGGCCAGGGCACGCCGGTAGAGCTCCAGCGACGAGTCGGGGTCGCCCGTCTGGGCGGCCACGGTGTGGGCCTTCCAGTCCGCGGGCTGCGGCAGCCACGGCCCGGCGTCGGCGTCCGGTGGGCTGAAGCCGTACGGGGCGCGGTCGCCGTCCCAGGGGATCGGCACGCGGCAGCCGTCGCGTCCCGGGTCGGCGCCGCCCGTGCCGACGACGGCCGGGTCCTGGCGCAGCTCCATCGGGATGTCCTCGACCTCCCAGAGACCGAGCTCATCTCCCTGATAGATGTAGACACAGCCCGGGAGGGCCATGGTGAGCAGGGCGGCGGCGCGGGCGCGGCGGGTGCCGAGCTCCAGGTCGACGGGCGTCCCGTGCAGCTCGGCCCGGTTGAATCCGTAGCCGGTCTCGACGCGGCCGTAGCGGGTGACGTGCCGCGTGGTGTCGTGGTTGGACAGCACCCAGGTGGTGGGCGCGCCGACGAGGGCGTGCTCGGCGATGGTCGCGTCGATCACCTCACGCATCGCACGGGCGTCCCATCGCGCCTGCAGGAACGGGAAGTTGAAGGCGGAGTGGAGCTCGTCCGGCCGCAGGTAGCGGGCGAAACGCACGGGGTCGTCGTTCCACAGCTCGGCGACGAAGACCCGTTCGCCGTCGTAGGAGTCGAGCACGCGGCGCCAGCCGCGGTAGATCTCGTGGACGGCGTCCTGGTCGGACCAGGGATCGCGGGACTCACCCGTGTACTCGGCCCTGTCGGGGAGCCCCGGCGCCTTGGCGAGGTAGTCGGCGACGTCGATCCGGAAGCCGGCGACGCCCCGGTCCAGCCAGAACCGCAGGACGGAGGCGAACTCCTCGCGCACCGCGGGATGGTCCCAGTTCCAGTCGGGCTGGCCGGCGGCGAACATTCTCAGGTACCACTCCCCCGGTCGCCCGTCCGGTTCGGTGATCCGGCTCCAGGCCGGGCCGCCGAAGTTGGACGGCCAGTCGTTGGGCGGCAGTTCGCCCCCCTCACCCCGGCCGGGGCGGAAGTGGAAGAGCTCCCGTTCCGGGGAGCCGGGGCCGGCGGCCACCGCTGCCCGGAACCAGGGGTGCCGGTCGGAGCAGTGGTTGGGCACCAGGTCGACGACGATCCGCAGACCCGCCTCGCGGGCCTCGGCGATCAGGGCTTCGGCGTCCGCACGGGTGCCGAACAGCGGGTCGATGTCGCGGTAGTCGGCCACGTCGTACCCGTGGTCGGCCATCGGTGAGACGTACCAGGGGCTGATCCAGACGGCGTCGGCGCCGAGTTCGCGTATGTGGCCGAGGCGGGCGCGGATGCCGGCGATGTCTCCGACGCCGTCGCCGTCGGCATCGGCGAAGCTGCGCGGGTACACCTGGTAGATGACGGCGTCGCGCCACCACGCACCGGTGTGGGGTGCGGCCATATTGTTCCCCTTCCTCATACGGACCTTCCTCATACGGGCTTCCTCACCGGACCCCCTCACACGGGCCCCCTCACACGGCGAGCGGCCAGACTCCGGCCGACTCGGACCAGGTGTACTCATGGATCCCGCCGGCGCTGTTCCAGCGTCGTGGCGCGGTCGTGTGCAGCCAGTCCAGCGCCTCGACTCCGCCGGGTTCGCCGCCGTCGAGGGCGAGGCGGAGCGCGGCGCGCAGGTCGGCGTCGGTCTCCGTCGTACGGGCCTTCGGGTCGACGGAGACGAACAGCGCGGTTCCGGAGCGGGCGACCAGGTCGAGGAACCGGCGGTTCATCGTCCAGGGCGTCCGCGGGGTGCAGGGGACGCAGTCGGCGTCGGCGGTGAAGAACGAACCGTGCTGCGCCATCCGGAAGGCCAGAGTGTTCACACCCATCCGGCGCGTGCGCTCCCAGCTGCGCCCGGACGTGTCGTCGCCCGTGCGCTGCACGTCGACGAGTCCCGCCGCGAGGTGGCCGACCGTGTTGCAGCCGAGGACCAGCGCGCCGCCCGCCGACGCGCGGATGGTCCGGTAGAGCCCCAGCAGTACCTCCGCGTTGGTCACCCGGGGATCGGCGAACCGCCATCCCGGCTCGGTCGGTTCGGAGGTCGTCGGGCTGCCCCATCTGCCGAAGGCGTCGTACGTCGAGAAGTCGTGCTTGATCAGTTCGTAGCCCCAGCCGACGAGGCGGGAGACGTCGTCCCCGATCGCCGCCAGGTTCTCGTCGAGGGTGAGGTCGAGCGGCTGCTCCGGTACGGGACGCGGTCCGGCGCGCAGGCGCTCCTCGCGGTCCACCGTGCTCAGTGCAGCGGGCCTGAACCAGATGCCGGGCCGTGCGCCGCGCTGCGCAATGCCGTCGGCGAGGGCGGCCATGTCGTCGAAGAGACCGGGGATCCCGGCCGTCCACGGGCCGCCGGGAGCGACGCCGCCCGGGCTCCAGCCGGCGTCGACGACGCAGTAGGGCGCGACGGGATGCCCGTCGGCGAGCTCCACGATCGTCTCGGCGTCGCGCTGCACCTCCGCGGGACCGAAGTCCACGCCGTACGCGTAGTACCAGTTGTTGCAGCCGACGACGGGGCCGCGGGCGGGCAGCGGGTCGCTGCACAGGGACGTGCACAGCCGACGGTGCGTCTGCCAGGGCGATTCGCCCGCGGCGCTGCCGATCTCCACGACAGTGGCTGCGTCCAGGACCCGCTCGCCGAGCAGTACGGGCGATCCGCCGCTCCGGACGTCGAGCCACAGCGTGATGCCGTCCTCGTCGACCGTCCAGGAACAGAAGGCGTGCGGCCTGACGCGGACACCCATTCCGAGGGTGGAACCGTCCTGCGGGTCGTGCGCCAGCCAGTACCAGGGCAGGATCCGCTCCGGCTGGCGGTGCCGCCACTGCAGGTCGCCGTAACCGCGTTCCCAGGCGTCGCCCAGATACAGCGCGGAGCCGGGCAGTCGCCGGTGCCATCGCAGCGCGATCCGGGACAGTCCGCGGGACGGGCAGGAGACCGCGATGCGGAGCCCGTACCGGGCCTGATCGAGGGCGATCTCCATGTCCGCGGTGGTGAAGCGGTCCCCGCTGCGTACGGCGGGGCACGGACCGTCCGCGTCGTCGTGCACGACGAAGGCCGCGTCCGGGAGTTCCGGGGCCGCCGGCATCATCCCGCGCTCCTCTCGATCGCCGTGCGCTTCAGACGCAGCGTGGTGATCTGGAACGGGCGCAGCGCGAAGGTGGCGCCGTCGGCGGTGGTCGTCAGGGCCGGCCCGTCGGGCGAGGGCCGTTCCAACAGGTCGCAGGCGATGACGGATCCGGACGCGAAAGACGCGTCGAGGCGGACGCGGGCGCGGGCGCCCCGGGACTCGTAGAGCCTGACGACGACGTCGCCGCTCGCGTCGTCCGCCAGCTTGACCGCCGTGACGACGACGGCATCATTGTCGATGCTCACCAGCGGGGCGACCCGGGCGTCACCGGGGACCCTGCGCTCGGGGAGGTTCAGCGCGTATCCCTCGCGGACCGCGTCGCCGATGCCCGCGCCGGGAACGAGGGCGTAGCGGAAGCGGTGGACGCCCTGGTCGGTGCCGGGGTCGGGATAGCGGGGCGCACGCAGCAGGGAGAGGCGGACGGTCGTGGTCGTGCCGTCGGTCCGGACGTCACGGGTGACGTCGTGGCCGTACGTGGAGTCGTTGACGAGGGCGACACCGAAGCCCGGCTCCTCCAGGTGGACGAACCGGTGGGCGCACACCTCGAACTTGGCGGCGTCCCAGCTCGTGTTGGTGTGGGTGGGCCGGTGGACGTGGCCGAACTGCGTCTCGCAGGCGTACCGGTCGGTGTGGAGATCGAGCGGGAAGGCCGCCTTGAGGAACTTCTCCCGCTCGCGCCAGTCCACCTCCGTGTCGATGTCCAGCCGCTTCTCACCGGCCGTCAGTGTCAGCGTCTGCGTCACCCGCGACGAGCCGAAGGAGCGGACCACCCGCACCGACGCCGCCTGCGGGCGGCGATCGGTGAGGGCCACCTCGTCGGCGTCCACCAGGTCGGTGACGGTGTTCCGGTAGAAGGCGTCGACGTCCCAGGCGTCCCACATGTTCGGGAAGTCGGGGTGGAGCTGGAGCAGGTTGGCCGCCCGTCCGGGCGCCACGGTCTCGCGGTCGGCCGCCTGATCGTACGCGGAGACGACGAGTCCCCGGCCGTCGACCTCCACCCGCAGCAGGCCGTTGTCGAGGACGAATCCACCGCCGGGACGGTCGGCCGCGGTGACGGACCGCCCGTCGGCCGGAGCCTTCGGTGCCGCTCCGCCGGCCGCGACTCCGGCGCGCGTGTGCGGGGCCGCGTTGAAGACCACATGCGTGGACGCCCGCGGATCCCCGGCGAGCGCCCGCTGTGCCGCGTCGACGATGCTCCGGAGCTCCTCGGTCACGGCGGCGTAGGTCTTCTCGGCCTCACGGTGCACCCAGGCGATGGATGAGCCGGGCAGGATGTCGTGGAACTGGTGCAGCAGCACCGTCTTCCACAGCCGGTCCAGCCGCTCGTACGGGTACGGGAACCCGGCCCGTACCGCGGCCGTGGCGGCCCACAGTTCGGCCTCGTACAGCAGGTGCTCGGAGCGGCGGTTGCCCTGCTTCGTCTTCGCCTGGCTGGTCAGCACCGCCCGGTGGATCTCCAGGTAGAGCTCGCCCGACCAGACCGGCGGGTTCGGGTGCTCCGCCTCGGCCTTGGCGAAGAAGTCGCGCGGCCGCTCCCACTCGACACGGGCGGAGCCTTCCAGATCGCGTACGCGCTCGGCGCGCGCGAGCATCTCGCGGGTGGTCCCGCCTCCGCCGTCGCCCCAGCCGGTCGGGGCGAGGGAGCGCGTCGCGGCTCCCTTGTCCCGGAAGTTGGCCTCCACATGGGCGAGTTCGGCGCCGGAGAGCTGGGCGTTGTAGGTGTCGATCGGCGGGAAGTGGGTGAACACGCGGGTGCCGTCGATGCCTTCCCACTGAAAGGTGTGGTGCGGAAACGGGTTCTGCTGGTTCCACGAGATCTTCTGTGTGAGGAACCACCGGGCTCCGGCCTGCTTCACGATCTGCGGCAGGGCAGCGGTGTAGCCGAAGGAGTCCGGCAGCCACACCTCCTCGCTCTCCAGCCCGAACTCCTGCAGGAAGAACCGCTTGCCGTGCACGAACTGCCGTGCCAGCGCCTCGGATCCGGGCATATTGGTGTCGGATTCGACCCACATGCCGCCCACGGGGACGAACCGGCCCTCGGCGACGGCCTTCTTGACCTTCTCGTAGACCTCGGGCCGGTGCTCCTTGATCCACGCGTACTGCTGTGCCTGCGACATGGCGAACACGAACTCCGGAGCGTCCTCCAGCAGCGCGGTCATGTTGGCGGCGGTGCGGGCGACCTTGCGTACGGTCTCCCGCAGGGGCCACAACCAGGCGGAGTCGATGTGGGCGTGGCCGACCGCGCTGATCCGGTGCGCGGAGGCGCACGCGGGAGAGGCGAGTGCCGGTGCGAGGGCCGATCGGGCGGCGGCCGCCGTGCCGTTCACGTCCTGCAGGTCGATGGCGTCCAGGGCGCGCTCGATCGCGCGCAGCAGCTCCCAGCGGCGGCCTGAGTCCACGGGCAGTTCGTGCATCAGCCCGCCCAGCACCTCCAGGTCCTGTACGAGCTCCCACACCGTCTCGTCGAACACGGCGAGGTCCATCCGGGTCAGCCGGTAGAGCGGCTCGCTTCCGGCGGTCTCCCGGTCGCCGAGCGGCGTCGGCCGGAAGGAGTTCTCCGGCGGCAGGAGCATCGGGTTGGACGCGGCCTCCAGGTGCAGCAGGACCTGCTCGCCGCCGGCGACGGACGCACCGATCCGCACCCACTGGTTGCACGGGTTCACACCCTTCACCGGGGTCCCGTCCGGGGTGTGGACGAGTGCTTCGGACTGGTTGCCGGTGAACCGGTTGTCGAAGCCGAGGTCGAGGACGGCCTCGACGGTCCGTCCCGCCCACTCACGCGGCACGGTGCCCGACACGCGGAACCAGCTGGTGCCCCAGGGCGGGCCCCACATCTCGCCGACCGAGATCGGATTGTGCTGGGCCGCGAGCCCTTCCGCGACCGGCACCGGTTCACCCGGTGCGTGCCACACCGCGACATCCAGCGGAACGGACTCGGGGTGGACGGCGGGGCGGATCCGCTCGTCCAGGACCCGCTTCAGACGGGCCTCGATCAAGGAGCGATCGTCGTGCATGGAGGAACGGTCCTGCCTTCTGATGGGATTGCGGAAGGGCTCACGGCCCCGGTAGGGCTTGGGCGGAGGGGATCGGTCAGCCCTGCCGCAGCAGCTTGTCGCACTCCTCGACGGCGTCGTCCAGGGCGTCCTTCGGGGACTGCTTGCCCTGCAGGGCCTTCGCCACCGCGACGTCCAGCACGGCCTTCATCTGCTCGCTGTACACGGCCGGGACGTAGTTCACCGCGTTCTTCAGGGACTTGGCCGAGGCGATCCGCACCTGTGTGCCGAGCGTGCCGTCGTCCTTGGAGAAGTAGGGGTCGTCCAGGGAGCCCCGCGTGCTCGGGAAGATGGTGACCTGCTTCGCGAAGCTCATCTGGTTCTCCGCGTTGGTGATGAAGTGCGCGAACTGCACCGCGGCGGGCTTCTGCCTGCTCTGGGAGTTGACCATCAGGCCCTGCAGATACATCTGGTTGTGACCGGTGTTGGTCACCGCCTCGGTGATGCCGAGGTTCTGGTACAGGCCGGGGGCCTGCTTCCTGAAGTTCTCCAGGTCGTAGGCACTGCCCGGGTTCATCGCGACGGCACCGGTCAGGAACTTGTGCAGGGTCTTCTCGGGGGACGAGGTCAGCGCCTGCGCGTCGAGCGCCTTGGCGTCGTACAACTCCTTGTAGCGCTGGACCAGTTCGACGCCCTTGGCCTCGTTGAACGTGAACGAGGTGCCCTCCTCGTTCATCAGCCGCACACCGTAGCGGCCGAAGTCCTCCAGCTTGGGGGCTCCTGCCAGCATCGCGATGCGGCCGTCGGTCTTCTCGGCCATGGTCAGCGCCGCGCCGAACAGCTCGTCGTAGCTCTTCGGAGGCTTGCCGGCGTCGAGGCCCGCCTGCGCGAAGAGCTTCTCGTTGTAGTACGTCGGACCGGTGTTGAGGTACCACGGGAAGGCGTAGACGCCTTCCACGCCCGGCAGTTCGAACCCCTTCCAGGCACCGGACAGGTACTCCTTCTCGTACTGACCGGCGGCCTTGCCGACGTCCAGCGCGAGCCCTGCCCGCGCCAGTGGGTGCACCAGGTCGGGGGTGACGTTGACGACGTCCGGCAGCGTCCCACTCGCGCCGTCGGCGCTGAGCTTGTCCGCGTAGCCCTCGGCGGGCTGGTCGACCCACTTCACGTCGACGTCGGGGTGCTGCTTCTCGAAGTCCGCGATGAGGCCGTTGAAGTAGTCCCCGAATGACGCCTTCAGGTTCCAGGTCTGGAAGGTGATGGATCCTTCGACCTTGCCAGAGGCGTCCGCCGCGGGGTCCCCGCCCCCAGTGCCGGTCCCGCAGGCGGCCAGGGAAAGAACGGACACGAGGGCGACAGCGGCGGCCACGGCCGGCCTGTTCGGGATGCGCATGACTGGCCTCTCCTTCAGCTCGTATGCGCGACCAAAGTGCATCCCGCGCGAACGGAAGTCAATGAATCCGGCAGAACTAATGCGCTTTAGTCAGAACTAGCTACTAAAGCGCATTAGCGCAAGACGGTGAGCGATCCCGCCCCACCCCGCCGGCGACGCCCCGGTCGACGTCCGCAAGCGTCGTGGCGGCCGTCCGCGGGCGAGGCCTCCCCCGGGGCCGAGGCGAGGCGTCCGCCTCCGGTATCCATTAGGAAACTTTCCTAACATCCGGCCGGGGCGATCCGGCTCACCGACCTGCCGCGCACCGGATCCCGCGGCCTGCTGTTTGTCCATTTGTGCGGCGGAACGCAGCCCAACCTGCGGCGTTCACAGGACCGTTGCACTCCGGATCGCACCTGCGAAGCCGCCCCCAGGGCCCCTTGACCACTGGTCCAGACCTATCTAGCCTCGCCGCACTGCAGTGAGCACGCCGCGGCACGGCGTGTTCATGCGCGACGCAGGAATCCCCCCTCCCACGTCCGAACCTCTTCCGAGGAGCGCGCCTTGACCACTGCACCCCCTAGTCGCAGCACCCGCTTCAGACGCCGCGCGACGGCCGGTCTCGCCGCCCTGCTGCTCCCCCTCGCGGCCCTCGTCGGCCTGGCGACTCCCGCCGAGGCCGCCGGGCCCACCGCGACGTACACCAGAACGTCCGACTGGGGCACCGGCTTCGAGGGCAGGTGGACGGTCACCAACGCCGGAACGACCAGCGTCTCCTCCTGGACCGTCGAGTGGGACTTCCCGTCCGGCACCGCGGTCACCTCCGGCTGGGACGCCGACATCACCGGCTCCGGAAACCACTGGACCGCCAAGAACAAGAGCTGGAACGGCACGCTCGCCCCCGGCGCCTCCGTCTCCTTCGGCTTCAACGGCACCGGCCCCGGCGCCCCCACGGGCTGCAAGCTCAACGGCGTCTCCTGTGACGGCGGCCCGGTCGTCCCCGGCGACAATCCGCCGTCAGCCCCCGGCACCCCGACCGCGAGCGGCATCACCAACACCGCGTTGACCCTGAACTGGACCGCGGCCACCGACGACAAGGGCATCAAGAACTACGACGTCTTCCGCGGCTCCACGAAGATCGCGACGGTCACCGGCACCAGCTACGCCGACTCGGGTCTCACCGCGGGCACCGCGTACACGTACAGCGTCAAGGCCCGTGACACCGCCGACCAGGTCGGCGCGACCAGCGGCTCGCTGACCGTCTCGACCACCGGCGGCGGTGGCGGAGGCAACAAGGTGAAGCTCGGCTACTTCACCAACTGGGGCACCTACGACCGCAACTACCACGTGAAGAACCTCGTGACCTCCGGCACGGCGGCGAAGATCACGCACATCAACTACGCCTTCGGCAACGTACAGAACGGCCAGTGCACCATCGGCGACGCCGAGGCCGACCACAACCGGGCCTACACCGCCGCGCAGAGCGTCGACGGCGTGGCCGACACCTGGGACGCCGGAGCCCTGCGCGGCAACTTCAACCAGCTGCGCAAGCTGAAGCAGCAGTTCCCGCACATCAAGGTCCTGTGGTCCTTCGGCGGCTGGACCTGGTCCGGCGGCTTCCCGCAGGCCGTGGCCAACCCGACCGCGTTCGCCAACTCCTGCTACAACCTGGTCGAGGACCCGCGCTGGGCCGATGTCTTCGACGGCATCGACCTCGACTGGGAGTACCCCAACTCCTGCGGCCTGTCCTGCGACACCAGCGGCCCGGCCGCGTTCAAGAACATGATGCAGGCCATGCGCGCCAAGTTCGGTGCGAACAACCTGGTCACGGCCGCCATCACCGCCGACGCGAGCAGCGGTGGCAAGATCGACGCCACCGACTACGCGGGCGCGGCACAGTACATCGACTGGTACAACGTGATGACGTACGACTTCTTCGGCGCCTTCGACGCGGACGGTCCGACCGCCCCGCACTCCGCGCTCACCACCTACAGCGGCATCCCGCAGCAGGGCTTCACCTCCGACGAGGCGATCACCAAGCTCAAGTCCAAGAGCGTTCCGGCCACCAAGCTCAACCTCGGCATCGGCTTCTACGGCCGCGGCTGGACCGGCGTGACCCAAGCGGCCCCCGGCGGCAGCGCCACCGGACCGGCCCCCGGCACGTACGAGCCGGGCATCGAGGACTACAAGGTCCTCAAGACGTCCTGCCCGTCCACCGGCACCATCGCCGGCACCGCCTATGCCAAGTGCGGCAGCAACTGGTGGAGCTACGACACCCCGTCCACCATCGCCGGAAAGATGACCTACGTGAAGAACCAGGGCCTGGGAGGCGCCTTCTTCTGGGAGTTCAGCGGCGACACCACGAACGGTGAGCTGGCGACAGCGATCAGCACCGGGCTCCAGTAGCCCGGACCGCCGGCCGGCAACGGACCCCGGAATGCGCCGGGGAGACGGTTCCACCCGTCTCCCCGGCGTTCCCGTTGCTGCGAAGCGCCCGGCCGGAACCCGCACCGTTCGGGTGGCCCGCCGCACGATCCGTCAGAAGGCGCAGCGCCCCAGTTGCGGGATGGGGTGGGTGCCGGCCACGGCGTCGATCGACCTGATGAAGCCGTGGCCGTAGATCCCGCCGTTGCTCCCCGGCGGACGTTCGTCGAGGGGGCCGGCGAAGTACCAGAGGTTGCCGCCTTCGTGCTGGTTGCCCTCGATCCAGCAGTGGAACCAGTGCTCTCCCTCGCGCATGATT
This sequence comes from Streptomyces sp. NBC_00259, assembly GCF_036181745.1. Taxonomy (NCBI): domain Bacteria; kingdom Bacillati; phylum Actinomycetota; class Actinomycetes; order Kitasatosporales; family Streptomycetaceae; genus Streptomyces; species Streptomyces sp. NBC_00259. Next base: position 7,187,789 of record NZ_CP108080.1, on the reverse strand, counting down.
CCGGCCAGGTTCTGGGTGCCCTCCCAGGAGTCCCACATCACGGTGCCGCCACGGGTATGGCAGTACCAGTCCTGGCCGACGGCGCGGCAGGGCTCTTCCGCCGACGCCGCGCCGGCCGGTGCCGCCACCGCGGATGACGCCGAGAAACCCAGACACAGCGCAAGAGCGGACAGCGCACCCGCCACGGGCCGAAGTAGTGTCACTCGCTTCCCCTTCGGGATCAGTGTCGAACGGACCTCGTTTGCCGACCGGCCAACGATAGATCCGACCAATGAGAAGGTTGTACAACCTTCAATGGAAAGTCTGTCGCTCCACGCCTGCAATCCACAAGGATGCCTCGGAGACCTTCATCGAAAGATCGGGTGATTCCTTATCGATCAAAGGCTGCCGTCGGCCGAAGGCCGTCCGCCCCCGCCACGGTGCCGGCGCCCGGCGGACGCGAACAGGCCCCTCCGCCCACGGGCGGAGGGGCCTGAAGGTGTACACCACCGCGACCAGGTCGAGACGCAGCGCCGATGTCAGCGCACGCGTCCCCGCGGCTTCAGAGGCACCGGCGGGAGGTCGGGGGCGGGCAGCGGGGCGCCGTCGTAGCCCTTGACCTCGCCGAAGCGGGAGCCGCCCATCCAGTCCGAACGGGCCTGCGCGATCTCCTCGTTGGTGCGGCCGATGAAGTTCCACCACATGACCAGTTCCTCCTCGAACGGCTCGCCGCCGAGCAGCATGAGGCCGGCGTCCGACTCGGCGCGCAGCGGCAGTTCGGTGCGGCCGCAGCCGAGGTAGAGCATGGAGCCGGGCAGGACGGGCACGCCGTCGACGTGGGCCTCGCCGGACATCGCGAGCACGGCGTACTCGAAGTCGGGCTCCAGCGGGACACTCGTCTCGGTGCCGGAGGCGAGGGCCAGATCGGCGCCGACGATCGGTGTGTACGTCGAGCCCGGCGAGGCCGCGCCGTCGAGTTCGCCCAGGATGACCGTGGCGGTCAGTCCGGGAGCGGTGACGTGGGGCAACTCGGCGTGGTGCTGGAAGTGGGGTTCCACGTTGCGGTGGGTGTCGGGGAGCGCGACCCACAGCTGGGCGCCGTGCAGAAGGCGGGCGTGCGCCTTCGGGCTCTCCTCGGAGTGGCTGATCGCCCGCCCCGAGGTCATGAGCCCCAGCTCCCGCGGCCGGATCGTCTGCAGGCTGCCCACGCTGTCGCGGTGCAGCACCTCGCCCTCGTGCAGCCAGCTCACGGTCTGAAGGCCCATGTGCGGATGGGGCGGGACCTGCATCCCCGGTTCCTCGGCGATGTCGTCGGGACCGTAGTGGTCGACGAAGCACCAGGCGCCGACCATACGGCGGCCGAGGTTGGGGAGCAGCCGGCGCACTTCGGTGGACTCGCCGAGCTGGACGCGGCGGGGTGCGAGGAGTTCACGCACCGGCTCGGCGACGACGAAGCCCCTGCCGCCGCACACGGAGAGCGCGGCCTGCCGATCGAGATTGCTCATGGGCCCAACCTAGTCCTGTGCGCTGCCGATGCGCTGCACGGCATGGGTACGGATACGGACGTGGAATATTGAATCCCTTTCTCCGGTTGCCGGGGTCACCGGGTGGGCCGGAGAAGGAGGGCGCATGAGCGACACGTACAGCGACACGTACTACGAGTTCGGGACGCCGGCGGAGCGCTGGGACCGGGCGCGGTTCTTCTTCGACGCCAAGGAGTACGTGACGTCGGCGCGGATCCTGGCCGGGCTCGTCGCCGAGGTACCGGAGCAGGTGGCGCCGCGGCTGCTGCTGGCCCGGGCGTACTACCACTCGGCCCGGCTGGGTAAGGCCGAGGCCGAGCTGAACGCGGTCCTGGAGCGTGATCCGGTCGAGCACTACGCCCGGCTCATGCTCGGCCGCACGCTGGAGCGGCAGGGCAGGCACGCCGAGGCCGCTCCGCATCTGCGGATGGCCGCGGCGATGTCCGGCGAGTTGCCCGACGTCGCCTGAGGCGGGCGCCGGGCGGGACTCAGAAGTGCGACAGCGGGAGCCGGGACGGGCGCTCAGCGCCCGTCCCGGTACGCCTCCAGCAGGCGCAGCCACACCTCGCTGATGGTCGGGTACGCGGGGACCGCGTGCCAGAGCCGGCTGACCGGGACCTCGCCGGCGACGGCGACCGTGGCCGAGTGGAGCAGTTCGCCGACGCCGGGGCCGACGAAGGTGACACCCAGGAGGACCTCCCGGTCCAGGTCGACGATCATCCGGGCGCGGCCGCGGTAGTTGTCGACGTAGAGTCCCGCGCCGGCGACCGCGGCGATGTCCTGGTCGACCGCGCGCACCCGGTGTCCGGCGGCCTCCGCCTCGGCGAGGGAGAGGCCGACCGCCGCCACCTCCGGGTCGGTGAAGACGACCTGGGGTACGGCGTCGTGGTCCGCGGTCGCGGAGTGCGCGCCCCAGCGGTCCGTTTCCAGCAGCGGTACGTGCTGGGCCCGGGCCGCGATCGCCGCGCCCGCGATGCGTGCCTGGTACTTGCCCTGATGGGTCATCAGGGCACGGTGGTTGACGTCCCCGACGGCGTACAGCCACTCCGTGCCGTCCACCCGGCAGCTCTCGTCGACCGGCAGCCAGGAACCGGGCTCGAAGCCGACGGTCTCCAGCCCGATGTCGTCCGTGCGCGGGGCGCGGCCCATGGCGAAGAGGACTTCGTCGGTCTCGATCAGCTCACCGTCGTCGAGGACGACGATGACCGGGCCGGTGGCGTCGGCGCGCTGCACCGATGCCACGCGCACCCTCGTGCGCACGGTCGCGCCCGCCGCGGTGAGCGCGTCGGCGACGTGCTCACCGACGAAGGGCTCCATGCGCGACAGCAGCCGCTCGCCCCGCACCAGCATGGTGACCCGGGAGCCGAGGGCCTGCCACGCGGTCGCCATCTCCGTACCGACGACTCCCCCGCCCACCACGACCAGGCGCCCGGGGGCGGCCTGCGCGCTGGTCGCCTCGCGGCTGGTCCACACCCGGGCGCCGGCCAGTCCCGGCAGGTCGGGCAGGACGGCGCGGGTGCCGGTGCACACGGCCACGGCGTGCCGCGCGGTCAGGACGTGATGCTCGCCCTCGAATCCCTCGACGACGACCTTGCGGGGGCCGTGCAGCCGGCCCTGTCCGCGGTACAGCCTGGCGCCGATCCCGTTCAGCCAGGCGATCTGGCCGTCGTCCTTCCAGTGCGAGGTGTAGTCGTCACGGTGGGCGAGCACGGCCTCGACGTCGAGCGGGCCCTGCACGTCCTGGCGTACGCCGGGGACCTTGCGTGCGTCGGCCCGGATCATGACGGGCCGCAGCAGCGCCTTGCTCGGCATGCACGCCCAGTACGAGCACTCACCGCCGACGAGTTCGCTCTCCACCACCGCGGTGCTCAGTCCGGCGGCGCGTGCCCTGTCCGCCACGTTCTCCCCGGTCGGGCCCGCCCCCAGCACCACAACGTCGTACTCCACGGCATCCGTCATACGGACAGTGTGGTGGTACGTGTGCGCCGTGGCCACATGGGCAGGCGGAATACGGCCGCCCCCTGCGCCGTTGTCGGGAGCGGTCCGATCGGACATCAGGAAGAGGTAGCGAGTAATGAGCACTGTCGAGCTCACCAAGGAAAACTTCGATCAGGTCGTCTCCGAGAACGGCTTCGTCCTGATCGACTTCTGGGCTTCCTGGTGCGGTCCGTGTCGCCAGTTCGCCCCCGTCTATGAGAAGGCCGCGGACCGGCACCCCGATCTCGTCTTCGCGAAGGTGGACACGGAGGCACAGCCGGAGCTTGCGGCGGCCTTCGAGATCCAGTCGATCCCGACGCTGATGATCGTCCGGGACAACGTGGCGGTCTTCGCCCAGCCCGGCGCGCTGCCGGAGCCCGTTCTGGAGGACGTGATCGGCCAGGCACGCGGGCTGGACATGGACGAGGTGCGCAAGTCCATCGCCGACACCGAGCAGAAGCAGTAGATCCCCGGCGCCGCCCGGGCCCCGGACACCGTGGGCCCGGGCGCCGGGCCGCGGACCGGGCCACGGTCGGTGCGGTCGGTGCGGTCGGTGCGGTCGGTGCGGTCGGTGCGGTCGGTGCGGTCGGTGCGGTCGGTGCGGTCGGTGCGGTCGGTGCGGTCGGCCGGGCGCCAACGCGCGGCGACGGCGGGGGTGTTGGGCGTACGCGGTACGGACCTCAGCGCGGCGCCCGGTCCGAGACCAGGGCCGTCAGTCCGTAGTCGAGTTCGTAGCCGTCCACGAGCAGTGCCTCGACCGTGCGCGTGGCGGGGTCGATGTCCGCGACGATGCCGTGGCCCGAGTACCGCGGGTAGCCCGAGGCTCCGTTCTCGCCGGTGGCCTCCACGACGGCCGAGCGGACCGCGCTGTCCTCGACCGCCGCACCACCGCGGTCCTCGACGTGCTCGGGCACGAGCAGGATCTCGAAGCGCCGCGGAACTGTGCTCATGCCATGACGCTAGCCACGGACGGCCCACCGCGCATGTCAGCGCCCAGGGCCCTCGGGCCCCACGAGGTCACCGCGCGCTCAGGTGGACTCGCGCCGTACCACTGTCGCCCCCATCAGATCGTGCCGCTCCGGCGCACCGCCGGGCTCCCGCACCACGCGGTCCACGAGCTCCGCGAGGTACTGCCCGGTCACGAAGTCCATGCGCACCGTGCTGAGCCGGGGCCGCAGCAGCCGCCCCAGCAGCAGGTCGTCGGCGCCGATCACGGCGGTCTCGTCCGGGACACCGATCCCGGCGTCCTGGAGGGCACGCATCAGGAGCATGGCGTACTCGTCGTTGTACGCGTACACGGCGTCCGCGCCCAGCTGGCGCCAGCGCGCCGCGAGCGCCTCTGCGGCGCCCTCCTCGTAGGCGAGGGGGACGGCCCGTACGGTCGCTCCCGCCGGCTCGGCGGCCTGGCGGATCCCCGCGAGACGGGCCTCGGAGAAGAGGTCGAGGCCGGGCTCCTCCGGCATGATCACCGCGATCCGCCGGCGACCGCGCTCCAGCAGATGCTCCGCGGCTCTGGCGCCCACCTCACGCTGGTCCATGACCAGGGAGTGCGCCCCCTCGACGTGCCGCGGGCCGAGCGTGATCACGGCCTTCGCGCCGGAGCGCTTGAGCACCTCGACACCGTGGGGCGTCAGTGCGATCTCCCCGAGCGAGACGACCGCGACGGGCCGCAGCTCGGCCCAGGCACGGGCGGCGGTGTCGCCGTCGAGGCCCATGCTGCCGTACTGGACGACGGTGTAGTCCAGGCGTCGCAGCGCCCACTGGATCTCGTTGAGGAAGCGGCTGTACAGCGGGCCGACCGGGACCTGCCCGGTGGGCAGCAGCACCATGCGGGTGTGCCCGGCGCGCAGGCTGCGCGCCGCCGCGTGCGGCACATAGCCCAGCTCTTCCGCGGCCTCACGCACCCGGAGGCGGGTGGGTTCGCTGATGCGTACCGCGGAGGTGTTGTTCAGTACGTACGAGACGGTGGCGCGGGAGACCCCGGCCAGCCGGGCGACGTCGGCACTGGTCGGAACGGAGCGTTCTGCTGACTGTCTCGGTGTCTGGCTCATCGCGTTGCGCATCTTTCCAGACCGGTCCCGTCCGGGCTCTGGCGGTTGGCCTGAAGTGGATGCTAGACAAGGGTCGCACGCGTCACTGACACGAGTAACGACTGCTGGGCTCCGCATTCACCGCCCCGCTCCGCCGGCCGGAAGGCACCGACGTGCAGTTGCACACCCACACCTGGGGCGCGGGCGACCGCGTCGCGCTCCTGATCCACGGCATCATGGCCGACCATCGCACCTGGCGGAAGGTGGGGCCCGCGCTCGCCGACCGGGGCTACCGGGTCCTCGCCGTCGATCTGCGCGGCCACGGCCGGAGCGGCCGCGCCGCCTCGTACACCGCGCGGGACCACGCCGACGATCTGGCCGAGACCCTCCCTACGGGCGCCGACCTGGCCGTCGGGCACTCGCTCGGCGGGCTCACACTGTCCCTCGCCGTGGAGCGCCTCGCTCCACGGCGTGCCGTCTACTCCGATCCCGCCTGGCATCTCGGCACACCGGACAACGGCTTCGATCCCGCGCAGTTCGCCGAGTTCAGGTCGCTCGCCACCCGGGAGCGGATCGAGCAGCTCAACCCGCGATGGGAGCGGGAGGACGTCGACATCGAGCTGGCGACCCTCGCGGTGTGGGACGAGGCGTCCGCCTTCGGACTGGCCGGATCGGCCGGATCGGCCGGATCGGCCGGGTCGGGCGGGTCGAGCGGTGCGGACCTGCTGCCGGCGAAGCCGGTCGTGCCGTCACTGGTCCAGCGCGCGGACGGCAGCTCCCTGGTGTCCGCCGAGCAGGCCCGGATCCTCACCTCGCGCGGTTTCGAGGTACGTACGGTCACCGGCGCGGGGCACACGATCCACCGCGACGACTTCGGCGCCTTCATGGCGTCGCTGGAGGGATGGGTCTGACAGCAGGCGGCCGGAGGTCGGCTCAGACAGCCGCCGGGAACGCCTCCCGGAAGGCGCCCAGCGTGGTCCGGCCCGGTGTGCGGTCCAGGACGGCGAAGACGATCTCGTCGAAGTGTCCGGCGAACCGGCCGCCGTCGGCGAGCAGGGCCCTGAACGCTTCGGCGACCTGGGCCGGGTCGTTCCGGAACACCCCGCAGCCCCAGGCGCCGAGGACGAGTCGCCGGTAGCCGGTGGCGGCGGCCGTTTCCAGCACGCGCTCCGCCCTGGAGCCGAGGGCCTGCGGTATGCGGCCGGCCTGCTCGGGGGTGCGGCTGGCGATCACGCCCGCGTTGGGTGCGGGTGAGGTGAGGAAGCCCACCGTGTAGGGCGTGTCGAGGAGGCCGCCGCGGTCGTCCCGGAAGACCGGGACTCCGGGCGAGTGGATCACCCGGTCGGTGTAGAAGGGGCTCCGGTCTGCGCGGTGGTGCGCGTAGAAGCCCGGAGCGGTCAGCAGCGTGGTGTAGAGCGCGGAGGCCCGGCAGAGCGCCTCCTCCTGCGCCTGGGCGCCGTTGAGGAAGCCGCCGCCGGGATTGCGGGCCGAGGCGAAGTTCAGGACCGCGACGGGCCCGCCGCCCCGGGCCGTCATCCGCCGGGCAGCCTCCAGGCTGCTCTCCCCGGAGACCTCGCATACGCTGAAACGGTCCGTGTCGGGGACCACCGGCACGGGCTCGGGCCCGAACATCCGTGTCCCCTCGACCGCGGCGGACAGATCCCCGCCGATCGTCACCATGTGGCCGCCCGATGCCCGGTAGCGACCCGCTTCGACGATCTCCTGGGTCTGCCGCGCCATCCCCCGCAAACGTGCACTCATGCCCGAATCCTCGGTGATCACGAAGGGTGGCGGCAAACCTATTACGCCCCGCTTACGGCGCACAGGGGCACTCTTGTGCGAACCGTCGGCGGTGGCTTTAGGTGGACGGAACGCCATCGACAGGAGGAGATCGACCATGGCAGCACCCGGCTTCGGGGGGAGCGGCCCGCCGCTCACCGAGGACGACGCAGAAGACCTGCTCCGATGTATCTGCTTCAAGACGGGCCCGCCCCGCACCGTCGGAGTGGAACTGGAGTGGCTCGTCCACGATCAGCACCTGCCGCACCTGCCCGTCGCGGCCACCCGGCTCGACCGGGCCTTCGCGGGGCTGCGGACCCTGCCCCTGGCCTCGGCGCTCACCTTCGAGCCCGGCGGCCAGCTGGAGCTCAGCTCCCCGCCCGCCGCCTCGCTGATGGAGTGCATCGACTCCACCTCGGCGGATCTGGCCGCCGTCCGGACCGCGCTGGCGGGCTCCGGACTCGCACTGACCGGTCTCGGTCACGACCCCTGGCTCCCTCCGCGCCGACTGCTGCTTGAGCCGCGGTACGACGCCATGGAGGCGTGCCTCGACCGCACCGGGCCCGCCGGCCGGTCCATGATGTGCTCGTCCGCGTCCGTCCAGGTGTGCCTGGACGCGGGCTTCGAGGTGCCCGGCCCGCTGGGCCTCGGCCGGCGCTGGCAACTGGCCCATCTCCTGGGCGCGGTGCTGGTCGGCGCGTTCGCCAACTCCCCGTCCGGAGCGGGCAGACCCACCGGCTGGAAATCCACCCGTCAGGCCCTGTGGGCGGAGCTCGATCCGCGCCGGGCCCTCGCGCCGTCCCCGGACGCGCCGCCGCGCGAGGCCTGGGCCACGCACGTCCTGGACACACCGGTGATGTGCATACGTGCGCAGGAGGGGCCCTGGCCGGTGCCGGAACGGCTGACGTTCCGGGAGTGGATACGGTCCGGGGCGCCCCGGCCGCCCTCCCGCGCCGATCTGGAGTACCACATCACCACGCTGTTCCCGCCGGTACGCCCTCGCGGGCATCTCGAACTGCGCATGATCGACGCGCAGTCGGGCGAGGACGGCTGGAGGGTCCCGCTCGCCGTCACCATGGCGCTCTTCGACGATCCGGAGGCGGCGGAGACCGCGTACCGCACGGTCAAGCCGCTCGCCGAGACGGCAGGGCCGCTGCCCGCGCCGCGCAATCCGCTGTGGCAGGACGCCGCACGGTTCGGCCTGGCCGAGCCCGAGCTGCACAGCGCCGCCGTCACCTGCTTCGCCGTCGCCCTGGACGCGCTGCCCCGGTTGGGGGCGTCCACGGCCGTGCAGGACGCGGTCGCCGCGTTCCACGACCGCTATGTCCTGCCGGGCCGCTGTCCGGCCGACGACTTCACGCTCCTCAGCAAGGAGACCAGCTCATGAACGAGTCCCCGGTGGTGCCGGACGACGTGCTCAGGGAGCGCGCCCTGGAGGCGCTGACCACCGCACGGGCCCGCACCGCACTGCTCACGACCTGCGTCGACGACGACGAACTCACCGCCCAGCACTCGCCGTTGATGTCCCCCCTCGTCTGGGACCTGGCGCACATCGGCAACCAGGAGGAGCAGTGGCTGCTGCGGGCCGTCGCCGGGCGTGAGGCGATACGGCCCGAGATCGACTCGGTGTACGACGCCTTCGAGCACCCCCGCGCCGAACGCCCCACGCTGCCGCTGCTCTCCCCCGCCGAGTCCCGGACGTACGCCTCCGACGTACGCGGCCGGGTGCTCGACATCCTCGAAGCACACCCGCTGAGCGGCGGCCCGCTGGTCGATTCCGCGTTCGCCTTCGGGATGATCGCGCAGCACGAACAGCAGCACGACGAGACGATGCTGATCACCCATCAGCTGCGGCGTGGTCCGGCGGCCCTCGACGCACCCGAGCCGCCCGCCGGCGGCACCGCCGGCCTGCCCGCCGAAGTGCTGGTCCCCAAGGGTCCGTTCACGATGGGAACCTCGGCCGAGCCGTGGGCACTGGACAACGAGCGGCCCGCGCACCGACGTGACGTACCGGCGTACTTCATCGACACCACGCCCGTCACCAACGGCGCCTTCCAGGCGTTCATCGCGGAGGGCGGCTACACCGACGAGCGCTGGTGGGCGCCGGAGGGCTGGGACCAGATCCGCAAGCACGGCATCACCGCGCCGCTGTTCTGGCGGCACGAGGGCGGCCAATGGCTGCGACGCCGGTTCGGGGTGACCGAGCTCGTGCCCGAGGACGAGCCCGTCCTGCACGTCAGCTGGTACGAGGCGGACGCGTACGCCCGCTGGGCCGGGCGGAGGCTGCCGACGGAGGCCGAGTGGGAAAAGGCCGCACGGCACGATCCCGTCTCCGGTCGCTCGCGGCGCTATCCGTGGGGCGACGAGGACCCGACCGCGACGCGGGCCAACCTGGGCCAGCGGCATCTGCGGCCCGCGGCCGCCGGGGCGTACCCGGACGGTGCCTCGCCACTCGGGGTGCGGCAGCTGATCGGCGATGTGTGGGAGTGGACGTCGAGCGACTTCCTGCCCTACCCGGGCTTCGTGGCGTTCCCGTACCGCGAGTACTCGGAGGTGTTCTTCGGCCCCGGCCACAAGGTGCTGCGGGGTGGTTCGTTCGCCGTGGACCGGGTGGCGTGCCGAGGGACGTTCCGCAACTGGGACCTGCCGGTGCGCCGGCAGATCTTCTCCGGTTTCCGTACCGCCAGGGACGTCTGATGTGCCGTCACATCGCCTTCCTGGGGCGGCCGACGGCACTGGGCGAGCTGCTGGTGGAGCCGCCGTACGGACTGCTGCGGCAGTCCTGGGCGCCGCGCCGGCAGCGGTACGGCACGGTGAACGCCGACGGTTTCGGCGTCGGCTGGTACGCACAGGGCGATCCGGTCCCGGCCCGCTACCGCCGTGCCGGGCCGGTCTGGGCCGACCAGTCCTTCGCGGACCTCGTCCGGGTGGTCCGCAGCGAGGCGCTGCTGGCCGCCGTGCGGGACGCGACCGAGGCGGGCGCGGACGGTGAGGCCGCGGCCGCTCCGTTCGCCGCGGGGCCGTGGCTGTTCAGCCACAACGGCGCCGTCAGGGGCTGGCCGGGCAGCGTCGCGCCGCTCGCCGCCGCGCTGCCCGCCGCCGAACTGCTGTCGCTGGAGTCGCGCTGCGACTCGGCGTTCGTCTGGGCGCTGGTGATGCACCGGCTCCGGGACGGCGACGAGATGGGCGAGGCGCTCGCCGGGACCGTCCTGGAGGTGGCGGCCGCCGCCCCCGAGTCCCGGCTCAATCTGCTGCTCACCGACGGTGTGACGATCACCGCGACCGCCTGGGGCGACACGCTCTGGTATCTGGCCGGCCCCGGCCGGAGCACGGTCGTGGCCTCGGAGCCCTACGACGACGACCCCCACTGGTGCGAGGTGCCCGACCGCACGCTGCTCGTGGCCACCGGTACCGACGTACTACTGACCCCGCTCAAGGAGCCATCCGCGTGAGCCCGTTCCAGCTGACCCGCACCCTGCCCGAGGACGCCACCGGCGCCGCGCTGCGCACCGATGTGCTGCGCGGCCTGACCCGTACCCCCAAGGAGCTGCCGCCCAAGTGGTTCTACGACGCCCGCGGAAGTGAGCTGTTCGAGGAGATCACCCGGCTTCCCGAGTACTACCCGACCCGCGCCGAGCGGGAGATCCTCGTGGCCCGGGCCGCGCAGATCGCGGCGGCGACCGACGCCCGCACCCTGGTGGAGCTGGGCTCTGGTTCGTCGGAGAAGACCCGGTATCTGCTGGACGCCCTCGACGGGCTGCACAGCTATGTGCCGGTGGACGTCAGCGAGAGCGCGCTGACCGGGGCGGCCCGGTCACTGCTCGCCGAGCGTCCGGACCTCCATGTCCACGCGCTGATCGCCGACTTCACCCGGGTGCTGGCCCTGCCGGAGACACCCGGGCCGCGGCTCGTCGCGTTCCTCGGCGGGACGATCGGCAATCTGCTGCCGGCCGAACGGGCCGCGTTCCTGAAGTCCGTACGGGCCCTCCTCGCGCCGGGGGACGCGCTGCTGGTCGGCACGGACCTGGTGAAGGACGAGCGGGTCCTGGTCGCGGCGTACGACGACGCGGCCGGTGTCACCGCCGAGTTCAACAAGAACGTGCTGGCGGTGATGAACCGGGAGCTGGGTGCGGACTTCCCTGCGGACCGGTTCGAGCATGTCGCCGTGTGGAACGCGCGGGAGGAGTGGATCGAGATGCGGCTCCGGGCGCGGGAGGCGGTGAGCGTGAAGATCCGCGAGCTGGACCTGGTGGTGCCGTTCGAGGCGGGTGAGGAGATCCGTACGGAGGTGTCGGCGAAGTTCCGTCAGGAAGGGGTGCGTTCCGAACTCGCGGATGCCGGGATGAAGCTGGTCGAGTGGTGGACGGACGCGGAGGGCAGGTTCGCGCTGTCCCTGTCGACGGCGGTCTGACCGGGGATCGCCGCACGCACGAGGTGCGGGGCGGCGGCGTGGTTGCCCGCCGTCGTCCCGGCCACGGCGCGCTGTGCGGCGCGGGCGAGTGAGCGGCGGTCGGGGTGGGCGCCCGCGGGGACCGGCGGCAGGAGCGTGATCTCCGCGGTGAGCCCGGCGGCCGTCGCGACCCGCCAGAGCGAGGTGGCCAGCGGATCGTCGCCGACGAACGCCGCGGCACCGACGGGACCGTAGCTGATCCGTACGGGCTGCACGGTCGCCCCGGCGTCGATCGCCGCCTGGAACGCCGCGTGCCGGAAGCGCCCCTTCTCCCGGCCGCACCAGGTGGACCCCTCGGGGAAGACGATCACCCGTGCGCCGGACCGGAGCGCCTCGGCCATGACCCTGACAACCCCGGGCAGGGCGCGCAGTCTGTCCCGGTCCACGAAGACCGTCCCGCCGAATCCGGCGAGCGGCCCGAGGACGGGCCACTGCCGCACCTCGCGCTTGGCGAGCATCCGCCCGGGCAGCACGGCGGCGACGAGCGGGATGTCCAGCCAGGAGATGTGGTTGGGGACGACGAGCGTGCCGGCCGCCGGGTGCTGCCCGGTGCCCGGCGCGCTCGCGGGCACGGGACCCGTGATCCGTATCCGTACCCCGAAGGCCCGGATCACGGTGCGGCACCACATCCCGACCAGCCGGGCACGGCCCCGCGGGCCGAGCGGGATCGCCAGCGGGGACAGGACGACGCCCGCGAGGACCGCCGACGCGCCCGCGATCAGCCGCAGGACGGCGGTGAGCCGCCCGACGGTCGGCCACTGCGAGCTCGCGCAGCCGGCCGGGGTGCAGGGCGCGGTGGGAAGCCAGACGCTCATTTCACCGGCGCCAGAGAGAGGAAGTGGCGCAGGTAGCGGGGGTTGGTGCGGCGCAGCGACAGCAGGACGTACAGGTCGGCGACGCCGAAGTCCGGGTCGTGGGCGGGCGCGCCGCACACCCAGGCGCCGAGGCGGAGGTAGCCCCGCAGCAGCGGCGGGAGCTCGGCGCGGCCCTCGGGGCGGGCGATGCCGTCGGCGCTCCAGAGCTTGTGCGGGGTGACCCAGTACTCCTCGGGGGCGAGGTGCTTGGCCTTGACCGTGTCCCAGGTCCCGGCCGCGAGCGTGCCGCCGTCGGCGAGCGGGATCGAGCAGCAGCCGGACAGCCAGGTGTGGCCGGTGCGGGTCATGTAGCGCGCGAGACCCGCCCAGATGAGGGCGATGACGGCGCCGTTGCGGTGCGCGGGGTGGACGCACGAGCGGCCGACCTCCACGAGGTCGTCGCGGATGGGCTCGAGCCGGGCGAGGTCGAACTCGGTCTCGGAGTACAGCCGGCCCGCGACCTTCGCGCGCTCGGGCGGCAGCACCCGGTAGGTGCCGACGACCTCGCCGGTGTCCTCGTGGCGCACCAGGATGTGGTCGCAGTACGCGTCGAAGGCGTCGATGTCGAGGCCGGGCTCGGGGCCCTCCAGCCGGGCACCCATCTCGCCGGCGAACACCTGGTGGCGCAGCCGCTGGGCGGCCCGTACGTCGTCCTGGTCACGGGCGAGGGACACCACGTAACGGGGTTCGGCGGCGGTCATGAGCGGGGCCGGGACGACGGCTGGCGATGCGGGCATGGCGGTCTCCTTGCCGGACGGTGGGGACGGACCGCGCCTGCGGCGGTCCGGCACCTAACTAATTCCGTGACCGGCTGGATTCGACATGACGGGGGTGCGGAGTGTGGATGTGCGCCATCTGAATGACGGGCGACCGCGGACGGCAAGGGGGTCACCGGAGCCTCACGTGACCGCCGGGCACCGTGCGATCAGCCGCTTGCTCCGTGCCACCGGGCGGGCAAGGGGACACCTCGCCCGCCCGGCCCGGGGCACCCGGTCACTGGCTCGCGGGCACCGTGTCCTCGAAGGCCGTGCCGGCCGACCGATAGGCGGCGACCTTGGCCGCCACCTGCGCCGGGGTGAGCACCTGGTCCTTCACGTGCAGCACGTAGTCGACCTTCTGGTCGTAGGCGCGCGGTGTGGTGCTCGGCTGTCCCGCCAGGTCGATCAGCCAGTGGTTGAAGTCGATCGACATCGGCCGCTCGGGCAGGTACGTGTGCCGGCCGAACTCCTGCCCGTCGACGTAGTAGACGATGCCGTTGTTGTCGATGGTGAAGACCAGGTCGTGCCAGCCGGCGTAGCTCGCCCGGACCTCGGAGTGCTGGTTGACGGCCTCCCAGGGGTCGGCCCGGTAGGTCTCCCACGAGGTGGAGTAGAGGATGCTGGACGGCTCGCCCCAGCCGCCGTTGGGCAGGTACTCGAAGTCGTACTCGGCGTAGTCGTCCGCCATCGGCGCCTTGAGGTCGTTGATGGTGAAGAACGTCTGGACGAGGCGGTCGCCGTCCGGGCCGCCGTTCTTGGGCGTGTCGGAGAACTTGACGCGCGCCGGGTACGTGCCGTTCTTGAACTTCGTGGCGCGGGTGAGGACTTCGGTCATCTCCGTCGACTGGGCCGCACCCGCCGTGGACGTCTCCAGGTTCATGACCGAGTTGGTCCCTCCAGGGCGAAGGTGACGTTCTCGGGGGCCCAGGTGGCGCCGGGCACCCCGGGGCCGCCGGAGTTGGACCGTACGCTCCAGCCGTGGGCGCTGATCGCCGGGTCGGTGTGCGAGGTGTCGGCGAAGTCGTCGAAGAGGGCCGCGCCGCCGGTGGGCGGCGGGTCGGTCGGGTCGGTCGGATCGGGGTCGGGGGCGTTGCCCGCGGGTGCCGTGCCCCAGACCAGGCTGCCGCCGACGGTCGCGGTGACCTTCGTCCAGTCCCCGTACGCGGTCTGGGTGGGCCCGAAGGAGTAGTCGTCGCTCTGGACGAGGGACTGCCAGTTGGAGCGGTGGAAGCGCAGCTGCATGTCGCCGGTGTCGGCGCCGGGGGCGAGGCTGCCTGCGCCCGCGGTGAAGCCGATCTCCAGATAACGGTCGGCGGTGGCGGTCGGGTTGGCGAGCGTCCCGAAGGTGCCGGTGATGTTGGCGCAGCCCTTCACCGCCCAGGAACAGGCGTAGGTGTACGAGGCGCCGGCCTCGGCCTTGAAGTAGTAGCGGAGCTTGACCTGGCCCAGCGGAACGGAGGCGGAGCCGGTGTTGACCACCTTGAACCAGGGCTCGGCCTGGTCGCCGCCGGTGGAGCTCTGCCGGTACTGGACCTTGACCTGCTCACCGCCTGCCGCCGCGGGCACCGCGGTGAGCGTGGCGCAGCCGACGCCGGCGACGAGGGCGGCGGCGAGGGCCGCGCGTATCCGGGTGCGTCTGACGTTCATGAGCTGTCCTCTCCTGAGGCGATGGTGGGGGGCCGGCGCGGCACACCGAGGGTGTCGAGCCGGACGCGGTGGTGGTGCAGCCGCTCCTGGAAGCCGGGCCAGTCGCGGCGGCCGGACCAGGCGTTCTCGGCGAGGGCGCACAGCCGGGGGAAGGACAGGTACTCGGCGTGCGCGGGCGTGGGCACGTACTCGGTCCACAGCTGGGCCTGGGTGCCGAGGACGCGGGCGGCGGCCTCGGGTTCCCAGTCGGCGGGGGCGGGTTCGGTCCCGTGGACGGTGCGCAGGTCGACGATCCCGCCGGGCTGGCCGGGCGGTTCGCCGGGGTCGTCGGACTGCGGGTAGTCGAGATAGGTCAGCGGTACGGCGCCATGATCACGTCGTGGCCGCGGCGTGCGGCGGTGAGACCGTGGGCCGCGTCGCGCCAGGTCAGGACGGTGAAGCCGGCGGGGAGGTCCTCGCCGGTCTCGGTCCAGCCTGGTCGCCACCGGCCGGCTCGTGCGCGAGCACGGGCGCGGGATGTTCGTCGCCCCCGCCAAGATCACCCAGGAGCTCGTCGCCGAGGACCGTCCGGGGACGGCCCCGCGGGCTCCGGGTGCGTGGACCAGCCGGGTCCTGGAGCTGCGCGACGTCCGGGCCGGCGCCCGCGTCGGGCGCAGGCTCCGGGTCTCTTCCGCCACCGCCCTGGTGTACGTGGCACGGCTGCGGCTCGTCGACGGGGCGCCGATCGCCCTCGAGCACCTGCACATCCCGGCGGACCTGGTCCCGGGCCTGTCGCCGGAGCAGATGGAGGGCGGGTTCTACGCCCATCTGCGCGAGCGCCTCGGGATCCGCCTGGCGCACGCCACGCAGTCGATCGAGCCGACCGTGCTCGGCGAGGACGAGGCGCGGCTGCTCGACGTGCCGGTGCTCTCTCCCGCGCTGCTGTTCGACCGCGTCACCGTCGACGCCTCGGACCGGCCCGTGGAGTACGTCCGCTCGCTGTACCGGGGCGACCGCTACCGCATCGTGTCGCGGCTGGCCGTGGGCCGGGACGACGGCGGGCGGCCGGTGGCCGACGCCTCGCGCGCCTCGGCGTGGTGGGGCAACGTGGAGGGGAACCACTGACACGGCCGAGAGGAATGCGATCCCATGTCCCACCACACCTACCGGGTCACTGAGATCGTCGGCACCTCGCACGAGGGCGTCGACCAGGCCATCCGCAACGGCATCGCCCGCGCCAAGCAGACGCTGAGGAGCCTCGACTGGTTCGAGGTGACGCAGGTGCGCGGCAACATCGCGGACGGCGAGATCGAGCACTACCAGGTCGGCCTGAAGGTCGGTTTCCGCCTCGAGGACGCAGAGGGCGACGTCTGAGGCACCCGCGTCCGAGAGGGCGTAGGGCAGACGCATCCAAGGGCGTGAGGCATCCACGTCCGGGAGCGTGAGGCATCCGCGTCCGGGAGCGTGAGCACCCGCGTCCGCGGGCCTGAGGCGCTACGCCTCGGCCCAGCGGGCCCGCACCACGCGGAAGCCCGCACGTTCGGCGGCGTCGCAGACGAGTTCGTCGTCGTCCACGAGCATGCGGATCTCGCGGCTGCGGGCGAGGCGCCGCAACGTGTCCAGCTTGGTCGTCCGGGCGGGGCGGCGGTCGTCGTTGCGGCGCATCCAGATGCGGCCCGTCGGCAGGCCGTGCCGTTCCAGCCACGCCACGGTGTCCGCCCGGCAGCGCTCCGGCCGACCGGTCAGGTACACGACTTCGCACTCCACCGTCGCCTCGGCCACGATCCGCAGGCCCTCGGCGAGCGGTGTGTCGTCGGGTGCGGCGGCGAAGAACCCCGCCCAGTCGCGCGGCCTGCGCTCCAGGAAGTGCTGGCGGTGGCCGTTCCCCGCGAGGGTGCCGTCCAGGTCGAACACGGCCAGCGGCCTGCTGCCCCGGCCTGTCTCACGGCCGGGCTCGCGGCCCGTCTGCGTCGTCGCTTGCGTCACGCGCCCCAAGCGTAGGGCCTGCGGGAATCATCATGGCCCCCACCTGTTGAACGGTGTATGAGCTCAGTGATCGCTTCGACCCGGTTCTCCGTACTGGACCGCTCCCGCACCCGTGAGGGCCAGGACGCCCCTCAGGCGCTCCGCGGCACCGTCCGGCTCGCACAGCAGGTGGAGGAGCTGGGCTTCCACCGCTTCTGGGTGGCCGAGCACCACGGGGTGCCGGGCGTGGCCGGTTCGGCGCCGACGGTGCTGGCGGCCGCGGTGGCCGCCGCGACGTCCACGATCCGGGTCGGGACGGGCGGGGTGATGCTGCCCAACCACCAAACCCTGGTGGTGGCCGAGCAGTTCGGCGTACTGGAGTCGCTCTTCCCGGGCCGGATCGACATGGGCCTCGGCCGCTCGGTGGGGTTCACGGGCGGCGTCCGCAGGGCGCTCGGGCGCGAGAAGGACGACGCCGAGGACTTCGCGGGGCAGCTGAGCGAGCTGCTGGGGTGGTTCGAGGGATCACGGGGACCGCGGGGCACACGGCGAGCGCATCCGCAGGTGCACGCCCATCCCTCCGAAGGGCTGCGGGTGCCCCCGTTCGTGCTGGCCACCGGTGAGGGCGCCGGGATCGCCGCGGCCGCCGGGGTGCCCCTGGTGATCGGCGACCTGAAGGGCCGGGACCGGCTGTCGGCGGCCGTCGAACGGTATCGCGCGGAGTTCCGCCCCTCCGTGTGGGCGGACGAGCCGTACGTCGTCGTGGCGGGCACCGTCGCGGTCGCGGGCAGCGAGGAGGAGGCGAGGCGGCTGCTGGTGCCGGAGGCGTGGGCGATGGCGTACTCCCGCACGCACGGCACGTTCCCGCCGCTCGCGCCGGCCGGGCGGATCGAGGCCGCGGCGATGACCGCGAAGGAGCGGGAGTTCTACGAGTCGGGGCTGCGCGGCCCGATCCACGGCACGCAGGAGCAGGTCAAGGAGGCGCTGGAGGCGGTGATCAGCGACACCGGCGCGGACGAGGTGCTGGTGACGACGAGTACGTACGACCGCGCCGCACTGCTGGACTCGTTCCGCCGTCTCGCCCTGCTCGCGGGGCTGACCAGCGCGGATGTCCCGGCCGCTGCCTAGAATCCGCGGTATGCAAGGCCCCCACGATCCCTACATCCGCGTCCGCGCCGCCCGCGAGCACAACCTCAGGAACGTCGACGTCGACATTCCCCGGGACGCCCTCACCGTCTTCACCGGCGTCTCCGGGTCGGGCAAGTCCTCGCTCGCCTTCGGCACGATCTACGCCGAGGCCCAGCGGCGCTACTTCGAGTCCGTCGCCCCCTACGCGCGCCGGCTCATCCACCAGGTGGGCGTACCGAAGGTCGGCGAGATCACCGGGCTGCCGCCGGCCGTCTCCCTGGAGCAGCGCCGCTCCTCCCCCACGTCGCGCTCCTCCGTCGGCACGGTCACGACGCTCTCGAACTCGCTGCGGATGCTGTTCTCGCGGGCCGGCGCGTACCCGGAGGGCGCCGAGCGGCTCGACTCCGACGCGTTCTCGCCCAACACGGCGGCCGGGGCCTGCCCCGAGTGCCACGGTCTCGGGCGGATCCACCGCACCACCGAAGAGCTGCTGGTGCCGGATCCCGCGCTGTCGGTCCGGCAGGGAGCGATCGCCGCGTGGCCGGGGGCCTGGCAGGGCAAGAACCTGCGCGACGTCCTGGACGCCCTCGGGTACGACATCGAGCGGCCGTGGCGCGAGCTGGAGCAGAAGGACCGCGACTGGATCCTGTTCACCGACGAGCAGCCGGTGGTGACGGTGCATCCGGTCCGCGAGGCGGGCCGTATCCAGCGGCCGTACCAGGGTACGTACATGAGCGCCCGGCGCTATGTGCTGCACACCTTCGCCGATTCCAAGAGCCGGACCCTGCGCACGAAGGCCGAGCGTTTCCTGACGGCCGAGCCGTGCCCGGTGTGCGGGGGCAGCAGGCTGCGGCCGGAGGCGCTCGCGGTGACCTACGCGGGGCGGACGATCGCCGAGCTGGCGACACTGCCGCTGACCGAGCTGGCCCGGGTGCTGCACGAGGGCCCCGGTGACGAGCCGGCGCGGGTGCTGACCGCGGATCTGCTGGCCCGGATCGCCACGGTGACCGAACTGGGTCTCGGCTATCTGAGTCTGGACCGCGCGGCGCCGACGCTCTCCAGCGGGGAGCTTCAGCGGCTGCGGCTGGCGACCCAGCTGCGGTCCGGGCTCTTCGGTGTCGTGTACGTGCTCGACGAGCCGTCGGCCGGGCTGCACCCGGCGGACACGGATGCGCTGATCGTCGTTCTGGACCGGCTCAAGGCGAGCGGCAACACGGTCTTCGTGGTCGAGCACCATCTGGAGGTGGTGCGGCACGCGGACTGGCTGGTCGACGTGGGGCCGCGGGCCGGTGAGCACGGCGGCCGGGTGCTGCACAGCGGGCCCCCCGAGGGGCTCGCCGAGGTGGCGGAGTCGGCGACGCGCCGCTTCCTCTTCGAGGCGGGCGCGGGGCCGCGGCGGGCGGTGCGCGAGCCGTCCGGGCACCTCGTCCTCGGGCCGGTCACCCGGCACAATCTGCGCGGTCTCACGGCGCGGCTGCCGCTCGGTGTGTTCACGGCGGTCACCGGTGTGTCGGGCTCGGGGAAGTCGACGCTGGTCGGCGCCATCACGGAGGAACTACCGGGCGTGGAACGGCTGGTGACCGTGGACCAGAAGCCGATCGGCCGCACGCCCCGGTCCAATCTCGCCACGTACACGGGGCTCTTCGACGTCGTACGCAAGCTCTTCTCCGCCACCGACGAGGCCCGGGCACGCGGCTACCGGGCCGGGCGGTTCTCCTTCAACGTGGCCGGCGGTCGGTGCGAGACCTGCCAGGGCGAGGGTTTCGTGTCCGTGGAACTCCTCTTCCTGCCCAGTACGTACGCGCCGTGCCCGGAGTGCCACGGGGCCCGCTACAACCCGGAGACCCTCGAAGTGCGGCACGGCGGGCTGACCGTCGCCGAGGTGCTCGATCTGACCGTGGAGGCCGCGGCGGAGGTCTTCGCCGGCACCCCGGCGGCGCTGCGGAGCCTCGGGGCACTGCTGGACGTCGGCCTCGGCTATCTGCGGCTCGGCCAGCCGGCGACCGAACTGTCCGGCGGCGAGGCGCAGCGCATCAAGCTCGCCACCGAGCTGCAGCGGCAGCACCGGGGCCACACGCTGTACGTCCTGGACGAACCGACCACCGGACTGCATCCGGCGGACGTGGAGGTGCTGATGCGCCGGCTGCACGATCTGGTCGACGCCGGGCACTCGGTGGTGGTCGTCGAGCACGACATGGACGTGGTGGTGGACGCCGACTGGGTGCTGGACCTGGGCCCGGGCGGCGGGGACGAGGGCGGCCGGATCGTGGCGGAGGGCACCCCGGCGGAGGTGGCGCGGGCGGCGGGGAGCCGCACCGCGCCGTATCTCGCCACGACGCTCGGCCGCGCGACACGCACGACCTGACGGCGCGGGTCCCGTGGTGGGTCAGGCGGCCGTGTCGTACGTGTAGTGCGGCGTGTGGTCCAGCATGTCCGCCGGTGTCACGTCGTTCCACGGGCGCATGGTGTCGCGCAGGTCCACGACGTCGGGTGTGCCGGCGGCCGGGAGGTACGGGGAGGCGGGGTGGCGCTGCTGCCACTGGGCCCAGAGCTTGTCGATGAACGCGTGGTGGAGCCAGAACACCGGGTCGTTCGGGGAGACTCCGGTCGCCATCTGGCCGCCGACCCAGACGTGCACACGGTTGTGCAGATTGACCCCGCGCCACCCTTCGAGGTGGTTGCGGAAGCCGTCCGAGGCGCTGTTCCACGGCGGTGCGTCGTAGGTGGACATGGCGAGGACGGAGTCGGTCTCGGCCTTCGTCGGGAGCTGCCGCCCGCCGGAGCCGAGGGCGCGCCGGAGGTAACCGCGGCCGTCGACGCGGACGTTGATGTTCCAGCCTCCTGAGGCGGCCGCGAAGGGGCCGTCCATGACCTGTCCGTCCCGGGCGCGGCCGGTGCCACCGAGGAAGTCGGCGGCCCAGAGCGAGGAGGCGGTGGTGCGGTCGGCGGTCCAGTCCCAGTACGGGAGTGCCACGGTCGGGTCCACGGACTGCAGGGCCTGCTCGAACTGGATGAGGAATCTGCGGTGCCACGGCAGGAACGACGGCGAGCGGTGGCCCACGCGGTCGCTGGTGTCCGTGTCGCTCATGATGAAGGCGTTGTGGGTGGTGACGAAGGTGTCGTACTGCCCGTTGCGCTTGAGGGCGAGGAGGGCGTTGACGAAGCGTCGCTTCTCGTCGGCGCTGAGCTGGGCCTGGTTCTTGCGTATGGTCATGGCGGTGGTGCTCCGGATCAGACGAGGGCGAGCGGGACGAGGGCGGCGCCCTGGAGTTCGGTGACGGCGGCGCGGGCCAGGGCGCGTGGCGTGGCCTGCGGCTCGTAGTGGTTGATCACGCTGATCCAGGTGCCGTCCGCGTTGCGCATGACGTGGAGCTCCTGGCCGTCTATGCGGACGGTGTAGCCGCCGCCGTGGCCTCCGTGGTCGCCGCCGCCTCCGTTGCCGCCCCCATGACCGCCTCCGTGGCCGCCGTCGTGCGACGGCCCACCCTGTATACGGCGGCCCTTGTAGACCTCGTCGAAGGAGCCGGGCGTACCGGGCTCGTTCTGCGGATCGGCCGCGGCCTGTGCCGCGCCGCCGTAGGCGGCACCGGCGACGGCGAGGCCCGTGGCGGCACCGGCGGCCGCGCCCAGGGCCTGGCGGCGGGTGATTCCGGACATGCGTTACCCCCAAGTGGATGTGGTCGTACGGCGGTTCCGCTGGTCGGTCGGTACCGCCGTCGCCATGCCTACCGCCCGGTCGGCAATGGGCAGAAATCGCCGGGAACGGGTTGGCCGCCATACGGACATGTCGCCACACACAGTGCAGAGTTGAACAAGGCCGATCTTGCGGTCCGCGCACTCCCCCGGACCTCCGAACGTGAAGTCCGGGCCCGAATGTGACGATCACGTGAAAGATCTTCACAATGTGCGTGTCGTGCGTGCCGGGCGTCACAGGGAGAATCTGGCCTGAACATATGCCAAGGGCAGCGTCGGCCGCCTGGTCGCGCGACCATGTCCCGTGCCAGGCCGGTCACCGAGGAGGGCGAACGATGAACGACGACAGTCCAGCCGTACGGACCGAACGTGACGGCCCCGTGCTCACGGTGGTCCTCAGCCGCCCCGAGGTGCGCAACGCGGTCGACGGCCCGACGGCCGCCCTGCTCGCGGACGCGTTCCGCCGCTTCGAGGCGGACGAGGAGGCGGCGGTCGCGGTGCTGTGGGGCGAGGGCGGTACGTTCTGCGCGGGCGCCGACCTCAAGGGCATCGGCACCGAGCGCGGAAACAAGGTCACCGCCGACGGCGACGGGCCGATGGGTCCCACCCGGATGCGGCTGACCAAGCCCGTCATCGCCGCGGTCTCCGGGCATGCGGTGGCCGGCGGACTGGAACTCGCGCTCTGGTGCGATCTGCGGGTCGCCGAACAGGACGCGGTCTTCGGGGTGTTCTGCCGGCGCTGGGGCGTACCGCTGATCGACGGCGGCACGGTGAGACTGCCGCGGCTGATCGGCGAGAGCCGCGCCATGGACATGATTCTCACCGGCCGGCCCGTCCCGGCCGCCGAGGCGCTCGACATCGGGCTCGCCAACCGGCTGGTGCCGACCGGCGACGCCCGCCGGGCCGCCGAGCGACTCGCCCGGGAGATCGCCGCGTTCCCGCAACTGTGTCTCCGTCACGACCGGCTCTCCGTACGCGAACAGCACGGCTTGACCGAAGCGGACGCGCTGGCCGGCGAGTACCGGCACGGCCTGGTCCCGCTCACCGCCGGGGAGACCCAGGAGGGCGCGGAACGCTTCGCGGACGGCGCGGGCCGCCACGGGTCGTTCACGTGACGACACATCCCGGCGACCGGACCCGCCGGCTCCGGCGTCCGCAGACCCGCCGGCTCCGGCGTCCGGGGGCCGGCCGGCTCCTCGTCGGCCCTACCGGTTGACCTTGCGCGTCGCCCGCAGCCATTCCCGGTTCATCGCCGCGATGGACGGCAGCGGGATGCCCTTGGGGCACGCGGTGGCGCACTCACCGGTCAGGGTGCAGCCGCCGAAGCCCTCCTCGTCCATGGCCGCGACCATGTCGAGCACCCGGGTCTCGCGCTCGGGGGCGCCCTGCGGCAGCACGTTGAGGTGGTTGATCTTCGCCGAGGTGAAGAGCATCGCCGAGCCGTTGGGGCAGGCCGCGACGCACGCGCCGCAGCCGATGCACTCGGCGTGTTCGAAGGCGGTGTCGGCGTCGGCCTTGGGGACCGGGGTCGCGTGGGCCTCGGGGGCGGCGCCGGTCGGCACCGAGATGTAGCCGCCGGCCTGGATGATCCGGTCGAAGGCCGAGCGGTCCACGACCAGGTCCTTCACCACCGGGAAGGCGGAGGCACGCCACGGCTCGACGTCGATCGTGTCACCGTCCTGGAACGACCGCATGTGGAGCTGGCAGGTGGTGGTGCGCTCGGGGCCGTGCGCGTCGCCGTTGATGACGAGCGAGCAGGCACCGCAGATGCCCTCGCGGCAGTCGTGGTCGAAGGCGACGGGGTCCTCACCGCGCAGGATGAGTTCCTCGTTGAGGGTGTCGAGCATCTCCAGGAACGACATGTCCTGCGAGATCCCGTCCACCTCGTAGGTGGCCATGGCACCGGGGGTGTCGGCGTTCTGCTGGCGCCAGACGCGCAGTCTGAGCTTCATGCGTAGCTCCGCTGGGTGGGGTGGACGTACTCGAAGACGAGGTCTTCCTTGTGCAGGACGGGGGCTTCGCCGGTGCCGGTGAACTCCCAGGCGGCGGCGTACGAGAACTCCTCGTCCCTCCGCTCCGCCTCGCCGTCGGGGGTCTGGGACTCCTCACGGAAGTGGCCGCCGCAGGATTCGCTCCGGTTCAGCGCGTCGAGACACATCAGCTCGGCGAGCTCCAGGTAGTCGACGATGCGGTTGGCCTTCTCCAGCGACTGGTTGAACTCCTCGCCGGTACCGGGAACCTTGATCCGGCGCCAGAACTCCTCGCGGATCTGCGGGATCCGGTCCAGGGCCTTGCGCAGCCCCTCCTCGGTGCGGGCCATTCCGCAGAACTCCCACATCAGCTCGCCGAGTTCACGGTGGAAGGAGTCGGGCGTACGGTCGCCGTCGACGGCGAGGAGCAGCTGGAGCCGGTCCTCGGTCTCGGCGAGCACGTCGGCCACCACGGGGTGCGAGGCGTCCAGGGCGTCCAGGTGCGGGCTGCGGGCGAGGTAGTCGTTGATGGTCGACGGGAGGACGAAGTAGCCGTCGGCGAGTCCCTGCATCAGCGCGGACGCGCCGAGGCGGTTGGCACCGTGGTCGGAGAAGTTGGCCTCGCCGATCGCGAAGAGGCCGGGGACGTTGGTCTGGAGGTCGTAGTCGACCCAGAGTCCGCCCATCGTGTAGTGCACGGCGGGATAGATCCGCATCGGCACCTCGTACGGGTTCTCCGCGGTGATCCGCTCGTACATGTCGAAGAGGTTGCCGTACTTCTCCTCGACCTTGGCCCGGCCCATCCGGCGGATGGCGTCGGCGAAGTCGAGGTAGACGCCCTGGCCGCCGGGGCCGACTCCCCGTCCCTCGTCGCAGACGTTCTTCGCCGCCCGCGAGGCGATGTCGCGCGGCACGAGGTTGCCGAAGGAGGGGTAGATGCGCTCCAGGTAGTAGTCGCGCTCGTCCTCCGGGATCTCGTTCGCCGGACGGGTGTCGCCCTTCGCCTTCGGGACCCAGATCCGTCCGTCGTTGCGCAGCGACTCGCTCATCAGCGTCAGCTTGGACTGGTGGTCGCCGGTGCGCGGGATGCAGGTGGGGTGGATCTGGGTGAAGCAGGGGTTGGCGAAGTAGGCACCGCGCCGGTGGGCCCGCCAGACGGCGGTGGCGTTCGAGTTCATGGCGTTCGTCGACAGGTAGAAGACGTTGCCGTAGCCGCCGCTGGCCAGGACCACCGCGTCGGCGAAGTAGGTGTCGATCCTCCCGGTGATCAGATCGCGGGCCACGATGCCCCTGACCCGCCCGTCGACGACGATCAGGTCGAGCATCTCGGTGCGCGGATGCAGCTCGACGTTGCCGGCCGCGATCTGCCGGGACAGCGCCTGGTAGGCGCCGAGGAGCAGCTGCTGGCCCGTCTGGCCACGGGCGTAGAAGGTCCGGGAGACCTGGACACCGCCGAAGGAGCGGGTGTCGAGGAGGCCGCCGTACTCGCGGGCGAAGGGCACGCCCTGGGCGACGCACTGGTCGATGATCTCCACGGAGATCTGGGCGAGCCGGTGGACGTTGGACTCGCGGGCGCGGAAGTCGCCGCCCTTGACGGTGTCGTAGAAC
Organism: Streptomyces sp. NBC_00259; assembly: GCF_036181745.1. Taxonomy (NCBI): domain Bacteria; kingdom Bacillati; phylum Actinomycetota; class Actinomycetes; order Kitasatosporales; family Streptomycetaceae; genus Streptomyces; species Streptomyces sp. NBC_00259. The sequence goes on along the minus strand of NZ_CP108080.1, from coordinate 7,162,449 downwards.
AGGCGGTGGACGGAGTCGCCGTCGTTGCGGTAGTTCTTGGCCGCGTTGATGCCGCCCTGGGCGGCGATCGAGTGGGCGCGGCGCGGTGAGTCCTGGTAGCAGAACTGGACGACGTGGTAGCCCTGCTCGGCGAGGGTGGCTCCGGCGGAGCCCCCGGCGAGGCCGGTGCCGACGACGATGACGGTGTGCTTGCGGCGGTTGGCCGGGTTGACCAGCTTGGCCTCGAAGCGGCGGCGGTCCCAGCGCTCGGCGATGGGGCCTTCGGGGGCCTTGGTGTCGGCGACCGGTGCACCGGTCTCGTACTCCAGGAAGGTCATGTCACTTCACCATTCCGGTCATGACGGCGACGGGCACCGCGATGAAACCCAGCGTCAGTACCAGCGCGAGGGCGTTGGCGGTGGTCTTGAGGGCGCGCTCGCGCCGTGCGTTGCCCGCGCCGAGGGTCTGGGCGGCGCTCCAGAAGCCGTGGCGGATGTGCAGGCCGAGGGCGAGCATCGCGGTGAGGTAGATGGCGTTGCCGTAGGGGGTGGAGAAGGTCGCGACGACGTTCTCGTACGGCCGGCCGTGCTGGGCGTTCTCGTTGACGGTGAGCGTGGTCAGGTCCAGCAGGTGCCAGACGATGAACAGCCCGAGGATGATGCCGCCCCAGCGCATGGTGCGGGTGGCGTAGCTCGCGCGGCGCCGCTTGTGGACGTAGGCGGCGGGGCGCGCCCTGATGTCGCGGCGGCTGAGCTGGTACGCCGACACCGCGTGCAGTACGACGGCGGCGAGCAGCACGACGCGGAAGATCCAGAGGGCCCACTCGTAGTGGAGGAAGGGCTCTCCGAGGGTCCGGAGCCAGTGGGCGTAGCCGTTGAATTCGTCGGAGCCGAAGAAGATCTTGAGGTTGCCCAGCATGTGGACGACCAGGTAGCCGAGCATGATCAGGCCGGTCACGGCCATGACCGTTTTCTTGCCGACGGTCGATCCCCACAGGGTGCGGGTCATGGACGGTCGTCGGTCCGTCCGCGTTGCCAGAGCCATGGACCAGACGCTAGGGCCGGTAGTGGCGACAGGTCCAAGACATGGTCCGGCTCATATCGATAGGCTGTGCCTATGCAGTTCCAGCAGCTCGTGTACTTCGTGGCCGTGGCCGAGACCCTGCACTTCACGCAGGCCGCGGAGCGGGTGCACGTCTCGCAGCCGTCGCTGTCGCAGCAGATCAGGGCGCTGGAGAAGGAGCTGGGGGCGGAGCTGTTCAGCCGGGCGCGCGGCAATGTCGCGCTCACGGACGCCGGCGAGACCCTGCTGCCGCTGGCCCGGCGGATCCTCGCGGACGCGGACACGGCCAGGCACGAGGTGCAGGAGCTGGCGCAGCTGCGGCGCGGGCGGATCAGGCTCGGAGCGACGCCGAGCGTGTGCACGGGGCTGCTGCCCGACGTGCTGCGCGCGTTCCATGATCTGCACCCCGGGATCGAGCTGCTGATCGAGGAGAGCGGCTCGCACGATCTCGTACGGGAGCTCGCGCGCGGCGCGCTCGACCTGGCGCTGGTGGTGCTGCCGCTGCCGACGCCGTCGCCGGCGCTGACGACGGTGGAACTGCTTCAGGAGGACCTGGTCGTCGTCTCGTCGGCGGCCGCGCCCGCGCCGCGCCGGCCGGTGCGGATCGCGGACCTGGAAGGCGAGCCGCTGGTGATGTTCCGCCACGGGTACGACCTGCGGGACCTGACGGTGGCGGCGTGCCGGGCGGCGGGGTTCGAGCCGGCCTTCACCGTGGAGGGCGGTGAGATGGACGCGGTGCTGGGGTTCGTGCGGGCGGGGCTGGGGCTGGCGGTGGTACCGCGCATGGTGGCGGCGCGGGCGGGCCGCGACCTGCGCGTGACGGCCTTGGCGCGGCCGGGGCTGCGGCGCACGATCGCGCTGGCACACCGCAGTGACGTCGCGCCCCCGCGCGCGGCACGCGAACTCCAGCGGATGCTGCTGCGCACCCGCACGCCGGCCCCGGACGCCTGACGAACGCGTACGGGGCCGGCCCTCGGGCCCCCGCGCTCGCACGCGAGCGCCGCCAGGGCCGGCCACGGCCGGGGGCCGGACGCAGGCCGGGCGAGCCGCTGACCCGCCCGGGGCCGGAGCATCGATCGTCCCCACGCCCGGAGGGCTAGGGGGTGTCCGGTGGGTCAGGCCGGATCAGTGAGCGGCGTCATGCGGCTTCGGATCCAAGGCGGAGGAGGAAGACAACGCGGTGGGGGTACCTCCCGTGCCCGGAGGGCTACGGGGGAGTTGGCGCCCGACGACAACGCCGGAGACGGAGTCGCATGACGCCGCGAGCCCAGCAAGACCCACCGGACACCCCCTACACCGCGTCCGCCAGGGACAGGGTGTGAAGGCGGTCCGGCGGGCCAGGGCGGGCGTAGTACCAGCCCTGGGCCGTGTCGCAGCCCAGTTCACGGAGCTGCTCCGCCTGCACGCCGGTCTCCACGCCCTCCACCGTCACGGCCAGTTCCAGGCTGTGTGCCAGCGAGACGATCCCCTCGACGATCTTCAGATCGACCGGATCCGCCGGATGCCGTTGCATGCCCTGGGTGAAGGAGCGGTCCAGCTTGAGCACGCTGACCGGCAGCCGCCGCAGATTGGCGAGGTTCGAGTAGCCCGTGCCGAAGTCGTCGAGCGCTATGTCGACGCCCATCTCGGCGAGTTGCCGCAGCGGCTTGAGCAGATCCTCGTCCGCGCCGATCAGCGCCGACTCGGTGACCTCCAGGCACAGCGCCCCGGGTGCGAGGCCCGAGCGCTCCAGGACATCGACCGTGTCGGCGACGAGACCGGGATGGTGCAGCTGGGTCGGCGACAGGTTGACGTTGATCCGCAGCGGCCGCGCGGCGGCCCCGTGCTCCCCCTGCCCGCCGAGGCTCGCCTGCTCGTGCCAGAACCGGGCCTGCCCTACGGCCTCCTGGAGCACCCAGCGGCCCAACGGCACGATCAGCCCGGTGTGTTCGGCGAGCGGGATGAAGTGGTCGGGCCCGAGGACGCCGTGCTGCGGATGGGACCAGCGCACCAGCGCCTCCGCGCCGTACACGGTGCCGTCGCCGAGATGCACCAACGGCTGGTACTCGATGAAGAACTCGCCGCGCTCCAGCGCTGCCGGCAGCGCCGTGGTCAGCCCGTGCCGGGTGATCGCGCGGGCGTCCGCCTCGGGGTCTGCGAGCTCGAACCGGTTGCCGCCCGCCGACTTGGCCCGGTACATCGTGATGTCGGCGCTCCGCAGCACCTCGGCGGAGGTCCGCTCGCCCGCGGGTCCCTCGACGATCCCGATGCTGCCGCGGACCCTGATCTCCCGCCCGTCGAGCGTGATCGGCGCGGCCAGTACGGTGAGGATCCTGGTGGCGAGGTCACGGACCGCGCGCTGGGTGTCCCGGCCGGTGGTCAGGGCCACGAACTCGTCGCCGCCGAGCCTCGCCACCATCTCGACGGGTGCCGTGGCACAGCTCTGCAGCCGGTCGGCGACCTCGACGAGCAGCCGGTCGCCCGCCGAGTGGCCGAGGCTGTCGTTGATGGCCTTGAAGCCGTCGAGATCGAGGTAGCAGAGTCCGAAGCGCGCCCCGTCGGCCGCGGCCAGGGCCTTCTCCAGCCGCTCGAAGAAGAGGGTGCGGTTGGGCAGACCGGTGAGGGCGTCGTGCGTCGCCTCGTACCGGAGCCGGAGGTTGAGCAGCCGCCGCTCGGTGGTGTCCTCCATCAACGCCAGCTGGTACTGCGGCAGACCTTCCGCGTCCCGCAGCAGCGAGACGGTGAGATTGGTCCACAGCACCGTGCCGTCGTTGCGGAAGAACGGCTTCTCCACCCGGTAGTGCTCGCGTTCGCCGCGTACGAGCTCGTCGTACATGTTCCAGGTCTGCGGCCGGTCCTCCGGGTGTGCCCACTCGTTGACCTTGCGGCCGCGCACATGGTGCTCCAGCCCGCCGAACATCCGGGTCAGGGTGTCGTTGACCTCCAGCACGTTGCCGTCGAGGTCGGCGATGCCGATGCCGATGGCCGCTCCCTCGAACACCGCGCGGAAGCGGGTCTCGGTGGCGTGCAGGGCGTCCATGGCGTCGCTGCGCGCCGCCAGCGCCGAACGGGCGATGGCCTCCTGCTCGGTGAGGGTACGCTCCCGCAGCGCCTGGGCGTAGCCGGCGGCGAGGGCGTGCTGCAGCCGGGCGCAGCGGGCGCGGCTGTCCTCGGCCGGCTCCTGGTCGGCCCCGCAGTACAGGACCAGATACGCGTCGACGACGCCGAGCGTACGACTGAGGGAGTCCGGATCCGTGCAGTGGGCGTCGACGAGGGCGGCTCCGACCCGCTGGGCGGCGACGGGGTCGAACGGACGCGCGTGCAGCGCCTCGTTCAACTCCCGTGCCAGTGGCAGGAGATGCTGTTCGAACTCGGGGCGGGTCAGCGACGTGGCCGTCACCGGGAAGATCGCCCGGCTCCAGATCGTCGCGAACCGCCGGAGTCTGTCCTCCGGATCGTCCGGGTCCGCCGCGGAACCCGCTGCCTGCGACGGCGACATCACGCCTTGCGCCCCACCCCTGCGAAACCGGAGAACGCGAACGGGTCCTCCTCGGCCGGGGCGTCGGGCCGCCAGTCGGGCATCGACACCAGCCCCGGGTCGACGAGTTCGAACCCGTCGAGGAAGCGCGCGATCTCCTCGCGGGAGCGCATGACGAGCGGGTTGCGGATGTCCCGGTAGACGCCGACGGCGCCGCCCGCCTGCTCCTTGGGGAGCGGAATGCCCTCGTACGAGGCGTGGGTGACGACGAGGAGGCTGCCGGGCGCGAGCGCGTCCCTCAGTTCGGCGACGGAGCGCATCGGGTCGTCGGCGTCCTCCAGGAAGTGGAGCACGGCGACGAGCAGCAGGGCCACGGGCTGTTCGAGGTCGAGCAGCCGGCCGGCCTCGGCACTCCCGAGGATCTCGGCCGGTTTGCGCAGGTCGGCCTGGACGATGCCGGCCCGCTCGTTGCCGTCGAGCACGGCCTGGCTGTGGGCGACGGCGACCGGGTCGTGGTCGACGTACACCACGCGGGCCTCCGGTTCGGCTTTCTGCGCGACCTCGTGCACATTGCCGAACGTCGGTATGCCCGAACCTATATCGAGGAACTGGGTGACTCCCTCACCGACGGCGTAGTGTACGGCTCGGCGCATGAAAGCCCGGTTCGCCTGCATGATCTTGGGGAGGCCCGGCAGGAACTGCATGGCCTTGCGGGCGGCTTCACGGTCGACCTCGAAGTTGTGCGAGCCGCCCAGGTAGTAGTCGTAAATGCGGGACACGCTCGGCACCGAAATGTCGATGCCCGGCGGGGCCCAGGCGGGACGCTCCATTGATGTCTCCAACAAGTCGCCACGGGGGATACGGCCTGCTTCGCGGCCGGTGTTCGAGCCGAGGCTACTGATCGCCCGCCAAGAGAGCGAGCAGAAACGGAAATTAACGATCCGTTCTTGGTCACACGCCACCGGCACGTGCGCCCTCGGACCATGGGCGAACAACGGCAAACAGCCGACCCGCCGGCACGCGGGGGCGTGACGGCGGGCCGGTGGCCGGAGGCGCTGCGTGGGGACCTATTTGGGCGCTCCGACCGGCTTACCCTGGGGTGATACGGCGAACCAGGTGCCGCCCACGCCCTGCCCGTTGGTGTCGCCGGGCTTCTTGTCGCCGGAGAAGGTGTAGATCGGCCAGCAGTCGATGGTCTGCTGCTTGATGCCGTCGGGGCGGTCGAAGGTGACGAAGCCCTTCTTGAGGATGCCCTCGGTGTCGTTCTTGTCGACGGGCTCGACGACCGGCCACTTCGTCAGGCAGGACCCGGTGCAGGCCGTCTTCATCGGCCAGGCCGAGTCCTTCATGAAGCGGTAGACGGTCATTCCGTTCTTGTCGACGACGACTTCGCCGAGCTTGGGGTCCTTGCGGACGGAAAGACCCGCGAGATCGGCGGCTTCGCCGCCCTCCTCCGCCGCACCGCCTCCGCCGAGCGCGGCCTTCTTGCCGTCGGGGGCCGAGGCGAACCAGGTGCCGCCCACGCCCTGGCCGTTGGCGTCGCCGGGCTTGGTGTCCTTCGCATAGCGGTACATCGGCCAGCCGCCGATGGTCAGCTGCTTCGTGCCGTCGGCGCGGGTGACCTCGCCGATCATCGAGGTGTCCGTGCCGGGGGCGGGAGTGACATCACCGGCGGCCACCACGGGCCAGGCCTTCGCGCAGTCGCCGTTGCAGTTCGACTTCGGCGGAGTGGCGGTGTCCTTGTCGAAGCGGTAGAGCGTGAACCCCTCGCTGTCGGTGAGCACCTTGCCGAGCTTCTTGCTGTCCCAGACGGCGAGCTGTCCCGCCGTCTTGGGGTTGGCGGCGGCGTCGGCGCCGGAGCCGTACCCGGCCCCGTAGCCGCTGTCGGCCGCGGGCTGTCCGGCCGGGTTGACCGCGCCCACCGCCTGGCCGTTGGTCTCCGTTCCCTTTTCCTGACCGCACGCCGTCGTCAGCGCGAGTACGGCCGCCGCGGTGACCGCGAGCGAGGCGTTCCGCCAGGTGTTCATGTCAACTCCCGTAATCCCCGGTGTCTGTTGTGGCGCCTGGGGTGCGCCCGTTCATGGCCCTAGGTACGGGCGGGAGGGCACCGAGTGTTCAACGGCCGGCGGAAAATTTCCCCGGGGCCGCAAACCCGATCCGCCGACAACCCCTCCATCAGGCGAATCACCACCCGTTCGGGCGTGCCGGCCACCTTCGTGGATCATGCTCACCGGCGTGTACGGATCGCTCGTCGGACGGCTGCTTTCAGCCGCCGCACTCGCCTGGCTGCTGACGGCTCCACTGCCCGCCGCGGCCGACTCCTGCTCGTATGCCTCGATCGGTCCGGGCGGGCCCGGTTCCGCCGTCGCGGTCGCGGGCAGCGCCCACTGCGTGGCGGGGCCATCGCCCGTTCCGGAGCCACCTCCTCCGCCGCCGGCCCCGGCGCCACCGCCACCGGAACCCCCGCCTCCACCGCCTCCGCCTCCACCGCCTCCACCGCCTCCACCGCCCCCACCGCCCGAGCCGCCCGCGCCCCCGCGGATCGAGCCGGCGCCCGCGCCGCCGCCTCCACCGGCACCGCCGCCGCCCGCCCCGGTCAAGGCCCGGCCGGCCCCCGCGCCACCGACCCCGGTCGCGCTCCCCCACTACCGCAGACCTCAGCGCGAGGAGCCGCGGGACGGTCCGTCACTGGTCTCGCTCACGCTCCTGGTCACCGCCCCGGCCGTGCTCGCCGCGGCCTTTCTGCGCCCCCGATCCCGCTAGTTCCCGGAGGTTTCCTTGTCGGAATGGGTCGTACTGTCGATCGCGATGGCCGCGGCGTGCGCCGTCGTCCTCACCATCACCGTCATCAACCACCGGCGGGTCGGCGAGGACGACGACCCGTCGGAGACCCCCAGCGTCATCGAGTACATGACGATGATGATCGGCGTGGTGTACGCGATCGTGCTGGGCCTGGCCATCGCGGGCGTCTGGGAGGCTCGCAGCGCGGCCCAGGAGTCGGTGCGCCACGAAGCGCAGGCGCTGCACGAGGTGAGCGCACGGGCAGAGGTCTATCCGGCCGAGGTCCGCGCCCGTATCCGTGACGACGTCGACGCCTATGTCAGCTATGCCGTGAACACCGAGTGGGACCACATGGTCGAGAAGGGACAGCTCACCGACCAGGGCACCAGACTGCTCGAGCGGGTGCGCCGGGACGTGACGCACTATGTGCCGAAGACGGACCACGAGGGGCAGGCGTACCAGCCACTGGTCGATCAGGTCGCGGCGGCCGACGACGCGCGAGGTGCCCGGGGGCAGGGCGCGGAGGCGACGATGCCCGGTGTGGTGTGGTTCGGACTCATCTCCGGCGCACTGGTGACCGTTGGCCTGATCTTCACGCTCCAGATCCGCCGGACCTTCCGCGAGTTGCTGCTGGCCGGACTCTTCAGTGCGCTGATCGCCTTTCTGCTCTTCCTGATCTGGGACTTCGACGCACCGTTCGGCAGGGGCCTCGCGGCCACCGCGGGACCCTTCACCGACCTCTTCCCGCACATCGTGAACTGAGAGCACGATCCCCGGGTGGCGCAAGCCGGGGAAGGCTCCGATGGGCCACCCGAGGGACAAGCATGACCCGTTCGCCCGTCTGAGATCGCGGGCGCAATCGTGCACTCTTAGCGTTTCGGTCATCGAGGTGCATCCCTGCCTTTGTGGAAACCCCTTCCGCAGCTGCTCCTCGGGGACCCGGAGGATTGCCATGCGCGCGATACCCGTCGCGTCCGCCGCTCTGCTGGGAGCGGCTTCACTCGCCCTGTCCGCTCCCACCGCGATGGCGGACACCGCGGGCGGCGCCGCGGGCGGCGCCCGCAAGCAGCCGTTCTCGTTCGCCGTCACTCCCTCTACCGTCGCCCCGGGCGGCTCGGTCAGACTGACCGTGTCCGGCTGCAACACCACGGCCACGGCCTCGTCGGGAGTGTTCGACACCGTCACCATCCCCCCTCGTCAGACCGGCACGGCCACGATCGACTGGGATGCCCGGCGCGGTGCCGTGTACTCGGTGCAGTTCACCTGCAACGGCCAGACCGGAACGACCGATCTGACCATCAGCGGCGGCGCCGGCGGTTCGGCCACGCCGACGATCCGGTCGACGACCACCTCGACCGTCCCCGCCCCCCAGGGCGTCAGGGGCGGCCTCGGCGGCAGCATCAGCAGGATGAACGCCGGCGAGATCGCGGCAGGTGCCGTGCTCGTCGTGGCGGCCTCGGGCGGAGTGTTCTACGTACTGCGCCGCCGCTCGGGCGGCCGGCTGCACTGACAGCTCGCAGTCTCACGGCATCCGCTCGACAGCACCTACAGCACCCCCGCAACGCCCGTCGCCCCGAGTCCTGAGCCAGGATTCGGGGCGACGGGCGGTGAAAGCCGGCCGGGAGGTTCGGCCGGTCATGCCTTTCCGCTGCTCATGCGGCGGCGCCGGAAGAGGTAGACGGCGCTGCCGACCGCCGCGGTGGCGACGAGACCGCCGCCGACGGCCATCTCGGTGCTGGAGGCCTTCTGTGAGCCACCGAGGCCACCCAGGGCGCCACGGCCCGAGAGGACGATGAAGGTCCGGGTGGCGATCCGGTTGCTGTCGTGGCACCGGACGGCCAGGTTGTACTGGCCCGGGGTCGCGCGGTCGAAGATCCGTGCCGTCGCGAGGGCGACGCCTTCACCGCGCCGGAAGTTGCCGAAGTGGTCGCGGTCGTTGCGACGGTTGTCGTTACGGCCCTCGTTACCGCGGCGGTCATTGTTGCCGCCCTGGTCACGGCGGTTGTCGTTGCGGCCGTTGTTGTTGTTCCCACCCTGATCGTTACGGCCGTTGTTGTTGTTCCCACCCTGGTCATTGCGGCCGTTGTTGTTGTTCCCACCCTGGTCATTGCGGCCGTTGTTGTTCCCACCCTGGTCATTGCGGCCGTTGTTGTTGTTCCCACCCTGGTCATTGCGGCCGTTGTTGTTGTTCCCACCCTGGTCATTGCGGCCGTTGTTGTTGTTCCCACCCTGATCGTTACGGCCGTTGTTGTTGCTCCCACCCTGATCGTTACGGCCGTTGTTGTTGTTCCCACCCTGATCGTTACGGCCGTTGTTGTTGTTCCCACCCTGATCGTTACGGCCGTTGTTGTTGTTCCCACCCTGATCGTTACGGCCGTTGTCGTTGTTCCCGACCCCGTTCCCGTTCCCGTTGCCGTTCCCGTTCCCGTTCCCGTTGCCGTTCCCGTTCCCGTTGCCGTTCCCGTTGCCGTTGCCGTTCCCGTTGCCGTTCGCGTTCGCGTTCCCGCCCTGGTCCTGGCCGAAGGCGCTTCCGTTCCCGTTCTCGTTCCCGGTGCCGTTGCCGTTTCCGGTCCCGTTTCCGGTCCCGTTCCCCGCCTCGCCCGCACCCTCCTCGCCCGCTCGCTTGCCGGGCGGGCCGTATCCCCCACGCTCTGTGGTCAGGATCGCCGCGGGGAAGGCGTTGGACGTGACGGTGCCGCCGCGGTGGCAGCCATCGACCAGGATGGTCAGGGTCGCGCCCTGGTGAACCTCGGACGGGGAGATGCGGACGTTGGTCGGACCGTTGCCACCCCCGGAGGCGGTGGCGGCGACCACGGGCGAGGGGGCGCCCATGGCCGCACACGCGGTGATCGCCACCGCGAGAGCGCGTGAAGCACGCATGGTTGAACCTCCAGCGGAGGTGCGCCCCGGAACGGCGCTCCGGAGATTTCGACGAGAACGCCCTCCATGACGAACCCTCACCGGCAGGAACATCCGACGCATTTCGGGACTCGTCCACCCCAGTGAGCGACACGCCGACGCGAAGAGCCCGGATCTGACGGAGCCGCAGGTCACAGACCATCAGAGAATTTGTATGACTGCGTACTCGTATGGGTCACCCCAAGTGGCCGTACCACCCGTTCGCCCCTCTCAGGTCGCCGGTTCCGGCAGGCGTGCTTAGCGTGCGTGCAGACGATGAGATGGGAGAACCATGGGCCGCCAGGACTACACCGGCTCGGAGTCGAGAAGACGCTCACCCTGGGGCGTTCTCGCTCTTGTCATGCTCACCGGACTCGCGTTGGTGCGGAACGGCGTCGACGTCGGCATGGGCCCGCCCCAGCCGGCTGTCGCGGCCGCGCTGGACGACATGCGGGCCAACCCGGACTCGGTCCCTCTGCCCGGCACCGTGGAGCCGCTCCCGTACGCACCCGCGTCCCGCATCGCCGTCCAGGCGATCGGTGTCGACGCCCCGATGGTCGATGTGGGGCTGGACGCGAACGGATGGATCGAGGCACCGCCCGCGCAGGACCCCAACCTCGCCGGCTGGTACCAGAACGGCATCGCACCGGGCCAGCAGGGCACCGCCGTGGTCGTCGGCCACGTCGACAACGCCGGAGGCCCTGCCGTCTTCTACGGCCTCGGCTCGCTGCAGAAGGGCCAGCACGTCGAAGTGACCCGCTTCGACGGCAGGGTGGCGGTCTTCGAGGTGTACGGCGTCGAGGTCTTCTCCAAGAACAACTTCCCGGGTGCCCGTGTCTACGGCGACACCGGCACCCCTGAACTGCGGGTGATCACCTGTGGTGGCGGCTACTCGCGAGGCACCGGCTACGACGGCAACGTCGTCGTCTTCGCCCGCATGGTCGCGTCACGCTGAGCGTCCCGTCCGCCGGCCGATCCGCCGGCCGGTCCGCAATCGGCGGGCCGGCCGGCGGCATCGTTGCGTCAGAGGCCTACGCCTCACGAGACGTTGCATCAGGGGGCGTTGTGTCAGCGAGTCGGCACCTTGATCCGGTATCCGGCCTGGAGCAGCTTCGGCAGATAGCGGCTCAGCGCGGCCACGCTCTGCGAGCGGTCGCCGCCCGCGTCGTGGGACAGGACGATGGCGCCGGGTTCCGCCCCGTCCATGACCCGGCCGACGATGCTGCCGGTGCCGGGCTCGCACCAGTCGAGGGTGTCGATCGTCCAGGCCACCGGCTCCATGCCCAGCTCGGCGCCGATCGCGAAGGAGTGCCTGTCCCAGGCCCCGTACGGCGCCCGGTACCAGAGCGGTGGAGTGCCGAGTGTCCGCTCGATGACCTCGCTGGTACGGCCGAGTTCGTCACGGACCCGGGCCGGGGCGAGCTCTGGGAGCAAGGGGTGCGACCAGGAGTGATTGCCCACCACATGCCCGTCGTCGGCCATCTCCCGCAGCAGATCCCGGTTCTGGACGGCCATTTCGCCGCACACGAAGAACATGGCCCGGACTCCGTGGAGCCGCAGCGTCTTCAGGATCTGAGGGGTCCAGCGGGGGTCGGGGCCGTCGTCGAAGGTCAGCACCATGGAGCGGCCGAGCCCGGGCATGCGCACAAATGCCTGCTGTCGTACGGGAGTCGTCCCCCTGGCCAGGCGGGCCGGGGCGAACGCCGTCATGGGCTGCAGCCGGTACGCGGACGACTTCCTCACGGTGCTCACCGTACCCGCCTGCGGTCCCCCCAACGCCGGTGCGGCGGACGGCCCGGCGGGCCCGGCGGCCGGCGAATCGAACCGTTCGTCGGCGAGCAGGGCCACGGCTGTGGCGGCCGCGACACCGGCGGCGATGCACAGCACCGACCGGCGGTTCTGCGGCATCTGATCGTTCTCCATGAGCAATGGCTGCCACGGGCGACGGTAGAGGCGCCTCAACAACACCGGTTCGGCGGTCGAATACACCCGATGGGACGATCAGTTGGCGTTGCTCAGTGGCGGCGTACCAGCGGGAACGGCAGCGTGTCGCGGATGGTCAGGCCCGTCAGGAACATCACCAGTCGGTCGACTCCGATACCGAGTCCGCCGGTCGGCGGCATCGCGTACTCCAGGGCGTCGAGGAAGTCCTCGTCGAGCTCCATGGCCTCGGGATCGCCACCGGCGGCGAGCAGCGACTGGGCGGTGAGTCGCCGCCGCTGCTCGACCGGGTCGGTCAACTCGGAGTAGGCGGTGCCCAGTTCCGTACCGAAGGCGACGAGGTCCCAGCGTTCCGCGAGGCGGGGGTCACGACGGTGCTGGCGGGTGAGCGGGGAGACGTCGGTCGGGAAGTCCTTGTAGAACGTGGGCAGCTGGGTCTTCTCCTCGACGAGCCGTTCGTACATCTCCAGTACGACGTCGCCCCGGGTGTCGTCGGGGCCGTGCGGTACTCCGGCCAGATCGCAGAGCCTGCGCAGCGCGTCGTCCTCGGTGTCGGCGTCGACGTGTTCGCCGAGCGCCTCGGACACCGCGCCGTAGAGGGTCTTGACGGGCCACGGCCCGGAGATGTCGTGGACGACGAGCTTGCCGTCGGGGCCTGCCCTGTGGGCGACGGGCGAGCCGAAGGCTGCGGTGGCGGCGCCCTGGATCAGTTCACGGGCCAGGTCGAGCATCACGTCGTAGTCGGCGAAGGCCTGGTAGGCCTCCAGCATCGTGAACTCGGGGTTGTGCTTGTAGGAGACGCCCTCGTTGCGGAAGGTGCGGCCCATCTCGAAGACCTTCTCCATACCGCCCACGCACAGCCGTTTGAGGAACAGCTCGGGCGCGATGCGCAGATAGAGGTCCATGTCGTAGGCGTTGATGTGGGTGGTGAAGGGACGGGCGTTGGCTCCTCCGTGGATCTGCTGGAGCATCGGCGTCTCGACCTCCAGGTAGCCGCGGTCGAGGAGCCCCTGGCGCAGCGCCTGGACGGCGGTGGAGCGGGCACGGACGACGCCGCGCGCGTCGGGGCTCGCGACGAGGTCGAGATAGCGGCGGCGGACCCGGGCCTCGGGGTCGGCGAGTCCTCGGCGTTTGTCGGGCAGCGGGCGCAGGCACTTGGCGGTGAGCTGCCAGGCGTCGGCGAAGACGGTGAGCTCGCCGCGGTCGCTGGCGCCGATCGCGCCGGTGGCGGTGATGTGGTCGCCGAGGTCGGCGTCGGCGGAGAACCGGTCGAGGACCTCGGGGCCCGTTCCGTCGCGGGTGAAGGCGACCTGGAGATCGCCGGACCAGTCGCGCAGGACGACGAAGACGATGCCGCCGAAGTCGCGTACGGCCATGATGCGTCCGGCGACGGTGGCCCGTTCGCCCGTGCGCGCCCCGGCCGGGACGTCGGGGTGGGCGGCGCGGACAGCGGCGAGCGTGGCGGTGCGTGCGGCGATGCCGACCGGATAGGGGTCGGTGCCTCGCTCACGCAGCCGCTCCAGCTTGCGGTGACGGATGCGCACCTGCTCGGGCAGTCTGCGCTCCCCCATCGGCCGTACGGTGTCGGGCCCGGTCAGCTCCATCGCGTCGATCGACGGAAGGCCCGCGGTGCCCGCGACGGGTCCGGCGATGCCGCGTGGCCGTCCCTTGCCCCGGCGCTTGCCCAGCCGGGGTACGGAGACGAAGCCTTCGGCGATCGCGGAGGCGAGGCCGATACGGGCGAGGGCGCCCGCGTCCTGGTAGCAGAGGAAGCGCGGGTACCAGGCGGGCCGGTACTTGACGTTGGACCGGTACAGGGCCTCCAGCTGCCACCATCTGGAGAAGAAGAGCAGCATCCTGCGCCAGAGCCGGAGCACGGGTCCCGCGCCGATCCTGGCGCCTTCCTCGAAGACCGAGCGGAACACGGCGAAGTTGAGGGAGACGCGGCGCACGCCGAGCTGCGGGGCCTGCGCGCACAGCTCGGCGACCATGAACTCCATGACTCCGTTGGGGGCGCTGTCGCGGTCGCGGCGCATCACGTCGAGGGAGATCCCGTCGCGCCCCCAGGGGACGAAGGACTGCAGGGCGACGAGCCGCTCGTCGGCGTCGAAGGCCTCGACGAGCAGGCAGTCGCCGTCCACGGGGTCGCCGAGGCGGTCCAGGGCCATGGAGAAGCCGCGTTCGGTCTCGGTGTCCCGCCAGGCGTCGGCACGGTCGACGACCTGCTTCATCTCCTCCTCGGTGAGGGAGGAGTGACGGCGGATGCGGGCGGTCGCGCCGAGCCTGCGGACCCTGCCGACGGCCTGCCGGGTGACGCGCATGTCGCGGCCGTCGAGGTCGAAGCGGTCGACGTGCAGGATCGCCTCGTCGCCGAGCTGGATGGCGCCGAGTCCGGAGCGGGCGTAGGAGCGGGCACCGTCCTCGGAGGCGCCCATCACCGCCGGCGCCCAGGCGTAGCGGCGGGCGACGTCGAGCCAGGCCTCGACGGCGGGGGTCCAGGCCTCCTTGTCACCCACGGGGTCCCCGCTGGCCAGGGCGACGCCCGCCTCGACGCGGTAGGTGACCGCGGCCTTGCCGTTCGGTGAGAAGACGACGGCCTTGTCCCGGCGGGTGGCGAAGTAGCCGAGGGAGTCCTGGGAGCCGTAGGCGCCGAGCAGGGCGCGGATGCGGGGCTCCTCGTCACCGTGCAGGGCGGCTTCCATGCGCTGGGAGCGGAAGAGCGTGCGGGCGGAGTTGAGCAGCGCCAGGGCGCCGAAGAGGCCGAGCAGGAAGAAGAGGGCTCGGGGCGGGGTGCCGTCGAACTGGGCGCTGGAGGCGAGCCCGCCGAGCACCCGGTTGGCGGACCACAGCAGCCGCTGCTCGGGGACGAGGTCGTTCGGGAAGAGCTCGACGAGCCCCCAGCCGACGAGGATGCCCGCGGCCAGTCCGAGGACAAGGACGAGGAGGGCGTGCCGCAGCGCGCCGCGCCGGGTCAGGGCGTAGAACTCCCGCCGGGCGACGACCAGCAGGGCGAGCGCGATCAGGCACAGCACGAGGTTGGGGATCCAGTCCCAGTCCCGCTGGAGGATCAGGGTCAGCGCGTCGGTGATGACGAGCAGTGCGAGATAGGTGACGACCAGCCACCAGGCGATCCTCTTCCGCGCTCCGATCGCGGCGGCCAGCAGCATCAGGAAGACGGCGTAGGCGAGGTTCGCGCTGACGGGTACGGCGACCTGGTCGAGGAAGTCGGAGACGGGGACCAGCAGCCGGCGCAGCGGTGCGATCAGCGCGATGACCGCGCAGTACACCCCGAGCAGGGCGAAGAACATCGCGAAGGCGCCGGGCACCTTGCCGAGGAATCCGCTCCGGGCCGTGGTCGCCCGCTCCGCCACGCTGACGCTCATGTTCCGCACTCTAGGGAGACCGCCGCCCCGCCGCCTGTCGGGCGGGGATAGCCTCAGGGTGTGAACGAGCAGCCCAGCGGTTTCGAGCGCGGCACCGACGGTCCGAAGGTGATCGTGGCAGGTGTGGACGGTTCCGAATCGTCGCTGCGGGCGGCGGCCTACGCGAGCGGTCTCGCCCGGCGCCAGAACGCGCTGCTCGCACTCGTGTACGTGCAGCCGGTCATGCCCGCGGGCGCCGCGCTGGGCGTTCCGGTCGTGGACGCGACCGGTGAGATCGCCGAGGGTCTGGTCGCCGAGATCCGCGCGGCGACGGAGCGGGTGCGCGGCATCTGGGACGTACGCTGGGAGTTCCACACCTTCCGTGGTGATCCGTACAGCGGGCTGGTGACGGCAGCCGACGAGCTGAAGGCGGACGCGGTGGTGGTGGGCGCGTCCGAGTCGGCGGGACACCGGTTCATCGGCTCGGTGGCGGTGCGGCTGGTGAAGGCCGGGCGCTGGCCGGTGACGGTGGTTCCGTAAGCCCCCAGGAACCCTCACCTCGCCGACACCGCATGTCGTCTTCCGCCGCTGTTCTCCCTGGGCCATCATGAGCCGCCATCGGCCGACAGCAGTCTGCGAAGAGGTGACTCATGGCAGGGCTCCGGATGGGACAGGGCGTGCTGCGCCGCAAGCCCATCGAACAGATCGAAGAAGGCGCTCCGAGCGAGCAGCTCACCAGGACACTCGGCCTCTGGCAGCTCACCGCGATCGGAGTCGGCGGCATCATCGGCGCGGGCATCTTCGCCCTCGCCGGAGCGGTCGCCAACGGTACGGCCGGTCCCGCGGTGCTCGTCTCGTTCCTCATCGCGGGCGTGGCCAGCGCGGCGGCGGCCTTCTCGTACGCCGAGTTCGCGGGCATGATCCCGAAGGCGGGGTCGGCGTACACCTACGGCTACGCGGTGCTCGGCGAGCTGGCGGGCTGGTTCATCGGCTGGGACCTGCTGCTGGAGTACACGGCGATCGTGGCGGTGGTCGCCATCGGCATCTCGGGTTACTTCGGCTTCCTCCTGGGCGCGCTGGGCGTGGACCTGCCCGCGTGGATGCTGGGCGCGCCGGGTACGGGCCCGGGGCACGAGGTCGATCTGTTCGCGATGGTCCTGTGTCTGTTCACCGCGTACCTGCTCACCCTCGGCATCAAGAACGCGGCCCGGTTCGAGACGGTCGTGGTGGTGCTGAAGGTGCTGGTCGTGCTGCTGGTGATCGCGGTCGGCTTCTTCCACATCGACACGTCCAACTACAACCCCTTCTTCCCGTACGGCGTCAGCGGGGCGTTCACGGGTGCGGCGACCGTCTTCTTCGCGGTGTTCGGCTACGACGCCATGTCGACGGCGGCCGAGGAGTCCAAGGACGCCCAGCGGCACATGCCGAAGGCGATCCTCTACTCGCTGGCGATCTCGATGGTGCTGTACGTGCTGGCCTGCCTGGTGCTGACGGGTATGCAGAACTACACGGAGATCGACCCGGAGAGCGGCTTCTCCACGGCGTTCGAGTCGGTCGGGCTGCCGGGTCTCGCGAACGTCATCGCGATCGGGGCGATCATCGGCATCCTCACGGTGATGTTCACGTTCATGCTGGGCGTGACCCGGGTGTGGTTCTCCATGAGCCGTGACGGGCTGCTGCCGCACTGGTTCGCGAAGACGCACCCGACGCGGCACGTGCCGGTGCGGGTGACGTGGATCGTCGGGGTGGCGTCGGCGCTGATCGCGGGGTTCCTGCCGATCGGCGAGGCGGCGGAACTGACGAACATCGGCATTCTGCTCGCGTTCGTCGTCGTCTGCATCGCGGTGATCGTGCTCCGCTACCGCCGGCCGGAGCTGCCGAGGTCGTTCCGCTGTCCGTGGATGCCGTTCGTGCCGGCGCTCGGCGTCGTGTTCTCGCTCTGGCTGATCACCTTCCTGGCCTGGCAGACCTGGCTCCGCTTCGCGGTCTGGCTCGTGGTCGGCCTGCTGATCTACTTCGGCTACTCGTACCGGAAGTCCAACCTGGCGAAGCAGGAGACCGGGGCGACGCCGCCGGCGTGACGGCGTGACGGCGCCGCGGCTCACGTCGGCACGACGCGCGGCCGGTGGACCGTTCGGCGCACCATTCGCCGCTCTGTGCGACCGCTCGTCGCACATCCGTGTGTGACGCCTGTCCCTTCGCGCACCGATGCGTTCGGATACGCCACGTAGGAGCGAACTCTCCGGACATGCATGCGGGAAAGGAGCCGACGATGACGACGGCGACGGCGACGACCGACGAGCGGGCCCTGGTCGAGCTGCAGCGCGAACACGGACCCGCCCTGCTGAGCTTTCTCGTCGGCCTGACGTACGGGGACCAGCAGCGCGCCGAGGACCTGCTGCAGGAGACCCTGTTGCGGGCGTGGCAGCATCCCGAGGCGTTCGACGCGCCGTACGAGTCGATGCGGCCGTGGCTGTTCACCGTCGGCCGCCGGCTCGCGATCGACGCGCGACGCTCGCGGCTGGCGCGGCCGACCGAGATCGGTGACGGCATCCTGGCCGCCACCCCGGACCCGTCCGACGTCACCGATCGCGCGGTCGCCGTGCTCGACGTCCGTGCCGCGGTCAGGTCACTGAGCCCCGAGCACCGTGCCGTGCTGGTGCAGATCTACTTCCACGGCCGCAGCGTGGCCGAGGCCGCCCAGGCACTCGGCATCCCCGCGGGCACGGTCAAGTCGCGTTCGTACTACGCGCTGCGCGCCCTGGCACGTTGTCTGCCCGGCTACAGCAGGGCTCCGCTCCCGGCCGCCGCGTGAGACGACCGCCCGCCGCCGACCACCCGCCGCCCGACCGCCCGACCACCGACCACCGACCACCGACCACAACGCGGCTCCCGGGCGGGTCACTTCAGTCCCCGCTCCCCCATGGGCACGCTGCTCTCCCTGGGGCCACGTCCGCGGGCGACCGGATTCGAAACGACCCGCTCGAGTTGAGTAAAGAGGAACCCTGACGCGTGTCTCCGGGTGGAGGCTCGTCGTCGAAACCCGTGCCAGAACACGTCAGGGAGAAGGTGGAGAGAGTGCTGCCCGAGGGTACGAACGGCACCAGCGGAGGCGGTCTTGCGGTCCCCATGGCCTGGCTGTGCGCCGAGTACACAGCCGATGAGGTCCTGCGCACCGGAGGCCTCGTGGAGCCCGGTTCGCTGGAGTACAGAGCCGGCCGGGAGACCTTGGCGCTGACGGTCTATCTGTGCGAGGCCAGCGACGGGCCGGCCGACGGGCGTGCGCCGTCCCGGCTGGACGAGTGGCTCTCCGTCACGGCGTACGGTCACCCGTGGCGGGACTGGGTACGTGAACGCATCGCCGCACGGGAGTCCTTCGAGCGGGACGTCACCGGCGCGGACCCCGATCTGGCACTGGCGCGCGATGCCTGGACGTGGCTGGAGCGGACCGAACTGCTCGCCGCCGATCTCGGCGAGGACGGCGGCCTGTGGCATCCCGCGCTCGGGCCCGACCCGGCCGCCGACGAGTCGGCGCAGGTGTGGACTCCGGCCTGGCGGCTGGGGCTTCCGCTCGGGCATCTGGCCATCCACCTCTACTGACGCCCGCCGCGGGACGCAGAACGGGGTACACCGGACGCAGCACGCGGGCCCGACGGCTCAGTGGCCGCCCGTGCTCTTGTGCACACCCGCGCGGTACTTGGGGATCCGCACCGTGATCTTCGTTCCCGCCCCGAGGCCCGTCTCGATGACCAGGCCGTGATCGTCGCCGTATACCTGCCGCAGCCGTTCGTCGACGTTGGACAGCCCGATGCCGGAGGAGCCACCCGCCTCGCCGGCGAGGATCCGGCGCAGCTCGGCGGGGTCCATGCCGACACCGTCGTCCTCGATGGTGACGACCGCCTCGGAGCCGGCGTCCTGCGCGGAGATGGAGACACGGCACGCCTGTCCGGAGTCCTCCAGCCCATGCTTGACGGCGTTCTCGACGAGCGGCTGGAGGCACAGGAACGGCAGCGCCACCGGCAGCACTTCTGGCGCGATCTGGAGGGTCACCTTGAGCCGGTCGCCGAAGCGGGCGCCGGCGAGCGCCAGATACTGCTCGATGCAGCGCAACTCGTCGGCGAGATGCGTGAAGTCGCCGTGCCGACGGAACGAGTAGCGGGTGAAGTCGGCGAACTCCAGGAGGAGTTCACGGGCCCGCTCGGGGTCGGTGCGGACGAAGGAAGCGATCGCGGCGAGCGAGTTGAAGATGAAGTGCGGCGATATCTGGGCGCGCAAGGCGCGTATCTCGGCCTCGATGAGCCGCGTGCGGGAGCGGTCGAGTTCGGCCAGTTCCAGCTGGACGGAGACCCAGCGGGCGACCTCGGTCGCCGCCCGTACGAGGACCGCCGACTCCCGGGAGCCGTAGGCGACGAGCGCGCCGAGCACGCCCTCCTCGCCGGTCAGCGGGGCGATGACGGCCCAGCGCAGCGGGCACTCCACGTCGTCGCAGCCGGTGCGGATGCTCTGGCTGCGCCCGGAGTCCAGTACCTCGGTGACGCGCAGCATCACCCGCTGCTGGTGGTGGTCGCCGCCGAGGCCGTCCCACGCGAGGACGCTCTCGCGGTCGGTGAGACACAGCGCCTCGGTGCCGAGCAGCGAGCGCAGCCGGCGGGCGGCCTTGCGGGCGGTGTCCTCGGTGAGTCCGGCGCGCAGCGGCGGTGCGGCGAGCGAGGCGGTGTGCAGGGTGTGGAAGGTGGCCCGCTCCACGGGGGTGCCGAGGTCGAGGTCGGGGCTGCCGCCGCGCCGTGCGGTGAGCCGGCCGAGCGCGAATCCGGCGGCGAGCAGCAGGGTTCCGGCGGCGCCGAGCGCGGCGAGCGCCGTCCCGGTCACCGCTGGGCTCCTTCCGTCTGGGACGGCCGCCCGACGAGGTCCTCGGGCAGATGGAGGCGCGCGAGGATGGCGGCGGCACCGGACGGTATGTGGCGCGGTGTCGCGAGCGACACCAGCACCATGGTGAGGAATCCGAGCGGCACCGACCAGACGGCGGGCCAGGCCATCAGGGTGTGCGGCCAGCCCTCGGGCGCGAGTCCGGCGCGGGTGGCCATGACGGCGGTCAGCGCGGCGCCGCCGCCGGTGAGGAGTCCGGCCGCGGCGCCGGGCGGGGTGAGCCGCCGCCACCAGATGCCGAGGACGAGCAGCGGACAGAACGAGGACGCGGAGACGGCGAAGGCGAGCCCGACGGCGTCCGCGACGGGCACGTTGGTCGCGACGACGCTCACGGCGAGCGGTACGGCCATGGCGAGGACGGTCGCGAGGCGGAAGTGCCGTACACCGCGCGCGGGCAGCACGTCCTGGGTGATGACTCCCGCCACCGACATGGTCAGCCCGGAGGCGGTGGACAGGAAGGCCGCGAAGGCACCGCCCGCGAGGAGCGCGCCGAGCAGATCGCCCGCGAGTCCGCCGACCATCCGTTCCGGCAGGACGAGCACGGCGGCGTCGGCATCGCCGGTGAGAGCGAGTTCGGGAGCGTAGATCCGGCCGAGGGCGCCGTACACGGGCGGCAGCAGATAGAACGCGCCGATCAGCCCGAGCACGACGAGGGTGGTCCGGCGTGCGGCGCGGCCGTTGGGGCTGGTGTAGAAGCGGACGGCGACGTGCGGCAGGCCCATGGTGCCGAGGAAGGTGGCGAGGATCAGCCCGTAGGTGGCGTAGAGCTGGTAGCCGTCGCGTCCGCCCGCGAGCGGCTGGGACCAGCTGGCCGGGTCGGCGCCGGTCGTGGCCCGTTCGGGTACGGCGGCCCCCTCGGGGAAGCCGAGCGTGGTGCCCGCGTCGATGCGGTGGGTGCCCTCGTCGAGGGTGAGCGGCCGGCCGTCGTGCCGGGTGCCGTCGACCGCGCCGGACACGGTGACGGTGAGCGGGGCCGTCAGCTCGATCCGTACGGTGTCGTCGATCCGGACCTCGGTGTGCTCGCGGAAGACGGTGGGCGCGTCGAAACGGGCCCTGGGCGCGTCGTCGCCGGCCCAGGCGACGGCGAGGAACAGGGCGGGCACGAGCAGCGCGGTGAGCTTCAGCCAGTACTGGAACGCCTGGACGAACGTGATGGAGCGCATCCCGCCCGCCGCCACGGCGCCCGTGACGACGACGGCGACGACGAGTCCGCCGACCCAGTCGGCCGCGCCGGTCAGGATCTCCAGGGTGAGGCCCGCGCCCTGGAGCTGCGGCAGCAGATAGAGCCAGCCGATACCGACCACGAAGAGGCTGGCGAGGCGCCGTACCGCGGACGATTCGAGCCGGGCCTCGGCGAAGTCGGAGAGCGTGTAGGCGCCCGAGCGGCGCAGCGGGGCGGCCACCAGGACCAGCAGGACGAGATAGCCGGCGGTGTAGCCGACGGGGTACCAGAGCATGTCGGGGCCCTGGAGGAGCACGAGCCCCGCGATGCCGAGGAAGGAGGCGGCGGACAGGTACTCGCCGCTGATGGCGGCGGCGTTCAGGCCCGGGTTGACGGTGCGCGAGGCGACGTAGAAGTCGGAGGTGGTGCGGGATATGCGCAGGCCGAGTGCGCCGATGAGGACGGTCATGAGGACGACGAACGTCACGGCCGTCACCGCGTAGGTCTGGTTCACCGGTCGTCCCCCACTGGCGGTCTCAGCGGCCTTCGACGAGCCCGGTGAAGTCGCGTTCGTTGCGCTCGGCCCGGCGCACGTACCAGCGCGCGATCAGCCACATCACGGGGTAGACGGCGACGCCGAGCGCGACCCAGACGAACGGCTCGGGAGAGGAGAAGGAGCCGAGCACGGCGGTGGGGAAGGCGAACAGCAGCGGGAGGGTGCCGACGAGGAGGGCGAGCATGCCCAGGGCGTACAGCGCCGCGCGCAGCTGGCTGCGCATCAGGGAGCGGACGTACACGGTGCCGAGCGGGGTCTGCTCGCTGATCTCGGAGCGGGCGGGGGCGTGGCCGGGGCGGCGGCGGGCGCCGCGGGGCACTCCCGTGACGACTTCACGGCGGGGTGGCTGTGCTGCAGACATCGGTGTCCGCTCCCGGCGTCTCGTTCGTACAGGGATCCGAGGAGTCTACGCAGGGAGGATCGGGGAGGGTAGGCGCACGACGGTCTCGTCCCGGTCTCATCGGCCGTGCTCGCGGGAGCAGTCCGCGAGGGCGATCTCCAGTTCGACGTACGACTCCTCGGCGCGGCGGAACGCGAACTCCAGGGCGGCTTCCGCGCGCGGTCCGACCAGCCCCTGCGTGGACTCCTGGATCTCGTAGAGCACGTCGGCCCAGCGGCCGGCCGCGCTCTTGGCCTTGGTGAGGAGCTCCGCGATCTCGCCCGGTCCGGCACCGCGGATCGCCTCCAGACCACGGAGTTCGCGGAGCAGCGCTTCGATATCGGACATCCGGCCGCCCCTTCTCGCTTCCCGATCAAGGGTAGGCAGGGGTGGCGGGTCCTCGCGGACCTGCCGGGGCACCCGTCGCCGTACGGTCCGCCCCGGGCGGTGAACGGTGCGCCGCGCGCGCCCAACGGCGGTCAGCGTCGGGCGTGCCGCATCAGCAGGTCGCGCAGCTCGCGTGCGTGGCGGCGGCTGACGGCGAGCTCCGCCGTGCCGATCCGTACGGTCGTGGCGCCCGCGTCCAGACGGAGCTCGTCGATGCGGCCGAGCGCGACGAGATGGCTGCGGTGTATGCGGACGAACCCCCGGGACGCCCAGCGTTCCTCCAGTGTGGACAGCGGGATCCGTACGAGGTGGCTGCCGTCCGCGGTGTGCAGGCGGGCGTAGTCGCCCTGGGCCTCGACGTACGTGATGTCGTCGATGGCCACGAAGCGGGTGACACCGCCGAGTTCCACCGGGATCTGGTCGGGGGCTCCCCGGTGTACGGCCGGCACCGTCGCACCGTGCGGCGCCTGGGCCGAGGCGGCTGCGGTCGCGGTCGCGGTCGCGGTCGTGGTCGCGGGTGAGGACACGGGCTGCCGCGGTTCGCGCGCCGACTCGACCAGCTCGCTGACCCGGCGTACCGCCTCGGCGAGCCGCTCCCTGCGCACGGGCTTCAGAACGTAGTCGACGGCCTTCAGATCGAACGCCTGCACGGCGAAGCCCTCATGGGCGGTGACGAACACGATCAGCGGCGGGCTGGCGAAGCCGGCGAGCAGCCTGGCGACATCGAGCCCGGTGAGCCCGGCCATGTGGATGTCGAGGAACACGACGTCGATGCCGTCCGCGTCGTCGGGTCCGGCGTCGAGGGCGCGGCCGATGCGGCGCAGCGCCTCGGTGGCGTCGGTGGCCCCGTCGGCGCTGTGCACACGCGGGTCGGAGCGCAGCAGATAGAGCAGTTCACCGAGAGCCGGTTTCTCGTCGTCGACCGCCAGTACGCGCAGCATGCAGCGGATTTTAGGCGCGCGGGAAGCCGGGGACTACGGGGTGGTGCCCCCGCCGGGCCGGCCGGACCCGCCGGGTCCGCCGAGGAGGTCCAGGAGATCGTCCTCGGAGAGCGTCGCCAGCAGCGCCTGGGCATCGGCCATGTCCAGATACGTGATCCGGCATGTGCCGCAGTGAGCGAGATGCCCGGCCACTCGGGCCTCCTCCGCGGGGGCGAGCGCACCGAGCACATACGCGCCGAGCAGCACGTCCACGTGGGGACTGACGGAAGGGGGCCCGGTCATGCGGATCCCGCTCCTCGATTCTTCACCATTTACACACCTGTTCCACGAGCCTTCTCCACACTCTCTCACGCCGGTTGCGCTCTGTGTGACCGGAGCGCACTTTCCGCCTCCGCCGGTGAGCACGGCACGGTTCCGCTGCGTACTCCTGGTCGAGACCACACGGTGCGTACGACGCGTATGGACCGTTCGTAGCCGACGAGCCGAAGGATTGGTCCATGAATCTGCGGGAGCAGCACCGGGATGTGGCCGCCTACGCGCTGGGCGTCCTCGGCCCCGCGGACGCCTTCCGCTTTGAGGAGCATCTGTCGGAGTGTGTGCTGTGCGCGGTGCAGTTGTCCGACTTCACGCCGATCGCCTCGGCGCTGAGCGATCTGAGCGGGCCCGGCCGGCCCGAGCAGCCTCCGGCGCCGCGGCTGCTGGAACGCCTGCTCCACGAGGTCGCGTTGCGACGCCGGAACAGTTCGCGCCGCAGGCTGCGGCTGGTCGCCGCGGCGGCCGCGCTGATCGTGGCGCTGCCCGCCGTCGCCGCGGGCCTCGCGGGGGGCCGCACGGCCGGCGGTAAGGGTGGCCCCGACGAGCGGATCGCCGCGACCGACTCCGCGACCGGTGTCTACGGGGCGGTCGATCTGCGCTCGGCGGACTGGGGCACGTCCGTCGCGCTGCGCATGGCCAGACTGCCCGGTCCGCGGACGTGCGTCCTCGTCGCGGTCGGCAAGGACGGCAAGGAACACACGGTCACCACCTGGTCGGTGCCGAGCCGTGGTTACGGCATCCCCGGCTCGCCCGAGGCGGCGGAACCGCTGGATGTCGAGGTGGGTACGGCGCTGCGGCGCGAGGAGATCGGCCGCTTCGAGGTCCGCACCGTGCGCGGCGAGCATCTGGTGTCCCTGGCCCGTTGAGCACCATCGCCCACCGAAGCCTCTACTTGAGCAGCTTGGACATCCGCCGGTCCGCGAGCGGCTTGCCGCCGGTCTGACAGGTCGGGCAGTACTGCAACGAGGAGTCGTGGAAGGAGACTTCGCGGATGGTGTCGCCGCACACCGGGCAGGCCTCGCCGGTGCGGCCGTGCACCCGCAGTCCGCTCTTCTTCTCGGCCTTCAGCCGGCCGGCGGCCAGCCCGTGCGAGCGCTCGACGGCGTCCGTGAGCGTCGTGCGCAGCGCCTCGTACAGAGTCGTGATCTCGTCCTCGTCCAGTTTCGCGGCGAGTTTGTACGGCGACATCCGCGCGGCGTGCAGGATCTCGTCGCTGTAGGCGTTGCCGATCCCCGCGATGAGGCTCTGGTCGCGCAGCGCGCCCTTGATCTGGCGGCGCTCGCCGGCGAGCAGCGCGGCGAACGCGTCCCGGTCGAATCCGTCGCCGAACGGATCGGGGCCGAGCCGGGCGATGCCGGGCACATCGGCGGGGTCGCGTACGAGATGGACGGCGAGCCGCTTGGTGGTGCCGGCCTCCGTGAGGTCGAAGCCGTCGCCGCCGGTGAGCGCGGTGCGCAGGGCGAGCGGGCCCTTGCCGGGGCGGGGCACTCCGGACGGCAGGACGTCCTTCCACTGCAGCCAGCCCGCGCGGGCGAGGTGGAAGACGAGATGCGGCCCGGCTCCGGTGGAGATGTCCAGGAACTTGCCGTGCCGGTGCACGGCGGTGACCTCGCCGCCCTCGACGGCGGTGAGCGGCGGGTCGTACGTCTTGAGCACACTGATCGCCACGGGGAACACCTTGGCGATCTCCTTGCCGACCAGGTTCTCGTCGAGGAACTCTCTGAGAGCTTCGACCTCGGGCAGTTCGGGCATGCCACCAGCGTGCCGCACGGCGCCGCGTGAGGCGAGCGCCCCGGCCCGTTTCCGAGGGCTCAGCCCCGGGTGCGGAGGTCCCGGCAGACCAGCTCCACCTAGCAGACCAGCTCCACCAGCGCCGCGAGTTCTTCCTCGACGGCGCGGGCGAGACGGTCGACGTCGGGGAGCGCCTTGCCGTCGGCGACCAGGCCGAAGTGGACGTGGCCGCCGTACGTCGACATCGCCACGGCGAGCGACTGGCCGCGGGCGAGCGGCGCCATCGGGTAGATCTCGCGCAGCGGGAAGCCGCCGAGCGAGAGGGCCGAGCGGGGCAGGGGCACGCTGGTGACCAGCAGGTCGAAGAGCATCCGGGCGGCGTTCCCGGCGAGCGGGGCGCCGAACCGGTGGGCCAGGGGCGGGAGTTGGTCGGCGAGGACGGCGACGGCTCCGGCGCCGCGGAGCGGGCCGGCCGCCTTGTTGCGGTCCATGCCGGTGCGGACCGCGTAGAGCCTGGCCCAGGGGTCGGCTTCGGAGACGGGCAGTCCGAGGAGGTACGCCGAGAGCTTGTTGCCGGAGCCGGGCGGGCCCCCGGGGCGGCGGCGGGACACCGGGACGAGGGCGCTGGGATCGGAGAGCGGCAGCGTGTCGCCGCGCTCCGCCATCCAGCGCCGGAGCGCTCCGGCGACGGTCGCGAGGAGCACGTCGTTGGCGGTGCCGCCCGCGACCCTGCGCACCGCGTGGACGTCGTCGAGGTCGAGCACGGCGGTGGCGAGCCTGCGCGTACCGCTGGAGGTGGCGCTCAGCGCGGCCGCGCCGCGCGGGTCGAGGCGGGCTCTGGCGAGCGAGGCGCCGAGGAGGGACGCGCCGACGCCGAGGGCCCGGCCCAGTTCCTCGATGCGGCCTCGTGCCATTCCGGCGACCTGCCAGGGTCCGGGCAGCCAGGAGCGAGGGGGCACGGAGGAGGGCCCCAGGCCCGCCCTGCGTCCGCTCTTGCGGGCGCGGGCGGCGAGCGGCCCGGCGATCTCGTCGAAGATCCCGGCGCCGATGGCGACGGCGCGCATGCCGTCGGCGAGGGCGTGGTGCAGTTTGACCAGGACGCCGAACGGATCGCCCGGCCCGCCGGTGAGCAGGTACATCTCCCACGGCGGCAGCCCTCGTTCGAGCGGGCGCTCCATCAGCTCTCCGGCGAGCCTCGCCGCCGCCTCGGCGAAGTCACCTGCCGGAAGCCGGACCTGACGCAGGTGCCGGCGGACGTCGAAGTCCTTGTCGGCCGTCCAGGCCAGGCCGCCCACGGGCAGCAGGACGTCCCGTACGCACATCCGCAGCCGGGGAATCGCGGCGGCGCGGGTGGCGAGCAGGCCGAGGATCTCCTCGCTGCCGGTCGCGGCGGCGCCGTCCCCGGCCGTGGGTGGGGAGAAGTAGGCGAGCGCACCGAGGTGCATCGGGTGGTCGGCGGTCTCGAGGTGCCAGAAAGCAAGATCGAGAGGTGCCAGAAGCTCGGTGCTCAAGGAGGTCCTCATGTCCTAGGAGGCCGGAACACAGGAGTACGCAGTCAATCGCCTGCGGTCGGTTACGGTCAAGTACAATCAGGTTACATAGGGTTACCGTCCGGTAGTTCCGGTGGCCGTCCGGCGGCCGCTCTGCCCGGGACGGCGAACTCGCACCACACACATTTGCCGCTGCCGCGCGACTCCACACCCCAGACGTCCGCCAGCCGGTCCACCAGCATCAGCCCCCGGCCCGAGACCCCGGACTCCCCCGCCTCACGGCGCCTGGGCAGTGCGCTGGACGAATCCTCGACCTCCACCCGCAGCCGCCGCTCGGGCCCCGGCAGCACCCGCGCGGTCACGATCGCACCGCCGTCCGTGTGCATCAGCGCGTTGGTGATCAGTTCGTCGGCCGCCAGCTCGATCTCGTCGGACCGCTCCGCCGCACCCCAGGCCCGTACCGCGGCCCGGATCATGTGCCTGCCGGAGCTGAGCGCCTCGGGATCGTTCTGGGCGACGTGCTGCTGCAGGCGTCCGCCGCTGCGCGGGGCGTACGCGCCGTGGCGCCGCAGCAGCAGGATCGCCACGTCGTCCTCGCCGCCCCGCTCGTCGACCTCCTCGCAGAGCCGGTCGGCCAGCAGCTGGAGGTTCTTGGGGCCACCGCGGATCATGACCGTGAGCAGTTGCATTCCGTCGTCGAGGTCGGCGCCCGGCTGCTCGACGAGCCCGTCGGTGCAGAGCAACAGCGTCTGCCCCGGGTCCAGTTCGAGGGTGGCGACGGGGTACTCGAGCCGGCCGAACTCGGCGGAGAGGCCGAGCGGCAGCCCGCCGTCCACGGGAAGGCGGCGGCAGTCGCCGTCGGCGCCGAGCAGCAGGGGGTCGATGTGCCCGGCGCGGACCATCTGCACGACGCCCGTGGTCAGATCGGCCTCCGCGTAGATACAGGTCGCGAAGCGGTCGGTGTCGAGCTCGTGGAGGAACACGGAGGCGCGCGCCATCACGGTCGCCGGGGTGTGCCCTTCGGCGGCGTACGCGCGCAGGACGATGCGGAGCTGCCCCATGACCGCCGCGGCGTGGGTGTCATGGCCCTGGACGTCGCCGATGATCGCGCCGACGCGTCCGCCGGGCAGCGGGATCACGTCGTACCAGTCGCCTCCGATGTCGCGGCCGAGACGGGCGGAGCGGTAGCGGACCGCGATCTGCGCTCCGGGCACGGACGGGATCCGGCGCGGCAGCATCGCCTGCTGGAGCCCCTCGGCGAGATCGTGCTCCTGCTCGAACAGGACGGCCCGCTGAAGGCTCTGCGCGATGCTGCTGCCGAGCGCGACGAGCAGATTGCGCTCCTCGGTGGTGAAGCCGGTCTTCTCCCGGTACAGCAGACCGAGGGCGCCGATGGGGCGGGCCTGGGCGATCAGCGGCATATAGGCGGCCGAGGTGATGCCGAGCCCGCTGATGTGCGGCCAGAGCCTGGGGTAGGAGGTGGCGAAGTCCTCCTTGGACTCGATGAAGCGGGGCGCGAGGGTGCGGATGACCTCGCTCATCGGGTACTGCTCGTCGACCCGGGTGTAGCGGGTGCCCGGTACGAACGAGCCTTCGGGGCCCTCGGCGACCAGACGGATCCGGCCGGCCTCCAGCAGGCCCATGACCAGGCTGGTGGCGCCGAGATGCTCCATGCCGTGCGAGTCCTTCAGTACGTCGATGACGTCCTTGACGGTTCTGGCGTGCGCGAGCGCCGCGGTCGTGCTCTCGACCACGCTGGTCTGGCGGCGGCGTTCCGCGTCGAGTTCGACCCGGGCGGTGGAGTCGGCGAGCTCCTGGGTCGCGTCACGGACGATGCCGATGATGCGGTGGGGGCGGCCCGCAGTGTCACGGAGGATCGATCCCTGGGTGTGGGTCCAGCGCAGCGTGCCGTCCCTGCAGCGGATGCGGAAGTACGCGCCGTAGCTGGTGCTGCCGTCCTTCAGGGCCTGCGAGACCAGCCCGTCCAGCCGGGTCGACTCTCCGCGCGGGAAGCGGGAGGCGAGCGTTTCCGGGCGTCCGTCGTAGGCGTCGGCCGGCGTGTCGAACACGTCGAGAGCGGGCTGATCCAGATGCATCAGCCCGCTGTCGAGATCCCAGTCGAAGCTGCCCATGCGGTTGAGGGCCAGGCTCAGATCCGGGTGGGCGGGCCAGTCGTCGGGAAGCGACAGGGCACCCGCTGCCCGATCAACCATGGTGACACTCTGCCATCATTTGTCCGATTTATCGAGCGAGCGGGCATCCCTCGATGTCAGCCCTGGAGGCTCCCGTCCCCGTCGGCCTGCGGCTCCGGGAAGCTTCCGACGCCGTCGGGCATCGGGGCGTCCGGAAGGATGACGTCGGGCCCGCCGTCGGGGTTGCCGCCTCCGCCGTCACCGGAGCCGGCCCCCTGTCCGGAACCGTCCACTCCGCCCGGCGGGAGCGCACCACCGGAGTCGGGCGAGATGAGCAGACCGCTGTCGTCCTGGCCGGCGCCGCCCGGGTCGATGCCCTGACCGCCCGGATCCTGGCCCGCGCCGCCCGGATCGGCGGGCGGGTCGGCGTCCGGCACGATGCCCGCGCCGGGCCCGTCGGGGCCGCGGGTCGGGGAGGTCGGTACACCGGGACCGACCGTCCCCGGAGGCGTCGGCTGCGGGCTGGCGGCGTCGGGGCTCGGCGGCGGCGCGCTGGGACTGTCCGGCCCGGCCGGCTGGGGGCCGGGCGGGACCTCGGTGACATGGAGTCCGGGGTCGTACGAGGGCGGCACCTGGGGGTTCTGGTCCGCTTCGCCGTCCGAGCCGCTCCTGCGCTCCATCCAGCTGTTGCCGGCGAGGTCGACGATCACCAGGTTGTCGATCACTTGGGCGGCACGGGTGATCACGACGACGCGGTCGCGGTCGTAGCCCGGCCAGGGCTTGCCCTGCTCGTTCTGGGCCCCCGCGGTGACGACCGGCGAGGCCAGCGGGCTGCCGGAGGCGCAGCGCACCCGGGGCGAGCCGTGCTCGTCGACCAGGACGGCGGTACCGGCCTGCAGGACGGCCTGGCGGCGCTGGGCGACGCCGTCGCGGTAGCCGTGGCTGGTCACCCTGGCGTCGGCGCGGAGCACGACGGGAGTGAGCCCGCGCAGGAACGCCGGCATGTCCTCCTGGCTGACGCCGACCCCCTCGGTGAACGCCTGCCCCTTGCCCGGGTCGCCGACGAGGAACCGGATCTGCTGCTCGACGTCACAGCTCGCGACCGAACGGGTGCCGCCGTACAGTCCGGGCGTGGAGCCCAGAACGGTGCGGATGGACCGGACGGTGCCGGAGCCCTCGCCGGACGCCGAGGCCCGCGGCGCGGGAAGCTGCCGGGACACCGCGGTGGCGGTGGCCGTCGATGGGGTGAAGGGATCGGGGCCCGGTTCCGCGGCGGGCTGCAGACGGATCTCCTGCGTGGGGACCGAACCGGACTGGCCCTGATCCGTCAGGCTGCTGCAACCCGTGACCAGCAGCGCGGCCGACAGACCGGCCGACAACACTGCCGGCCCGGCGTACCGGCGATACATCGGTGAGCGCACGAACATTCCCCGCCATCTCCCGCCTGTTTTGAGGTGTGTACCCAGAGTGATCCCTCCATGTCTTGCCGCATTCGCCCGCAACCCGCGACTTGAACATGTTCAAGTCACCCTCTAGGCTCAATCCTGGGAATTGAACATGTTCAAGCAGGGGGTGGGGCATGAGGACCGCGCTGGTCAACGTGATCGTGATGCTGGGCATGCTGGTGATCGTTCCGTTCGGGCTGCGCCTCGTCGCCCCGCCGGCCCCGGTACTGCTGCGCAGGCTGTGGCCGTTGCTCGCCGTCCCCGGCGCCGTGGCTCTGTGGCTGCCCCGCGGCCCCGCCGCCACCGCCCTGGCCTCGGTGTACGCCCTCGCCACCATGGCGCTCGCCCTGCACGCCCCCGCCCGGCTGCGGCGCACCCGCTCGCTCGCCCCCGCGGAGATCGCCGTACTGACGGCCCTGGTCACGCCGGCCGTCGCCGGTGTCGCCCTGGTGGCCGAACGCTCGGGCCACGAACTCTTCGGCTTCGACCTGGAGATCCTGGCGCTGACCGTGCCGCACTTCCACTTCGCAGGCTTCGCCGCCGCGCTGGTGGCAGGCCTGGTATGCCGGTCGGCCGACGGTCCCACCGGCCGCTTCGCGGCGCTCAGCGTCCCGGTCGGCACCCTGCTGGTGCTCGCCGGCTACTTCGTCGACGACTGGGCCGAGCTCGCCGGGGCGCTGGTGCTGACCGCCGGCATGTGGGCCGTCGCCCTGCTGACCTGGCGTGATGTACGCAGGAGTAGCGCCGAACGGCTGATTCGCGCGCTGCTGGGGGTGTCTGCGGCCGTTCTGGTGGCGACGATGCTCCTCGCACTGAGCTGGGCCCTGGGCGAAGCCACCGGCCTGCCCCACCCCGACCTCACCTGGATGGCCGCCACGCACGGCCTCGGCAACGCGCTGGGCTTCGCGCTCTGCTCGCTCCTGGCCTGGCGACGACTGAAGGAGACGACCGCATGGGCACGATGAAGAAGAACGGAGAGGACCACCCCATGACCTCCACCGAGGGGCTCAACTACCCCCAGGCCGGAGCCACCCGCCTCGGCCCCCTGCCCGACGGCTACCACCACCTCCACCACCGCACCCGTATCGGCCGCGGCCGCCCCGCCTTCGAGACCGCCGGTGCCGCCGTCACCAGCTGGCGGATGCACCGCGCCTCGGGCGCGCGCGTGGACGCCTCCACCACCCGAGCCGAGCCGGGCAGCGCCGTGGAGGTGTCGCTCGGCATCGGACCGGTGCGGTTCCGCGCCCCCTGCCGGGTGATCTGGACCGCGTACGAGCGCGACCGCACCGGCTTCGCCTACGGCACCCTGACCGGCCACCCGGAGCGCGGCGAGGAGTGCTTCGTCGTGGAGTTCGGGGACGACGGCTCCGTCTGGTTCACCGTGATGGCCTTCAGCAGGCCGGACCGCTGGTACACCCGGCTCGCCGGACCCCTCGTACCGCTCCTGCAGCGCCTGTACGCCCGCAGGCTCGGCGCCACGCTGCGGCGCCTCGCGGCCGAGGCCGATACTGGAGGTACCGGAGGTCCGCGATGGAGTGGTTCACGGCACCCGAGTACTGGCTGAGCAGACTGGTCTTCCAGCGGGCGCTGGCCACCGTGTACCTCGTGGGCTTCGTCGGTGCCGCCCTGCAGTTCCGGGCGCTGATCGGTGAGCGCGGCATGCTGCCGGTACCCGAGTATCTGCGGTACGCGACGATGCGGCGGGCGCCGGGCCTGTTCCAACTGCACTACTCGGACCGGTTCTTCGCGTGCTGCGCCTGGGCCGGGGCGGCGCTGTCGGCCGCGCTGCTCGCCGGCGCGGCCGACCGGCTGCCGCTGTGGACGGCGATGCTGTGGTGGGCGGCTCTGTGGGCGCTGTATCTCTCGATCGTCAACGTGGGGCAGACCTGGTACGCCTTCGGCTGGGAGTCCCTGCTGCTGGAAGCGGGATTCCTCGCGATCTTCCTCGGGAACGAGCGCGCGGCGCCGCCGGTACTGGTGCTGTGGCTGCTGCGCTGGCTGCTCTTCCGGGTGGAGTTCGGCGCCGGGCTGATCAAGATCCGTGGCGACGAGTGCTGGCGCCGGCTCACCTGTCTCTACTTCCACCACGAGACCCAGCCGATGCCGGGCCCGCTGAGCTGGTTCTTCCACCGCTTGCCGGGGCCGCTGCACCGGGTGGAGGCCGGGGCCAACCACGTGACCCAACTGCTCGTCCCCGTACTCCTCTTCACCCCGCAGCCGATCGCGACCGCGGCGGCAGGCATGATCGCCCTGACCCAGCTGTGGCTGGTGCTCTCCGGCAACTTCTCCTGGCTGAACTGGCTGACGATCGCCCTCGCCCTGTCCGCCGTCGACTTCTCCCCGCTCACGGGACCGCATCCGCTCCCCGCCCCGCCGCTGTGGTACGAGGTCCTGGTGATCGCGGTGACGGTGCTCGTCCTGGCCCTCAGCTACCACCCGGTGCGCAATCTGCTCTCCCGGCGGCAGGCGATGAACCGCTCCTTCGACCCGCTGCACCTGGTGAACACCTACGGGGCGTTCGGCACCGTCGGGCGGGTCCGGTTCGAGGTCGTCGTGGAGGGCACGGACGAGCGCGTACTGCGCCCCGGCACCGTGTGGCGGGAATACGAGTTCCACGGCAAACCCGGTGACGTCCGCAGGCTGCCCCGGCAGTTCGCCCCGTACCATCTGCGCCTCGACTGGCTGATGTGGTTCGCCGCCCTCTCGCCCGCGTACGCCCGGCCCTGGTTCGGCGGCTTCGTCGAACGACTGCTCGACAACGACCGTGACACGCTGAGGCTGCTGCGCCGCAACCCGTTCCCCGACGCGCCGCCGCTGTACGTCCGGGCCCGGCTGTACCACTACGAGTTCACGACGTGGCGGCAGCTGCGCGCCACCGGGGCCTGGTGGCAGCGGCGCCACGTGCGCGACTTCCTGCCGCCGACCCGGCTGAGCACGACCGATGCCGGCGCCGATGCCGGCACCGATGTCAGCACCGACCGGGCGTAAGGAGCGAAGGAGCACGCATACCTACCGTCGAACGCACGTACCCCCCGGTCCGTGCGGGGACCAGGGGGTACGCGATCGCTGTGCGGCGCCGGCTCAGTCGATGCCCGGCAGGATGTGCGGCTCGGCGAGATCGTCCTCGTATCCGGCCAGCCGGATGGGCGCCGACCTGGCCCAGACCTCGAGGCTCCCCAGCTCGTCGGGCCGCCCGGGTCGTTCTCCGGGATCCGCCGAGGGCTTGTCCTTCTTCTTCATTTCAGTCGTCACCGCGCACTCCTTAGTGTCGCGTCACAAGGGACAGGGGCAGTCCGGTCGCGGTGGCGCCGTCTTTGGCGGGATCGCGGCCGAGGTTGCGGGCCTGTCCCAGGGCGGTCGCGGGGGGTTTCGTGGGCCCTTGCCGACCGTCCGTTGACTCCAGAGTACCCATATGAGCGCGGCTGCGCTCGATGGATTACGTCACATTGGGCGTTTCTTTACAGGAAACAGGCCAGAGGTGACGCTCCATCGGGTACAGGAAACCCCCGGGGAGTCCTGCTCGCCCGGGGGGTTGGGCCATTCGGGTTACCAGTTGGCCGGCGCGTAGTCCTTGAGGAAGCAGCCGAAGAGCTCCTCGCCGTCCTCACCGCGCACGATCGGGTCGTAGACCCGGGCCGCGCCGTCGACCAGGTCCAGCGGGGCGTGGAAGCCCTCGGCCGCCAGCCGGATCTTGTCCGGGTGGGGGCGCTCGTCCGTGATCCAGCCCGTGTCGACCGCGGTCATCAGGATGCCGTCGGACTCGAACATCTCCTGGGCGCTGGTGCGGGTCAGCATGTTCAGCGCGGCCTTGGCCATGTTGGTGTGCGGGTGGCCTGCGCCCTTGTAGCCGCGGCTGAAGACGCCCTCCATGGCGGAGACGTTCACGACGTACTTGCGCTTCGCGGCCGAGGCGGCCATCGACGGGCGCAGCCGGCTGATCAGGATGAACGGCGCGGTGGAGTTGCACAGCTGCACTTCGAGCAGCTCGACCGGGTCGACCTCGGAGACCGTCTGGATCCAGCTGTTCGTGTCGTGCAGATCGGGGACGAGACCGCCGGCGTCGATGGCGGTGCCCGCCTCGATCCTGGCGAGCGACGCCGAGCCGGGGACCAGCGCCAGCTCGGTCACGTCCTGGGCGGTGAGCCCCTCGGACCGCGGCGCGGGCAGGGCGGCCATCCGGTCCACGCCACCGCTGCCGAAGGTGCCGATCACCTCGGCGGCGGGCAGCTCGCCCGCGGGCAGCGGGGCGCTCTCGGCGACGACCAGCTCGCTGTAGGCCTGGGGAGAGCGGCGTACGGTCTGGGCGGCGTTGTTGATCAGGATGTCCAGCGGGCCCTCGGCGGCGACCGAGTCGGCGAGCGCGACGACCTGCGCCGGGTCGCGCAGATCGATACCGACGACCTTGAGGCGGTGGATCCACTCGTCACTGTCCGGCATCGCCTTGAAGCGGCGGATCGCGTCGTTCGGGAACCGGGTGGTGATGGTGGTGTGCGCGCCGTCGCGCAGCAGCCGCAGGGCGATGTACATGCCGATCTTGGCGCGGCCGCCGGTGAGCAGGGCGCGCCGTCCGGTCAGGTCGGTGCGGGCGTCACGGCGGGCGCGGTTCTCGGCGGCGCACTTCTGGCACAGCTGGTGGTAGAAGGCGTCGACCTCGATGTACCGGGTCTTGCAGATGTAGCAGGACCGCGGGCGCTGGAGTATGCCGGCGATCTCCCCGGCCACGGAGGAGGAGGGCAGCAGACCCTGGGTCTCGTCGTCGATGCGCTCGGCGGAGCCGGTGGCGGTGGCCTCGGTGACCGACTTGTCATGGGCCGTCTTGGCCGCCCGGCGCTCCTGGCGGCGGCGCTGCTTCACGGTCCGGTAGATACCGGCGGTGGCACGGCGCACCATGATCGCGTCGGGGTGGTCGACCTCCAGCCGGTCGAGCTCCTCCAGGACGCCCAGGCAGACGGCAAGGCGTTCCGGGTCGATGCCGGGGCCGTACTCCAGGCTGTCGTCTGTCACCGTCATCGCCGCTGCCGTTCCCTGTGTCCCTGAGACCCGCGTGGTGTCCGCGTGAAGTTTCCAAAAGCGGAACTTTACTTCAGACGGGGGTGTGCAGGCCAAACCGCCTGCGCGCAAGGTCACGGCCGTGACCTCGCCTGCGCGCAGGGTCAGGATCGTGACCCTGCGTCGCGAGGTCGACACCCGGGCGTACGGGACGGAGCACCCGCTCCGTGGTCGGCGCACCCGCTCCGTGGTCACAGCACCCGCTGCCCCTTCCCGAGGGCTATCACCCCGCCCTTCGACACCGTGTACAGCTCCTGGTCCCGCTCCGGATTGACGCCGATCGTGGCGCCGGCCGGCACCTCGACGTTCTTGTCGAGGACGGCTCCGCGTACCACCGCGCCGCGCCCGATGCGCACGTTGTCGTGCAGGACCGAGCCCTGCACGACGGCGCCGGGTCCGACGGTCACTCCGGGGGAGAGCACGGACCGGGTGACCTGGCCGCGGATCACACAGCCGGGGCTGACGACCGACTCGCTCGCGATCCCGCCCGCGCAGAACCTGGCGGGCGGCAGCTGGCCGGGGTGGGTGTAGATGGGCCAGCGGCGGTTCTCCAGGCTGAATCCGGGGCGTTCCGCGATCAGGTCCATATGCGCTTCGTAGTACGAGTCGAGGGTGCCCACGTCGCGCCAGTAGCCGTGCTCCGCCGCGCTCTCCCCCGGCACGTGGTTGCCGTCGAAGTCGTAGAGCTGCGCCATCCCGCGCTCGGTGAGCATCGGCAGGATCGAGCCGCCCATGTCGTGCACCGACCGAGGGTCCTCGGCGTCCCGGTGCAGCGCGTCGACGAGGACCTTGGTGGTGAAGACGTAGTTGCCCATGGAGGCGAACACCCGGTCCGGGTCGCCGGGCAGGCCGGGAGGGTCGGCGGGCTTCTCCAGGAAGCGCTCCACCCGTGTGCCGTCCGCGGCGGGGCTGATGACGCCGAACGACGAGGCGTCGGCGCGCGGCACCCTGATCCCGGCCACGGTGACCCCGGCCCCGCTGTCGATGTGCTGCTTCAGCATGTGGCGGGGGTCCATGCGGTAGACGTGGTCGGCGCCGAAGACGGCGATGTGGTCGGGCTGTTCGTCGTGGACCAGGTTGAGGGACTGCAGGATCGCGTCCGCGCTGCCGAGGTACCAGCGCGGACCGAGCCGCTGCTGCGCGGGCACGGGCGTCACGTAGTTGCCGAGGAGGCCGGACATCCGCCAGGTGGTGGTGACATGGCGGTCCAGGGAGTGCGACTTGTACTGGGTCAGTACGCAGATCCGCAGGATGTCCCCGTTGACCAGGTTGGACAGGACGAAGTCGACGAGCCGGTACGTGCCGCCGAAGGTGACCGCCGGTTTCGCACGGTCGGCGGTGAGCGGCATCAGCCGTTTGCCCTCCCCTCCCGCCAGTACGATCCCGAGCACCGAAGGTCCACCGCGCATCGCGCCCCCTCACGCCATCGGCTCGCGCCGTCAGTCCGACTTGAGCGTCCGCTCGTACACCTCGTAGGTACGCCGGGCCACCTGGTCCCAGCCGAATGTGGTGACCGCGCGCCGCCGGCCGGCCTCGCCCATCCGCCGTGCCGTCGCGGGGTCGTCGAGCACCCGGTTGAGGGCTTCGGTGAGCCCCGTCTCGAAGCCCTGCGGATGCCGGGCGTCGTACGGTACGAGCAGCCCGGTCAGGCCGTCCTCGACGACTTCGGGTATGCCGCCGACGGCCGACGCGACGACGGCGGTTCCACAGGCCATCGCCTCCAGGTTCACGATGCCGAGCGGCTCGTAGACGGAGGGGCAGGCGAACACCGCGGCATGGGTGAGGAGTTGGACCACGTCCGGCCTCGGCAGCATGCCGGGGATCCAGAGCACCCCGTCCCGGGCACGGCCGAGCTCGTCGACGAGTTCACGGAACTCGGCGCCGATCTCGGGGGTGTCGGGGGCGCCGGCGCAGAGCACGAGTTGGGCGGCGGGGTCGAGGGCGCGGGCGGCGCGCAGCAGGTGCGGGACGCCCTTCTGGCGCGTGATGCGGCCGACGAACAGGACGTAGGGGCGCGCGGGGTCGATGCCGAGGCCGCGCAGCACGTCCGTCGAGGGGTCGGGCCGGTAGAGGGTCGTGTCGATGCCGTTGTGGACGACGTGGACCCTGGCCGGGTCGAGGGCCGGGTAGCAGTCCAGGATG
The DNA here is from genome assembly GCF_036181745.1 of Streptomyces sp. NBC_00259. Taxonomy (NCBI): domain Bacteria; kingdom Bacillati; phylum Actinomycetota; class Actinomycetes; order Kitasatosporales; family Streptomycetaceae; genus Streptomyces; species Streptomyces sp. NBC_00259. Next base: position 7,124,314 of record NZ_CP108080.1, on the reverse strand, counting down.
TCGGCGCGCATGCCGTGGGAGACGGCGATGACGGCGTCGGCCGCCTCGACCGCGGTGCGCTCGGCCCAGCCGGAGAGGGCGTATCCGCCGCCGAGCTGCTCGGCCTTCCAGGGCCGCAGGGGCTCCAGCGAGTGCGAGGTGACGACGTGCGGGACGCCGTACAGCAGCTTGGCGAGATGGCCGGCGAGATTCGCGTACCAGGTGTGGGAGTGGACGACTTCACGGCCGGCGAGCGCCGCGGCCATCGACAGATCGACGGAGAAGGTGCGCAGGGCGTCGTTGGCGCCGTCGAGCCCGGCGAGGGCGGTGTGCCGGACCGCCCCGTTCGCCGGGCCCTCGCCCCAGCAGTGCACATCCAGGTCGGTCAGTGCCCGTAACTCACGGGCGAGGAACTCCACATGAACTCCGGCGCCGCCGTAGACATCCGGCGGATACTCGCGTGTGAGCAGTCCCACCCTCATACCTCGATGGTCACTCAGATACGGCCGGGGCGGAAGACCGCTGCAGGCAGGGGCACGATCCGGAACCGGGCCCGAGGGAGTGTCCGACCCGGGCCCGAGGGAGTGTCCGATCCGGAACCGGGCCCGCGAGCGTGTCCGCACCTGAGACGCCTCAGGCCCGGCGCCGCGGCGGGCTGTCGAAGACGCAGTCGCCGCACAGCCCCCCGCCGGGGCAGCGGTAGTAGAGGCAGCAGGTGGTCCGGCGCAGGGCCGGGCCACGGACGGTGCCGGCCAGGTCCGGGTGTGCCAGCAGTCCGGCGGTGAGGTCCGCGGCCCGTGCGGCGGCTTCGGGCCGGTGCTGCGCCCGGGCCCAGCGGGTGAGTTCGCGCAGGGCGCCGGCGAGCGCGGAGCCGGCGTTGCCCCACAGCAGCCGGGGCGAGATGCGGACGTCGCGGCGCAGCGCCTCGGCGAGCGGCACGAGATGGCCGTACTGGACGGCCTCCCGGATGCTCTCGACGGTGCCGGGGAGGGCCTCGGCCCGGGTCCAGCGCAGGTCGTCGGGCGAGGTGAGTGCCGGGTCCCAGTGCAGGCCGCCGGCCGCCGGGTCGGGGAACTCGCCGTGGAGCGCCGCGGGGCCGAGCGCGGTGGACCAGAGGCGGGCGGCGAGCCCGAGATGCGCGATGGAGGCGGCGACCCTGCGCTCGGGCGTGTGCAGCCGGGCGGCGACGCGGTCGACCCGGGCGGTCAGCGGTGCGGTGTCTCCGCCGTAGAGCCGGGCCAGCGGCAGATGCTCAGGGCCGGGCTCCCCGGTGCGTACGACGAAGAACCCGCCGACCGACTCCAGCTCTTTCCCGTCCACTTCTCCCCCGGTTCGGTCGATGATCGGTTTCGATCGGTGATCGGTTTCGGTCGATGATCGCTGTCGCGTCGGTCAGGAGCGCATCCCGCCCGGGACCGCTCACCGTCACCTTGCCAGGTGGCCCGGCGAGGCCGCCGGGCGGTGCCCCGCGCGTACTCCCGTACTCCGTCGGCAGTACACCGAAGTGCCTGCTCAAGGACGACGACGGGAGCGGCCCGCCGGGGAGATCGTGTCTGCCATGAGCTCCCTCGCGCCGGCCGTGCTGCTGTCCCTGGTCTCCGCGGTCGCCTACGCGGCCGCGGCGATCGTGCAGGAGCGGGTCGCCGCGGGTGACTCCGACGGGTCGTACGCGCCGGTGCGCAGTGCCGGGTGGTGGGCGGCTCTCGGCCTGAACGGCGCGGGCGGGCTGCTGCACGTGGCCGCGCTGGCGTACGGGCCGTTGAGTCTGGTGCAGCCGCTCGGCGCGCTGACCGTCGTGTTCGCCCTGCCCATGGCCGCCCTCTTCACAGGGCGCAGGGCGGCGGCGGGCACCTGGCGGGGCGCGGGTCTCGCCACGGCGGGGCTCGCCGGTCTGCTGGCGCTGACGGAGACCGGGGAGTCCCGGGCGCCGGACGGCGGGGAACGGCTGGCGCTGGCCGCGGTGGCGTTCACGGCGATCGCCGCGCTGTTCGTCGTGGCACGGCGGGCGCGGCGGCCCGCGGTGCGCGGGGTGGCCCTGGCGGGCGGCGCGGGGGTGGCCTTCGGCGTCGCTTCGGTGTTCACCAAGATCGTCGCCGAGGAACTGCCGGGCCAGGCAGGCATGACAGACCTGACGGACCTGACCGAACTGACGGTCCGCTCGCCGGTCGGGCTGCTTCCCGGTGTGCTGCCCGGGCTGCTGATGATCGCGGTGACGGCCGCGGCCGGGCTGCTCCTGTCGCAGGCGTCCTACCAAGGCGCGGGGCTCGCCGCACCCCTGGCGACCGTGACGGTCGTGAACCCGGTGGTCGCCGCCGCGGTCGGCGTCCTGCTCTTCGGCGAACGGTTCCGCTACGGGCCGGGCGGCACCGCGCTCGCCGTCGTCTGCGCCGTCGTGGCGGCCGCGGGGCTCCTCCTGCTCACGGGGCGGCGCCACCCCACGGCGGCCGGGCCGGAGCCCGGACCCGTGTCAGATCCCGACCCCGCCGGAGCGGAGGTACGCGAGCGGGTCGATGTCGGAGCCGTACCCCGGGCCCGTGCGCACCTCGAAGTGGAGGTGCGGTCCGGTGCTGTTGCCGGTGGATCCTGAACGGGCGATCCGCTGGCCGCTGTTGACCCGCTGTCCCTCGCGGACGGTGAGCGCCGACAGATGCGCGTACTGGCTGTACCTGCCGTCCTCGTGCCGGATGACGATCTGATAGCCGTACGCCCCCGCCCAGCCGGCCGAGACGACCCGGCCGTTGGCGACGGCCTTCACCGATGTGCCGGTGGGCACGGGAAAGTCCACGCCCGTGTGGTAGCCGCTCGACCAGGACGAACCGGCCTTGCCGTACGGAGTGCCGGCGCCCGCGGCCACGGGCGCGCTGAAGCCCGCCGTGTGCTTGGACCGGTCGGTGCGCTCCTGCCCGCGCTGTTCCTTCTGCCGCTGTTCCTTCTGCCGCTGTTCCTTCTGCCGCTGTTCCTGCCGGGGCTCGGACTTGGGCTTCGGCTTCGGCTTCGGCTTCGCCTGGTGCACAGGCTCCGGTTTCGCCTGCGGCTTGCGCCGCTCGGGCTTCGGCTGTGCCTCCTGCCGGCCGGGCGCCGCCGGACGGGGCGCGGTGACGCGCAGGACGAGCCGCTGGCCCGGGAGGATGAGATCGGGGTCGTCGCCGACGACCTTCCGGTTGGCTTCGTAGAGCGCCTGCCAGCCGCCCCGGACCTGCTGGGAGTCGGCGATGCCGGAGAGCGAGTCGCCCCGCGCCACCGTGTAGCTCTCGCGCTGGGTGGGCACGGTGGTCGGCGTCGCCGCCTGCACGGTCCGCTTGACGGGGGCGGTACCCGGCTCGCGCTGCCGCACCTGTGAGGCGTCGGGCGTGTCACCGCCCCGGGTGAGCCCCGCGCGTAAGGAACAGGTCGGCCAGGCGCGCGGCCCCTGCCCCTTGAGCACCCTCTCGGCGATCGCGATCTGCTGGTCCCTGGTGGCGAGGTCGGCGCGGGGGGCGTAGGCCGTACCGCCGTACCCCTCCCAGGTGGACTGGCTGAACTGCAGCCCGCCGAAATGGCCGTTGCCGGTGTTGATGTGCCACCTGCCGGTGGACTCGCAGGCCGCGACCTTCTCCCAGACGTCCTCGGAGGCCGCGTTCGCCACGCCCGCGCCGATCAGCGGCAGTGCCATGCCCGCGCCGCCCGCCGTGACGGTGAGCGAGGCCCGGTTGATACGGCTCGGCTGGTAGCGGCGGTGTCGTCCACGAACGGCCATGAGTCCCCCTTGAACACCTCGGCAGCCGCCCAAGCTATGGGCTCGGAACACGGCATGACAAGGGGGTGCGTCAGGCGCCACGGCGCAACGGCGGGCCGCCGTTCGGAGGAATTCGGGGAATGATGCGCCCCTTGAGCGACTTGGCCTCTCATGAACGCCGCACTCCCGTCCCGCGTATCCATACTGGCCACGGGGGCGCACTTCCGACGGACTCGACGTATTCGACGTACTCCAGGAGCACACGCATGAGTGGTACCGCCCAGATCGGCGTCACCGGGCTCGCGGTGATGGGCCGCAATCTCGCCCGTAATTTCGCGCGCAACGGATTCACGGTGGCCCTGCACAACCGGACCAGCGCCCGCACCCGCGAACTCGTCGAGGCCTTCGGCGACGAAGGGTCCTTCGTCCCCGCCGAGAGCGCCGAGGAGTTCGTGGCCGCGCTGGAGCGGCCGCGCCGCCTGGTGATCATGGTCAAGGCGGGCGATCCCACGGACGCGGTGATCGAGGAGTTCGCGCCGCTGCTCGAACCCGGTGACGTCATCATCGACGGCGGCAACGCGCACTTCGCCGACACCCGGCGCCGCGAACACGACCTGCGCGAGCGCGGCATCCACTTCGTGGGCGTGGGCATCTCCGGCGGTGAGGAGGGCGCGCTGCACGGGCCGAGCATCATGCCGGGCGGCTCCGAGGAGTCCTACGCCTCGCTCGGCCCGCTGCTGGAGAAGATCGCCGCGAAGGCGCCGGACGGCACGCCCTGCACCACGCACATCGGCCCGGACGGCGCGGGCCACTTCGTGAAGATGGTGCACAACGGCATCGAGTACGCGGACATGCAGCTCATCGCCGAGGCATACCACCTGCTGCGCTCGGTCGCCGGTTACTCGCCCGAGAAGATCGCCGAGACGTTCCGCGGCTGGAACACGGGACGGCTCGACTCCTATCTGATCGAGATCACGGCCGAAGTGCTGGCGCACAAGGACGCGGCGACCGGCAAGCCGTTCATCGACATCGTCGCCGACCGCGCCGAGCAGAAGGGCACCGGTCGCTGGACCGTGCAGATCGCGCTGGACCTGGGGGTTCCCGTCTCCGGTATCGCCGAGGCGGTCTTCGCCCGCTCGCTCTCCGGGCACGCCGACCTGCGCGAGGCCTCGCACGCCCTGCCGGGGCCGGTGCCGCAGCCGCTCGGCGAGAAGGACGCCGCGCACTTCGCGGACCAGGTCGAGCAGGCCCTGTACGCGTCGAAGATCGTGTCGTACACCCAGGGCTTCCACCACATCCAGGCGGGCAGCGACGCCTACGACTGGAGCATCGACCTGGGCGCGGTCGCGTCGATCTGGCGGGCGGGATGCATCATCCGCGCCGCATTCCTGGACCGGATCCGCGCCGCGTACGACGCACAGCCGAACCTGCCGAGCCTACTGTCCGACAAGCAGTTCGCCGAGGAGATCGGGTCGGCCCAGGACGACTGGCGCGGCGTGGTCGCGGCGGCGGCGCGGCAGGGCGTACCGACTCCGGGCTTCTCGGCGGCGCTCGCGTACTACGACGCTCTGCGGGCGCGCCGGCTGCCGGCAGCGCTCACCCAGGGGCAGCGCGACTTCTTCGGTGCGCACACCTACCGGCGCACCGACCGTGACGGGTCGTTCCACACGCTGTGGGGCGGCGACCGGTCGGAGGTGCGCACCGACTGACCCGGTACGGGGCCGCCTCGCCCGAAGGGCCGGGTCCGCTCAGCTCATCGGGCCGGGCGGCTCGGGCTCGGGCACCGGGTCGGGTCCCGGGGGCTTCGGGATCGGGTCGGGTGCGGGGCCGGGCGGCGGCTGTGGCGGGGGCACGGGCCCGGGCGCGGGTCCTGGTTCCGGCCCAGGTCCCGGTCCCGGTCCGGGTCCCGGTTCCGGCGGCGGGGTGGGTCCCGGACCTGGCGGCGGGGTGGGTGCGGGTGGTACGGGGTCGGGGGGCGGTGGTTGCGTCATGACGGACTCTCCCGGTTCGGTGGGGCCGCACATCCGGGGCCGTACGGCTCCGGATTCCAGGGTCCAACGATGCGGGTGCCCCCGCGTGCCGGGTCCAGTCATGGGACGGCGGCCGTTTCCACCGGGGGCCGCCACCGCAGGCCGCCGGCGCTGCCGCTCGCGGCGTCGAAAACGGGGGCAGGGACCGGCCGGGGTGTGCGGCGGCGCAGGTGCGGGCCCGGCCCGGGGCCGGTGGCACCCCGGGCCCGCACCGGTCCGTCACAGTCCCGGGTGCCTCGTCAGCTGCCGCTCGGCCTCCTGCACCAGCTCGGCCGGAGGCACCGGTGCCTCGTCGGGATGGCGCTGGGCCCACTTGGCCGCGTACGGGCAGAGCGGCACGACGGGCACACCCTCGCGGGCGGCCATCGCGTAGAACGAGCGGACGAGCGAGCTCGCGACGCCCTTGCCCTCGAACATCGGCTCCACGATGGTGTGGACCGGGACGAGCGCGGCCGGATCGAAGTCCAGCGTGAAGTACGCGACGTGACCGGCGAACATGCCGTCCACGTACGCCTCCAGGCGGCCCTTCTCCCGGTCGTCGCGGATCTCTGGATCGGCCATCGTGTTCTCCTCGGGTCAGTTCTCGGGTCAGTGCGCCGCGGTGGCGGCCGGGACGGCGTGGGGGCTGCTCTCGGTGCCGCTGCCGGGCACGGGCCGCGACGGGTCCGAGCCCAGCTCGACGATGCGGTTGCGCTCGTCGACATGGACGACGCGCGGCACCAGCGCGCGGGCCTCGGCGTCGTCGACCTGGGCGTAGCTGATGAGGATCACCAGATCGCCGGGGTGGACGAGATGCGCGGCGGCACCGTTGATGCCGATGACGCCGGAACCGCGTTCACCCTCGATGACGTAGGTCTCCAGCCGGGCCCCGTTGTCGATGTCGACGATGTGCACGAGTTCGCCGGGGAGCAGGTCCGCGGCCTCCATCAGTGCGGCGTCGACGGTGACGGATCCGACGTAGTGGAGATCCGCCTGGGTCACGGTGGCGCGGTGGATCTTGGACTTGAACATGGTACGAAACATGGCAAAACTCCCGAAATGCCTGCAGCTCCCTGCCTGCTTTCTGCAGGTCAAGGGCGATCTCTGGAGCCTACAACGAGTCGCCTTCTTCGGTCGGCTCTCCCCAGATCTTTCAGGACTGGAGCTGACCGGCTACCGACTCTTCCGACGTATCGCCAGAGCGGTACAGCAGCTCTCCCGCCCCCTGTGATTCCAGCGGTGCTCAGGTGTCCCGGGAGTCACACCGACAGGGTTCGACATGCCCGGGCCAACACGCGTCACAGATCGTCCGGAGTGCCGTCGACTGCCGGGCCGCAGCCCTCGGGGAGGTTGGCCGCGATCAACTCGTAGGCCTCTTCCACGGTCCCGGCCATGCCGACCAGCGAGCGGTCGGACTCGCGCCGGACGCGGTAGCCGCCGGCGACGTGCGGGAAAGCGGTCGGCACATCGTGCGTCCACGGGTACTGGGTGCACCGGCTCAGGTAGAGGACGCCGTGGCCGACCATGGGGAACGGTTCGCGCAGGGCCGGATGGCCGTAGGCGGTGCGGGGCACGATCGGGTCGACGCGTTCCGGGCCGTAGGCCAGAACGGTCGCCCATTCCGCGACCACGATGTCTTGTGCGTTCTGGCTCTTCTCGTCGTCGGCCATCAGTCGGTGTTCCTCGGATGATCGAGGCGTTCGTTTCTCGGATTCTCCGGACGTTTGGACAAGTCCGGCATGATCTCGGGAATGCGGTGGTCGCTCGGTTGAACGTCGCCACTCCTTACCCTCCGGAAATGACCGGGTGGTTGATGTGAAGCAGGAGCCCCGGGCAGAGCCGCCGGCCGCCGAATGTTCTCGTCAGTCGACTGCCCTGAGGTAGACCCGGCTCTCGCTGTCGTCCAGCCTGTGCACCGCGATCGCCAGGGAGTTCAAGTCTCCGCTGCAGGGGGCACAGACCTGCCCTTCCTGGACGTCCGGCAACGACTCGGGTTCCGGGAGTCCGAGGTGAGAGAAGGGGGTCATGGGCTTCGCGACGCTCTTGCGGGGCTCGTCGCGCTGCCTCAACCCACCCTCGGGCCGGAGCTGCTCCACGAAGGCGTTCACACCGGAGGTGGGGAGGGTGAAGGCCAGCAGCAGCCCGTCATCCTGGAGCCCGTTCTGATGTGCCGCCCGTATGTCGGCGGCCTTGGACGGAAAGTCGATGTTCATCTGCCGGCTGACCGTCGCAGGGGTGGCCTTGTCGTCCCATCCGGGCACTTCGCCGGTCCTGTCGGCCGTACCGGACTCGGCCGCGCCGGAGCAGGCGGCGAGGACCGGGCCGGTCAGACAGAGCGCGGCCACCACGCCGACGGGGAGGACGACGCGCTTCCATCGGAAGCACTGAAGTGTCCGCGCCATCGGGCGTCCCCGTTCCGTCCCGGATCGGTGTGCGTCCCGTCGCGCCCCGGGTCCTCGGGGGCGCGAAGGCTGCCGCTCGAACCCAGGTCGCCGTGCTGCACCGATCTTCTCCGCAGCCTACAACGAGTCGCTTGCCCGGGCAGCGGGTTCGGTGCTGCGCTCCATGGGCGGGCGGAGGGCCGCGTAGGTGCCCGCGCAGGCGGCGATCACCATCACGCATACGGAGAAGACGAGCCCCGCCGTGCGCAGTCCGAGCCAGGTGGCCATCGCGCCGACGCCGACGACCGGCAGGGAGATACCGGTGTACGCGACGACGAAGAACGCCGAGATGGTCCCGCCCCGGTGGTGTGCCGGGGCCGCGTCGCCGATGAGGGTGAGCGCCGCGCGGAAGGCGAGGCCCTGGCCCGTTCCCCCGCACAGGGCGCCCACCACGAGCAGGGGCAGCGACTGGGCGATCAGTGACGAGGCCACCAGCATGAGTCCCACGACCAGCAGGCCGCACCCTACGGGGAGCGCCCGGCGGACACCGACCATCGGGGTCAGCGACTGTCCGGCCGTCGAGGCGAGGAACACGGAGAAGACGACCGCGCCGGTGACGGCGAGGTTGTGCACGTCCAGGGTCGTCGCCACGAAGCTCGGCGCCACGGCGGTGAACAGCCCCAGCAGCGCGAAGCCGGCGAAGGCCGCGACCGATGCGGGCACGAACACGCCCTTGACCTCGTCGGGCACGCTGACGCCCTGCGGCCTCAGCGGTGGCCACCTCTTCGGGTGCTCGACGGTCTCCGGCAGCGACCAGGTGATCAGGCACCCCACCGCGATCAGTCCCAGATGCACCCAGAAGACCAGCGTCAACGGCCGGGGCGCGTACTGCGCGAGCAGGCCGGACAGCAGTGGTCCGCAGCCGAGGCCGCCCATGTTCGCGGCGGTGGCGGCGAACCCGGCGCGCGCTTTGCGTCCCGGGCGGGCGAGTTCGATGACGGCCGCCGTCGCCGCACCGCTCAGCAGCCCGGCGGCGACACCCGAGAGCAGTCGTCCCGCGAAGAGCAGGGGCAGACCGCGCTCCAGCAGAAAGCAGCCCGCGCTCGCGGCGGAGAAGGCCATGGCGGCCAGGAGCACGGGCCTTCGGCCCACGTCGTCGGAGTAGTTGCCGGCCACCAGGAGCACGGTGATGACGGCGAGGGCGTAGACGGCGAACACCAGCGTGACGACCAGCTCGGAGAAGCCGATCTCCTGCTGGTAGAGGCCGTACAGGGGGGTGGGCAGGGTCGTCCCGGCCATGCCGATCGCGAACACGGCGGCCGCCGCGAGATAACCCGGGCGCCGGGGCGGCCCGCCATCACTGCGCACAGCAACAGCATCTCGCCGGGCAGGTGCATCCGCGCGTCGGGCGCTCCCCAGCGCGTACGAGGTTCCCCAGCGCGTGCGAGCGGCGGAGTGGCCCGGCCGGCGGCGAGTCGGGCGGGCGACTCGGGGCGAAGCCCGTGCGATACATTTTGCGGCGCCTTGACCACGATCATTTTCAGACGACGGAGACTGGCTTCTCAATGACGGACATAGTCAACGGACTTGGCCGGGCCACCGCCTACGGTGCCCTCGGCGTGGTGCTGCTGATCCTCGGAATCCTCCTGGTGGACCTGCTGACGCCCGGAAAGCTGGGCCGGCAGATCTGGGAGGAGCGCAATCGCAACGCGGCCGTTCTGCTGAGCTCGGCCCTGCTCGGTATCGGCGGCATCGTCTTCACCTCGATCTGGACGACGTACAACGACTTCGGCAAGGGCCTCGCGTCGACCGCGGCGTTCGGTCTGCTCGGGCTGGTGCTGATGGCCGTGGCGTTCCTGGTCGTCGACCTCGTGACGCCGGGCAAGCTGGGGGCGACGCTGGTGGAGCCGGAGCCGCACCCGGCGGTGTGGGTCACGGCGTCGTGCAACATCGCGGTGGCGGCGATCGTCTCGGCGTCGATCGCCTGACAACACGGTCGCCTGACGACACGGACCCACCTGACGACACGGACCTGGCGCGCTACCGACGTTGCGCGCTACGGACCGTGCCCACCGCGGACCGTGCGTGACGCGGAAGGCGCGCACCACGGGCCGCACCACGCCGGGCAAGTACTGCGTCGCGTTACCGACCGGGCCGGATTTCCGGCGCTTTGTGCCCGCCGGGCTGCATTGCGCCGGATCCCGCGTGATGCTGGTAGTCAGTTCCCCCGTCCCCAGACACGGGATTTCGCCCGGAGGCACATCATGAAGCAGGAAAAGAGCGGCGAGCAGCCGGAGAGCAGGCAGGGGCCGGCGCAGATATTCACCGGATCGGAACGGCCCTTCGACGCCGAGGATCTGGTGATGGCGTCCGGCCGTGAGCCCACGCCCGCCAACCTGGCACGCGCCCGCAAGGAGATCGAGGAGAAGGGCGCCGCGGCGCTGGAGCGTTACCTGCCCTGACGGGGAGTGCGCGCCCGCACACCACCGAAGCCGCTACGTACGGTTGCCGCTTCGTCTCCTTTCGCACACACCGCAGCACACGGCGCGAAAACGCCAAAGCATCAAAAGCGGGCATATGGGTATGAGCTCGGCAGAGCTCGACCGACGGTCGCGCCGCAGCCACCGGCGCCGGCCTCCTCCCGTCGAAGGATGCTCATGTCCCCCATCGCCAGCACCCGACAGCCCACGACCGTCCGTGCCGCCCGCCCGGAGCGTTCGGCGGCACTCGACGGTCTGCCGGAGATTCCGGACTTCCGCACCATCAGCGCGCTGGACGCGCGCGCTCTCTCCGTCTCCCTGTTCCGGCGGCTCCGCACGCTGGAGGAGGGCACGGAGGAGTACTCGTACGTCCGCAACACGCTCGTGGAGCTCAATCTGAGCCTCGTGAAGTTCGCCGCCACCCGCTTCAGCGGCCGCAGCGAACCCATGGAGGACATCGTCCAGGTCGGCACGGTCGGCCTGATCAAGGCGATCAACCGCTTCGACGTCGAGCGCGAGGTCGAGTTCACCTCCTTCGCACTGCCCACCGTCGTCGGCGAGATCAAGCGCTTCTTCCGTGACACCAGCTGGGCCGTGCGGGTGCCGCGGCGGCTGCAGGAGCTGCGGCTGGACCTCGCCAAGGCGTACGACGTCATGGAGCAGGACCTCGGCCGCGCGCCCACCGCGGCAGAACTGGCCGACCGCCTCGGGCTCACGGAGGAGGAGGTCGTCGAGGGCCAGCGCGCCGCCAACGGCTACGTGGCCCGCTCCATCGAGCCTCTCGAGGACGACGAGTCCACGAGTCCCCTCACGCGCCGGCTGGGCGCGGAGGACCCCGCCCTGGACATCATCGAGTGTCTGGAGTGCCTGAAGCCGCTCATCGCGGAGCTGCCCGAGCGTGAACGCACCATCCTCGCCCTGCGGTTCGGGGACGATCTGACCCAGTCGGAGATCGGCGAGCGGCTCGGCATCTCGCAGATGCACGTCTCCCGGCTGCTGGCCCGGGTCCTCACGAAGCTGCGCGCGGCACTGCTGGCGGACGACGCCGGACCGGAGGACGAACCGGTCGGACGTGGGTGCGCGACACGGTTATTAGCCACGTGCGCACCTCGACGAACGGTCCGAACGGTCCGGTGCACAACGCTCCGTCGGCCCGCGTAGTCGCCGATGCGTCCGGAGTGGAGGGCGCCCCAGCGGTAGGCCGACGTGAGAGGAAAGGACTTCGCCATGGGTGAAGGCATCTGGGGTTTCCCGGAGAGCGCGGGACTCGTGCCGGGGGCGCAGCTCATCGGCTACCACGTCGAGGCGACCGACGGCGCCATCGGCAAGATCGACAAGCACTCCGGGGACGTCGGCCGGTCCTACATCGTCGTGAACACCGGGCCGTGGATCTTCGGTCACCATGTGCTCGTCCCGGCGGGAGTCGTCTCGCGCGTCGATCACGAGGGCGAGACGGTCCACGTGGACTGCTCGAAGCAGCAGATCAAGGATTCGCCGGACTTCGAGAGCGGGCGGTACGCCGACGATGTGGCGTCCATCCGTCTCATCGAGCAGCACTACGGCCGTCACATGTGACGGCCGTATGTGACGGCTGAGGAGCCCTCTCGCTCGCGCCGATGCGTCGCACCGGCGCGAGCGCAGGCCTCACGCCCTCAGGCCTCACGCCCGGCCACCCCGCGCGGCGGCCGGGCGTCACGCGCCCTTGCGGAAGGTGCTCGTACGGCAGTCCTCGTACGGCAGTGGCCTCAGGCGCCGGTGTTCGGCGGGGCCGCGCTGATGCCGGCGAGGGCGGATCCGGGATCGCGCGCCCTCGCGAGGTCTCCGAGCGTGACGACGCCCATCGGGTGACCGTCGTCGACGACCGCGAGCCGGCGCACTCCGTGCTCCCTCATGATGCTGACGGCTTCCCCGGAGTCCGCGTCGGGCCGGACGGTGAGCACGTCGGGGGTGCACACGGATCGGACCGGCATGATGTGCGGGTCATGGCCCATCGCGACCGAACGTACCGCGATGTCACGGTCCGTCAGCACACCGAGCAGCCGGTCGTCGTCGGCGACCAGCACATCACCGACGTCCCTGTCGCGCATCAACCGGGCGGCCTCGACGAGTGACGCCTCGGGCGGGAGTGCCAGCACTCCGATCGTCATCACGTCCTTCACCAGCTGCGTCATGGTGTCCACTCCCCTCTCCCTTCGCTGACGTACGGCGCCTGCCCCGGTTCCTCCCGGTTATCCCGGAAAAGTGGTGGAAGCTGCCGGTCACGACCGGGCTCCCGACGGAAAGCACCAGGTGGGAGGCCACGTCATCACACTGAGTGACGTGATCGGATGCGCACGTGACCTCGCCGTGTTTGCCTGGCACATGGCCCCTGGCCCGTCGCCGTCAGGCGTGCGGGCACGGAAGGAGGAGCCATGAGCACAGCAGGTGAACCCGTCAGGACGTCGGAGCAGGTCCGGGTGATGGCCGAGGAACTGGACCGCGGCGCGGAGCGCTGCAAGGATCCCGAGCACCGCGCACGACTGCGTCGCAGGGCCGAGCAGCTGCGCCGGGAGTACGACGGCGACGACGGCGACGACGGCGCTCCGGACGCCCCCGCGCCGTCGCGCCAGGACCAGCAGCACCATCGGCGGCACGGACCGCCGCGCGGACCGCACGGCCCCGGGCCGGACCGGCCGCGCGGCGCCTGACCGACGGGCCACCTGGCCCGAGGAGGCGGCGGCCCGCCGCACCCCCTGGACGGGTGCGGCGGGCGTCCGCTGCCCGGGGCGGTTCGCCCGGGTAGAATCCGGTTCGTCACGCTGGAGACGACATGACCATGTCCAATCAAGGACAGGACGAACCGAGGCCGGACGCACCCGGCCCGGACGAGCCCGGCCCAGACGCACTGACCGCCGCGGTCGCCCAGCTCACCGCCGAACTCGCCGGCCTGCGCCGGGATCTCGCACGGCGTCATCTGCTCGACCTCGCCTCGGGCGTCCTCGTCGCCCAGCGCTCCCTCACCCCCGCCGACGCCGCGGACCACCTCGCTCAGCTGGCCGAGACCACGAACGTCTCCCCGGAGGATCTCGCCGCCGACATCGTCAATGCCGCGGCCGGGCAGGGCGCACCGGGCGGGCAGGGCGCACCGGGCGGGGACGGTGCGGCGAGCGGGGACATCGAAGCCGCCGCCGCGGGGACCGGGGCCGCCGCCGAGGCCGCCACGGACGAGGACAGGTCCGCGGCCCGCAGGGCACGCCTCGTCGAGGCGACGGCGGAAGCAGCGGCACAGACCGGCAGCTCGGTCGACGAGATCGCCGGAACCCTGCTGGACGGCGGGATGCGGCCGCTCGGGGTCCGGGGGCTCTGGCTGTTCCGGCGTACCGAGACGGACTGCCTCCAGCTCGCCGGTCAGGCCGGAGTGAGCGCGCTGGAGGCCGCGCACTGGCGCTGGGTGCCACCGGGTACCGGCAGCGCGCTGCACCGGGTGCTGGCCGAGGCGGCGCCCCTGTGGCTGCCGGCCGGTCCGCCCGAGGGCGAGCGGCTGCCGGGGCCCGCGCCGGACGCGGCCCGGGCCCTGCTGCCCCTGCGGCAGCGCGGTGTGGTGACGGGCCTCGCCCTCGTCGACTGGCCCGGGCCCACGGCCCTGGACGAGCCCGTACGACGGGCGCTGACGGGTCTGGCCGTACCGGCCGCGCGGATCCTGGACGCGGGCGCGAGCGACCCCTCGGAGTCCGGTGTGCTCGTCCCGCTCCTGGATCTGCTGACCCATCCGGCCATGGTCCTGCGCGCCGATCCGGAGACCGGAACGCTGCACGTCGAGCATCTCAACCGGCCGGCGCTGGACTCGGCGCGTCATGTGCACGGCCCGGCGGGCCGGCCGCTCGCCCAGCTGTTCCCGGTCATGCAGGCCGGTCTCGTACGGCTGGCACGGGTGGCCCGGGAGTCGGCGGCCCCGCAGCGGGCGGCCCGGGTGCCCGTCGAGCACCGGCCAGGCGATCCCGATCCGCTGCACGATGTGCGGGTGCTGCCCGTCGGCCCCGGCCGGACGGTGGTGCTCTGGCACGGCGCCACCGACCCCGGGCTGTCCCTCAGCCGCGTGCTGGGCCGGCTGGAGAACCTGGCCGCGTTCGAGGACGACCTGATCACGGGCAAGTCCCGGTGGAGCGACCAGGCGTACCGGATCTTCGGGCTCGATCCCGCCGCTCCCCCGGTGCCGCTGCGCCGGCTCGCCCCGCATCTGCACCGCGACGAGACCGGCAACCTCAACGAGCTGCTGGTGGAGCTGACGGAGCGCCGTGAAGGCGCGCACACCGTCGTACGCGCGGTCCGCGAGGACGGCGGGCTGCGGCACGTACGGATCGCCGCCGAGCCGCTGCTGACGGGCGGGGTCCTCACCGGCATCACCGGCGTCTACCAGGACGTCTCGGCGCAGCACCACACCGAGATCGCGCTCACCGCGACCTTCGACCGGCTGACCGCCGCCCAGACGCAGGCGGCGCTGCGCCACCAGCTCGTCCTCCAGCTCCAGCAGGCGATCGTCCCCGAAGTGCCCGTGCTGCAGCGCCTGCCCGGCCTCCAGGTCGCGGCGCGCTACCGGCCGGCGGCCGAGGAGTACCGCGTCGGCGGCGACTGGTACGACGTACTGCCGCTGCCCAGCGGCCGGGTGCTCGTCGCCGTCGGCGACATCGCCGGGCACGGCATCGACTCGGTGACCGGCATGGTGGCGCTGCGGAACGCGCTGCGCGGGCTGGCGTTCACCGGTCATTCGCCCGCACGCCTGATGGCCTGGCTCAACGAGGTGACGCTGCACACGCACGGACGTCCGACGGCCACCGCGGTGTGCGCGCTGTACGACCCGTCGGACCGGTCGCTGTGCTGGGCGAGCGCCGGGCACCTCCCGCTGCTCCTGCTGCGGGCCGGTGAGGCCGTGTTCCTCGAACCGCCGCGCAACATCCTGCTGGGGGCGGTACCGGCGGCCGACTACACGGAGACGGTGACGCCCCTCGTGCCCGGGGACACGCTGATGCTGTACACGGACGGTCTGGTGGAAAGCCGGCGCACCGGCATCGACGAGGGTCTGGAGCGGCTGCGGCGCGCGGTGGAACGCCTGCGCCCCGGTGGACTGGACGAGCGGACCGACGCCCTGCTGGCCTCGGTCACCGGTGACACGGACGACGACACCAGCCTGGTCGTCGTCCGGCTGTCCTGAGGCACCGTCCTCGTGTGTCCCGCCTGCGGCCCGTCGGCCCTCCCCGTCCCCGGGCGTTCCGCCTGCGGCCCGTCCGCCCTCACCCCCGGTGCGGTCAGCGCCGCTTGAGCCAGCTGCGTACGCGGGTGACCAGGTCGTCCGCGTCCACCGGTTTGGTGATGTAGTCGTTTGCGCCTGCCGCCAGGCTCTTGGCCCGGTCGCCCGGCATGGCCTTGGCGGTCACGGCGATGACGGGGACGTCGGCGAAGCCGGGCATCCTCCGGATGGCGGCGGTGGCCGTGTAGCCGTCCATCCCGGCCATCATCACGTCCATCACGATGAGGTCCACCTCCCGGTGGGCGGTGAGCAGTTCGATGCCGGTCCGTCCGTCGTCCGCCGTGAGCACCCGCACTCCCTCGGCCTCCAGGATCTCGGTGAGCGCGTACACGTTCCGCGCGTCGTCGTCGACGATCAGGACCACCCGCCCGGCGAGCGATTTGTCGGCGGAGGGCAGGGCCTCACCGCCCGGCCGTGACGCGCCTGCCGCGATCCCGGTCCCGGTGACGGCACGCGACGGCGGGGAGCCGCCGACGGGCACGTAGAAGGTGAACTCGCTGCCCTCACCGAGCCGGCTCTCGGCGACGAGCACGCCGCCGAGGAGCTGGGCGACCTCGCGGCTGATGGACAGTCCGAGGCCCGTGCCGCCGTAGCGGCGGCCGGTGGTGACGGCGCCCTGCTGGAACGCGCCGAAGATGCTGTCCAGATGCTCCGGTGCGATGCCGACGCCGGTGTCCCGTACCCGGAAGGCGACCACCTGCACGCCGTGGAGCGCCTCCGGGAGCTCGTCGTCCGACGCCTTGTCGATCCGCAGTTCGACGGCGCCGCTCTCGGTGAACTTCAGCGCGTTGGACAGCAGGTTCCGCAGCACCTGCCGCAGCCGTGGCTCGTCGGTGGTGATCTCGGCGGGGACTCCCGGCGCGGTGACGACCCGGAAGTCCAGGTCGCGCTCGCTCGCCAGGGGGCGGAACGTCATCTCGACGTACTCCAGCAGCCGGTGCAGTGAGACCGGCTCGCGGTGGACGTCCATCTTCCCCGCCTCGACCTTGGACAGATCGAGGATGTCGTTGATCAGCTGCAGCAGGTCGGAGCCCGCGGAGTGGATGACCTCGGCGTAGTCGACCTGCTTCTCCGTCAGATTGCCCTCGGGGTTCTGGGCGAGCAACTGGGCCAGGATGAGCAGGCTGTTGAGCGGGGTGCGCAGCTCGTGGCTCATGTTGGCGAGGAACTCGGACTTGTACATCGAGGTGCGGGAGAGCTGTTTGGCCCGCTCCTCCAGCTCCTGTCTGGCCTGCTCGATCTCCAGGTTCTTCCGTTCGATGTCCCGGTTGCGGTCGGCCAGCAGGGCCGCCTTCTCGGCGAGTTCGGCGTTGGAGCGCTGGAGCTCCTCCTGGCGTGCCTGCAACTCCTGGGAGCGGGTGCGGAGTTCGGAGGTCAGCCGCTGGGACTGGTCCAGCAGCTCATCGGTACGGGCATGGGCGATGAGCGAGCTGACGATGACGCCGACCGTCTCCACGAACTGGTCGAGGAAGTCGCGGTGGATGCCGGTGAAGGGGCGCAACGAGGCGAGTTCCACGGCGCCGAGCACCTGGCCCTCGACCAGGATCGGCAGCACGATCAGGGCCGCGGGCGTACCGGCGCCGAGACCGGAGGAGATCGTGACGTAGCCGGGCGGCAGATCGTCGACGGCGATGGTGCGGCCGCTGAGCGCGGCCTGGCCCACCAGGGACTCGCCGAGCCGGAAGCGGGCGGGCCGCTCGGACGCTCGCGTGGGCGGGGCTCCGTAGGCGGCGGTCATGACGAGTTGGGGGCCGTCGCCGTCCTCCTCGGCGTCGTTGTCGGCGTTCTCCGCGTACTCGGCGTACTCGGCCAGGAAGAACGCGCCGTACTGCGCCGAGACCAGCGGCGGCACCTCCTCCATGATCACGTGGGCGACCTGGGCGGGGTCGCGACTGCTCTGCATCAGGCCCACGAGGCGGGCCAGATTCGTCTTCAGCCAGTCCTGTTCCTCGTTGGCGCGGGTGGTGGCGCGCAGCGACTCGACCATCGCGTTGATGTTGTCCTTGAGATCGCCGACCTCTCCCGGCGCCTCGACCGCGATCGACCTGGTGAGGTCGCCCTCGGCGACGGCGCTGGTCACCTCGGCGATCGCGCGGACCTGGCGGGTGAGGTTCCCGGCCAGCTCGTTGACGTTCTCGGTGAGCCGCTTCCAGGTGCCGGAGACGCCCTCGACCTCGGCCTGGCCGCCGAGCCGCCCCTCGCTGCCGACCTCGCGGGCGACGCGGGTGACCTCGGCGGCGAACGACGACAGCTGGTCGACCATCGTGTTGATGGTCGTCTTCAGCTCCAGGATCTCGCCGCGCGCGTCCACGTCGATCTTGCGCGTCAGATCGCCCTGTGCGACGGACGTGGTGACCTGCGCGATGTTGCGCACCTGGTTGGTCAGGTTGATCGCCATCGAGTTGACGTTGTCGGTGAGGTCCTTCCAGGTCCCGGACACTCCGCGTACGGTCGCCTGCCCGCCCAGGTTGCCCTCGGTGCCCACTTCGCGGGCGACCCGGGTGACCTCCTCGGCGAAGGAGGAGAGCCGTTCGACCATCGTGTTGATGGTCTCCTTCAGCTCCAGGATCTCGCCGCGCGCGTCGACCCGGATCTTCCGGGTCAGGTCCCCGCGGGCGACGGCGGAGGCGACCTGCGCGATCGACCGCACCTGGGAGGTGAGGTTGTCGGCCATGGTGTTCACGCCGGTGGTGAGTTCCTGCCAGACGCCGCCGACGCCCTTCACCCGGGCATGGCCGCCGAGCCGGCCCTCGCCGCCGACCTCGCGCGCGACCCGGGTGACCTCCGCGGTGACCAGCGAGAGCTGGTCGACCATGCCGTTGTACACGCCGGCGATCTCGCCCATGATGCCGTCGGCCTCGTCGGGCAGCCGGGCGGAGAAGTCGCCGTCGCGTACGGCCGTGAGTCCGGCCAGGAGCTTTCTGAGCCCTTCTTCGCTCAGCGCCGCCGGTGGCCGGACCTCTTCGCGTTCCTGGTCCCGCAGCGGGGGCCGAGAGTGACCGGATGCGTCCATCGCCGACCTCGTGTGTCGCTCGTCCGGCGTCTTGTGTCCACTACCGACTGTCGCACGTGGCGTCCGGGTCGGCGCCCCGGATACGGTCAGGGCCGCCGTGGTGCCGCGACCTCCGCCCACACCGTCTTTCCCGAGCCGTGCGGCACCGAGCCCCAGGCGCGGGCGAGCCTCGCCAGCACGACCAGTCCGTGTCCGCCGGGCACCGCGGGGTCGGCGTGCGGGCGCGGCCGCGGCTGCACCGGGCTGGCGTCGGTGACCTCGATACGGAGCCGGTCGGGCGTGCAGTGCAGCACCAGCTCCAGCGGCCCTCCGGCATGCAGACAGGCGTTGGTGACCAGCTCGGACACGACCATCAGCACGTCCTCGGCGATGGCCCGCCGCTCGTCGTCCCAGGTCACCGGGGCGTCCAGGGTCTCGTTCCAGGCGCTCTCGTTCCAGGACCGTTCGTCCCAGCCCCCGTACTCGTCGGGGGCGAACTCGACGCGTGCTGTGCCGCTCTCCGCCGCGCCGTTCTCCGCCGCGCCGTTCTCCGCCGCGTCGTGCGTGCCGCCGTACAGGGCGTGCCCGGCGCCGTCGGGCGGGAGCCAGTCCCAGTCGGCCAGAGCCGTGGCGCTGAAGTCCCGGCAGCGCCCGACCACGCCGCGGGTCCCGGAGAGGACGAGTCTGCGGGTCTGTCCCTGTGCGGGAAGGGCCGCGCTCACGACTACTCCTGCGGGGGCCCCGCGAGGGCCTCCGCGAGGCTCGCGTACCGGGGAAAGACCGCCCCGGCACCGGTGATCGCGAGCATCCGGGCCACCTGGGGCCGAAGCGCCGCAAGCTCCACCCGGGCCTCGTTCTCCTGCGCCGCGAGCCGCGCGCGCAGCAGCACGTTCAGGCCCGTGGAATCGCAGAACAGCAGCCCGCCGCAGTCGACGAGGATGCGCCGCGCGCCGCTCGCGACCGCCTCGTCCAGGGCGGTGCGCAGCGGTTCGGCCGTGTCGTGGTCGAGCTCCCCCGCGACCGCGAGCACCACGATGTCCGGCTCCGGGCCCGGCCGCGTCTCGACCGTGAACCGGCCCCCGCCGGTGCTCCCCGGCCAACCGTCCTGTGCTGACACCATGCCCGGTTCTCCTGGTCCGTCCGTCCGGCCTGACGGTGACATCCCGACTATGACACCGGCCGCCGCGCCTCGCTTGCGCTGGGCGGCCGGAGACCGGCCACCGCCGGGACCCGGTGCGGAACGACGCGTCCGGTGAGCCCCCCGGACCTGCATTCGCCGGGTGCGACCGCTTCGGATTCACCCGGTTCGACCAGTGCGTACGCGTTCCCCCGCGTCGCCCCGCCTCCGGGCCCTCGACGATGCCACCGCGCCTCGGCCTCCTCGTCGGCCGGTTCGTTCGGCCGGGTACGCGGCGTCCCGTGCGGCGACCACCCCACGCCCGCATGGCTAGTCTGAGATACCCGTCGGTTCTTCTCATGAGCGGCGAAAGCTGGCGCATCCGATGAATTCAACTCCCGACTTCGAGCTGCTGGCCGTGACGATCCAGGTGGAGGGCCGCCCCGACATGCCCGTACGCCTGGCGCCCGCGCCGGAGCGCGGCAGTGAGCCGCCGCCCGCGCCGCTGGTGCTCAGGGAGGGCGCGGAGTTCCGGGTGGGGCTGAAGTTCGCCGTCGGGTCGGGGCACGACCTGGCGGGGCTGCGCTTCATCGACGAACGCACGCGGCAGGGCGTGACGGTCGGCCACCAGGAGATCCTGCTGGGCGACTACCGGCACGGCGGCCCGTACGAGATCGTGCTGCCGCCGGAGCGGCTGCCGATCGGCCATATGGCCAGGGACGTCTACCAGGTCACCGGCACCTTCGTGGACAAGGAGGGGCGGATCCTGGGCTGTGAGACCCACAGCTTCGAGATCACGAAGGACTGGCCGCACTGACGTCCGCAGTCACCGACGGCAGTCGCTGACGGCCTCGCTGACGGCCGCGGTCACCGACGGGGTGGCCGAGACCGACGTCACGGACACGGACACGGACCCCGCACCAGGCTCCTGCGTCGCACGCCCCCGGCCGCGGGTCATGGCCACGCCGGCGAGCACGGTGAGCATGCCGAGGACGACGCGCGGGCCGATCGCCTCGCCGAGCACCACCGCGCCGAGCGCGACCGAGACGACCGGCAGCAGGTACCCCACGGTGGCGGCGCTGGTGGCACCCTCGTCCGCGATCAGGCGGTAGTTGAGGAAGAACGTGAAACCGGTGCCGAAGATCCCGAGGACGACGACGGCGACGAGTGCCGTCGCGTCGGCCCGCACCGGCGCGAGTCCGCCCGCGGGCAGAGCGAGAATGCTCAGGCCGCTCGCGGTGACGAGCTGGGCTGCCGAGAGCGCGAGGGGCTCCGTGCCTCTGCCGGTGAGTGTGCGCCCCATGTAGGCGAAGGCCGCGGCGTAGCTGACCGCCGCGCCCAGCAGGGCGAGGGCGCCCCAGCCGAACAGCCCGGACCGCTGCCAGGGGGCGAAGATCAGCAGCGTACCCGCGAATCCGAGCACGAGTCCGCCCAGCCGGATGGGCCGCGGCCCGCGTTCCGTGCCGAGCCCGATGCCGATCAGCAGTGACCACAGCGGGGTCGTCGCGTTCAGGACGCCGGCCACCGACGAATCGACCGTCTGCTCGCCGAGGCCGAACAGGAAGAACGGCAGGGCGTTGCAGAGGAAGGCAGCGACGACGAGGTGACCCCAGGTCCGCCTGTCGCGCGGCAGGCGGGCGCCGGACGCAAGGGCGATCGCGAGCAGGACCGCCGCGCCCAGCACACAGCGGGCCACGGTGATCTGGAGCGGCGACAGGCCGTGGTTGAGGGCCAGTTTGATCCAGAGGAAGCCCGAACCCCACAACAGGGCGAGCACGCCCATCCGCACCGCTGTTCCCCGACTGCCGCTCGTCATGCCCTGTCTCCCCTGCCCGGTGTGCGACGTCAGGTCGCCATCGCTCTCCCGGGCAACCGTCCCGCACCACATTCGACAGGACAAGTGAAAAGTACTGCACACACCATTAACCTGTACTGCATGCTTGATGTGAGGCGCATGCAGGTCCTGAGAGCGGTCGTCAGCAGCGGATCGGTCACGGCGGCGGCCGGACGACTGGGATACACACCGTCCGCCGTCAGTCAGCAGGTCGCCGCCCTGGAGAAGGAGGCGGGTACGGCACTGCTCGAACGCGTCGGCAGGGGCGTGCGGCCCACGGCGGCCGGGCTGCTGCTCACCGAGCACGCCGCCGCCATCAGCCGCCAGGTCGCCGAGGCGGAGACGGCGCTGACCGATCTCAAGGAGGGCCGCACGGGGCGGCTTTCGGTGCGCTACTTCGCCACGGTCGGCGCCCCGCTGGTCGCTCCCGCGCTCGCACGGCTGCGGCGCGACCATCCGGGCGTCCAGGTGGAGCTGAAGCTGTCCGACCCCGTGGACCCGCTGCCGGAGGTGGCGCAGGGGCAGGCCGACGTGGCCCTCGTGGTGCGGCCGCACGGCCGGTCCGTGGACGGCATCCGGCTGGAGCACCTGCTGGACGACCCGTACCGCGCCGTGCTGCCCAAGGGACACCGGCTGGCCACCAGACGCGTCATCGACCTGGCCGATCTCGCCGACGAGCCCTGGGTGGGCAGCGAATGGCCCGGCCCGTGTCTCGACGCGGTGCTCGACGCCTGCGCCGCTGCCGGGTTCAGCCCGGAGTTCGTCGTCGACAGCGAGGACTACGCCACGGCGCAGGGCTTCGTCGCGGCCGGACTGGGCATCGGCATGATCCCTCTGACCGGGCTGCGCGCCCCGCATCCCGGTGTCGTCGTACGCAAGGTCCGCCGGCCCGAGCCGGTGCGAGCCGTCCACGCGGCCGTGCGCGAGACCGCGCCGGCCACGCCCGCGCTGCGCGGACTGCTCGACGCCCTCAGGGACGCGGCCGTTCAGTAGCGATGCCGGGAGCGGCTCGGCGGCGGTGCAGGGAGCGGCCCGGCGGCGGCGTCAGAAGCGGCGCTCGAACCTCGCGAACGCGGCCTCCAGCCGCCATTGGAGCGCCGCCTTCGGGCTCCCGGCGAGCAGGCGGGCACAGGCGGGACGCGGCGTTTGCGAGCCCGGCCGTTCGCGGCGGCAGGGACCCGCCGGTCGGTGCCGGCCGCCGTCCCCGTCGGCACGCCACAGTCCCGGTCCGGGCAGGAAGGCGTACTCCAGCGAGTCCCGCGCCAGGTCCTTCAGCTCGCGGTAGCCGAGGCCGTAGGACGTGGCGGCGCGCTGGTACTCGGTGCCGAGGTCCGTACGGGAGACGCCCGGGTCGTCGGTGGACAGCACCACCGGCACGCCGTAGCGGCGGTAGGCCCGGAAGGGGTGCGCGTCCCCGGACACACCGAGGATCTGCGCGTTGCTGGTGAGGGGCACCTCCACGGCGATCCGGCGGCGGGCCATGAGGCGTGCCAGTTCCTGCCAGTCGTCCTCGTGGCGCAGGTCCACACCGTGGCCGATGCGTTCCGCGTGGCCCGTGCGGACCGCCTCGCGGATGTGGAAGGTCAGGTCCTCGGGCTTGACGAGCCCGGGAGCCAGCTCCCCCGCGTGCAGGGTCAGGCGGGCCCGGGGGTAGGCGCGGTGGAGATGGTCGAGCATGCGCATGTGGAGGCGGTAGTCGCGCAGCGGCACCTCCCAGTCCTCGGGCTGGACGAGGTTCACGGCCACGAAGCGCCGGTCGCGCTCGGCCAGCCGCATGCCGAGGACGATCTGGGTGAACACCCGCTCCGGCGAACTCGCCCGGTACACATGCGAGATCCAGCGGACCGGCAGGGAGCAGCCGGGGTCCGGGCGCGCGGTGCCGCAGTGGGCGGCGGTACGGAACTGGGCGTCGGCGGCGTCGGCCTCCTGGCGTGCTTCGGCCACGAGCCGGTCCATCCGGCCGCCCGCGAGCAGCTTGCGGTGCAGCGCGCCGAGGTCCTCGTCGTATCCGACCTCGTCGGCGAGCCGCTCCGCGCCGGCCACGGCGGGGGTGACCATCGACTCCAGATAGAGCTGGTTCTGTGCGACGGCGCCGGCGGCCACCTCGGCGAGCAGCTTGCCCCGGTTGGGCTCGGTGACCGCGCCGAACTTGCCGAACGTGGCGAAGAAGTGGTCGTGGCCCGGCTGACCGGGCGGGAAGTCCTGCATGGACCAGGCGCGCAGGATCGAGCGGTGGAAGGCCGCGTCCACCGCGGCGTCGGACGCGGGCCGGGCGCCAGGACCGCACGGCGGCGGCACGGCGGTCATCGACGCGTCGACGCACAGCCCGTCCTCGCCGGCGAGCCGGATCAGGAACTCGGTGGGGGCGGCGCCGGAAAGGTGATGGTGCAGATCGCCGCCCTTGGGCAGGGCACGGAAGAAGGCGCGCAGCGCCTCGGGCCGGTCGCGCACGGAGTCCAGGTACGAGGAGACGCGCCGCTCCGCGGGCGTCTCCGGCCGCGGCGCGCGGGCGTGCGCGGGCCGTGCCGCGGCGGGGAGCGCGGGCAGCAGCGACAGGACGGCGAGACAGCCGAGGCCGGCGTGGAGCGGGGCGGCGCGGCGGCACGCCGCCCGCGGGCGGTGGGAGTTCACCCCTCAAGGTGATCAGCGGGGTGCCGCGCGGACGGGGCGACAGGCTGACCGGCGCGGACGATCACCCGGCCGTGTGGACCGCCCGGAAGCACCGCTCGTCCCACGGCGCCGCGCGGGTGCGCCGCACGGGTGTGCCCTCCGCCCGGCGGGACCTCGTCGAAGATCCGGACGGGCCCGTCACCCGTCCGGCCGTGCGCCCCGGGGGCGGACGGCTCACGATGGGCTTGAGGCGAACGGAGGCCCATGATGAGCAACTCTTCGATCCGTATGACAACGGCGCTGTCGGCCGAGCACCGTGCCCGGCTGCTGGAGACGGCGAGGGACGTCAAGTTTCGCGAGGGGGCCCGTGTCTTCGAGGAAGGACATCTGGCCGACCGCTTCTGGATCATCCGGTCCGGCACCGTCACCCTGGACATCCATGTCCCGGGCCGCCGGCCGGCCGTGATCGAGAACCTCGGCTTCGGTGAACTCGTGGGCTGGTCCTGGCTGTTCCCACCGTACGTCTGGCAGCTGGGGGCCGAGGCCATGACCCCGGTGCGCGCCCAGGAGTTCGACGCGGTGACCATCCGGCTGCTGATGGACGCCGATCCCGCCTTCGGCTCGGCGATCGGCCACTGGGTCGGCAGGGTGCTCGCGCACCGGCTGCACTCCGCCCGGATCCGCCTGCTGGACCTGTACGCCCCGTACGGAAGCGGTCTCACACAGTGACCCCGGCCGGCTCGTCCGGGGCGCGGTCCCGCCGGCCGGTCCGTACGGTGTGACGACTATTCTGTGCGGACGATCCCACACCGGACGGAGCGCGCAGATGATCGGCAAGCTACTGCCTCCGCCGATCGCGGCCTCCGAGCTGTTCGGCGATCCGCCGGTGACCGGGATGTTCCCCGAGGAACGGGAGCTGGTGGCGAACGCCGTTCCCGAGCGGCAGCGGGAGTTCGGCACCGTACGGGTGTGCGCGCGCAAGGCCCTGGAAGAGCTGGGGTTCGCGCCCGCGCCGATCCTTCCCGGACCCGGCAGGGCGCCGCAGTGGCCGTCGGGCGCCGTCGGAGCCCTGACGCACTGCAAGGGCTACCGGGCCGCCGCGGTGGCACGTTCGTCCGAGGTGCTGACGATCGGCCTGGACGCGGAGCCGCATCTGCCGCTTCCGGACGAGGGCGTACGCGATCTCGTGACCCTGCCGCAGGAGCGGGCGGCGCTGACGCGGCTGGCTGCGCTGCGGCCGGAAGTCTGCTGGGACAGGCTCCTGTTCAGCGCCAAGGAGAGCGTCTACAAGGCGTGGTACCCGCTGGCCGGCCGCTGGCTGGACTTCGAGGAGGCCGTCATCACGATCGACCCCGACGACGCCTCGTTCCACGCCCGGCTGCTGGTCGAGGGTCCGGTGGTGGAGGGACGCCGGCTGTCCGGCTTCGACGGACGCTGGCTGGTCGAGTCGGGCCTGGTGGTCACGGCGATCGCGGTCATGCGCTGACGGCGTCGACGAGGTCGTCGCACGCCAAGCCCGGCGGGGTAATGGGATGTTCGGAAACGGGGATGTCGCTCGGGCTCGAAACGACGAAAGGCCGCCCCGGACGGAATCCGGAACGGCCTTCGGCCAATACACCACGACTTCGAAAAGTCGGGACGACAGGATTTGAACCTGCGACCCCTTGACCCCCAGTCAAGTGCGCTACCAAGCTGCGCCACGTCCCGATGCGCGCGTCCGCGGGGCTGGGCCCCTGCCGAGCGCGCAAGAGAACATTACCTCAATCCGCGCCCGGTATGGCCACGTGGGTCCTCGTCGCGCGCGCCCGGCCTGCGGTTCTGCCGGTCCGCCCGCGACGAGTGACAATCGGGGGCGTGAACAGGACGCCGAGGGATCGCGATACCGAGGGCCGGGCGCGCAGCGCGCGCCCGCGTGACGGGCTGGGACGGCCTCTTCCGTACGGGGAGAGAGGCGTCGCCCGGCAGCCGGAGGGCGTGGTCCGCCCACCGCGGGAGACCCTCGCCGAGGCCCAGCGGCTGCTGGACGCGGGGATGCCGTTCCACGCCCATGAGGTGCTGGAGGACGCCTGGAAGTCCGGGCCGGACGAGGAACGCGGGCTGTGGCGGGGCCTGGCGCAGCTGGCGGTGGGGCTCACCCATGCCGCCCGCGGCAATGCGACGGGCGGCGCGGCCCTGCTGACCCGCGGGGCGGCGTCCATCGCACCGTACGAGGCCGCGCGACCGTACGGGATCGACATCGGCGGGCTGATCCGCTGGTCGGAGGGACTGACCGGCGAACTGCGGCGCGGCGGGGTCGCGGTGCCCGCGGCCGGGCGGGCGCCGCGGCTGCGGGACGGCTGAGGGTCCCGGACACGGAAACGGGCGTCATCGCACCGTCCGTAAAAGATCTTGCGGGAAATCTCCGCGCCGATGTCGAAAACACGGGACGTGCTTCTACCTACCCGTGAGAGCGTCACGAGGGCGCCCCGCAGAACAAGGAGCGGACCATGAAGTACATGCTGCTGATGCAGTTCAGCGAGTCGACCGTCGACTTCCCCCGGATCGACACCTGGACTCCGGACGAGATCCAGGCCCACATCGCGTTCATGCACGACGCGAACAAGCAGATGGTGGACAGCGGGGAGTTCGTGGACGGCCAGGGCCTCGCGATGCCGGAGGCCGCGAGGATCGTCCGGGCCGGGGCCGGAGGCGGCGCTGCGGTGGTCACCGAGGGACCGTTCCCCGAGACCAAGGAGTTCCTTGCCGGGTACTGGATCGTGGACTGCGAGACCCCCGAACGGGCCGTGGAGCTGGCCGCGTTCGTCTCGACCGCGCCCGGGCCCGGCGGCGGGCCGCTGAACATGCCGATCGAGGTGCGCCAGGTGATGTCCGCTCCGGCCGAGGACGTGTGAGCGCTGACCGGAGAAGGTGACCCGACCCCCGAGGACCTGCTGCGCTCACTCGCGCCGCAGGTCCTCGGCGTGCTCACACGGCGGTACGGGGACTTCGCCGCCGCCGAGGACGCGGTGCAGGAGGCGCTGCTGGCGGCCGCGCTGCAGTGGCCGGAGGAGGGACTACCGCGCAGTCCGCGGGGGTGGCTGATCCAGGTCGCGAGCCGGCGCATGACCGAGCACGTGCGCAGCGAGCAGGCGAGGCGCCGCCGGGAGGACCTCGCCGCCGGCCGGGAGCCCGCGGACCACTGGACGGCGCCCGCGGCGGACAGCGATGCCGGGGCGGATCAGGACGACACCCTGACCCTGCTGTTCATGTGCTGCCATCCCGCGCTGACGTCCTCGGCGGCGATCGCGCTCACCCTGCGGTCGGTCGGCGGGCTGACGACGACGGAGATCGCGCGGGCCTTCATGGTGCCGGACGCCACGATGGCGCAGCGGATCAGCCGGGCGAAGCAGCGGATCACGTCGTCGGGAGTGCCGTTCCGGATGCCGGACGAGGCCGACCGGCAGCGCCGGCTCGACGCCGTCCTGCATGTCCTCTACCTCGTCTTCAGCGAGGGGTACGCGACGAGCGCGGGCGAGACTCTGCAGCGCGTCGAGCTGTCCCGGGAGGCGATCCGGCTGGGCCGGGCGCTGCACCGGCTGCTGCCCGACGACAGCGAAGTGACGGGCCTGCTGGCGCTGATGCTGCTCACCCACGCCCGGAGCGCGGCCCGCACGGGCCCCGGCGGTGAGCTGATCCCGCTGGCCGAGCAGGACCGCCGGCTGTGGGACGTGGCGGCGATCGCCGAGGGCGTCGCGCTGGTCACCGAGGCCCTGCCCCGGGGGCCGCTCGGCCCCTACCAGGTACAGGCGGCGATCGCCGCCGTGCACGACGAGGCACGGACGGTCGGGGCGACGGACTGGCCGCAGATCCTCGCGCTGTACGGGGTGCTGGAGCAGCTCTCCGACAGCCCCGTGGTCCGGCTGAACCGGGCCGTTGCGGCGGCCATGGTGCACGGACCGGAGGTGGGTCTGCGCATGGTGGACGCCATCGAGGCGAGCGGGCACCTGACGGACCACCACCGGCTGTACGTGGTACGGGCGCATCTGCTGGAGACGGCCGGCGAGCGGGAGGGCGCGGCCGCGAACTACCGTGCCGCCGCGAACCGTACGACGAGCCTGCCGGAGCGGCACTATCTGACGATACGAGCCGCCCGCCTCGGCGGCGCAGGGGAGCGCTGAGGGACAGAGCCGCCGGGTGGCCCTTGCGGCGACCCCGGTCGGCTTCGGTCGGCCCGGGTCTCGCTGGGCGGCTGCCCGCCCGCCGCGCACTCGCGCCGACGGGATCCCGTCGGCCCGCCGCGTCCCGCGCCCGGAGGGCCCGTGTACGGCACCCGACCCGGGCCGCGCGTGGGCGGCGGCGCGTCACGTCCGCCGCGGGACCCGGTGCGGCGGCGCAGCCGTGTCGTCGGCGTCCCGGGGCCGGGGGGTCAGGCCCGGCGCGAGGGCCAGGGTGACCGCGACCGATGCCGCGGCCATGACCGTCATCGCCGTCGGGGGCGAGGTGAACTGCGCAAGGGTGCCCGCCAGCACGGCGGCGACGCCCTGCATCGTGAGCATGCCGGAGGTGTGCAGGCCGAGGGCGTGTCCGCTGAGCTCATGCGGCGTCAGCGCCATCAGGCGTTCCTGGAGCAGCAGGCTCGCCGCGTAGCCGACACAGGCGACGGCGACGGCCGCCATGGCGAGCGGCAGTGCCGGGTGCAGGGCGAAGAGGAGGAACGGGACGGCGAGCAGCAGGCGCAGCGGAGCGCCGAGCCGTTCCCGCCACCGTGCCGGGACGAAGCGTCCGAGCACGGTGTCCCCGAACAGCATGCCGATCGACGCCGAGGCGAAGAGGAGCCCGGCGTGCGCGGGCGCGTACGGGACGAAGAGGGCTTCGCAGCCGACGATCAGCCCGTTGGGCACCCAGAGGGCGAGATAGACGTAGCGGCGCGGCCCGGACGACCAGAGCAGTGCGTTGTTCCGCCAGGTCCTGCCGATCGACGGCCGCTCGGTCGTACGTGGCGGCCGCCGGGTGAGGCCGAACCGGGCGACGGCCGCGGCCGCTACGTACAGAGCCGCGCCGGTGAGCAGCGTGCCGCGCGGCGAGAGCACGGTGACCAGTGCTCCGGCGACCGCGTATCCGCAGATCTGCATCGTGCCGACGGACATGTTGAGGACGGAACGGCCGAGGAGATAGCCGTCGGTCGTGAGGATCTCGTTGAGCAGTCCGCCCCGGACGCCGCCGCCGACGGCCGCGATCGTCCCCAGGCCGAAGAGGATGGCGAAGAGGGCCCACACCGGCAGCCCGGGAACGGCCATGGCGGCGGTGGCCAGGCCGAAGACGAGCGCCATCGCCGTCAGCGCGGCGCGCGGCGGCATCCGGTCGGCCGCCGAGAGGAGCGTGGTGGCGCCGAGCACCTGGGCGAGCGAGGGCCCGAACATGGCCAGGGCGGACAGCAGCGGCGACCCGGTCGCCGAGTGGACCAGTGTGCCCATGGCCAGCCCGCTCACGGTCGAGGCCGCGATCTGCGTGGTCGTGTTCAGGAACAGCGGAGTGAACTCCGGGGTGCGGAACAGCTCTCTGTAGGTGCGCATGCCGGGGAGTGTCGGGCGCCCGCGCAGGACGGCGTTATTGTTTCGCGGGGAGGCGAAACGATGGGCTGGTGGCAGGTCGGTGCGGACACGCTCGCGGGCAGCCGCTTCGTCGTCTCACCCCTGGCCGAGGCCACGGCGAGCCTGATGGCCCTGGAGCGGGGCACGGCCGCGCATCCGGGCGAGCGCGCATGGCTCGACGCCCATCTGGCCGCGTATCAGGAGCGGTTGGCCGCCGATCCGGTCACGGCGCTGCTCGTGCGGGCGGCTTTGGGGCACAGATGGACCGCCGACTTCCTCACACCGGCACCCGCCGGGCAGGGGCCGCCGGGCGCCGGGCCCGCGTTCGAGGAGGAGCTGGTGCGGATACGCGACACTCCGGCCGACACCGCCCGCGCGGACCTCGAGGTGTCGCTGGGCGGCCCGCTTCCCCGCGCGCTGCGCGACGGTGGCCTCCCGGAGCGCGCGGCGGCTCTGCTGGAGTGGGTGTGGGCGGAGGCCGTGCTGCCGTACTGGCCCCGGCGCCGGCGGATCATCGAAGCCGATGTCGTCGCGCGGACGGGGCAGTTGAGCCAGGGTGGCTGGGCCGCCGTCCTGGACGGCATGCGCCCCGGGATGGGCTGGCTCGGCGAGGGCCGGCTGCAGATCAACCCGTACGACAACCCGCCTCGCGAGATCACCGGGGCGCAGCTGTTGTTCGTCCCCGTCACTCCGCGCCACGGCTGGGTCGCCTGGGACCAGCCGCACCGCTACGCGGTGGTGTACCCGTGCGCGGGCGTGCTGGCCGGGCCGCTCGGGGCAGCGGTGCCCGAGTCGCTGGGCCGGCTCCTCGGGCCCGCGCGGGCGGGTGTGCTGGTCCTTCTCGGTACGCCGATGAGCACGACGCAGCTGGTGGCGCTGACCGGGCAGGGGCTGGGGTCGGTGGGCCGCCATCTCAAGGTGCTGCTCGACGCGGGACTGGTCGGGCGCAGGCGGGCGGGGCGGTCGGTGCTCTACCACCGTACGGCCGCGGGCGAGGTCCTGGTGAAGGCGCAGCAGGACGGATGAGCGGCGTCAGCCGATGCGGAACAGCGGGCCGGTGAGGGTCAGCCCGAGGTCGTGGCCCGCGTACGAGAAGAACGCGAGCAGCATCAGTGCGGCGCCGCCGAGCGCGGTGTCCTTCAGGAACATGATCTGCTCCGTCGGACGTGTCTGGGGATCGGTCTCCTTCCAGAACGGGTGCATCAGCACGGCGGTCGGGAAGAGGAAGACCGCGATCAGCAGACAGCCCAGGTCCGCCCAGATGCCGAGGACGAGGCTCAGCCCCGCGACGAGAAGGAGCACCCCGCTCGCCACGGTGGCGGCCACCGGAGCGGGCAGGCCCTTGGAGGCGGCGTAGGCGCCCATCTCCCTGGAATGGGTGAGGTGCCCCACGGCGGAGGAGAGGAAGACCACCGCGAAGAGAATGCGGCCGATCAGCACCAGGACATCCATACCTGCCTCCCGGAATCGTTGGCGGCGGTCCGGCCCGGCGGAATCGGAGCGATGACCTCCGGATTTCGCGCGACGGCCTTCGACCGCGCTGTCTCTCCGTATCGTCGCTGCCCATTGTCCCTCGCTGCGCGCGAGGGAACAGGTCACGCGGTGTCCTCCCTGCAAGCAAGGGAAACAGGCCACGCGGTGTCGTCGCTCCGAGCGAGGAAACAGGCCACGCGGTGTCGCCGCGGGCCGGACCCGCGCCATGCCGCCGCCCGGCCCCGGGTGGCGGCGCGGGGGGTGACAAGGGTTTTCCCCGTATCGGGTTCATCTCGCCTTTCCCTACTGTCTGCCGCACCGGCGGATTCCGGCCTCTGACTCGTAGCTGTCAGGTGCATGTAAGTTCCGGGTTTCGTCCGGTGGCGGCTCTTGACCAGGGGCCGTCGCGCCGGCGGCGGCGCGCGGGCGACCCGGCCCGGGGGACCACGGATCGCACCCCCACAGCGAACCGCGGTACCCATGCGCCGCCCGCCCGCGCTCCGCACCGTCATGTGAAAGGGAACACCTTGAACGGTTCCGGACGGAGACTCATATCCATCGTGGCCGCGAGTGCCACGATCGTGGGTGTCGCCGCCACCTCCACCGTGGCGTTCGCCGCCGCCCCGGGGGAAGACTCGCCGAAGCCCGCCCCGGCTTCGCGCTCCCTGACGACGCTGCCCTCCTCGCCGGTCGAGAAGGTCATCGTCACCTACAAGTCCAAGTCGGCCGAGGCCGGTTCGAACACGGCGGCCGCGGGGGACGCCAGGACCAAGGGCGCCGAGACCGGCGAGAGCCTGAAGTTCGAGCGCCGCCTCGCCGGCGGCGCCGCCCTGGTGGACCTGGGCGGCGAGGCCTCGAAGAAGGACCTCACCGAGGTCATGGACGCCTTCCGCGCCGATCCTTCCGTCGCCAGCGTGGAGCCCGACATCCGCGCCTACGCGATGGCGGTCACCCCGAACGACACCGAGTACGCCAAGCAGTGGGACCTGTTCGAGGCCACCGGCGGCATGAACGTGCCGACCGCCTGGGACAAGACCACCGGCAGCGGGGTCACCGTCGCCGTCATCGACACCGGCTACGCCGCCCACTCGGACCTGGCCGCCAACGTCGTCTCCGGCTACGACTTCATCTCCGCCTCCGCCGACGCGCGTGACGGAAACGGCCGTGACGCGGACGCCAAGGACGAGGGCGACTGGAACGCCACCGACGGCGAGTGCGGACTCGGCTCCACCGCGGGCGACTCCTCCTGGCACGGTACGCATGTCGCGGGCACCATCGCCGCGACGACCGGCAACAGCAAGGGCGTCGCGGGCATCGCCTACGGCGCGAAGGTCCAGCCGGTGCGGGTGCTCGGCAAGTGCGGCGGCGCGTCCTCGGACATCGCCGACGCGATCACCTGGGCGTCCGGCGGCAGCGTCCCGGGCGTCCCGGCGAACCCGACCCCGTCGAAGGTCATCAACCTGAGCCTCGGCGGCGCCAGCTCCACCTGCCCGAGCGTCTACCAGAACGCCATCAACGGCGCCGTCTCGCGCGGCACCACCGTGGTCGTCGCGGCCGGCAACAGCAACGCCAACGCCTCGGGCTTCACCCCGGCCAACTGCGCCAACATCATCAACGTGGCGTCGACCAGCCGTGAGGGCAACCGGTCGTTCTACTCGAACTACGGCAGCATCGTCGATGTCGCCGCGCCCGGCGGTGAGACCCGCCGTGCCACCGACACGCCCGGTACCGTCACCACGCCCCAGAACGGCATCCTCTCCACGCTGAACGCGGGCGCCACCACCCAGGCGGCCGAGAACTACAAGCCCTACCAGGGCACTTCGATGGCCGCACCGCACATCGCCGGGCTCGCCGCCCTGCTGGAGTCGGCCAAGCCCGCGCTCACCCCGGCCGACATCGAGTCCGCGATCAAGGCCAACGCCCGTCCGCTGCCCGGCACCTGCAGCGGAGGCTGCGGCACCGGTGTCGCGGATGCCGCGAAGACCGTCAACGCCGTCACCGGCACCACCCCCGGCGGTACGACATTCACCAACGGCACGGACGTCGCGATCGGCGACAACGCGACGGTCTCGTCCTCGATCGCCGTCACCGGCCGCACCGGCAACGCCCCCGCCGCCCTCAAGGTCGACGTGGACATCAAGCACACCTGGCGCGGGGACCTGGTCGTCGACCTGGTCGCCCCGGACGGCACCGTGCGCAACCTGAAGTCCTCGTCCGGTTCGGACAGCGCCGACAACGTCCTCGCGACGTACACGGTCGACGCGTCCAGCGAGGTCGCCAACGGAACATGGCAGCTGCGGGTCCGCGATGTGGCTTCGGGTGACACCGGCTACATCAACTCCTGGAGTCTCACTTTCTGAGACGACTGAGAGATCGGCATCTTCGCTGGTCAGGGGCGTGCTCGCGGGCGAATACCGCGGGCGCGCCCCGCCCTCGTCCCGGTCCAGACCTGTCCGCATGCCGGACACTGGGCCTGGACGGGGGCGATCTGCTTCGTATCCTCTGCTCGAACGGGCAGGGGGCCCGCGCACGCCGGAAGGTGGTGGTGGGTACGTGACGTCCATGTCGTACGTCCCGCCACGCCCCGCGGGCGTGGGCGGCCCCCCGGCGCCGGTCGGCCGGGCCGAACTCCTCGAGCGCCTCGACCGGGTCCTGCACGGCCGCGGGCGCGCGCTGCTCACCGGCCCCGCGGGAGTCGGCAAGTCGGAGGTCGCGCTCGCCATCGCGGCCCGCGCCGAAGCCCGCGGTGAGACGGTGCTGTGGCTCGCCACCCTCCCGGGCGACCGTACGACTCCCGGTGCGGTGGCCGCCGCGCTCGTCGCCCTGGTCTGCGCACAGCCGGCCGCGCCCGCGCCCCGGCGGCGGTCCGCGGCCTCCGGCACGTCCGGCGCACCTCGTACCTCCGGCACGTCCGGTCCTGCCGCCACGTCCGGTCCTGCCGCCCCGGCCCGTGCGTCCGCCGCGTCCGGCACACCGGCGACGGCCCGGGCCCATGACGCCCTCGAAGGGCTGCCCGGCCCGCAACGCAGCGCCGTCGCCATGCTGTGCCGCGAGGCGCCGGTGCCCGACGAGGGCTGGGACCGCATCGCCCTGCGGCTCGCCCTCGCACAGATCCTCCGGGCGCTCGCCGACCGCAGCCCGGTGCTGCTCGTCGTCGACGGCGTCCAGCGGATGGACGCCGACAGCGCCGATCTGCTGCGCTTCGCGCTGCACCTGGCCCCGGCCGCGCTGCGCGTCATCGCGGTCGAGACCCCGGAGGCGTACGACCCCGGCACAGCGGCCGACGCCCCGGAACCGCTCTGGGTGCCGTCCGAGGCCGACGTACTGACCGTGGCGCCGCTGCACGCCGACGAGATCGCCGAACTCCTCATCCACCACCGGCTCCCGTCCCGGATGGCCGGCCGCATCCACCGCGCCAGCGGCGGCAACCCACGGCTCGCGCTCGCCATCGGGCGCTCCCTCGCCGACGCGCGGACGCCGGTGCACCACGCCGAGGCGCTGTCCCTGTCCGGCCGCGCCCGCGACCTCGCGCGGCAGCTGCTCGGCGTCTCCTCCCCCGCCGTACGCGGCACCCTCCTGCTCGCGGCGCTCGCGCTGCGGCCGACCGCTTCGCTGATCCGGCGCGCGGGGCGGCCCACCGCCGAGTCCGACCTGGCCGTGGCCGAGCGAGCCGGACTGGTCTCGCTCACCGAGGACGGGACGGTGGCCTTCACCGCCGGTGTGCTGCCGTCCACGCTCGTGCACGACGCCTGCTGGATCGAGCGCAGCGAGGGGCACGCGGCACTCGCGCGGGTCGTGGACGACCCGGTCGAGGAGGTACGGCACCGGGCGCTCGCCACGGACATCCCCGACGAGCGGCTGGCCGCCGAGGTGGCGGCCGCCGCGGACGCCGCACGCCGCCGCGGCAACAGCCGGCTGGCAGCCGAACTCGCCCTGCTCGCCGCCGAGTCCACGCCCGGACGGCACGGCGCCCAGCGGATCGCCCGCCTCGTGGACGCCGCCGAGGAGGCCGCCCGTGCCGCCCGCGCCGATCTGGCCGTGCGCGCCGCGACCGATCTCCTCTCCCGGGACACGGCCCCCGCCGACCGGGTCCGCGCCCGGCTCGCGGTGCTGGACACGGCGGGCCAGGGACTGACGGACCTCGACGAGATCTACGTACACGCCATGGAGGACTCCGAGGGGGACACGGCGCTGCGGGCAGCCGTACAGCTGCGGCTCGCGGTGAAGTACGTGCTGGCCGACGGCGATCCGGTGCGCTCCCGGGACGCCGCCGTCGAATCGGCCGCGCTGGCCGGATCGGTGGGCGACGCGCGGACGACGGCCAGGGCGCTGACCGTCCAGGCACGAATGGAACGCTTCCTCGGCTCTCCGGACGCCGAGCGGGTGCTCGCCGAGGCACGGGCGCTCGAACTGGTCGAGCGCCCGCTCGGAATCCGTAACGCCGCCCAGATACTGACGATCCGTCACGCGCTGTTCGACGATCGGCTCGGTGACGCCCGCGACCAGCTCAACGCGCTGCTGCCGCTGGTCGAGCGGCGTGGCACGATCGAGGACGCCATCGAGCTGTTCAACACCTCCGCCGAGGTCGAGGCCCGCAGGGGCAGTTGCGCGGCGGCGCTGTCGCACGCCGGCCGGTCACTGGCCCTGACGCTGGAGGCGGGCCTCTCCCCCGGCCCGGCCTGGTACGGGCTGGCCCTCGCCGAAACCGCCGGTGGGAGCTTCGCCCGTGCGGCGAGCTACGCGCGTCGCAGCGCCCAGGCCTCCGAGGAGGAGGGCGACCACGTCTTCCTCTCCCGCAGTCTGTACGCGCTCGGCCGGGTCCAGCTCGTCACCGGCGATGTCGCGAACGCCCTGGAGACCCTGCGCCGGGTCCAGGCCGGCGAACGCGCCCAGTCGGCCGTCGACCCGTCCATGCTGCGCTGGCACGAGGAGCTGGCCGAGGCGCTGCTCGCGAACGACTCCCCTGAGGAGGCCGCGGCACTGCTCGCCGACGTCCGTCCGGTCGCCGAGCGCCTGGGACGCACCACGGTGCTGCTCGGCTGCGACCGGGTGTACGCGCTGTATC
Organism: Streptomyces sp. NBC_00259; assembly: GCF_036181745.1. NCBI lineage: Bacteria > Bacillati > Actinomycetota > Actinomycetes > Kitasatosporales > Streptomycetaceae > Streptomyces > Streptomyces sp. NBC_00259. Next base: position 7,087,805 of record NZ_CP108080.1, on the reverse strand, counting down.
TGGCGGCGAGCGGAAAGCCCGACGAGGCGGCCACGCTGCTGTCGGACACCGCCCGGCGCTTCGACGAGGCGGGCCTGCCTCTGGAGCGCGGCCGGGCGCTGATCGCGCTCGCGCGCGTGGAGCGCCGCCGCCGCAGGCGCTCGGCCGCCCAGAGCGCACTGCAGGCGGCGGCCACGGTCTTCGAACGCTCGGGCGCGGCTCCCTGGCTGGCACTGGCCACGGAAACCCCCACGGGCACCGCAGAGCCCGCGCCGTCCCAGGGCGGCGCGCTGTCGTCCCTCACCGAGGCAGAGCTGCATCTCGCTCTGCTCGTCGGGCAGGGCGCCAGCAACCAGGAGGCCGCGGCCAGGCTCTACCTCAGCGTGAAGACGGTCGAGGCCCGGCTGACCCGCATCTACCAGAAGCTGGACGTCCGTTCACGGTCCCAGCTGGCCACCGCGCTGGGCGCCTGGCCGGGGCTGCGTCCCCCGGCGATCCCTCCGGACGGGCCCGCGTCCTAGGTTCCCCCGCTCGGCTCCCGCCTGATTCCCGCCTCGTGCCCGGCCTGCGAGGCCCCTCCCCGGGCGGTACGATCACGGTGAGTGATGGGTCGTAAAGGCTCGGCCGCAGCCGTCGAGGAGGTGGGCAATGGTCGGGAACACCATTGACTTCACCGAGGAACGGGCTCCGTGCGGACGGATCGTCGACGGGCTGCGGTACCAGGAGAACGACGCCGCGGGGCTGTTCGTCGACAAGGTGACCTACGCATGCGGCTGCCGCCGGTCGCGGCACGAGTTCCACGACGGAAGTGTGCAGATCAGGATCGTGCGCCATGACGGCGCCGTCCTGCAGGACGAGCAGAGCGCCGCGCACGAGGGCTGACCCGGCGACGGGAGCACGCAGGACGGGCCGACGACGACGGACCGTCCGCGTCCCCCCGAACGCGGACGGTCCGGCCGGACCGGAGCGGTGCCGATGTCACCGGTGACGGGCGGCACGCTCACTGCGGTTACGTGTCCGAAGGAGCACGATGCCCGCGATCAGCAGCGCGGCTCCGGCCGCGGAGGGCCACAGCTGCGCACCGGTGGCGGCGAGCCCGCCCCGGCTCGCCTGGGGCTCGGTGCCGGAGTCCGGCACCGGGGTGGTCTGGCGGGCGTCCGGAGTGGACTGCCCACCGGACGTGCCGGCGGCCGACCCGGACAGAACCTCGGAGTCCTGGGTCACGGGCTTCTGATTCGCCGGCTTCTGAGCCTCGGGCTTCTGCGCGTCGGGCTTCTGCGCGTCGGGCTTCTGCGCCTCAGGCTGCTGGCCCTCGGGCTCCTGCGCTCCGGGCTCCTGACCCTCGGGCTCCTGGCCTCCGGGCTCCTGCTGGTCGTCGGCCGGAGGAGCAGCGGGGTCCTGGGCCGGAGGAGCGTCGGGCTCGTCAGCCGGAGGGGCAGGGTCGTCGGCCGGAGGAGCGTCCGGCTCGTCGGCGGGAGGAGCAGGGTCGTCCGCCGGAGGGGCACTGGGCTCGCCGGCGCCGCCGGGGCCGCACTCGCGTCCGCCGTTGATGCAGTCCACCATCGTCCGCATCAGCTCGTCGTCGAAGACATTGATGAAGTCGCCGTGGTCGGTCACCGGCTTGTGCAGCTGCTCGGGGAAGGAGTCGACCGCGAACACCACGGGATTCGCCCCTTCGAGGACCGGCGGTGGCACGTCGTACACGATCCGCTGCACCAGCTGCGGGATGGCCTTGAAGCCGTCCGGGCAGCGGCCGCCCTCGTCGGCGAAGGCAACGTGCGTACGGTGGTTGGCGCTGTCGGTGTTCTGACCGTCCCAGCAGCTCTGGAACTTGAAGGACCGCACCACCTTGCTGCCCTGGGGGCAGACGGGGTACTTGTCCTTCAACTGGCGGTCCTCGAAGCCGGTGCAGCTCCACGAGGCGTTGGCGTTCGCGTTGCCGTTGACGAAGGCCTTGGCGTCACCGGTGATGATCCGCAGGAATCGCGGCATCGCGGTGACCTTCGAGACCGGACTGCCGACGAAGTTCAGCGTGACCTGGGCCGGGGTCTGGATCTCACCGACGTTCTTGTCCTTGCCGCCGCCGTCCGCGTCGGCGTCACCCTCGTTCTGACCGTTCTGCACGCGCAGCACGGGCCAGTAGTACGTCGACTTGTCACCCTGGTCGCGGCACGTGGTCGCGCCGTTCGCGAGGTCGTCGTCACTGGCGAAGGCGTCGTTGGCCTGGTTGCCGACGTAGTCGTGCATATGGTGCGCGCCGTTGCTCACACCGGGGGCGACGATCACGTTGTCCGGGTTGAACTTGCCGTTCGCGTTCACGCCGCAGTCGGTGGCGAAGGTGCCACGAGAGGCGTTCCGGAGCTTGCGCGGGCTCTGGGCGTTCGGCTGGACGGACTCGATGGAGACGAAGTCGGACGCCTCGGGACCGTTGCCCGCCTGGCCGGCACCGCCCTGACCGCCGTCGCCCTGACCGCCGTCGCCCTGGTCCCCGTCGCCGTTGCCGCCGTCCTGCCCGTTGCCGTCCTGTCCCGCACCCTGGTCCTGGCCCTGGCCGCCGTTCTCACCGGAGTCGGCGCCTCCCGCGTCCTCCGCGTCGTCCACCTGCAGGGCACACGGGGCCATGGACTCCAGCCCCTGCGGTCCCTCGCCGGCCACCCGGCCGATGGCTATGACGATGCGCTCGATACTCGCTTCGCGCTTGCTCTGCAGCGGCGCGAGTACCGCGTTCTGGGCGAACTGCGGGTCGCGCTCGATCTGTTCCCTCTGATCGACGAACCGCTCGTACGCCTCGGTGATCTGGCTGTCCATCGTGGCGAGTTCGCGATCGACTTCCGGCCTGGCGCCCTCCGGGACCTCGGAGAGCCCGTTCGCCACCTCGGGGCACTTGATGGTGGACGCGGAAGAACCGGCGTTCCGGGTCTGGTTCTGCTGCTCGTTCTGCTCGCCGGCCCAACCCCACCCTTCGCCGGCGGAGGCGTAGGAGTTGACCGCGATGAGTCCTCCCCCGGCCAGCATCAGCGCGATCGAGGCACCGACCACTCTTCTGCCGCTTTTCGAGCGTCTCCGCGTAGTAGATCTCAAGGGAACTCCTCTGCGTTGTTTCCGGCCGGCCGTGCTCGTGCCCCGGGTGAGGGAGGCGGCACGGAGCTACATACGGAGGAGACGCGCGAAGTGTTCACCGACAACAGCTTTTTCGTCGGCATCGGTGACCACGACCACCACGTCGGCCGCGTCCACCACAAGCCGTGACGGACGATGACGACGCGGGTGCAGCCAGGTGACGGGTGGAGGAGCCGCCGTCCGGGGCCTAGCGTCATAGAGAGGAGTCCTCCACATCCGCTCGCAGGGAGGGTGACCATGGAGATCCAGGGTTCGGTGGCCCTTGTCACGGGAGCCAACCGGGGCATCGGGAAAGCCTTCGCCCAGGCACTGCTCGCGCACGGCGCCGCCAAGGTCTACGCCGGTGCCCGGGAGCCGGAGACCGTCCGGGATCCCGGGCTCGTCCCGCTGCGGCTGGACGTCACCGACGAGGAGCAGGTCGCTGCGGTCGCACGTGCGGCCGACGACGTCGGCATCGTCGTCAACAACGCCGGGATCGCCGGCGGCCCGTCCCTCCTCGAAGGGTCGTTCGACGGTGCCAGGCGCGAGATGGAGGTCAACTACTTCGGAACCTGGGCCGTCTCGCGCGCGTTCGCGCCCGTACTGGCCGCCCATGGCGGTGGAGCGCTGGTCAACATGCTGTCCGTGGCGTCGTGGGTGGCCAACAGGCGGCTTCCGAGCTATGCGGCGTCCAAGTCCGCTCAGTGGTCGCTGACGAACGCCTTCCGGCTGGCGCTGCGGGAGCAGGGCACGCTGGTGGTCGGCGTGTACGCCGGCTACGTCGACACCGACCTGGCGGCGGACATCGACTCCCCGAAGATCCTTGCGACCGACGTGGCCGAGAAGACGATGGCGGCGCTGCTCAACAACGAATCCGAAGTGCTGGTGGACGACACCACCCGCCAGATACGCGCCGCGCTCTCGGGGGATCTGGAGACGCTGTACGCCAATCGTTGACCGAGCAGGACACGACGGCCATGGAACGGTCGAGAGCCCCGCCTCACATGTGTGTGAGACGGGGCTCTCGATCGGGTCCTGGACCCTTCTGCACCGTCGGGACGACAGGATTTGAACCTGCGACCCCTTGACCCCCAGTCAAGTGCGCTACCAAGCTGCGCCACGTCCCGGTGCCCGCCTGACCTGGGGTTTCCCCCGGCCGAACGCGCATGAGAACCATACCGCACTTCCTCGGGTGGTCACGAACCGATTGCCCGTCGACCTCAAGCGAGGTTTAAGTCGAGGTCGGAGCGTCATGGACACCTCAGAGCTCATCGCGATCCGTGACCGCGCGTACGACCACCAGGACCTGGGGGCTGCGGGCACAAGGGCCGACCAGGCCCCGGGTGTGGGTGCTGATCGGCGACGCCGAGCCGAAGGAGGGCGGCAACCACGAGGCCCTCGCCTACGCCGGTCCGGCGCGCCCTACCAGGCGAAAGGGATATCGATCATGGATCGGACGGCAGTCGGCCCGCCGGTCAGGCGCACCCCGACCAGGTGATCAACGGTCGGCATTCGCGAACAGCTGATCATCGATGTCGGCAGCGGGCCGGCGCGGACCGGACTGCGGCCCGTCGGCCACGGTCAGGCGGGCGGCCGTGCACGGGGCGGGGGCCGGGGCGGCCGACGTCGTGATCGTCGAGCCGTATCTCGCGGCGACGTCGACGGCCGCCGTGAACGACGCGCTGACGGATCCGGCGCACCAGGTGACGCACCCGAATGGCACCCGGCACCCGGCGTGAGCCGCGGCGCTGCGGCGCTGCGGGCGGTTCGAGGAGCACGCGACGGCTCACGGCCCGACCCCGGCAGGACCGCGGAAGCGGATCAGCCGGTTCCGGGCGGACGAGGGCCGACGCTGACGCGGCGGCCCTGGGCCCTCACGACGGCTCCCGGGCGGGCGGGGACAGCCACGCCGCGACGGCCTCCGCTATCGGCTGACCGGTCTCCAGTTCGATGAAGCCGAACTGGCCGCCCTGGTTGCACTCCAGGAACCACCACACGTCCTCCTCGTCCTCGGCGAAGTCGAAGGCCGCGTAGGCCAGTCCGGCGAGGCTCATGTAGTCCCGCACGGCCCGGGCGATGCGGTCCGGTACGTCCAACGGCTTCCAGGCGTGGCCGGTGTCGCCGTAGCGCCCGTCCACCTGCCCGGACGCGGAGACCTTCCGCGCGGCGAACAGCCGTGTGCCGACGGCCGTCAGCCGGACGTCGGCCCGCTTGGGGATGTACTGCTGGAGCAGTGTGGGGCCGGCGGCCACACCCGAGAAGTCTGTGCCGGGGGCGACTCGGGTGGTCGGCAGGGCGACCGGCGGATCACCGGGCGGCGGGCCCGAGGCGGACTTCACCACGATGTCGCGGTACTGCGCCGCGAACTGGCGCGCCACACGCGGGAACGTGGTGATGACCGTGGGCGGGACGGCGAACCCACTGCGGTGCGCGAGGCTCAACTGCCAGGGCTTGCACCGGGCCTGCGCGGCCACACACGGATGGTTCATCCAGCGCACCGTGGCCGAGTAGAGCATCCCGTACAAGGCCTGCTCGGTCTCGGCCGTCAGCCACTTCGAGGGCTCGGGGGCGTGTGCCGCCGGCTCCCCCGGCCTTCGCACCCATATCGATCGCAGGGCGCCCATGCTCACCAGCCGCCCGTCCGTGGACAGATGACCGTAGAAGTCACCCTGTACGTACTCGGCGGACAGGGCCGCCTCGCCGGGAAGGTCGGCCGGGTCGAGACGCACCAGAGGGACGCCCCTGTCGTGCAGCTTGGCGATCACCATGTCCGCCGTCACGTCTTGACGGCTCGTCAGTATCAGGACAGTCATCGATGCGCCGGACGGTCAGTCGTCGAAATGAGTCTTGGAGCCGGCGGTGGACGTCGTCGTACCGACGGCCAGGATCAGCTCGCGATCGGCGATGGCGGGCCGCCCGTCCGGCAGCACGTTCAGTTGAAGGGCGGAGTCGTAGGTGTAAGGCACGGTGACCACTGGACTCTCGGCCGGAAGTACGTAGTTCAGTACGAACGGTCGCATGAGTCTCCTTCGTCGACTGTCTGGGCACACGTAACAGTACGTGCCGATGATGTAGGGCACTCATTACTATCCGTCACCTTGGGCCGGGCTGGGCGTGAATGTCGTCACACGGAATCGACCCTGTGCGATCGACCCCGATCGATAGACGGATGAAGGAATGGCCGGGGTTCCCTCATCACGTCACTTCATGACATCGACCGACGGGGACGTCCGCTGAAGGGCGCGTGAACCGGGTCGCGAACCCGCCGAGCGCCCCACGACAACACCGGGCGCCGGATCGGCCTTTCGCCCGCAGCCGCGCCGCACAGCCCTCTTCCGACCCATTGACCCCTCGTGATGCCGGAACCTACGCTGAGCGACGCACTCCAGAAAGCGCTTTCTAGGCACGACGACACCCGCAGCCGTCTCACCAGCACCGGGAGCGCCATGAGCAGTCGAAGAACACCGTCCCCCGTCACCGTCATCACGGCTCTGCTGGCGCTGATCCTGGGACTCGGGATCGCCGCCACCCCTCGGGCCGAGGCGGCGGTCCCGTACCGCGTTCTGGTCTTCTCCAAGGTCACGAATTTCGCGCACGACTCGATCCCGGCGGGGATCGACGCCATCAAGAAGCTCGGCAGCGAGAACGGCTTCGAGGTCGAAGCCACCGATGATGCCGCGGCCTTCACCGACGCCAATCTCGCCCGGTTCCAGGCGATCGTCTTCAACAACACCAATTCCACGCCGGAGAAGGGCGACCTGCTCGACGCGGAGCAGCGGGCGGCCCTGCAGAAGTACGTCCGCGCGGGCGGCGGCTGGGTCGGCCTGCACTCCGCGTCGGCGAGCGAGCGGGACTGGCCGTGGTACGAGGGCCTGGTCGGCGCGATCTTCGACCAGCACCCGGCCGTACAGACCGGCCGCGTCAAGGTGCTCGACCGGACCCACCCCTCCACCCGGGGACTTCCGGAGCTCTGGGAGCGTACGGAGGAGTGGTACAACTGGCGCACCAACCCGACCGGCAAGGTCCACACGCTCGCCCAGATCAAGGTGCGGGACGGCATCACCGGTCTCGACGAGGGCGTCGACCACCCCTGGTCGTGGTGCCAGAACTACGACGGCGGCCGCTCCTGGTTCACCGCCGGCGGCCACGCCAAGTCCGCTTTCCAGGAAGAGGGTTTCCTCAAGCATCTGCTCGGGGGCATCGAGTGGGCCTCCGGTGCCAAGCCGGGTGACTGCTCCGCCGGCCGCACCGGCGCCTTCCAGCGGACCCCGCTCGCCACCAGCGATCTGGCCGACCCGTTCGAGCTGGCCGTCGCGCCCGACCGCCGGGTCTTCTTCGCCCAGCGCACCGGCAAGCTGAAGGTGATCGACCAGTCGACGCTGAAGGTCACGACCGCGCTGGACCTCGCCTACACCCCGGACATGACCAGCCAGTCCGACGGCCTTCTCGGGCTCGCCCTCGATCCCGGATTCGCCTCCAACAACTGGCTGTACCTGCTGCATTCGGACAAGACCGAGAAGCAGCTCAATCTGTCGCGGTTCACGGTCACCGGCAACACGGTCGACCCGGCCTCCGAGAAGCGGCTGCTGACCGTTCCGACGCTGCGCGGCGAGGGCCGGGCGAACTCGCACATGGCAGGCTCTCTCGCCTTCGACAGAAACGGCAATCTGTACGTCGCGACCGGGGACAACACCGATCCGTTCGCCTCCGACGGCTTCGCGCCGATCGACGAGCAGGAGGGCCGCCGGGCCTGGGACGCCCAGGGCACCGCGGGCAACACCAACGATCTGCGCGGCAAGATCCTCCGCATCACCCCGCAGGACGACGGCACGTACACCGTGCCCGAGGGGAATCTCTTCGCACCCGGCACGGAGAAGACCCGGCCCGAGGTCTACGCGATGGGCATGCGCAATCCGTTCCGGATCACGACCGATCCGCTCAGCGGTGCGCTGCTGGTCGCGGACTACGGACCCGACGCCCGGCAGGCCAAGCCGGACCGCGGACCCGAGGGCACCGTCGAGTACACCCGTGTCACCAAGGCCGGGAACTTTGGCTGGCCGTACTGCGTCGGCAACAACACCCCCTTCAACGACTACGACTTCGCGACCAGGACCTCCGGTGCGAAGTTCGACTGCGCGAACCTGGTCAACGACTCCCCCAACAACACCGGGCTGCGCGAACTTCCGCCCGCCCAGCCCGCCACGGTCTGGTACGCCTACTCCGCCTCCGCCGAGTTCCCGGAACTGGGCACCGGAGGCGGCGGCCCGATGAGCGGTCCGGTCTACGACTACGACCCGGCGAACACCTACCGCACCAAGTTCCCCGAGTCCTTCGAGGGCAAGTGGCTGACCTACGAGCTGACCCGCACCTGGTTCAAGTCCTTCTCCCTCCAGCAGCAGGACCAGACGTTCACCGATCCCCGCTTCGCGCCCGCCAAGGCGGGTGATCTGCACTCGATCAACGCGATCTTCGGGGACATGAAGTGGAATCAGCCCTTCGACGCGGACTTCGGTCCTGACGGGGCTCTCTACGTCATCGACTTCGGGCTCGGCAGCGGCACGGGACGCGGCGGGAGCAACGAGGGTTCCGGCATCTACCGCATCGACTACGTCGCCGACGGCCGGCTGCCCGACGCCAAGTCGGCCGCGGTACCCGACAGCGGCCAGGCGCCTCTCACCGTGAAGTTCTCCAGTGCGGGATCCGGGCTGCCGGACGGCAAACCGGTCAGCTACGCCTGGGACTTCGACGGCAACGGGACGACGGACTCGTCCGAGGCGAACCCGACCCACACGTACCGTACGAAGGGCAGGTTCACGGCCCGGCTGACGGTGACCGGGCCCCAGGAGCTGACCGCGCTCGCCGTCCAGGACATCACCGTGGGCAACACCCGCCCCGAAGTGACCATCCAGCAGCCGCCGGGCGGCGGCATGTTCAGCTTCGGCGACACCATCCCGTTCACCGTGAAGGTGAAGGACCGGGAGGACGGGCGCAACGGCAGGATCGACTGCTCGCGCGTCGTGGTCCAGTCGCAGCTCGGCCATGACTCGCATCTGCATCCGCTCGACAACTACACGGGCTGCGCCGGCGAGATCGTGACCGACGCCGGGGACAGCCACGGGCCGGGCCAGAACCTGTACTACGGAATCAGCGCACAGTACGAGGACAAGGGCGGCCCGGGCGGGGTGCCAGCGCTGACCGGTTCCTCCTCGCTCACCCTGCGTACGTCCTTCCGCGAGGCCGAGCACTTCACGGCGACGGGAGGCGCGCAGGGCGGCGCCGTGGTGGCGAGCCGTACCGACGCGTCGGGCGGCAAGCGGCTGACGGAGATCGAGTCCGGTGACTGGATCAGCTTCGACCCGGTGAACCTCAAGGGCGTCGACTCGGTGACGGTCGGCGCGGCGTCGGCCGGGCTGGGCGGCACGGTCGAGTTCCGCGCCGACTCACCCACCGGCCCTCTGCTGGGCAAGGTGACCGTCCCCAGCACGGGCGACTGGGGCAATGTCGTCTCGCCCACCACACCGCTGCTGGACCCGGGCCGCACGGTGAGGCTGTACGCCGTCTTCACGAACCCCGAGTGGTCCGCCGAGAAGCCGGATCTCTACGCCGTGGACTGGCTGCACTTCAACGGCCCCGGCGTGGAGAAGGGCAAGGGCACCCAGGTGTCCGTCTCGGCGGCTCCGGCGACGGGGACGGCACCGCTCGCCGTCCAGCTCGCCTCGAAGGTGAAGCCGGCGTCCGGGCGCACGATCGCCTCGTACCACTGGGACTTCGGCGACAACGCCAAGCCCACCGCCCCGGAGGGACCGACGGCGACGCACACCTACGCCAGGCCGGGCTCGTACACGGCGCATCTGACCGTCACGGACGACAAGGGCGACACGACGACCGGCGCCGTCCGCATCACAGTGAGCTGAGAGGGGACAGACCATGCACGGTTCGAGACGCGCGTTCCTCGGCACAGCGCTCGGGCTCGCCGCGACCACGGCGGGACTGACGGCCGGGCTCGGCACGACCGCCCACGCCGCGGACGCGTCCGCGGCCGCCGGCCGGCACGGCTGCCGACGCCGGCGTATCCCGCCGTCGGGGCTCGGTATGCACCTGTACACCATGCGGACCCCGCTGGCCCAGGACTTCAAGGGCACCCTCGCCCGGCTCGCCGAGACCGGATACGCGACGGTCGGGGTGAGCGGCCGGCACGGGCACTCGGCCGCCGCCATCCGGCAGATGCTCGACGAGACACGGCTCAAGGCGGTCCTGGAGCACGTCGGCCACTCCACGGTGACCGGGAGCGGGCTGCCGCAGGCGCTGGAGGACATCCACACGCTGGGCGCACGGTGGATCGTCGTCCCGAGCCTGCCCGGTGAGATGCACAGTCCGGCCGGGTTCCGGGAGGCGGCGCGGCAGTTCAACAAGGCGGGCCTGGCCGCCCGGGAGGCCGGGCTCGGGCCACTGCTCTTCCACAACCACGGCAGCGATCACGCGGTCGTGGAGGGGGAGAACCTGTACGACATCCTGCTCACGGAGACCGACCCCGAACTGGTCGGCTTCGAGCTGGACGTGTACTGGGCGGCGAAGGGCGGGGCCGATCCACGATCGCTGTTCGTGCGCCACCGGCACCGCTTCCCCGCGCTCCATGTGAAGGACATGGCCCCGGACGGTGACTTCGCCGATGTGGGTTCGGGCGTCCTCGACTTCGCCGCGATGTTCGACACGGCGAAGAGCGGCGGCGTCCGGCAGTGGCTCGTCGAACACGACTCCCCCGCCGATCCGTTCGCGACCGCGCTGAACAGCTACACGTATCTGTCGCGGCTGAGGTACTGACTCCGGATCTCCCCCGTCCCGGCCTCGTCGGCGGGGCCGGGACGGGGGTCTGGCGACAGGAGTCCGGCGATGGGACACGTGAAGACTCGGGCCACGGCTCACAGAACCCTTGGCCACGGATATTCTCTGGCGATGTCGAACAGGTCAGTGGCGGCGGGCGTCGGTCTCGCTGGTGTCATGGCGCACTGCGGCGGAAGTCCGGCCGCCGCCGTGAAGTTTCTGGCGGGGGCCATAGCCTCAGCACCGACAGCCCCCGAGCCCTACGCGGCCCTCGCCGAGTTGTGGCAGGACCGGCGCTCGGAACTGAAGGCGAGCCTCGAAGGAGACGGCTCCTTGAGCGCCGTGCTGGCACAGGCGTTCTTTCTGTTCCTCGACGGGGACATGGACGGCGCGGTGATGACCCTAGGTTCGGTCACGGGTGCGCGGCCCGACGTCGCATGGGGCGCTGCACCATGGTTCAGCGATGCACGCTTCCTCGGCGCAGTGAGTGCCGAGGCACTGGCCGAGGCGTGTCTGCGGACGTTGGACTACGGCCACGACCTGGACACCGACGCGATGCGTGAGCGGTTCGCGCCCTGGTTCCATGCCATCGAGGTGGTGTCGGCACGCAGTCCCGTCCCGGAGTCGCTCGCCGCCATGGCACGGCTCCCCCGGTCCTGCGGCCGCTACGAGCTGTCCTTCGAGCTGTGCGACCGCGCCGATGCCGTCGATCGGGTCATGTGGACCGCGGTCTCGCGCGCGGCCACCTGGCGCGTGATGGGCGACCTGGAGCAGGCCGCGGCGTCCTTCGAATGCGCCTTGACCCTGGACTCCGGCAACTGGTCCCTCTACCTGGACCTGGCGGACGTGCGTGCCGAGCAGGGCGACTTCGCCGCAGCTGCGCGCCTCGTCGAACAGGGCCTGGAGTACGAACCGCACGAGGTCTCCCTGCGCGCGGCGGGTGCCGCCTACCGCACACGCCTTTCCGGCTCGTCCGACGACCTGAAGACGCTGATCGCCCTGGCGCCGGAGCTCGCGAACACCACCTACCGGAACCTGCTGATCGACTACGCATGTGCGGGGCCGAAGCTGCCTCGGAGTCTCGTAGCGGAGGCTGACCGCATCCGCACGAACTGAGAGGACTGCCTCTTCTGTGAACGGCTGTCCCGGTCGATCAGGAAGTCCGCTGTCCGCGTCGGGTCGAGGGGCGACCGGCCCCTCTGATGGAGCTGCCGGTAGCGGGCGACTCTGCCGCTCAGGCGGGCTCGGTCATTCCGTCCGGCACTCGGAGACCGGGCTCTTGAAGAAGAACGTCGTCGGACGCAGCTCACCGGCCGGGTCGGCGGCGTAGTCCGGGATGACTCCGGCCGCCGTCCAGCCGGCCGAACGGTACAGCATCTCGGCGGGGCTGCCGGTTTCTGTGTCCAGGACGAGCAGGGTGGCACCGGCGCCCGCGGCGCCGTGCTCGGCCGCGGCCAGCAGGGCGCGGCCGAGGCCCCGGCCCCGGGCGTCGCGGTGGACCAGCAGTTTGAAGATCTCGGCGCGGTGCCGTCCGTTCGGATACGAGGCGAAGCCGACACTGGCCGTTCCGATGATCCGGTCGCCGTCGCGAGCCGTCAGGAGGACGTGACTGCCGTCGGCGAGCGCGGTGGCGCGCGAGAGCCACCACGCCTCGGCGGCGGTGCGGTCGAGCGATGCCGGGAAGCCCACGGAGGCGCCGCCGTCGACCGCGTCGACGAGGAGCTCCGCCAACTGTGGTGCGGCCGCGCCCAATTCGTCCGGCCGGAGCCGGGACACGGTGGGGCTGGTCACGGCAGCACCACCACCACGGCGTAGCGGGCCCCGTCCGGGCCGAAGCAGCGGAAGCGTGTCGGTCCCCAGAGGCGCAACCGCAGGCAGTCGCCCGCGCGCAGTTCGTACGCCGTCCCTCCGGCGGTGAACTCGACCGTTCCGTCGAGCACCCAGATGTGCTGTTCCATCCCGGGCACGGGCGGCGCTTCATAGGCGAGGTCGGCGCCCGCCGCGAGCCTCGATTCGACGACCTCGGCGCGCAGACCGGCGTACGGCGGCGACACGGAGCGGCGGACGAAGTCGGCGGCCGCGTCCGTCCACACCGTCTGGTCCGCCGCCCGTACGAGCTGGGCGGGTGCGGACTCCACCTCACTGAGCAGCTGGGACAGCGTGCGACCGTGGACCGCGCACAGCTTGCCGAGCAGGGAGGTGGTGGGGCTGATCTCTCCCCTTTCCGCACGGGACAGGGTCGAGCGGCTGACGCCGCTGCGCCGGGCCAGTTCGTCGAGCGACCAGCCCCGGTCGGCCCGGAGTTCGGCCAGCCGCTCGGCCAGCCGTACGTCGATGGGGTCTCGCTCCCCGTCATCGTCCGCTTCTCTCATATCCGGAAGCGTATCCCAGATTCGGGATGAGCCGGCGGGGCCAGGGACGCCCGGCCGTGCAAGGACGAGCGGCGACACCGCCGGAAGCGTGCGTCAGTCGTGCGCCGAGGCCGCTCCCAGCAGGTCTCTGATGTGCCCGGTGGCCTCATGGAACTCCGGCCGGGCCAGCGTCTGCGTGTAGTCCCGCTCGGCCGGCAGGCCGACGTCGATGATCTCGGTGATGGTGCCCGGACGAGGGCTCATCACGACCACCCGGTCGGCCAGATAGACGGCTTCGGAGATCGAGTGCGTGACCAGCAGCACGGTCGTGCCGGTCTCCCGCCAGATGCGGTTGAGCTCCATGTTCATCTGCTCGCGGGTCAGCGCGTCCAGCGCCCCGAACGGCTCGTCCATCAGCAGCACCGGCGGCTCGTGCAGCAGGGCGCGGCAGAGGGCGACGCGCTGCTGCATTCCGCCGGACAGTTCGTGCGGATAGGCGTCCTCGAAACCTGTGAGTCCGGTCATCGCGATGAGTTCGTCGGCGCGGGCACGGGCCAGGACGGACGGCATCCGGCGCATCTCCGCCTGGATGAGGATGTTGCGCCGGGCCGAGCGCCACTCCAGGAGCGCGGCGCGCTGGAAGACGTAACCGATGTCGTGGCGCGGCCCGTTCACCTGCTCGCCGTTCAGCCGGACCTGGCCGGCCGAGGGCTTCAGCAGCCCTGCGACCAGCTTCAGCAGCGTCGACTTCCCGCAGCCCGACGGACCGACGATCGCGACGAACTCCCCCATGGCGACGTCGAGCGAGACCTCGTGCAGCGCGGTGACGTCGCGGCGCCGGGAGCGGAAGCGGACGGCGATCTCCTCCAGGCCGACGGCGGCCGCCGCCCCCGCTTCCGCCGTCTTCCCGGAGTCCCCCGCCGCCCCCGGCGCCGTTGTGCCCGGGGAGTCCCGCAGGCTCGTGTCCCTGGTCATCGTCATCCCTTCAGCGCGGTGGCGCTGTCCCAGTACTCCGAGACGGCCTTGGGGCTCCTGACCAGTCCGGCCTCGGCGAACACGTCGATGGTCTGCTGCCAGTCCGCCTCGGTGTTGACCCCGGGCGCCTTGCCCTGGGTGGCGTCGGTGTGCAGCAGCGTCACGGTCGTCCTGAACTGCTCGGCGAGGACCTCCTTCGGAGGCAGCTGCTCCGAGGCGCCGTCCATCGCGGCGACGGCCGGACCCGGCGCCTTCTCGGCCGCCGCCCAGGCCTCGCTGACGGCCTGGACCATGCGCTTGGCGACGTCGGACCGGCCGCCGAGGGTCTTCTGGCCGGCGATGAGCCCGTTGGAGTAGAAGTTGAGCCCGTTCTCGGAGAATCGCAGGTACGACACGTTCTTCTTGGCCTTGTTCTGCATGGTCGGGCCCTGGTCGCTGGCGTAGCCCAGCAGCCCGTCCGTCTTGCCGGAGATCACCGCGGCGATCTTGCCCGCCGGGTCGGTGTTCTGGACCTTGACGTCGGTCTCGCTCAGGCCGTTCTTCTCGAGAAAGATCGGGAAGGTCTTGGAGAGCGCGTCGCCCGCCGTCCCCGCGATGGTCCTGCCCTTGAGATCGGCGGGTGACTTGATGCCGGCGGAGTCGAAGGACTGCACGGACGACGGCGTCGTCTGGAGGAAGACACCGAGGCTCTTGACCTTGACGCCCTGGTCGACGCCCGCGAGCACCGCGGGGGTGTCGGCCCAGCCGAAGTCCGTCTGGCCGGCGCCGGTCGCCTGCACCGTCTTCTGCGAACCCTGCCCGGCGTTGATCGTCAGATCGATGCCGTGCTTCTCGAAGATCTTCTGCTGCTTGCCGTAGTAGAACGGCGCGTGCTCGCCGTACGGATACCAGTTGAGCGTCAGCGTCACCTTGTCGAGCTTCTTGCCGGAGTCGCTCGTCGTGGTCGCCGCGTCGTCGCCGTCGCCGCAGGCCGTTGCGGCCAGGAGCAGCGGTACGAGGCCGATCAGGAGTCTGCGCGCAGTCATGGCTGGCCCTCTCGGAAGTCCGGTGGTCTCAGAACGTGTCAGAACGTGGTGGTGACATCGGTGCCGCGGCGGCTGGCGTGCCACGGGAGCAGCAGCTTCTCGGCGACCTCGACGAGGACGAAGAGGACGACGCCGATCAGCGACATGACGAGGAGCCCGGCGAACAGCATCGGGGTGTCGAGGTTGCCGTTGGCCTGGAGGATCACGTAGCCGAGCCCCTCGTTCGCGCCGACGAACTCGCCGACGACGGCGCCGGTCACGGCGAGGGTGACGGCGACCTTGAGGCCGGCGAACAGATGCGGAAGCGATGCCGGGAAGCGGATCTTGACGAAGGTCTGCCAGGGACCGGCCCCCATGGTGGAGGAGAGCTGCAGCATCTCGGGGTCGACGGCCTTGAGGCCGGTGACCATGGAGATCACCACGGGGAAGAAGGCGATCAGCACGGCGATCAGGATCTTCGGCGCGATGCCGAACCCGAGCCAGACGACGAACAGCGGAGCGATCGCGATCTTGGGTACGACCTGGGCGAACAGCAGGATCGGATAGAGCGTCTTCTCGACGGTCTGCGAATAGACCATGACCACGGCCGCGAAGACGCCCACGGCGACGGCGATCACGAAGCCGAGCAGGGTCTCGTACGTCGTCACCCAGGTGTGGTGCCAGACGTAGTCGGTCTTCTCCAGCAGCACGTCCAGTGTCGCGCCGGGCGAAGGGACGAGATACGCCTCGACGAGTTCGGCGGCGGCGACGACCCACCAGGCGCCGAAGCACGCCAGCAGCAGCGCGAAGGGACGCCAGCTCTTCTCCAGGGCGCGGGCGATCCGCTCGCCCGCTCCTGGTGCGCTGCGTTCGGCGACCCCCTTCACCTCTGCCGACGGTGCCGGTATGACGCTCTGGCTCACGGTGAACTCCTCGGGAATCCGGGGCAGTTGCGAAGAGCGGTGTTCGCTTCGGTCCGAAGAAGCGCTTTCAGAAAGCGCTTTCTGCTAAGGTGTCGCCACGCTAATGACTGCCTGCACGCACGGTCAATAGGTCGTCCCGAAGTTTCCGGGAGGTCGGGTTGAGTGAACGGCAAGCACAGGCACACCCTCACGTCACGCTGGACACGGTCGCCCGCAGGGCGGGCGTGTCACTGGCGACGGCGTCCAGGGCGCTCAACGGCACGACCCGGGTCCGGGAGGAACTGCGACAGCGGGTGCGCGCCGCCGCGGACGTCCTTGGCTACATCCCCAACGCCCATGCGCAGGCGCTCGCCAGCGCCTCCAACAACACCGTGGGCGTCATCTGCCACGACGTCGGCGACCCGTACTTCGCCGCGATAGCCGGCGGGGTGATGCGGGCCGCCGCGGAGCAGGACCTCCTGGTCATGCTGGCCAGCACGTTCCGGGAGCCGGAGCGGGAGATCGCGTACGTCTCGATGCTCCGCGCCCAGCGCGCCCGCGCCATCCTCCTCATCGGGTCCGGCTTCCAGGACCGCCTCTGGGAGCAGTCACTGGCCGCCGAGCTCGCACCGTACGTACGGGCCGGCGGCCGGGTCGCCGTCGTCAGCCGGCACCGCAGCCTGCGCGTGGACGCCGTCCTGCCGGAGAACCGCGCCGGGGCGGCCGCGCTCGCGCGGGCCCTGCTGGCCCTGGGCCACCGGGAGTTCGCGGTGCTCAGCGGGCCCGCCGAACTCACCACGGTCGCCGACCGGCTGGCCGGGTTCCGCGAGGGTCTCGCCGCCGGCGGGGCCGCGCTACCGCCCGAGCGGGTCGTCCACGGCGCCTTCACCCGCGAGGGCGGTCACGCCGCCGCGCGGGAACTGCTGGCCCGCACCGACGTCCCGCCCCCGACCTGTGTGTTCGCCGTGACCGACGTGATGGCCGTCGGGGCTCTGGCCGCCTTCCGGGAAGCGGGTGTGCGGGTACCGGAGGACATCTCGCTCGCGGGATTCGACGACATCCCCCTCGTACGGGAGCTGACACCACCGCTCACCACGGTCGCCCTTCCGCTGACCGCCATGGGGCAGGACGTCATGGCCCTCGCACTGCGGGAGCCGGCGGGACGGCGCTCACGTGTGCTGCGGGTCGGCGGCGAGGTCGTCCTGCGCGCCAGCACGGCACCACCCGCCCGGCCGGACCGCAACTCCCGTAGAGAAATGTCGCGTTGATGAGCATCGAGCCCGTTCGGGACGCTCTCGGGCGGCGCACCGACCGGGGGTACACGCCGGGTGGTACGTCCGTACGCCGGGGTGAGGCATGCCACGGCATCGACCGCCGTAGGGCAACGTAGGGCCCCACAGGGGAGTTGAGTGGACTCCCGTGGCTTCCGGGCCTGTTCACGGGCCACCGGAAGCGGAATGCTGTCCCTCAGTGCCATATGCCCACCAAACCTTTGCCGATGGCATGTGGCAGAAACAGGCCCCGTGGGAATGCCCTACGGGTGGGACCGGACAGGCCACTACCACCGACGACGCACACCCAATCACACATCAAGGGACCGCATTTCGGCCAAACTTGGCCACGATGTTGTACCGTCCGTAAGCGATCAACACCATGATGTGGTCGGCCTGCACGGGACGGGACCATGCCGATGCACCACCTGCTCGAACACACGCGCGAGCAGGCGTTTCGCAGAGGAGGGCTCGCGATGGACGGGTATTTCGCCGGTCGACTTCATCACCAGCTCCGGGACCAGGTCCGGCTCTTCGCGGAGAGCGAGGTACGCCCGCGGGTTCCCGCCATGGAGGCGGCCCGCACGGTTCACGGCGAGTTGTCGCGGCTGATCGCGCGGCAGGGCTGGCTCGGAGCGACCATCGGCAAGGCGCACGGCGGGATGGGGGCAGGACATCTCGCGAAGACCATCATCATCGAGGAACTGTCGCGCGTGAGCGGCGCGATGGGGGCCATGGTCCAGGCCTCCCAGCTGGGCGTCGCCAAGATCGTCCACTTCGGGAGCGAGGAGCAGAAGAAGACCTGGCTCCCGGCGATCGCGGCGGGCGAGTGTCTGCCGACGATCGCGGTCACCGAACCCGAGTCGGGCGGCCATGTGCTGGGGATGACCGCCACCGCCGTCCGTGACGGCGACGACTACGTCCTCAACGGCCAGAAGGTGTACGTCGGCAACAGTCATGTCGGCGATCTGCACGGTGTGGTGGTCCGTACGGGGCCGGGCTCCCAGGGGCTCACCGCCTTCCTCGTCGAGTCGTCCCGGCCGGGGTTCCACATAGGCGAGCAGAAGCCGACGATGGGGCTGCACGGGTTCAGCTTCGGCGAGCTGCTCTTCGACAACTGCCGGGTGCCGGTGGACAACAGGCTCGGCGCGGAGGGCTCCGGCCTCGCCGTCGCCTACTCCTCCAGCGTGCTCTACGGCCGGGCCAATCTGACCGCCGTGGCCCTCGGCCTGCACCAGGCGATCCTGGAGGAGACCAGCCGGTTCTGTGCGGAGCGCCGGCGCTACGGCAAGCCGCTCCACGAACTGCCGTCCATCAAGCTGAAGCTCGGACAGCTCCAGTCACGGCTGATGACGGCGCGGCTCGCCGCGTACCACGCGGTGCATCTGCTGGACCAGGGGCTGCCCTGCGACGCCGAGTTGATGAACGCGAAGCTGGTCAACGTGGAGTCCGCGCTCGACTCGGCGCGCAACGCGATGGAGATCCACGCGGCGGCCGGGCTGTTCACCGACCGTCCCATCGAGCGGTATCTCCGCGACGCTCACCACATCTTCGCGCCCGCGGGTACCTCCGACATCCAGCTGCTGCGGCTGGCCGAGGTGGCGCTCGGTACGTCGAAGGGGCAGTGGTCGGAGCGTCTGTCGGAGCTGACGCGGATGGAGGCCCTGGTCTGAGGCCCGGGACGGGGACGGGGACGTGAACCAGGACGGGGACGCGGACGCGGACGCGCGGAGACCCGCGGAGACCCGCAGAGACCCGCAGAGACCCGCAGGGACCCCCGGAGAGCGGACAGGACAGGGAACCGGCGCGAGACCGGCCGGTCCGGACACATGACGTCCCCGGTGGCACGCGATCGGCCCCGGGGACGTCACTTCACATCGGTCACAGCCGCGAGTCCTCCCGGCGGTGGATCTGCTCGATCAGCTCCGCGGCGAGCGTCTTGATCGTCTCCAGGCCCGCCCGGCCCCACGGCCGCGGCTCGGTGTCCACGACGCAGATCGTGCCGAGCGCGATGCCCGTACGGTCGATGAGCGGCGCCCCGAGATAGGAGCGGATGCCGATCTCGTCGACGACGGGGTTGCCGGCGAACCGCGGATAGTCGCAGACGTCCTCCAGGACGAGCGCCTTGCGCCGCACCACGACATGCGGGCAGTAGCCGTGGTCGCGCGCCATGAACCGGCTGACGTCCCCGCCCGCCGCCCCCGGGAGGTCGCTGCCCGAGTGCGTACCCGCGGGCGTGTGCAGCCCCGCGAAGAACTGCCGGTTCTCGTCGATGAAGTTGACCATCGAGTACGGCGCTCCGGTCACTTCCGCGAGCTTGTGGGCGAACTCGTCGAACGCCGGATCGGGCCTGTCGCCCAGTCCCAGCTGACGCAGCCGCTGCACCCGCACGGGAGCCTCCCGGTCGACAGGGGTGAGCAGCAGATGGCCGGTCGGGTCGTAGGTCATGACTGAGCTCCGTAGCTCGGCGCCGCTGCCGGTGCCGGGATGGTGGTGAGCAGATGCTGGAGAAGGGTGACCAGGGTGCTGATCCCGGAGCTGGCTGTGCGGGCGTCGCAGAGCACCACCGGGACCTCGGGTTTCAGGTCGATCGCGGCCCGCACCTCCTCCGCCTCGTAACGGTAGGCACCGTCGAACTCGTTGACGGCGACGACGAATCCGAGGCCGCGCCGTTCGAAGAAGTCGACGGCGGAGAAGCTGTCCTCCAGTCGGCGCGTGTCGGCGAGGACGACCGCGCCGAGCGCGCCCTCGGAGAGCTCGTCCCACATGAACCAGAAGCGCTCCTGGCCCGGTGTGCCGAAGAGATAGAGCACGTGCCGGTCGTCGAGGGTGATCCGTCCGAAGTCCATCGCCACCGTGGTGGTGGTCTTGGACTCCACCCCCTCCAGGCTGTCGGTCGCGACGCTGACGGTGGTCAGCACCTCTTCGGTGCTCAGCGGTTCGATCTCGCTCACCGCGCCCACGAAGGTCGTCTTGCCCACCCCGAAGCCGCCGGCGACGAGGATCTTCAGCGCGGTGGGAAAGGGGTCGGCCCGGTGGTGAGGGCTGGCGTCGTGTCCGGGCCCGTGCGCGGGACCAGGTCCGGGCCCGAGTTCGGGCCCGAATCCGGTCCCGTGTTCGGGGCCGTTGTCAGGGCTGTGTCCAGGGCTGTGGTCAAAGCCGTCGTCGTAGGCCATCGAGCACTGCCTCCAGCAAGGAACGGTCGGTGGGAGATTCCTGGAAGCGGGGCGCCCGAGCGGTGACCGCCCCGCAGTCCACGAGATCGGAGAGAAGCACTTTGGTGACGACCGCCGGGAGGCGTAAGTGCGCCGAGATCTCCGCCACCGACGTCGGACCGTCGCACAGGCCGAGGGCCAGGGCGTGCTCCGGCCCGAGCGGCCCCTGCGGGACCGAACCGGTGGCCATCACCAGGGAGAGCAGATCGAGGGCGGCCGTCGGACGAGTGCGGCCGCCGCTCACCGTGTAGGGGCGGATCAGACGGCCGGCCGCGTCGTCGAGCCACGGCCCGTCCTGCCGGGCCGCCACGGTCAGAGCCCCGTGGCGCTCGGCGCCCCGGTGGCCGCTCTGGCCGGGGTGACCAGATACGGCCGTACGCTCTTGACGAGCATCGCCATCTCGTAGCCGAGGACCGCCGCGTCCGCCTCTCGCCCCGCCAGCACGGCGAGACAGGTGCCCGAGCCGGCGGTGGACACGAACAGCAGGGTGGAGTCGAGTTCCACCACGACCTGGCGCACCTCCCCGCCGTCGCCGAACCGGGCACCGGCGCTGCGGCCGAGCGAGTACAGCCCGGACGCCAGGGCGGCCATGTGGTCGGCGCTGTCGGTGTCGAGGCCGTGCACGGATCTCACCAGGCCGTCGGAGGAGAGCAGAACCGCGTTCCGGGTGTACGGCACCCGCTGGACCAGACCGCTGAGCAGCCAGTCGAGATCCGAGGAATGGCCGGTCGGCACATCGCTCGCCATGGTGCATCTACTCCTTGTGGTTTTCGTCCTGTTGCTGCGGTTCATGGGACGGGGCCGCCACGGAGGCGCCCTGCGTCTGGGACTCGGCCAGGCCGATGCCCCGCTGGAAGGCCGCCATCAGACCGGGGTCGTGCAGCGCCTCGTCCTCGCTACTGCGCGGGGCGGGGGGCTCACTTCGCAACTGGGGCACCAGGTGTTCCTGGGCCCGCCGTTTGGGCAGCTGCGGGCGGCCCATGGTGCCGCGTACGGCGTGGGACTCGGCCGCGGGCGGCGCGGTCCGGGGGGCTGGTGGCTGCGGGGCCGGTGGCTGCGCGGCCGGTGGCCGTGCGCCCGGGTGCGGCGCGTTGTGGCCGGCCCCGGGGCGTCCGGTGGCCGGGTTGGGACGCTCGGGATGCTCGCCGCGCACCGGGAGCGGTCCGGGCGCCTGACCGTCCGCCGGGGGCGGCTGCTGGGGCATGCCCGGCATGCTCGTCGCGTAGGTCAGCGTGCGCTGGCTGCCGGTGTGGGGCCCTTCCGCGGAGGCATGGGCCGGCTGTTCGGCGGGATGCGGCGCGGCGCCGACGGGTGCGGAGGCCCGCTCGCGGCCGGCCACTCCGCCCGCCACGGCGGCCGCCGCCACCGGCGGATGGTCGCCATGACGCGGGGCGGCCGTCCGGTCCGTACCCGCCTGGCCGCCGGGATCGACGCCGAGCAGCCCCTGCGGCAGCACCAGTACGGCCTGGATGCCGCCGTAGATGTTGGACTGCAGTCGCACCGCGATGCCGTGCCTGCGGGCGAGCGCGGAGACCACGAACAGCCCGATGCGGCCGTCCTGGAGGAGGTGCGCCACATTGACCTGGTCGGGGTCGGCGAGCAGGGCGTTCATCTTGTTCTGCTCGGCGACCGGCATGCCCAGGCCCCGGTCCTCGACCTCCACGGCGAGGCCCGCCGTGACGTGCGAGGCACGCAGCAGGACCTGTGTGTGCGGCGCGGAGAACAGCGTGGCGTTCTCGACCAGTTCGGCGAGCAGATGGATGACGTCGGCCACGGCGTGCCCGCGCAGGGTGCCGTCGATGGGCGGCACCAGTTTGACCCGGGGGTACTGCTCCACCTCGGCGATCGCGGAACGGAGCAGCTCCGTCATGGTGACCGGGTTGGACCACTGGCGCCTGGAGATGGCGCCGCCGAGGACCGCGAGGTTCTCCGCGTGCCGGCGGATACGGGTGGCGAGGTGGTCGACGTGGAAGAGGCCCTTGAGCAGCTCCGGGTCCTCGACCTCGTTCTCCAGCTCGTCGAGCAGCTGGATCTCGCGGTGCACGAGCGACTGCAGGCGGCGGGCCAGATTGACGAAGACCTCGACCTTCTGTTCGTTGCCCACGCTGCTGGAGAGCCGGGAGGCCTGCAGCACCGCGGTCACCGCGGCGTCGTAGGACCGCCCCAGCTCCTGGGCCAGCAGGTCGAACTCGTCGCCGTCGGCGGCGGGGGCCGGCAGGCTCTCGCGGGCCGGCGGGCGTTCGCCGCGCCGCAGGCCGTCGACGACGGCCTGCAGTTCGGCCTGTCCGCGCGCGCTGGAGCGGCGCAGGCCGTGGACGCGGTCGAGCACCGATCTCGCGGTGCGTTCGGCGCCCAGCGCCGCCGCCACCACGGCGGCGACGGCGAGGGCCGCGGAGCCGACGAGCGCGACCCACAGCGCGGCCGACGGCCGTGCGTCGGTGGAGCGGATCGTGAACAGCACCGCGGCGGCGCCGCTGAGCGCCACGACGACGGCGGGCAGCACGGCGGTGCGCAGCAGTTGGGGACGTATACGGGCTTCGGGGGTCGACGGCGTGGACTGCGGCCTGCCCGCGGAGGAGAGAGAGCGGGCGCTCGACCGGCCGTGCCGCCCGCCGCCCTCGCGGCGGTCCGGCCGCGCGGCGGGTGCGCGAAGTTGAGACATCAGCGTCCTTGGTACGTGGCCCAGGATTCGGTGTACCGAGCGGTGTGCGGCGGCGCCAAGGGTGTGTGTTGAGCCCACCGTTGATCACTGGGCACACACGGTAGTCGCCAACCGTTCAGGTGCGGAGTGCAGTTGACAAACTTGCCCGTAGAGCGTCCCGCTCTGGTATGAGGCCTCGCACGAAGGGCCGAAATTTCCCGCCGTCCTGGCCGAGAAATGCGCCCTGGGACGCCCTGGACTCTCTTTTAGTAGCCATGGACATAGTAGCCATGTACTCTATTCGTCATGAGCGAGAGGTCGAGCCGACCGACGAACGACCCCACAAACGCCCCGACGCCCGGACCGACGCCGGGATTTCTGGTATGGCGCCTGTCGATGAAGTGGCGCGGGGCGGTCGACCGGGCGCTCGCACCCCTGGGGGTGACGCACGCTCAGTACTCCCTGCTGGGCTCGCTGTACGACGTGCAGCGCGCCGGTCTGCGGCCCAGCCAGCGGCAGCTGGCCGACCACACGGGCCTCGAACCGCTCTACGTCTCGAAGCTGGCACGAGCCCTGGCCGCCGCCGGCCTGATCGAGCGCGCGGAGGACCCCGCCGACACCCGGGCGGTCCAGCTGTCGCTGACCGAAGAGGGCCGGGAGGCCGCCGAACGCGCGATCGCGGTCGTACGTCAGGTCATGGACGGGATGCTGGCGCCGCTCGGCGGGCTGGAGGGGCCGGGCACGCAGGCGTTCGCCCGTGAGCTCACGGCCCTGCTCGAAGCACCGATCGACGTACCACCCGGCGACGTATCACTCGGCGCCTCGCTCACCGGGCGCCCGAGCAAGAAGACCAAGACCGAGGAGTAGGCATGTCCACCGCACCGAAGCTCACCGGCCGGACCATCGGCATGACCCACTACGCGACCCGCGCCGTCCTGGAGCGGACCCTGGCCGGCAGCGGGGCGACGTTCCAGCACGCCGTGGCCGTCAACGCGCTCGCGGGGAACGGCGACAGCATGGCCCGGGAGCAGCTGACCACCCGGCTGACCACCGGACTGAAGGTCGACGACACCTCCGCCACGGCGATCCTCACCGAACTCGCCGAGGCCCGGCTCGTCGAACCGGCACCGGACGATCCCTCGCGGCTCCGGCTCACCGGCACGGGCGAGGAGTTGAGCCACCGTCTCAAGGAGGCGACCGCCGCGATCACCTCTCGTCTGTACGGCGGAATCCCGGCGGAGGACATGGAGACCGCCGCCCGCGTCCTGACCACGGTCCTGGCACGGGCGAACGCCGAACTCGACGCGGCCGCGTAGGCCGAGCGGAGCGGCCGGTTGCGTGCCGTCGCACGACCGCGCCGGATTCAACCGCTGCGTGAGGCAGTTGCGGAATCCGGCGCGACGGTCGGCGTTCGGCGGTCGGCGGTCGGCGGCGGCTCCCGTCCGGTTCGCGGGCGGGAGCCCTGCGGCCCGGAGCCTTACCGAACCGCCTCCGTGCGTCGCTGTCCGTTCGCGAAGTACGCGGCCAGCCGCGGGTCCAGGGGTGGCACCTCGTACGCCGCGCCGCCCTCGCGCAGGGAACGCGTGGCCATCACGCCGGCGGCGACGCTCATCCGGGCGGCGACCGGTGAGGTGTCCGTGGCTCCGCCGTCGCGTGCGAAGCGGCAGAACTCCTCCATGATCCGCTGGTCGGCGCCGCCGTGGCCGCCGGTCGCATCGGGCACCTTGTGGACCGCGTCGGCGTCCGCGCGGTAGTCGCTCGGACCGGTGTTCCAGACCCGGACCTCGTCCCCCGGCCGGTCACCGAAGTTCTCCAGCCGGCCCTCGGTGCCGATGACCGTGTAGTTACGCCAGTAGTCGGGGCTGAAGTGGCACTGCTGGTACGCGGCGATGACGCCGTTGTCGAGCCGCATGTTCATCACCGACACGTCCTCGACGTCCACGACGTGGTGCAGGTCCTTGCGCTCGGTCGGCGGCCACTCGAACTCCCGCAGCCAGCCCTCCGGCCGCGGGGTGTCCGGCTCCCGTCGCGGCAGATCCCCGTACACCATCAGGTCGCCCAGGGCGTTGACGCGCTGGGTGTAACCCCCGGCCAGCCAGTGGACGACGTCCAGATCGTGCGCGGCCTTCTGCAGCAGCAGGCCGGTGGTGCGCCGGCGGTCGGCGTGCCAGTCCTTGAAGTAGTAGTCGCCGCCGTACGAGACGAAGTGCCGTACCCACACGGTCTTCGGCTCGCCGATGTCACCGCGCGCGATGATGTCGCGCATCAGCCGTACGACCCCCATGTGCCGCATGTTGTGCCCGACGTAGAGCCGGCTGCCCGTCTCGTACGCGGTGCGCAGGATGCGGTCGCAGCCCTCGACGGTGATGTGCATGGGCTTCTCGAGGAACACGGCCTTGCCCGCCTCCAGGGCGGCGCAGGCGAGCTCCTCGTGGGTGTCGTCCGGGGTGAGGACGAGGACGGCGTCGATGCCGTCGTCGTCGAGCAGTGTGCGATGGCCGGCGACGGCGGCGGCGCCGAGGAACCGGTCCGCGACGGTCGCGAGCACCGCCGGGTCGGTGTCCGCGACGGCGGCGACGACCGATCCGGCGCCCGGGCTGTGCGCGACAGCGGCGAGGTTGCCGCGCAGCCCGAGGCCGATGACACCGATACGCAGGTCGTCCGTCACTTGCCGGCGCCCTTCTCCATGGCCTTCTCGTACTCACGGCGCATCGCGTCGCCCGCCGCCCGCCGCCACTTGGGCAGGATCTCCTTCTTGTACGAGGAGAGCGGCTTGCGCCCGGCGATGATGTCCTTGACGCTCTGGTACAGCTCGTCGGAGGAGGAGGGGCCCTTGTCGGCGTAGGTGTCCGAGAAGTATCCGGCGCTGGCGTCGGCCTTGGCGATCTTCATCAGCTCGACCTCGGTGGCGTGGACGCCTCGGGTGACATCGGGCTTTCCGGGCAGGTACAGGGTCTGCGGGCTGTTGCCGAAGAAGGTGATGGCCTGCCGGGTGGTGAGCACCTCGGCGTTGCCCTTGGTGTTCAGGACGACGTCGCCGTCCTTGGAGCGTGAGTGGTGGGTGCCCGGCAGACCGTTGTCGAGGAAGAGTCGCTCCTCGCTGCCGAACGGGGCGCAGAGATAGTTCATGACCTGTAGCAACGTCTCGATGCGGTCCTTGGGCACCGTGTTGTTGATGGCGGTGAAGCCGACCGAGCCGTAGCCGAAGTGCCAGCTGGGTGTCATCCCGGGCTCGGCGGCGAAGGGGACGATGACCTTCGCCGGCCAGTCGTACATGTTGCTGTCGTCGAGGAAGCCGGGGAAGGACTGGACGTGGACGCCGAGGAAGCCGCCCTCGATCTTCTCCAGGGTGGTGGGCAGGTTCGGGTCCGGCCAGAAGAGCCTCGCCTCCTGGCACTTGAGGGCGAACTCGAGCCCGGCGAAGTACTCGTCCGTCTCGAACATGTAGGTGAGCTTGCCGCCGTTCATGGCCCACTTGTTCTGGAGGCCGTGCCACATGGCGAACTGCAGGAGGTGGTTGGTGTAGGCGGGCTCCAGCACGTACTTCTTGCGCTTGGTGTCGAGCAGTTCCTTGCCCTTGTCGAGGAAGTCCTGGGCGCTGTCGAACCGCACGCCGCCGACCGGCTTCCAGAAGTCCTCGTTGGCCACGTAGACCTGGCCCATCCGGCCGTACGGGACGGCGACTCCCCAGATCTTCCCGCCCAGGACCGCGGTCCGCCAGGCGAAGTCGGGGATGTTGGCCAGGTTCGGGTACTTCTTGACCGCGTCGCCGGAGAGATACGGGGTGAGGTCGTGGAACTTCGCCTGGAGGAGCGCCGGGACGTTCTTGAGGCCCTGGTTCGGCGGGAACCACATCAGGTCGTGCATGTCGCCGCCGGCGATGGTGGCGTTGAACTTCGCGCGGTAGACGTCGTCGGCGCCGAGCCCGTTGACGATCGTCATCCGCAGCTCCGAGCCGAGCCGCTTGTTCAGCTCCTGCCAGTAGGCGTTGCGGTTCATCGCGGGGGCGGCGGTGGTGAACGTCTCCGTCAGAACGGTGACCGGCTTTCCGTCACCCGGCGCTGCGGCGACGCTGCGGACCAGGTCCTTGGGGTAGCGCACGTAGGCCGGGTCCAGACCGTCGGCGTTGCCCGGCAGGTCCGGGGCAGGGACTCCCGCCGCCACGTACGTCGGCAGCTTCAGCTTGGCCGAGGCCTCCGCACCGCCTCCACCGGCCGCTCCCCCACCGGTGCTGCAGGCAGTGAGGGCACCGGCGCCGGCGACCGTGAGGCCGGCGGCGCCCGCGGCGCCGAGGAAACCGCGACGGTTGAGGTTTCTGGAGGACATGGCTCTCCTTACGTTGTTGGTGGGTTGATTCCGGTCACTCGTAGGATCGGGAGACCCAGGGATGTCGGGTGTGGCTGTTGCTCTCCAGCCCAATGAACGGTGAGGGTGAAGGGTGAGCGGCGGGGGGTGAGGGTGAAGGGTGAGCGGCGGGGGGTGAGGGTGAAGGGTGAGCGGCGGGGGGACGGCTCAGGCCTTGATGGCGCCGGTGAGCACGCCCTTGTTGAAGTACTTCTGGAGGAAGGGGTAGACGGCGATGATCGGCAGCACGGCGAGGATGAGCACGGCCATCGACAGCGACGTGGAGGCCGGGAGCACGCTGACGCCCATCGCCTTCGCGTTGAAGGTGTCGCCCTGGAGGACGTACGAACGCAGGACGACCTGCAGCGGCAGCTTGTCCGGGTCGTTGATGTAGAGCATCGCGTTGAAGAAGCTGTTCCAGTACGTGACCGCGTAGAACATGCCGACCACCGCGATCACCGCCTTGGACAGCGGGAGCACGATCCGCAGCAGCACCTTCAGGTCGCCTGCCCCGTCGAGCCGTGCGGCCTCGTGCAGTTCCTCGGGGATGCCCTGGAAGAACGCCCGCACGACGATGACGTTGAACGCGTTGAGCATGATGGGGACGACCATGGCCCCGTAGGTGTCGAGCAGTCCCAGCGACTGCGCCACCAGGTAGTTGGGGATGATGCCGGGCGTGAAGAGGAACGTTCCCACGACGATGAGGAGCAGCGGCTTCCCGGCAAGGGTCCCGGGCCGCGAGAGCCCGTAGGCGAGGCAGATCGTGCACAGCAGGCTCAGCGCCGTGCCGACGACGGTGACACCCACGCTGACCAGCGCGGCCCGGGTGACCACACCGCCGGAGAGCACCACCTGGTAGGACTCCAGGGTGGGGTGCGCGGGGAAGAGCACATAGCCGCCGTTGGCGGCCAGTTCGGCCTTGGTGGAGAGGCTGGTGCCGATGGCGAGCAGGAAGGGGTAGCCGACGGCCACGATCATCGCGACGATGACCAGCAGCTTGAGCGTCTGCCCCGCCGGGGAGGGCTTCTCCATCCATACGGGCCGGTCCGTCCCGCGGCGGCCGCGGCGAAGGAACCCGGATATCTGTGCCGTGCTCATCGGTACACTCCCTGCTCGCCGAGGCGGTGGGCGAGCTTGTTGGCGAGGACGATCAGGATGAATCCGATGACACCCTTCATCAGCCCGGCCGCCGTGGACATGCCCCAGTCGCCGTCGACGACGCCGTGGAAGTAGACATAGGTGTCGAGCACTTCGGCCGCTTCCTTGCCCACCGCGTCGCGCTGGAGCAGCATCTGCTCGAACCCGACGGACAGGATGTCGCCGAGCCGCAGGATCAACAGCATGATCAGCACGGGGCGGATGCCCGGCAGGGTGATGTGCCACATGCGGCGCAGCCATCCGGCTCCGTCCATCGCCGCCGACTCGTAGAGCGAGTTGTCGATGGAGGCCATGGCGGCGAGGAAGATGATCGCGCCCCAGCCCGCGTCCTTCCAGATGGACTGCGAGGTGAGCAGCAGGATGAAGGTGTCGGGGTTGTTCATGATGTTGCCGACGTGGACACCGTGCTCGTTCAGATAGCTGCTGACCGTGCCGGCACCGCCGAAGACCTGCTGGAACATCCCGACGACCACGACCCAGGACAGGAAGTGCGGCAGATAGACCACGGTCTGCATCAGCCGCCGGACCTTGCTGCTGATCAGTGAGTTGAGGAACAGCGCGAGGGCGATCGGTGCCGGGAAGTAGAGGAACAGCTGGACGGCGCTGATCTCCAGCGTGTTCCACACGGCGGACCAGAACTCGGGCTCCTCGAGGAGCGCCGTGAAGTTGGTCCAGCCCACGAACGGGCTCTGCTGGAAGCCCAGATAGGGCTGGTAGTCCTGGAAGGCGATGACGTTGCCCGCCAGCGGCACGTAGAAGAACACCGCGAAGTACAGGATGCCGGGCACGCACAGCAGGAGCAGGGTCCGGTCACGCCGGAACCGCCGGCGCAACGACGTCCGCTTCGGATGCGACCGGTTCAGCCCGTCGGGGGGCGTGGTTCCGGTACGGATCGCATCTGACGGCGGCGAAGCCAGGCGGGGTGACGCGGGCGCGGAGGCCATCACTTTCACCTCAGCAGGGGATCGGGAGCGCATCAAGGAGCCACTGCGGCGGTGCTCTCCGGCCGCGGGGCTCCTGAATCTTGCACCGACGTGATTGGTGAAGACAATAGGTGATTGGAAACTCGCTGTTTCAATCACAAACAAGCAAACGGGCACCCCGTGTCACGCTCCGGTCACCTGAGCCTCGGTTTCACCACGGACACGCCGATCGGGCGCATCTGTAGCAAACGCTTTCCATGGACAGCAGGCGGCCACGGGACGCGCGATCGACGCGAGCGCCGCGGGAAACCTCCGAGGCGGCGGGGCCGCGCCAGCCAGTCCGCGGGGGAGGTCCGGACATCTGCCGGATGGTTTGGCCCGGCGGCCTTCCCGATCCTGAGTGAGTGACCTGCGACGTACGACCGGCTGTGCCGACCGGACGACCGATTCCGGCATTCGGGGAACTCACACCCTCAGACGCGCCCTGCGGGGCCGGCGGGGAGGTCAACGACATGATGGTCCGCCTGACATTCCTGTGTACGACCACCGGGGACACCCCCAGGGACACGGTCCTCGGCGACAGTCCTGCGACCGAGCGCGCCCTGCGTGCCGCCAGGGCGGCAGGAGCGGCACTCCCTCCCCGCGCGCCCGCCGTCCGGGCCCCTTCCATCCGCTGCTCGGAGACCGCCGACGCCCTCGGCCTGGGTTCGAGGCCGGAGCCGGCGCTGCGCGACTGCGACTACGGCAAGTGGTGCGGCCTCACCGTCGAAGAAGTCGCCGCCACCGACCCTCACGGACTGTCCGACTGGCTCACGGACCCGGATGCCACGCCCCATGGAGGGGAGTCGGTGCGCGAGTTCTGCCGCCGGGTCGCCCGATGGCTGGGCAGCGTGCCTCCGGGAAACGGCCACACATGGGTCGTCACCGAACCCGCCGTCGTCCGGGCCTCGCTCGTCCACGCCCTGGCCGCACCGGCACGGGCCTTCTGGCACTACGACGTTCCGGCGCTGTCCGCCGTCACCCTCACGTCACGGGGCGGCCGTTGGGACGTCCGGTTCGACTGAACCCGGCGATCCGGGGCCGGTGCCGAACGCACGCCACGAACACGCCCGGTCAGCGGTCGCCCGCGAGGTCGAGGCCGCTGCTCCGGGTCAGCGATCGCCCGCGAGGTCGAGACCGCTGCTCCGGGGATCGGCAGGCGCCTCCAGGGTCGTGGGCCGGCGCCACGGGTGCTGGATGGGGTGGGACACAGCCCGCCACCAGGGATCGGTCGGGACGTTCCCGGCCGGCTCGAAGGGCTGGCCCGGCAGGGGGAACGCCGCGGTCTGACCGGCCTCCTCGGCGGCGTCCTTCGTCCACTCCCCCGGCTCGGCCCAGGGATGAAGGGCGAGATTGAACGTGCCCCAGTGGATCGGCATCATCACCCCGTGCGGCCTGCCTCCCTGCAGGTCGAGATGGGCGTCCATGCCCTCGGCCGGGGTCATGTGGATGTCCGGCCAGTACTGGCTGTACGCGCCGATCTGGATCATCGTCGCGTCGAAGGGGCCGTGCTCCGCGCCGATCTCCTTGAAGCCGGGGAAGTACCCCGTGTCGCCGCTGTGGTAGACCCGGTGGCCCGAAGGGCCCTCGACGACCCAGGACGCCCAGAGCGTGTGCTGCTGGTTGCGCAGGCCGCGGCCGCAGAAGTGCCGGGCCGGGGTGGCCGTCAGCCGCAGCCCGTCCAGCTGCGTCGACTCGTTCCAGTCCAGCTCGCGCAGCCGGCCCTCGGAGACGCCCCAGCGCTCCAGGTGCGCCCCGACGCCCAGCGGCACCACGAACTGCGTGTCCGTGGAGGCCAGCGCCTGGATCGTGGGCAGATCCAGGTGGTCGTAGTGGTCGTGGGAGATCACGACGACATCGACCGGGCCGAGCGAGGCGAGCGGGAGCGGCACGGGGTGCAGCCGCTTGGGCCCGGCGAAGGGGAAGGGCGAGCAGCGCTGCCCCCACACCGGGTCGAGGAGCACCCGGCGGCCGTCGATCTCGGCGAGCACGCTGGAGTGACCCATCCAGGTGAGCCGCAGCCCGGACGCCGGGGCCTTGGCGAGGTCGGCGAGGGTCGCGGCGTGCAGCGGCACGGGCGCGACGGGGCCGCGGTGTCTGCGTGCCTCTTTCTGGAAGTAGATCTTCGCGAATTCGAGCGTGGAGCCGGACGGCCGGGTCCTGGCCCCGAGCGGGTTCTGGAACACCCCGTCGGCGAAGTTCGGAGAGCGGCGGATCCGCTCCATGCGTTCCCCCACGGGATCGGCGCCGAAAGCGGCGGGCCGCAGCGATCGCAGCCGGGAGCGCAGCGGATGCGGGGAAGCAGCGCCGGTCACGGCACCTCCTGTGATCTTCGGGTTGTTCCATTATGTGCGCGAGTATGCGCCCCGCCGGGCCCACGGGCCCGGGGTCGCGACAACCCCCACGGCAGTCGCAACGTACAAGGGCGAAGAAAAATGCCGGGGCGGGCCCCGGATGTCACATCCGTACCGGGCCCGTCCGTCGTACGGGTGTCGCCGCACAACGGCACGACACCGCGACACCCCGACGACCGAGGAGCCCCTGATGGCCCGCATCTCCCTGACCCCGCCCCGTACGCTCTTCCACCGCGCCATGGAGTGGTACTCGACGCGGACGTACGGAAAGGTCCTCGACCCCGCGAAGGCCCTCGGCCACAATCCGAAGGTCCTGCGCGCCGACCTCCGTTTCGAGCTGGCCGTCGCGAAGTGGAACCGGCTGGACGCCGACCTCAAGGGGCTGGCCGTGATGGCGTCGGCGGCTTCCATCGGCTGCAGCTGGTGCATGGACTTCGGCCACTGGGAGAACCAGCGGCGTGGCATGGACGTACGGAAGGTGCGTGACGTGCCCGTGTGGCGGCGGAGCACGGTGTACACCCCGCTGGAGCGGGACGTCATGGAGTACGCGGAGGCGATGACCGCGAATCCGCCGGAGGTGACGGACGAGCTGGCCGAGCGGCTGGTCACGGCGCTGGGTGAGGCGGCGTACGTCGAGCTCACCGCGATGGTGGCGGTGGAGAACCTGCGGTCGCGGATGAATTCCGCGCTGGGGCTCACCAGCCAGGGCTTCAAGGACCTGTGCGAGCTGCCGCAGCGGCCGGCCGGCGCAGCCGCCGACGCGGATACCGGTTCCGGTGCCCCCGGCGAGCGGCGTTGACATGGTTGCGACCCCCTCCGGATACTGACCGACGGTTCAGTTCGAAGCCGTATCCGGAGGCCCTGATGTCCCACCCCAGCCCGCTGGTCTCGCTCACCTGGACGGATCACGTCACCGGGCGCCAGGGCCATCTCGTGGTCGACCGGCTCGTCCGTGGGGTGTGCAGCGGCGGGCTGCGGATGCGCGAGGGCTGCACGCTCGACGAGGTGGCCGGGCTGGCGCGGGGCATGTCCATGAAGGAGGCGCTGCACTACAACCCGGAGGGCCGGTACGTCCCGCTCGGCGGGGCGAAGGGCGGAATCGACTGCGACCCGCGCGACCCGGAGGCCTACGGCGTCCTGGTCCGCTATCTGCGCGCGATGCGGCCGTACGTCGAGCACATGTGGACCACCGGGGAGGACCTCGGGCTCACCCAGGACCTCGTCGACAGGGCCGCCGCCGAGGCAGGGCTCGTCTCGTCCGTGCAGGCCGTGTACCCGCTGCTCGACGACGAGACGGCGGCACGCGAGAGGCTCGCCGACGCGTTCGCCGTCGAGGTCGACGGCATCGGCCTCGACGAGCTGGTCGGCGGCTGCGGGGTCGCCGAGTCGGTGCTCGCCGCGCTGGACCGCGCGGGTGTGCGGCACGAGGGGACCCGGGTCGCCGTGCAGGGCCTCGGCACGATGGGCGGGGCGACGGCGCGCTTCCTGTCCCGGGCGGGGCTCAGGATCGTCGCCGTGGCCGACATCAAGGGGACGATCGCCCACCCGGAGGGCCTGGACGTGGAGGCCCTGCTCGCCGCGCGGGACGCCTTCGGGACGGTGGACCGTGCGGCGCTGCGGCCCGGCGACCTCGAACTTTCCGGTGACGCCTGGCTGTCCGCCGACGTGGAGGTGCTGGTACCGGCCGCTGTCTCCTATGCCGTCGACCTCGCCAACCAGGCCCTGATCCGGGCGCGTTGGATCGTCGAGGCGGCCAACATGCCGGTCCTCCCGGAGGCGGAGGAGCTGCTCCGGGCGCGCGGGATCACCGTACTGCCGGACGTCGTCGTGAACTCCGGCACGAACGCCTGGTGGTGGTGGACCCTCTTCGGCGACATCGGCGCGGACGCGGACGAGGCGTTCGCGTACACACGCCGGTCCATGCGCGCCCTGGTCGACCGGATGCTCACGCGTGCGGAGGCGGACGGCACCACCCCCCGCGCCGCCGCCCACGCGATCGTCGCCGACCGGCTTCCGGAGATCGCGGACCGCTTCGGGTGGTACGCCCCCTGACGCCTGCGGGCAGGCCTGCTCAGCCTGCCCACCCGCACGTCCCGGCTGCCCACCCGCACGTCCCGGGGATGCTTCGATGAGCGGGCTGTCCTCGCAGACAAGGAGGCCCACGATGAAGTCGGCGGACATGGACACGACGGTGTGGCGGGAGCGCGGTGAGCCCCTGGTCGCCGGCTCCGGCCGCGGGCCGCTGCGCGGGCTGCGGCTGGCGGTGAAGGACGTGTACGCCGTCGCCGGGCACCCGACCGGCGCCGGCAACCCGGCATGGCTGGCCGAGGCCGAACCGCAGCCCGCCCACTCCTGGGCGGTGGCGGCCCTGCTGGACGCCGGGGCCGAGGTGACCGGGATCGCCCGGACCGACGAGTTCGCCTACAGCCTCAACGGTACGAACGCGCACTACGGCACCCCTCCCAACCCGGCCGCGCCCGGCCGGGTGCCCGGCGGCTCCTCCAGCGGTCCCGCCGCCGCGGTGGCGCTCGGCGAGGCCGACGCCGGTCTCGGGAGCGACACGGCCGGTTCGATCCGGGTGCCCTCCTCGTACTGCGGGCTGTACGGGCTGCGGCCGTCCCATGGCGCCGTACCCGTCACCGGGATGCTGCCGCTGGCGCCGTCGTTCGACACCGTCGCCTGGCTCGCGCGGGACGCGGGAACCCTGGCGCGTGTGGGCGACGTCCTCCTGCCGGCCGGCGCGGAGGCCGGCGCTCCGTTCCGTACGGCGCTGGTGGTCGCGGACCTCCTCGCACTCGCCGATCCGGGGGTACGTGAGGCCTTCCCCGCGGCGGCCGCGGAACTCGCGGAGCGGGCCGGACTGCACCTCGCACACGTACCGACCCTGGGCGCCGATCCGACGGACCTGGCCCAGGCGTTCGCGATCGCCCAGGCGGCCGAGGCCTGGGAGTGCGACGGCGACTGGCTGAGTGCCCATCCCGGTGTGCTGGGGCCGGGGATCGGCGCCCGCTTCGCCCGCGCCTCGGAGGTCACCGCCGAGCGCCGGGCAACCGCCGAGGTGGCGGTCCACCGGGCGGGCCGCACCCTGCGGGCGGCCCTCCGCGAGGACACGGTGCTGCTGCTGCCCGCGGCGGGCGGCCCCGCTCCGCTCATCGACGAGTCCCCCGAGCGCAAGTCCGCGCTCCGGGACGCCACTTTCCGCCTCACGTGCCCGGCGAGCAGCGCGGGCCTCCCGTGTCTGGTGCTGCCGCGGATGTCGGTGGACGGACTCCCCGTCGGCCTTGCGGTGGTCGGTGGCCATGGGGCGGACCGACGCCTGCTGGAGCTCGCCGGCTGATCGCGGGCGGACGACGGCGCACCGGGCGAGGAGAGACCGGGACACCGGGCGGAAGGAGAGCGGAAAACCATGTGTGGATCAGGTATCCCGTTGGCAGGCTGAGTTCATGAACGCACGGCACGACCCCACCGCCGGCCCTTCTGGACCGTCCCGCCCTTCCGGACCGTCCCGGGGAACGGAGCGGTTCGCCACGCCCGTCACCGAGGACCTCCTGCTCGGCGCGCTCGAAGTGGAACGCACCGAGCACGGGTTGCTGCCGCACCGGCTGCCCGCCACGGCCCGCGCCCAGTGCTCCGACGGGCAGCTGGCGATGGCCGAGGCACAGCCGTCCGGCGTACGGCTGGTGTTCCGTACCGAGGCCACCGTCGTCGAGCTGGACACCCTCCGTACCAAGACGGCTTATCGAGGTGCGCCGCCCCGCCCTGACGGCGTGTACGACCTGCTCGTCGACGGCCGTCTGACCGCCCGGGCCGGCACGACCGGCGGGAACGTCCTGATGGTGGACATGGCCGACGGGTCCGTGGAGACCCGGCCCGGCCCGGTCGGCACCGTGCGCTTTCCCCCGCTGCCCGAGGGTGTGAAGGACATCGAGATCTGGCTGCCGCACAACGAGATCACCCAGCTGGTCGCCCTGCGCACCGACGCCCCCGTCGAGCCGGTGCGGGAGCGGGGCCGCAGGGTGTGGCTGCACCACGGCAGTTCGATCAGTCACGGCTCCGACGCCGAGAGTCCCACCACGACCTGGCCGGCGCTGGCCGCGTCCCACGGCGCCGTGGAACTGATCAACCTCGGCCTGGGCGGCAGCGCCCTGCTCGACCCCTTCACCGCCCGCGCCCTGCGTGACACCCCCGCGGACCTGATCAGCATCAAGATCGGCATCAATCTGGTCAACACCGACCTGATGCGCCTGCGCGCCTTCACCCCGGCGGTGCACGGCTTCCTCGACACCGTCCGCGAGGGACACCCCACCACACCACTGCTGGTCGTCTCGCCCCTTTACTGCCCCATCCACGAGGACACCCCGGGCCCCACCGAACCGGACTTCAGCATGCTCCAGGAGGGACGGCTCCGGTTCCGGGCCGCGGGCGATCCCGCGGAGCGGGCCGGCGGGAAGCTGACGCTCAACGTCATCCGGGACGAACTGGCGCGTGTCGTGAAGCAGCGCGCGGCCGACGACCCGAACCTCCACCACCTCGACGGGCGCGCCCTCTACGGCGAGGCGGACTTCGCCGAACTGCCGCTGCCCGACCAGCTCCACCCGGACGCCGCGACCCATCGCCGCATCGGCGAACGCTTCGCCGCCGCGGCCTTCGGCTCCGCCGGACCGTTCGCCGCCGGGCATTCCTGAGACGCCGCTCCACGCCATGGTCACCACGGCATAGGGTGGCGCCGTGGCGAGAGTCCGGTTGAGCGTGGCGGAGCGGCAGGAAGAGCTGCTGCGGGCCGCCGTGGAGCAGATCGAGGCCCGTGGTGTGGCCGCCCTGCGGATCGCCGACGTCGCCTCGGCCCTCGGGGTGAGCAACGCGCTGGTGCTGTACCACTTCTCGACGAAGGAGAAGCTCGTCGCGGCCGCCTTCACCTATGCCGCGGAGGGTGACCTGGCCCATCTGCGCAAGCTCCTCGGGCGCCGGACGTCGGCGGTACGGCGGCTGCGGGCCGCGGTCCGCTGGTACGCACCGACCGGGCAGGCCAAGGGATGGCGGCTGTGGATCGAGGGCTGGGCCGCGGCGTTGCGGGAACCCGCGCTGCGCGATGTGTCCCGCGATCTGGACCGGCAGTGGAAGGCGGAGCTGACCGCGGTCATCGCGGAGGGTGCGGCGGCGGGCGAATTCCCCTGCGCGGACCCGGCCTCGGCGGCCTGGCGGCTGACGGCTCTGCTGGACGGTCTGGCCGTGCAGATGACGTCGTACGCGGGCTCGCTCAGCCGCTCCGCCATGCTGGAGTGGGCGGAGGAGGCGCTCGCCCGTGAACTGGGGCTCGACCGCGAGGCGCTGACCCGGCAGAGTGCGTAGCCACCGAAGGCGCGCAGAAGGGAAGACGGTGTCGGCGCAGCAGCTTACGGATCGGCCGGACCTCGACGTATTGGTGATCGGTGGCAGCGGGGTCGACACGGTGGTCCGTGTCGGATCGCTGCCGGTCCCGCCGGCGGATTCGGTCGGGGTACCGCCGATAGTGGAGTGGCCCGGCCAGACGGGCGGCAATGTGGCCCTCGGCTGCCGGGCCCTCGGACTCGGCGTGACCTTCCTGGACTTCATCGGTGACGACCGGCCGGGCGAACAGGTCCGTGAGCGGCTGGCCGACGGGGGTGTGGACTTCGAGCATCTGGTCTCCCCTTCCGGCACGCGGCGTGCGGTGAACCTCGTGGACGCGACGGGCCGCAGGATGTCGTTCTACGACCCCCGCGACTCCGGTGATCTGCGGATGCCGCGCGACTTCTACCTCCCCCATCTCCGGCGGGCCCGCCATGTGCATCTGTCGATCATGGACTTCGCCCGGTTCCTGTACGACGACATCGCGGAGCTCGGGGTGACCGTGTCGACCGATCTCCACGACTGGGACGGAGTGGACGACTACCACAGGGAGTTCGCGCTGCGCTCCGACGTGGTCTTCCTGAGCGCGGCGGGTGCCGGTGGGCGGATCGCGTCGGTGATGCGGGAGATCCTGCGGGAGGGCCGGGCCGAGGCGGTCATCGCGACGGCCGGGGCCGGCGGCTCGTATCTGATGACGCGCGACGGCGGCCGGACCCCGCGTCCCATACCGGCGACGGTGCCGCCCACACCGGTGGTGGACTCCAACGGCGCGGGCGACGCGTATGTCTGCGGCTTCCTCTACGGGCGGCTGGGGGGACGCCACATCGAGGACTGCGCGAGGCTGGGCGCGGTCGCGGGGGCCTACGCCTGTACGGGCGTCGGCAGTTCGGCGCTGATCGGTCCCGCGGAACTGGCGGCGGCTCAGGTCTGACGCAGCGGGGCGTAGGCCCCGGCGTCCAGGCCGAAGGTCCAGGCGACGCCCTCCTTCGCGGTGCCGGTGGTGGGCGGCACCCGCAGCCAGTACGTCTTGTGCGTACCGTCCGGCTCCGGCGTGGAGTTGACGACCTCGACCATCGTGACGTCCTCGTCGTCGTCCAGCGCGATGCGCCACAGCACGCCGGTCTCGTCGCGGTGGACGGGCCGCGCGTCCGATTCGGACAGGTAGCGGTCGTAGCCGTAGAACTCGAGCATGACGCGCCGCAGTTCCGCGTTCTCCTCGGCGCGTATGCGCTCCGGGGTCAGGGTGGCCAGTCCGGCGAGGAACGCGGCGGGAACGGGCATTCCACGCCAGGCGTGCAGCTCGAAGCCGTCGGAGAACGCCAGTGCCGGGCCGTCACCGCGGTCCAGCCGGCCGGCTTCGTCGCGGTGCAGTTCCACCGGGCGCTCGCAGATCACCACGGCCTTCTCGAAGGGCCACCACCATCCCGCGTGCTCCGCCACCCGGGCCAGGCCCGTGAGCCGGTCGCCGCGGCCTTCGAAGGCGGCGAGCCAGGCCGCGTCGTGCTGGCCCAGCACCGCGTCCAGCAGCACCAGCCGGACGGCCTTCCGCTCGGCGTCCGCCGCCGCTTCGGCGTCTCCCGGGGCGAGCGCCGCCGCCTCGTCGGCGCAGGAGTCGGCCACTCCGGCCCGTATCCGCTCGGCGAGGGCGCGCGTGGACTCCCACAGCAGCGCGCCGCTGCTCCCCCACAGTTCGGTCCAGCCCGCGGGGCCGAGTGCGTCGTGCACCCG
This sequence comes from Streptomyces sp. NBC_00259, assembly GCF_036181745.1. Taxonomy (NCBI): domain Bacteria; kingdom Bacillati; phylum Actinomycetota; class Actinomycetes; order Kitasatosporales; family Streptomycetaceae; genus Streptomyces; species Streptomyces sp. NBC_00259. Next base: position 7,048,634 of record NZ_CP108080.1, on the reverse strand, counting down.
GCGGCGCTCCTCGGCCCAGGGCAGCGTCCTGACCTCCTCACGCACCGAGCGGCCCGCGTCCTCCAGGGATCGCACCGCCGTCGCCCCGGCCCTGGGCGACGCTGCCCACACGAACCGCTCGGGCTCGGCGAGCCCGGCGGTGCGGTAGGCCAGCCGGACGCCTTCCTCCGCGGCCGCCCGGTCGGCCTGCCCGGTCGCCGCCGCCACGGCCCGCCACTTGTCCACGTACTGCATCGAAGCCCCGTCCCCTGATTCCCTGTCATCTGCTGTCAGTCGGCTGCCGCCGGTTGCCTGTTGCCGGTTGCCTGATGCGCGCCGGCGGCTGCGTATGCGGATGTGTCTGCGTCTGCGTCCGATCTCCCGATCGCCGCGGCCCGTGCCGCCCGACCGGGCCGACGCCCTCAGTCCGCGACGATCCGCACCGCGCCCGGGATGTACTCCCGCTGGCGCACCACCCGGTACCAGCCCTTGGGCAGCGGTATCGGCGCATGCTCCTCGTGCACCACACGCCCGCCCTCGGGAAGGTGGAGGAACATCGGTCCGGCCGAGCCCGGTTCGCGGAAGAGCCGGCCGGGACCCGTCAGCGCATGGGCGTGACCCGTGACCTCGCCCAGCGCGAGCACGAGGCGCCCGCGGCCGTCCCTCGGCTCCCCCGGCGCGCCCTCGGTGTGCGCCGGGACGGCGTCCTCCGCGACGGGCACGATCAGCACATCTCCCTGCCGGTACATGGCTCTCCCCTCGGCATCCGGCGCCGAGTGCGCCGGACCTGGAACCGAAGTTAGAGGCAGGGTCTGACAATGACGGGGAGTCGGCTCGACCGGAGGCGGCCGAGAGGTCAGCTCGTGACCGGCAGCGCCCGGACCCAGGTGCGGTCCTCGGTGAGGAACGTGTCGACGGCGAGCCCCGCCTGTGTCAGTGCGGACTCGAACGCCTCGTCGCTCAGCGGGCAGGACAGGAACGTCTGCGTCCAGCGGGCGTCGGGAAACACGTACTCGACATGGACGGAACGGACCCCCGGTCCGGCCGGCTCGGACGAGACCACCCGCACGAGGCCTCCGGGGACCGACCGCTCCTGCGGCAGATTCTCGTGCCGCCCCTGCGCTTCCCGCTGGATCAGGACGCACCCGTCGTCCTCGACATGCCGCCGGCACGTCTCCAGCAGCCGCCGGCGCACCTGCGGACCGGCCGCGTGGACGAGGAAGGACGCCAGCAGCACGACGTCGAAGCGACTGCCGAGATCCAGTGACTCGATGGAACTGCACACGGTCCGTGCGCCGGTGACCCTTTCCAGCATCTGGGGTGATTCGTCGACGGCCGTCACCGAGAACCCGCGCCGCACCAGCGGATGCGTGATGCGGCCGGTTCCCGAGCCCAGCTCCAGGACGGCCGCCCCGGCGGGCACGGCGCCCTCGATGACATCGGGTTCGTCGAGCACCGGAAGACGCTCGTACACCTCGACGGCACACCCGTCGGGCGTGATCGCTCCCGGTCCCGTGCCGCTGTATCCCCGCCGTGCTGCCCGGTCCATGTCCTCATCGGAACACAGCCGCGTTCACGGGAGAAGAGCGCCCGGCCGGGCCCGGACTTCGCACGCCCCCGCGGCAGACGTTGTCAGTGCCGCTTGGTACAACTTCTCGCACATCAGCCGATCCACGCCGTCCGCTGTCTGGAGCATCGTCATGACCATTGGGGACCACCTGCAGGAGCTGCACGGCCTGCCCGCGTTCGACTTCCCCGGCGCCGACGCGAAGGCGGACGGGCTGCCGGACGCCGCGTCCGTCGCCTGGCGGGTCGGCGTCGACTCGTACGAGAGCGAGGAGGAGTGGGAGGAGGCCTTCGCCCGCTTCACCGCCGCTGTCGACCCCACGCAGGTCCGGGCGCTGATCGTCGGCTCCTGGAGCGACGCGTACGACAGCGGTCCGAGCGAGGTCTTCTCCGCGCTGCTCGCCGCGCGCGAGCGGCTGCCGCGGCTGCGCGCCCTGTTCGTCGGTGACATCACCTTCGAGGAGTGTGAGATCTCCTGGATCCACCAGGGCGATGTCACCCCGCTGTTGGGCGGCTTCCCCGACCTGCTGGAGTTCGGTGTACGCGGAGGCCAGGACCTGGTCTTCGACGCCGTGCGCCACGAGAGCCTGCGGACGCTCCGGGTCGAGACAGGTGGTCTGCCCGTCCAGGTGGTGCGGGGCATCGCGGCGAGCGAACTGCCCGCGCTGGAGCACCTGGACCTCTGGCTCGGCACGTCCTGGTACGGCGCCGACGCCGAGATCGCCGATCTGGAGCCGTTCCTCGCCGGCACCCGGCTGCCCCGCCTGCGCCGGCTCGCCCTGCGCAACAGTGAGATCCAGGACGAGATCGCCGCGGCGCTCGCCGCCGCCCCGGTCGTCGAGCGCCTCGACACCCTGGACCTGTCGATGGGCACCCTCGGCGACCGGGGCGCCGCGGCCCTGCTCGAAGGCCAGCCGCTCACCCACCTCAAGAAGCTCGACCTGCATCACCACTTCATCAGCGAGGCGATGGCCGAGCGCATACGCCGGTCCCTGGAACCGGCCGGAGTCGCCGTCGACCTCGACGACGAGCAGAAGCCCTGGGACGACGACGAGGACGGCGGCCGTTTCACCGCGGTGGCCGAGTGAGACCGGCCGCACCACCGCGCTTCGCGGTCGTCGGCATCCCGGACAACCGCCGGGTGGCGTTCTTCCGGCGGGCCGTGCGCGCCGCGGGGTTGCCCGAGGCGCGTGTCGTCCCCTGGCTGGACGTTCTGCACGGCAGGGCCCGGTTCCTGCCGGGCGAGATCGTACGGATCGACTCCCCCGGTGAGGACCCGGAGGTGGACCTGCTGCTGCGCGGCGCAGACGACCCGGCCAGGGTCGAGGGCACCGGCCGCTGGTACGCCCGCTTCACACAGGCCGTCCGGGCCGTGGCGCAGGCCGTGGAGGCGGCGGGCGGCACGCTGCTCGACGATCCGGCCGACGTCGCCGTGCTGTTCGACAAGCGGCTGTGCCACGAGCGGCTCGAGTCGGCCGGGGTGGCGGTGCCGCCGTCGCCCACCTCGGGGGCCGCGGCTCCTGTCGTGCGGGGCTGGGACGACGTGCGTGCGGTGCTCGGCCTGCCGTGCTTCCACCGTGTGTTCGTGAAGCTCGCCCATGGTTCCTCCGCCTCGGGTGTCCTCGCGGTGGAGGTCGCCGGCGGTGGCCGGATCCGGGCGACCACCTCGGTCGAACGGACGCCGGACGGGCGGCTGTTCAACTCGCTCCGGCTCCGCCGCTACACGGGGGAGTCCGAGATCGCCGCGATCGTGGACACGCTCGCGCCCGACGGTCTGCACATCGAGCGCTGGCTGCCCAAGGCCCTCCAGCACGGCAGGGCCGCCGATCTGCGCGTCGTGGTCGTCGCCGGCCGGGCGACCCACGCGGTCGTACGGACCAGTCGCTCGCCGCTCACCAATCTGCATCTGGGCGGCCTGCGGGGCGATCTGGCCGAGGCCGGGACGGCCGTTCGGGCCGCGGGCCGCAGCTGGCGCGACGACGTGCTGGGCCTGGCCGAGAGGGCGGCCGCCCTCTTCCCGGAGACCTTGTGCGTCGGCGTCGATCTGCTGCCGGCCACCGGCTGGCGCAGGTTCGCCGTCGGCGAGGTCAACGCGTTCGGCGATCTGCTGCCCGGACTCACGGGGCTGCCCGGCAGCGGCGCCGAGGGCCTCGACACGTATGCGGCCCAGGTCGCCGCCGCCCTTCCACCGCACCACGAGGAACAGCCATGCACCACTCAGCCGCTCACGGCCGGTCCGGCATGACCACCACGCACGGGCCGGACGTCCCCGCCGGGACGAGCACGACGGTCGACATGTCGTCCGTCGTCGGCACGGACGATCTGCTGCTCGTCACGCTCGACACCCTCCGCTTCGACGTCGCGGAGGAGCTCGCGGCGGCCGGCCGCATCCCGAATCTGGCGCGCCATCTGCCCGGCGGCGTCTGGGAGCGGCGGCACGCCCCGGGCAGCTTCACCTACGCCTCGCACCAGGCGATCTTCGCCGGCTTCCTGCCGACACCGGCCGCCCCCGGTCCCCATCCACGACTGTTCGCCGCGCGCTTCGCGGGAAGTGAGACGACCGCCGAGGGCACGTTCGTGTACGACACACCCGACCTGGTCTCCGGACTCGCGCAGGCCGGGTACCGGACGGTGTGCGTCGGGGGCGTCGGGTTCTTCAACCGGCAGGGCCCGCTGGGCTCCGTGCTGCCCGGGCTGTTCCAGGACAGCCACTGGGAGCCGGAGTTCGGCGTGGTCTCCCCCACCTCCTTCGAGTCCCAGGTCGACCGGGCCGAGAAGGTGGTCGCCTCGCTCCCGCACGACCAGCGGCTGTTCCTGTTCGTCAATGTGTCCGCGCTGCACCAGCCCAACTGGTTCCATCTGCCCGGCGCGACCCGCGAGAGCGGCGACACGCGCGAGACCCATGCCGCCGCGCTGGAGTACGTCGACCGGCACATCGGCCGGCTCTTCGCCGCCGCGAGCAGCCGGCGTCGCTGCTTCGCCATCGTCTGTTCCGACCACGGCACGGCGTACGGCGACGGCGGCTACACCGGACACCGGCTCGGCCACGAGGTCGTCTGGACCGTTCCGTACGCGCAGTTCTTCCTGCCCGGCCCCGGCCCGGCGGAGGGCGCCCGATGAACGCGAGCACGATGACGAACACGAGCACGAGCACGAGCACGAGCACGAGCACCGACACGAACGTGATCCGCCCGTACCAGAGTTACGTCTACGCCTATCCGCACAAGACGTCCTACCGCCCACTGCCGGACCGGCCCGTGCTGCGCGAGCTGTGGAGACCCGAGCCCAAGGACGCGCTCTCCCTCTACCTCCACATCCCGTTCTGCGAGGTCCGCTGCGGCTTCTGCAACCTCTTCACGCGGATCGGCGCCCCGGACGAACTGACCACGCGCTATCTCGACGCGCTGGAGCGACAGGCCCTGGCCGTCCGTGACGCCCTCGGCGACGCGGGCAGGGACAAGGTCACGGACAGCATCGCGGGCACGGGCAAGGGCACGAGCACCGGCCCGGTCCGCTTCGCCGCCGCCGCGTTCGGCGGCGGCACACCGACCTTCCTCACCGCCGGGGAGCTGGAGCGGCTCTGCGACATCGCGGAGCGGCGAATGGGCGCCGACCTGCGCGCGGTGCCGTTCTCGGTGGAGACCTCACCGGCCACCGCGACCGCCGACCGGCTCGCCGTGCTCGCCGAGCGCGGGACGACCCGGCTGAGCATCGGCGTCCAGAGCTTCGTCGACGACGAGGCGAGGGCCGCCGTCCGCCCGCAGCGGCGCGCCGATGTCGAGGCCGCGCTCTCCCGCATCCGGGACACAGCGATCCCCGTCCTCAACATCGACCTGATCTACGGCATCGACGGCCAGACGGAGGCGACCTGGCGCCGTTCGCTCGACGCGGCGCTCGCCTGGCGGCCCGAGGAGCTGTATCTCTACCCCCTCTATGTGCGGCCGTTGACCGGGCTCGGCCGCCTCGACGGCACGGGTACGGAGCCGGGGACCGGCACGGACCTCGACACCGTCTGGGACGAGCAGCGGCTGCGTCTGTACCGGTACGGCCGTGAGCACCTGCTGGCGAACGGGTACGAGCAGGTGTCGATGCGCATGTTCCGCCGCACCGGCGGTCCGGACGCGGCACTCGGCGGCCCGGACGACCACGCCTGCCAGACCGACGGCATGATCGGCCTCGGCTGCGGGGCGCGTTCGTACACGTCGGGGCTGCACTACTCCTTCGACTACGCCGTCGACATGCGCCGGATACGCACGATCATCGACGACTACACGGCCACGGAGGACTTCACGCGTGCCGAGGTCGGCCGGCGGATCGACACCGACGAGGCGCGGCGCCGCCATCTGCTCCAGTCGCTGTTGCAGGCGCGAGGTATGGAGGTGGCCGAGTACCGGACGCGGTTCGGCACCGCTCCGGCGGACGACTTCCCGGCCGAGCTGGCCGCCTTCGCCGATCGCGGCTGGCTGGAGGAGAACGGCGGACTGCTGCGCCTCACTCCGGAGGGGCTGGCGTACTCCGACGCCCTGGGTCCCGCGCTGTTCTCGCCCGCCGTACGGGCCGCGATGGCCGCGTACGAGGCGAAGTGAGACGCGCATGGACCTGACCGTGCTGTACCGGGGGCCGCTGGCCTCCTGCGACTACGACTGCCCCTACTGCCCGTTCGCCAAGCGCCGTGACAGCCGGGAGCAGCTGCGGGCCGACCGTGACGCGCTGGAGCGGTTCGCGGGCTGGGCGGCGGCGCGGCAGCCGGAGGACCGGCTGTCGGTGCTCTTCACGCCCTGGGGCGAGGGCCTGGTGCGCTCCTGGTACCGGCGCACGCTGGCCGAGCTGTCCCGGCTGCCGCACATCCGCCGCGTGGCCATCCAGACGAATCTGAGCTGCCGTACGGACTGGCTGGCGGAGGCCGATCCGGACACCCTCGCGCTGTGGTGCACGTACCACCCGGGGCAGACGCCGTACGACCGCTTCCTCGGCAAGTGCCGTGAACTGTCGGCGCGCGGCATCAGGTTCAGTGTCGGGATCGTCGGCTTCGAGGAGCATCTGGAGGCCGCCCGCCGGCTGCGGGCCGATCTCCCGGAGCACGTCTATCTGTGGGTCAACGCGGCGGAGGGGCGTGACTACACGGACGAGGAGGCCGCCCGCTGGACGGCCCTCGACCCCCTCTTCCCGTACAGCCGCCATCCGCACCGCTCGGCCGGTCTGCCGTGCCGTACGGGCGAGTCGGTGATCTCGGTCGACGGTGACGGGACGGTGCGGCGCTGCCACTTCGTCCCGGCCGAGCTGGGCAATCTCTACGACGGCTCGTACAGGGCGGCGCTGCGACCGCGCGCCTGCCCGCTCGCGGTGTGCGACTGCCACATCGGCTATGTCCATCTGGAGTCGCTGCCGCTGTACGACGTGTTCGCGGGCGGGGTCCTGGAGAGGATCCCCGCCTCCGCGTAGAGACGTGCCCGCAGCGAAGGAACTCAGAGCGGAAGCAGGTCCGGGCGCTTGGGCTCCACATGGTCGCCGGACGATTCGCCCCGGAGCCGACGGCCGATCCACGGCACGAGGTACTCGCGCGCCCATTGGATGTCGTCGCGGCGGACTTCGAGCGTGCCGCGCGGCGGCAGCGGCGGCCACGGCTGGTCCGGGTCCGCGGGCACGTCCACGCCGAGCACCTGGGCGGCGCGCAGTGCCACACGCGTGTGGCCCTCGGCCGAGAGATGCAGCCGGTCGTCGTCCCAGGCACGTCTGTCCTGGACGGACTTGAGCGACCAGAGGTCGAGGACGGGGCAGTCGTAGCGGTCGGCGATGGCGCGGACGTGCGCGGTGTACGTGGCGATCTTGCCGCGCAGATGGCGCAGGACGGGCACGTCGCGGGTGTCGAACCCGGTCGTCACCATGACGGTGCCGACGGAGGTGGCGAGTTCGGCGACCGCCCGTTCGAAGCGCTCCGCGACGTCGTCGGGGTCGGTGCCGGGCCGGATGATGTCGTTGCCGCCCGCGCAGAACGTCACCAGGTCGGGGGCGAGTTCCTTCGCGCGCGGGACCTGTTCCTCGACGATCTGGTCCAGGAGCCTGCCGCGTACGGCGAGATTGGCGTAGCGGAAGGTGTGTTCCGGTACGCGGTCGTCCAGCAGGACCGCGAGGCGGTCCGCCCATCCGACGAACTGTCCGCCGGGTCCCGCGTCTCCGACCCCCTCGGTGAAGCTGTCACCGATCGCCGCGTACGACCCGAATGAGCCCTTTGTTCTTGATCGCGAATCGTCTGCCACGTCGAGCCATCTTTCCCGGTGAGAAGTGACCTACGCCACCGTAGGGAGGGGTTGACGGGGCGTGATATAGACCACCAGGTCAGTTTTCGGCAAAGCGGGAATAGGCGGAGACCCGCGAAAACGCGGGCGTCCGCCGGCCCCTGCGCGGGGCCGACGGACGGAGTCGCGCGGCGTCAGGTTCGGGACGCCGTGTCAGGTGCGTCAGATCGAGACACCGTGCTGGCGCAGGTAGGCCAGCGGGTCGATGTCCGAGCCGTAGCTCGGGCTCGTCCGGATCTCGAAGTGCAGGTGCGGGCCGGAGGAGTTGCCGGTGGAGCCGGACAGCCCGATCTGCTGGCCGCCGGTGACACCGTCGCCGGACGCGACGGAGAGCTGCGAGAGATGGGCGTACTGCGAGTACGTTCCGTCGCCGTGCTTGATGACGACCTCGTTGCCGTACGCACCGCTCCAGCCGGCCGAGACGACGGTGCCCGGGCCGACCGACTTCACGGACGTCCCCGTGGAGGCGACGAAGTCGACACCGGTGTGGTAGCCGCTGGACCACATGGCACCGGCGGTCTTGTACGCGGTGCCGATGCCACTGGTGACCGGGGCGAAGAAGCCCGAGGGCGCGGGGGCCTGGGCAGCGGCCGGAGCGGCCGCGGCACCGGCGGCGCGGTCGGCGGTGCGGGAGGCACGCTCGACGGAAGCGGACGACTTCTCGGCCTTCACGGCCTTCTGGGCCTTCTCCGCCTTCTCGGCCTTGGCGGCGGCCTTGTCGGCGGGCGCCTTCTTGGCCGGGGCCGCGGCCTTCCGCTCGGGCTTCGGCTGGGCCTTCGCCTCACCCTGGGCCGTCGCCTTGCCGCCGAGGACGAGCTTCAGACCCGGGTGGATCAGCGAGGGGTCCGTACCGACGGCGGCGCGGTTGTCGGCGTACAGCTTCTTCCAGCCGCCGCTGACGTTGTGCTCATCGGCGATCTTGGAGAGGTAGTCACCGGCCACGACCGTGTACGGCTTCGGCGCCTTGGGAGCCTGCGGCGCCTGCGGGGTGACGGCCTTGTGAGCGACCGAGGCGACCCGCTCGGGGGCTGCGACGGGCGCGGACTTCTCGGCGGCGTGCGCACCGGCGGCACCCATGAGCGGGAGTGCGATGGCGGCCCCGCCCGTTCCTGCGGCGACGAATCCGCGCGTGAACGGGCTGGTCCTCGGACGGCGATGCTTACCCTTACCGGGCATGGCGAATTCCTCTCCGCCGCCTGCGAGGTGAGCTGTCGGGTTCGGGCTGGAGCTGCCCGGCCGCGCGACTCGCGCGACTTCACCCCAAGCCGTCCGGGGCTCCGGACGGCGTACTACCTGGGTCCCCCGCTCCTGCCACACGTGGGTGGGTGCGATATTCCGGACGGCGGCAGGATTGGGCGTTCCGACCGGATTGCGGTGACCGTAAGCGAGCCGGGTCGAAGTGAACAAGCCGTCTATTCCCCCCGGGAATCCCCCTACCGGATATCAGCGCACATTTCCCGGTCACGCTGCGTGGATTACGGATCTTCGATTTCCCAGGGGACAAGGGGGTCCGGCCGCGGTGCACCACCACAGAACGTCACGGATATGATCCCGCTCACGGGCGGATCCCCATCCCCTATTCAACCGGGGCGCGTTATACAAAAACGCCCAATCCGGACACATCGCTCATTAGCGACGGAATGCATCCAATGGCGCGAGTGGCCGCGAAAAGGCGAGCCCTTTCCGTGTGCGGAACCAATTCCGAACAACAGGTGAATTCAGCAATTCGACCGCCGCTCCCCGGAACTCGCCACGGCGCAGGCCGAGTTGCCCTCGAACCCGGTCGAGGACCTCCGCCCGGCGTCCCGCCAGGCCCGGCGCCACCGTCAGACGGCCCGGCGTTCCGCCGGGCCCGGCGCGATGGTCAGGCCCGGCGGCGCAGGCGGAGGACCATCGCGTCGAGGTCACCCCTCAGGCCGGTGGAGAAGCCGTGATGGAGGAGGACGGCGCCCCGGTGGAGGCGGCCGGTGTCCAGGCACTCGTACTCCGCCGACGGGTCGAGCCCGCGCAGCCGGAGCCGCGGCGGAAGCTCTCCGTGGTGCTGGGACTGCAGCCAGGCCAGTACGACGGCCTCGTCCCCGCGCAGATACTGCACCGCGCTCAGCCCGCCCGCCGGCGGCCGCAGCCGGTACAGCTCGCCGTGCTGGACGACCGGTCTGATCTTCTTGTAGAGCTCCACCCAGTCACGCGCCTCGGTCAGCTCGTCCTCGCTCCATGCGGTGAGGTCGCCGCCGATGCCGAGCACCCCGGCCATGGCGCTCACGAACCGGAAGCGCAGGGTGCTGACCCTTCCGTTGAGCTGGACGTTCGGGCTGTCCGTGACCCATGCGGCCATCACTCTCGCCGGGTGCAGCTGCCCGAAGCCGTGCTGGATGGCGAGCCGGTCCAGCGGGTCGGTGTTGTCGGAGGTCCACACCTGGTCGGTGCGGGAGAGGATCCCCAGGTCGATCCGGCCCCCGCCGCCCGAGCAGCTCTCGAAGGCGACCTCGGGGTGCGCGGCCCGCAGCCGGTCCAGCAGGGCGTAGAGCGCGTGGACGTGCTCGACCCACAGCTTCTGCGGGTACGGCTCCCCGGGCCAGCCCGCGTCCGTGAAGCAGCGGTTGAAGTCCCACTTCACATAGTCGACGGGCGTCGAGGACAGCAGCGTGTCCAGCCGCTCCCAGAGGTACTCCTGGACGTCCCCGCGGGCGAGGTTCAGCACCAGCTGATGACGGAACTCGGTCCGGGTCCGCCCCCGGTGGTGCTGCACCCAGTCCGGGTGCGCCCGGTACAGATCGCTGTCGGCGTTCACCATCTCCGGCTCGACCCAGATCCCGAACGCCATTCCCCGCGCGTGCACCTCGTCGGCGAGCGGCTTCAGCCCCCGGGGGAAGCGGTCGGGATTCGGTGTCCAGTCCCCGAGCCCGGCCCGGTCGCTCGTCCGCCGCCCGAACCACGCGTCGTCCACGACGAAGAGCTCCACCCCCATCCGGGCGGCCCGGGCCGCCAGCGCGCGCTGCTGCTCCTCGGAGATGTCGAAGCCGGTCGCCTCCCAGGAGTTGTAGAGGACCGGGCGCGAGTCCCCGGCCCCGGGAAGGACGTGGGCGAGCTGCCAGGCATGCCAGGACCGGCTCGCGCCGCCGAATCCCCCCTCGCTCCACAGCCCGGCGAACACGGGTGAGACGTACGACTCACCGGGTGCGAGCCGCAGCAGTCCGGAGTCGTCGTGGCCGGCGCCGCCGCTGATCTGCACCTGGCCGTCGGGCAGCTGGTGCACGGCGATGCGCCAGGATCCCGACCAGCCGAGGGCGCAGCCGTACACCTCCCCGGACTCCTCCGTGGCCGTGCCGTCGTCGACGGCGACCCACGGCAGGTGCTGATGCCCGGTGTGACCCCGGCGCGAGCCGATCAGCGTCTCCCCGTACGTGAGCTCGGTCCGTACGAGCCGGGACTCGGCGGCCCATCGGCCGTGCAGCTGGGAGAGCCGGCGGCGCTCGCGCGGCGGCAGCGTCCAGACGGCCGCGTCGGCGCGCAGCAGCTCCAGTGCGGGCCCCTCCCCGACGTGGGTCACCGTGACCCAGCGCTCGATCACATCGGAGTCGTCCCGCATCCGGTAGTGCAGCGTCAGCGCGAGGCCGTGCACGGGGTCGGCGAACCCCAGCCGCAGCTCGTCACCGTCCTCGACGCCGCCGGCGGTGAAGCGCCATTCGGTGCCACGGATCTGAGGGGTACGGACGGACAGCGCGGGCCGGACGAATCGGGGGCCGCCCTCGACGGGATACTCCTCGTGCCCGTCGAGCGGCGACTCGAAGCCCCGTTCGGGCGGAAGCGGGTCGGCGGCGAGCGCCTCGGCGTCGGCCGGGCCGATCCGCGGTCCCCAGTGCAGATGCAGCAGCTCGTCCCGGTCGGTGACGAGCAGCGCATAGCTGCTCGTCAGCCCGGACAGAACCCAGATGCGACCGTCACCAACCGTCTCGATCATCCAGACCCCTCAAATTCGCACACGTCCGCACATCATCGGGCGCAATTCATCAGCAGGGCAACGGCCTTGCGGCCATGGGCCGAAATACTTGCCTGAGGAATCGATGTCGTAGGGTCAGCACCGCGCCCCTTTGTCGGCGAGCAGCGCCGACCGCAGACACGGAGGAGCCCCCGTGACGCAGCAGCTGCCCCAGACCCCGCCGACCGAGCCCGAGCTGTCCGGGGTTCGCAACTTCCGGGACGTGGGCGGACTGCCGACCGTCGACGGGCACCGGACGCGCTACGGACGGCTCTTCCGCAGCGGCCATCTCGCGCACGCGACCGGCAGCGACGCCGCCTTCCTCGGCTCGCTCGGGCTCCACACGGTCTTCGACTTCCGCAATGCGGCGGACCACAGGCTGGAGGGCCCCGACGTCGAGCTGCCGGGGGTGCGCAACGTGAACATCCCGCTGTCCGACCCGGCTGACGGCGCCGAGTTCTGGCGGATGGTCCGCGACGGTGATCTCGACCAGCTGAAGACGATCCTCGCCGACGGCAAGGCCGCCGGCCGGATGACCGCCTCCTACCGCACGATCATCAAGGAGCGCACCGCCGAGCACAGCCGCGTGCTGCACGCGCTGGCGCAGGACAGCGTGCCGGCGCTGATGCACTGTGCGGCGGGCAAGGACCGGGCGGGCCTGTCGATCGCGATCTCGCTGCTGGCCGTGGGTGTCGAGCGTGAGGCGATCGAGGCCGACTACCTCAAGTCGAACGACCCGCACCGGCGCTACAAGGTGCGCCGCAGCGACACCTCACCGGCCGGGATGTCGCCGGAGGTGATGGAGCTGCTCAGCCCGCTGTTCGACGCCCGGGCCGAGTATCTGGCGGCGGCGTTCGCGACCATGGACGAGGTCTGGGGCGGTACCGAGCGCTACCTCTCCGAGGGACTGAAGCTCGCACCCGAGACGCGTGAGCGGCTGCGTGAGCGGCTGCTCGACGGCTCGGTCTGAGGCCCGCCCGGTGTCGGTCCGGGTCACTCGCCGCCGACGGTGAACAGCAGATAGAGGAAGGCCGCGAACAGATGGCCCGCCACGAGGTAGGCGAAGAGTCGGACGACCAGTCCGACCGGGAACTTCGTCTCCTGGTTCGATGAGGTCTTCTCGGACATGACGCGTCTCCTCTAGGCGTGCGGGTGGGCATGCGGGTCGGGGCTCTGCAGCAGCGTGTGGACGAAGAGCAGCTCGGCCCCCTCATGGGTGGCGGCGGCGATGCGGTGCGGGGTGAGGGAGTCGAAGTGGGCGCTGTCCCCCGGCTCCAGCTCGTGGACGGTGTCGCCGAGGCCGAGCCGCAGCCGCCCTTCGAGTACGTGGAGCCACTCCTCGCCCGGATGGACCCGCACCAGATCGCCCTGGGCGCCGTACGGGACGTGCACCCGCAGGGCCTGCATGGCCCGCCCGCGGCCCCCGGCCTGCCGGTACGTCCAGCCGTCGGCCTCCGCGGGTCCCATCCGGCCGCCGCGGATGATCGCGTCACGCTCCGGCGCCTGCTCGCCGAGAAGCTCCGAGACCGTCGTACCGTAGGTACGGGCGAGGGTGAGGAGCATCGGCAGCGACGGCTGCCGGTTGCCCGTCTCCAGCCGGGAGAGATGGGCGGGCGAGAGGCCCGCCCGCTGGGCGGCGGCCTCCAGCGTGAGACCGCGACGGCGGCGCAGCGCGCGCAGCCGGGGTGCGACGTCCGGCAGATCGTCCGCCGCCTCGCCGGCGGACGGGCCGGGAGGCTGTCCTGAGGGATGGCTCATACCCCCATTGGGCCAGGAGTTTTCCTCCGAGGCAAACTTATTGCCCCGGAGGCAAAAGCACGCGGGTCCGGCACCGTCGAACAGGCTCACCGAGCCGATCCGAGCCGATCCGAGCCGAGCCGGGCCGAACCGATCCGGGCCGGGCGGCCGCGCAGCCGCGGAAGCCGACCGACCAGCCCCGGAGGCTCAGCGCTCGGCCACGGCCTGCTTGACCAGGGTCTTGCCGAAGTCCCACATCAGCCCGCCGCCACCGTGCGCGTCGTCCATCACGGCGGTGAAGGCCTCCACGAAACGGTCGACCTCCCGCTCACCGATGATCAGCGGCGGAATCAGCTTGATCACTTCCAGCCGGTCGCCCGAGACCTGGGTGAGGATACGGTGGCGCTGCAGCAGGGGGACCACCACCATCTGCGCGAAGAGTCCCTTGCGGGCGGCCTGCAGCATGGTCCAGCGGCTGCGCAGCTTAAGCGACGACGGCCTGCCGAACTCGATCCCGATCATCAGCCCGCGCCCGCGTACCTCGTGCAGCAGTTCGTAACGGTCCACGAGCGCCGTGAGCCGCGTCCTCAGCAGGTCCCCGGTCACCCGCGCGTTCGCGACGATCTGCTCGTCCTCGATCACCGAGAGGACGGCGAGCCCGGCCGCCATCGCCTGGGCGTTGGAACCGAAGCTCGCCGAGTGCACCAGTACCCGGTCCATCGACGAGTAGACCTTCTTGAAGATCCACTCCTTGCCGAGGGTCGCGCCGACCGGAACATAGCCGCCCGAGAGCGCCTTGGCGACGCACACCAGGTCCGGTTCCACGCCGTCCTCGTGCTGGTACGCGTAGAAGTCACCGGTCCTGCCGAGGCCGGTCTGCACCTCGTCGGCGATCAGCAGCGCCTTGTGCCGGTGCAGCAGATCCTGCGCAGCGCGCAGGAAACCGGGCGGCGCCTCGTGCACACCCTTGCCCTGGACGGGCTCCACGACGAACCCCGCCACATCGCCGCGCTTCAGCTCCCGCTCCAGCGCCGCCAGGTCGCCGAGTTCCAGCGCGGTGTCCGGGAGGAGCGGGGCGAACCCGTCCCGGAAGCCCGCCTCGCCGTTGACGGAGAGCGAACCGGTCGTCAGCCCGTGGAAGGCGTGCGTGCAGTACAGGATCCGCGGTCTGCCGGTCGCGTACCGGGCGAACTTCAGGGCCGTCTCGACCGCTTCCGTACCGCTGTTGCCGAAGAAGACCCGGTCCAGATGGGGGCTGTGGGCCAGCAGCCTCTCGGCGAGCAGCCCGGGCAGGGGCGGGCAGTCGAAGCGGGTGAGGTCGGCGAGCGAGGCGTCGAGGACGTCGTGGAGCGCCTTGCGGACGACCGGATGGTGCCGGCCGAGGCCCATCACCCCGAAGCCGGCGAGCATGTCCAGGTAGTCGTTGCCTTCGTCGTCCCAGAAGTACGCGCCCTCGCCCCGCTCGTACACCTTGTCGAAGCCGATGGTGTGGAGCATGCGCGGCAGCTGGTGGTTGAGATGCTTGGCGTGCAGCCCGTACCGTTCGCCACCGCGCTCGGCGAGCAGCCGGCCGAGGTCGAACTCCTTGGTCATCGCCCGTGCTCCTCCCTCTCCTCGCGGCGCGCGAGCGCGGCACTGATCCGCCCCGCGATCTCCACCGGCGTCAGTCCGATGTCGGCCAGTACCTCGCCGCGTTTGGCATGGTCGAGGAACTGCTCGGGGATGCCGAAGGTCCGCAGCGGTACGTCCACGTCGGCGTCCCGCAGAGCCTGTCCCACGGCCGAACCGACGCCGCCCGCCCGGCTGTTGTCCTCGACGACCGCGACGATCCGGTGCCGCTCGGCGAGCGGCGCGAGCTGCGCGTCGACGGGCTTGACCCAGCGCGGGTCGACGACGGTGCAGCGCAGTCCCCGGGCCTCCAGCAGATCGGCGGCCTGCAGACACACCGCGCCCATCGCCCCGACCGAGACGATCAGCACCTCCGCGTCCTCGGTGCGGTGCAGCACGTCCATCCCGCCGACCCGGTCGAGCGCGGGCAGCGGCTCCGCTACCGCCTCCTTGGGGAAGCGCACCACCGTCGGCGCGTCGCTCACCTCGACGGCCTCGCGCAGCTGGGCCCGCAACTGGTCCGCGTCGCGCGGAGCGGCGATCCTGAGCCCGGGTACGACCTGAAGCACCGACATGTCCCACATCCCGTTGTGGGAAGGGCCGTCGGCGCCGGTGACACCGGCCCGGTCCAGGACGAAGGTGACACCGCACCGGTGCAGGGCCACGTCCATCAGCAGCTGGTCGAAGGCACGGTTGAGGAAGGTCGCGTACACGGCGACGACGGGGTGGAGACCGCCGGTGGCGAGCCCGGCCGCGGACACGGCGGCGTGCTGCTCGGCGATCCCGACGTCCCAGACCCGCTCGGGGAAGCGCTCGGCGAACTTCGCCAGTCCCACCGGGTGGAGCATGGCGGCGGTGATCGCCACGACATCGGGCCGTTCGGCGCCGATGGCGGCGATCTCGTCACCGAACACCGAGGTCCACGACGGGCCGCCCGAGGGCGCCAGCGGCTCGCAGGTCGACGGGTTCATCACCCCGACGGTGTGGAAGCGGTCGGCCTCGTCCTCCAGCGCCGGCGGGTAGCCACGGCCCTTCTCGGTCAGGCAGTGCACCAGCACCGGCCCGTGGAAGCGTTTGGCGCGGCTCAGCGCCGATTCGACGGCGGCGATGTCGTGGCCGTCGACGGGGCCGACGTACTTGAGCCCCAGGTCCTCGAACATGCCCTGCGGGGCGAAGGCGTCCTTGAAGCCCTTCTTGGCGCCGTGCAGCGACTCGTACAGCGGCCTGCCGACGACGGGCGTGTGCTGGAGGACGTCCTTGCCCCAGGCGAGGAAGCGCTCGTAGCCGTCGGTGGTGCGCAGCGTGGCGAGGTGGTTGGCGAGGCCCCCTATCGTCGGGGCGTAGGAGCGCTCGTTGTCGTTGACGACGATGATCAGTGGCCGGTCCTTGGCGGCGGCGATGTTGTTCAGCGCCTCCCAGGCCATGCCGCCGGTGAGCGCGCCGTCGCCGGTGACGGCGACGACATGACCGGTGCGGCCGAGGACCTGGCCGGCCTTGGCCAGGCCGTCCGCCCAGCCGAGGACGGTGGAGGCGTGCGAGTTCTCGATGACGTCGTGCTCGGACTCCTCCCGGGACGGATAGCCGGACAGCCCCCCCTTGCCGCGCAGCTTGGAGAAGTCCTGGCGGCCGGTGAGGAGCTTGTGGACGTAGCTCTGGTGTCCGGTGTCCCAGAGGATGCGGTCGACGGGCGAGTCGAAGACCCGGTGCAGGGCGATGGACAGCTCCACCACCCCGAGATTGGGTCCCAGATGGCCCCCGGTCCTGGCCACGGCATGGATCAGGAACTCCCTGACGTCCTCGGCCAGTTCCTCCAGTTCCGCCTCCGGCAGCGCCTTGAGGTCGCGCGGCCCCCGGATGTTCTCCAGCACCGTCACGCTCGTGCCCCCTCTCTGTTCCGTTGAACTCCGGTCGGCAGCGGACGGTCCCGCCACCCGCTGCCCGGCGGTCATCCGCGGCTTCCGGAGACGGTCTCCCGCGCGGCCCGCAGAGACTCCTTGAGCGAGCCCATGGTGGCCAGGACGGCGGTCGGCTCGTATCCGCAGTGCGCCATGCAGTTCGCGCACCGCGGGTCCTTCCCGCGGCCGTACTTGCTCCAGTCGGTGTCCTCGACGAGTTCCTTGTACGTGGGCACGTACCCGTCGCTCATCAGATAGCACGGTCGCTGCCAGCCGAAGAGCGAGTAGTTGGGGATGGCCCAGGCGGTGCACGGGAAGTCGACCTTGCCCTCCAGGAAGTCCAGGAAGAGCGGCGAGTGGTTCAGCCGCCAGCGCCGCCGGTTGCCGCCGGAGAAGGCCTTCCGGAACAGCTCGCGGGTCTGCTCGACACCGAGGAAGTGCTCCTGGTCGGGCGCCTTCTCGTAGGCGTACGCGGGCGAGATCATCATCTCGTCGACCTTGAGGTCGTCGTTGAGGAAGTTCAGCACCTCGATGACGGTCTGCGGGGTGTCGGTGTTGAAGAAGGTGGAATTGGTGGTGACCCGGAAGCCGCGCCGCTTCGCCTCCTTGATCGCCTCGACGGCCTCGTCGAAGACGCCTTCCTTGGCCACCGACTCGTCGTGGCGCTCGCGCAGTCCGTCGATGTGGACGGCGAAGGCGAAGTACCGCGACGGGGTGAACTCGTCCATCTTCTTGCGCAGCAGCATGGCGTTGGTGCAGAGGAACACGTACTTCTTCCGCTTCACCAACTGCCCGACGATGTCGGCGATCTGGGGGTGCATCAGCGGCTCGCCGCCGGCGATGGAGACCATCGGGGCGCCGGACTCCAGAACGGCGCCCACCGCCTGGGCGACCGGCATCCGCTGCTTGAGGATCCCGGCCGGGTGCTGGATCTTTCCGCAGCCCTCGCACTTCAGATTGCAGGCGAACAACGGCTCCAGCTCCACGATCAGCGGAAACTTCTCACGCTTGCGGAGCTTCTGTTCGAAGAGATAGGTCCCGACCCTGATGGTCTGGCGGAGCGGCATGGCCATCTGGCTCACCTCCTGGGGAGCAGCGAAGAACGGTGCCATTCGTAGTAGGCCGGTAGGACGGCACGCAGGACGCGGAAAGCCGATATTCCACCGCGTACCGTGCCGAGGCGGACCAGTTCATGCTCAGGAGCGTCCACGACCACCCGGACGGCCGCAACCGGGCGCGATCCCGCGCTCAGCGCGCTGTGGAGCGTCGCGGCGGACTCCATGTCCACCGCGATCGCCCCGGTCGCCGCCAGCTCGGCCCGCTCCTGGCCGCGTACGACGTGGTCAGAGCCGATCAGCGGGCCGGTGTGGACGGTCCGCCCCGGCACCGCCCGGGCCAGCGCCTGAGTCAGCAGGTCCGCCGCCGTGCAGGGCGTGACGCCCCAGGGCCCCCGGGTCTCGTCGGCCACGACCACATCACCGGGGTGCATGTCGGGGGCGAGTCCCGCGCAGAAGCCGGAGGCGATGACCGCGGTGACGCCCGCGGCCCTCTCGTCGCGGAGCGCGCGGACGACGGCACGCTGGGCGTTCCTCGGCCCCATGCCCGTACGGAGGACGGTCACCGGGCCCGGCGCGCCGCCACGGCCGGCCGCGCGCAGGGCGAGACGCTCGATGCCGAGCGCGCAGGCGATCAGCAGCGGCGGCGCCGTGGAGCCGGGCGTCCCGCTCGCCGGGGGCGGCTCCGTGGAAGCGTCCACTCAGCCTCCGTTCCGGCCGGCGAACGGTTCCCCGTGCACGTAGCGGCCGAGTGCCGTGAGCGGGAACACCTGCCGGTACAGGTGGTAGTTGAT
Source organism: Streptomyces sp. NBC_00259 (assembly GCF_036181745.1). Taxonomy (NCBI): domain Bacteria; kingdom Bacillati; phylum Actinomycetota; class Actinomycetes; order Kitasatosporales; family Streptomycetaceae; genus Streptomyces; species Streptomyces sp. NBC_00259. The sequence goes on along the minus strand of NZ_CP108080.1, from coordinate 7,029,725 downwards.
GGAGAAGTCCCACGGGAATCCGGTGCCGGTGAAGTGCGGTTCGTCCCACGAACCGTCCTCGCGCTGGCTCCCGGCGAGGAAGGCGATGCCCCGCTCGACGGCCTTGCCGTCCCGCTCCCCCGCGGCCAGCAGCGCCAGCAGCGCCCACGCGGTCTGGGAGGCGGTGGAGGCGCCGCGCCCGATCCACGACTCCTCACGGTACGAGCGCAGGTCCTCGCCCCAGCCGCCGTCGTCGTTCTGGACGGACTCCAGCCAGCCGACGGCACGCCGGATCGCGGGGTGCGACCCGGGCAGTCCGGCCGCGGTCAGCGCCGGGACCACCGAGCCCGTGCCGTAGACGTAGTTGACTCCCCAGCGCCCGAACCAGGCGCCGTTCGGCTCCTGTTCGCCGAGCAGCCACTCGACACCGCGGCGGGCGCGGGGGTGGTGGGCCCGGCCTTCGTGGGCCAGCATCTCGACGACGTGCGCGGTGACATCGGCCGACGGCGGGTCGATGACCTCACCGAAGTCGCAGAACGGCAGCCGGTTGGGGAAGGCGCTGGTGTTGTCGGCGTCGAAGGCGCCCCAGGCGCCGTTCCTCGACTGCATCCCCAGGGTCCAGTTGCCGGCCCTGGCGATCGCCGCCTCGATCCGGGACGGGTCCGGGTGCTTCACCCGGCGCAGGGCCAGGATCACCTCGGCCGTGTCGTCGATGTCGGGGTAGTTGTCGTTGTGGAACTCGAAGGCCCAGCCGCCGGGGGCGAGCCGCGGCCTGCGCACGGCCCAGTCACCGGGCTTGACGATCTCCTCGCCGAGCATCCAGTCGGCGGCCCTGACCAGGGCCGAGTGGTCCGCGGGCACTCCGGCGTCGGCGAGCGCGATGGTGGCGAGGCAGGTGTCCCACACCGGTGACTGGCACGCCTCGATCATCCGGGCGCCGTCGTCGCGCCAGACGGTGTACCGGTCCAGCGAGTCCAGGCCGGCGCGCATCACGGGGTGCTGGAGGTCGTAGCCGAGCAGATGCAGGGCGATCACCGAGTACACGGCCGGTGGCTGGATCCCGCCCCAGCAGCCGTCGTTCTCCTGCCGCTCGATGATCCAGCGGGCCGCGCTGTTCATGGCCGCGCGGCGCAGCGGGCGCAGGGCGACCCCGTGGTAGCGGTGCAGCAGCTTGTCGAGGCGCTGGAAGACGCCGTCCCAACTGGCCGCCGGGGCAAGGGGCCTGGGCGGGTTGGGGTTGTGGCGGTCCGTGTGCAGCTCGTCGAGCGGGAACGGGGCGGGTCGGACCGGCCGCTTCGCGGAGACGATCGTGAGCGGCACGATGGTCTGCCGCGCCCAGCAGCCGAAGTCGTAGATGTTGAGCGGGAACCAGGAGGGCAGACAGATGAGTTCGGGCGGCAGTTCGGGCAGGTCCTCCCACTTCCACCAGCCGAACAGCGCGAGCCAGATGCGGGTGAAGACGCGGCTCGCGGCGATGCCTCCCTGCGCCCGGATCCAGGCGGCGGCGCGGTCCATGTGCGGGTCGTCGGGCCGGTCGCCGGCGAGGCGCAGGGCGACATAGGCCTCGACGGTGGTGGAGAGCTCTCCGGGGCCGCCGTGGAAGGTGGCCCAGGTGCCGTCGTCGCGCTGCTCGCCGCGGATGAACAGAGCGGCGGCCTGGGTGGTCTTCTCGTCCTGGACGCCGAGGAACTGACGGAGCAGCAGGTCCTCGGCGTCCATGGTGACGTTGGTCTCCAGGTCGCCCTTCCACCAGCCCTGGGCGTCCTGCCTGCCGAGCAGGTACTCGACGGATCGCTGCGCCGCCAGCCCGGCGGCCACGTGCGTGTCACCCGGAACGGTACGGTCGTCGGTCGTTTCGCTGGCCGCGGTTGCGCGGGGGCCCGGGGCCCCTGGGCTTCCGTCGGTCGTCGCTGTCATGGCTTCCCCTTCGTGCAGTCGGATGTGCTGCTTTTCGGGTCTGCCGTCGGCCGGTGCCTGGAGCGGCACCGGCCGGCGACTGCGAACTCATATGCGGTTGATCGTGATCATCTCCGTCGCGTGATCCGTCCGGGGACCGGTGATCATCTCTTGCGTACGACGACGAAGTCGGCGAGCGCGACGAGCTGGGCGCGTACGCGCTCGGGCATGTCGACGCGGTCCAGTGCCTCGACCGCCGTTCCATGCTGCCTGCGGGCCTCCTGCGAGGTCCATTCCCGGCCGCCGGCCTCCTCGATGAGGGCCGCCCGGGTGGCGAACTCCTCCTCGGAGAAGCTGTCGAAGTCATTGCTCTTCGCGTCGGCCGCGAGCAGTTCCCCGAGCCGCTGCGAGGCCGGGCCGCCCGCGGCGAGCGCCGCGACGACGGGCAGGGACTTCTTGCGCTGGCGCAGATCGCTCCAGGTCTGCTTGCCCGTCGACTCGGGGTCGCCCCAGATGCCGAGGAGGTCGTCGACGGCCTGGAAGGCGAGACCGAGGTGGTAGCCGTACGCCTCCAGCGTGTCGGCGGTGCGGTCGTCGGCGCCGCCGAGGACCGCACCGATGGAGACGGCGCAGGCCAGCAGCGCGCCGGTCTTGTTGCCCTCCATCTCCAGGCACTCCTCGACGGTGACCCGCTCGCGGTGCTCGTAGGAGATGTCCTGTGCCTGGCCGTCGATGAGCTTGCGGGTGGCGGTGGTCAGCCGGCGCGTCGCGCGGCCGGCCTCCACGGTGCCGAGCTCCAGCAGGATCTCGTTGGCGAGCGCGAAGAGGGCGTCGCCGACGAGGATGGCCTGCGCGGGGCCGTGCACCTTCCATACGGTGTCGCGGTGCCGTCGCTGTTCGTCACCGTCCATCAGATCGTCGTGGAGCAGCGAGAAGTTGTGGACCAGCTCGACCGCGACGGCGCCGGGGATGCCGACCTCGGGCGCGGCTCCGGCCACCTCGGCGGACAGCAGAGCCAGCGCCGGGCGCACGGCCTTGCCGCCGTCACCGTCCGCGGGGCGGCCGTGGGCGTCGATCCAGCCGAAGTGGTAGGCGGCGACGGTGTCCATGGGCGGCGCGAGCCGGTCCACGGCAGCACGCAGCACCGGGGTGGACAGGGTCCGCCCGCGCTCGAGCAGCGCGGTGACGGCCGCGGTGTCGACAGCCGGGTTCGCCGAAGGCGCAGTCGGCACTTTCTCTCCTCTGGTTCCAGACCTGGGTCTCATGCCGCCTCCTTGAGCGGATGTTCATGGGGGCGGCCGAGGGTGGTGAGCGCGGCGGCTGCGGCGCTGAACCCGCTGCGCACGGCGCCCTCCATGGTGGCGGGCCAGCCGGTGGCGGTCCACGATCCGGCCAGATACAGGCCGGGAGCTCGGGTGCGCGCGGCAGGCCTGAGCCTGCCGACGCCGGGGGTGGGGGCGAATGTGGCGGTGCGCTCCCGGGTGACGAAGAAGTCCCGTACCTCCGCGCCGCGGGTCGCGGGCAGCAGCCGCTCCAGCTCGGGGAGATAGCGCTCACGAAGTGCGGAGACGGGGGTGTCGATCTCGTCCTCGGCGGCGGACTGGGACAGCGCCAGATACTGTCCGTCGCGCAGACCGGAGGCGTGGGTGCGGTCGAAGACCCACTGGACGGGGGTGCCGAGCGCGGCGAAGAAGGGCCGGCGCAGGACCGTGCGGTCGTAGATCACATGGATGTTGAGGATCGGCGCGGTGCCGATGTCGAGCAGCCGGTCGGGGTTGTCGAGGGCGCCTTCGGGCAGCAGGGCGTGTGTCTCGCGCTGCGGTACGGCGAGGACGACGGCGTCCGCGTCGAGCCGCTCGGCACCTGCCGTGACGTTCCAGCGGCCGTCGGCGGTGCGGGCGAGGGCGCTGACGCGGGTGCGCAGTTCGGTGCGGACTCCGGCGGAGTCGAGGGCCTTGCGGGCGAGGGTGTCGTGGAGTTCGCCGAGCGGGACGTGCGCCCACCCGATGTCGGCCGCGCCGGGCTCGGAGAGCAGTCCGGTCTTGAACACCATCGCGGCCAGGCCCATCGAGGCGTTCGGCGCGACGGCGTTGAGGGTGGCGACGCCGACGAGGTCCCAGAGGGCCTCGATCGTGCGGCCCGACTGGCCGTGGCGGCCGAGCCAGGTGGCGAAGTCGATGCCGTCCAGGGCGGGATCGGCGGGGTCGAGTCCCTTGAGGGCGAGCGCGGCCCGCCCGACGGCGGCGCGCTCGGCGAGGGAGAGGTGGGGGTACGTGGCAAGGCTCGCGGCGAGATGCAGCGGCACGGGCAGAGCGGTGCGGCGCAGCCGTCCGAGCCTCGGGCCGCTGGGGTGGGCGACGTCGAGGACGGGTACGTCGAGGCGGTGCTGGAGCGGGGCGAGGCGGGCGCCGTCGACCCGGTCGAGGAACCAGCGGTAGGCGGTGCAGCAGCGCAGATAGACGTGCTGGCCGTTGTCCACGGTCAGCTCGCCGCGCCGGAAGGAGAACGCGAGACCGCCGAGGCGCGGCCGGTTCTCCAGGAGCGTGACGCGCAGGCCGGCATCGGCCAGCCGCAGCGCGGCGGTGACCCCGGCGAGTCCGCCTCCGACGACGACGGCGTGCCGCGGGGAGGTCGCGTCCTCGTCCGTCATGCCCCCTCCCCTCGGGCCGCCGTCGCAGTCAGGGACGCGGCGGCGACGTGGGGGGTTGCCCGCGAACGGCGGGAGGGCCGAGCGGCTCGTCCGGACAGGCGGGACCGGGACGAGGCGGCCGGCAGGGACCGGGCCACCGCGCTGACGGGTCCGGCCGCCGTACGCACGGCGGGCTGCGTAGAAGGGGACGTCGCCGGCGGGAGGTCCTGAAGGGGCGTCGGGTGAGGCGTCGGGCGGGGCGTCACGCGCGCCTCCTGACGGCCTGGCGCGAGATGTGCCGGGCGTCGAGGCCGGAGAGCCCGCGGACGGCGACGTACGCCTTCTCATGGCCGGGGAGCGAGACGCGGCCGCGCAGGACGGCCTCCGGGTCGCGCTCGATGCGGTCGAGGAGGCGGCGGTAGATCCCGGCCATGGCGGCGACACAGGCGCCGCTGCGCCGGTCGAGCATGGGCAGGAGCCGGTAGCCCTCGGCGAACAGGCCCCGGGCGCGCCGCACTTCGAAGTGGACCAGGCCGCTGAAGTCGGCGCCGGGCGGCGGGGTGGTGCCGTGGAAGCCCGCGGAGCAGCCGAACTTGGCGAGGTCGTCGGTGGGCAGATACGTCCGGCCGTTGGCGGCGTCCTCGCGGACGTCGCGGAGGATGTTGGTGAGCTGGAGTGCGAGCCCGAGCGTGTCGGCGTACTCGGGGGCGCGCTCGGCGCCGCGCGCGCCGGGCAGGGTGCCGAACACGCCGAGCGAGAGCCGGCCGATGGCGCCCGCGACACACCGGCAGTAGACCTTGAGGTCGTCCCAGGTCTCGTACGTCTCGCCCCGGACGTCCATGAGGACGCCGTCGATGAGCTCGTCGAGCCCGTCGAGCGGGATCGGGAAGCGGTGCGCGGCGTCCGCGAGGGCCACCGCGACCGGGTCGGTGTCGTCCTCGCCCACCTTGCCGTCGCGGATCCTGCCGAGCAGCTCGCGGGTCGCCTCGAGCCGGTCCCGCTTGGCGCTCTCGCCGAGCGATCCGTCACCGATGTCGTCGACCCGCCGGGAGAAGGCGTACAGCGCGGACATGGCCTGCCGCTTGTCGGCGGGCAGAAGCCTGATGCCGTAGGCGAAGTTGCGCGCCTGCGTCCCCGTGACGGCCTCGCAGTAGCTGTACGCGGCCTGGACCGGCGCGGACATGTGTGTGTACTCCTCCATGCTCCGGCTCACCCCTCTCTACGCGCTCTACGCAAGACAGTTCCCACTTCACGCATCAGTCGGGGCTTGGTGGCTCTGGGCGGTCCGGGGAGCACGTCGTGGCCGACGGCCTCGATCGCGGCGAGGGTGGCGCGTCCCCCGGCCACGAATCCGGCGAGCAGCAGTCTGAGCCTGCCGTGGACGCTGCCCACCAGCGGGGTGCCCTCGTCCAGCAGCCGCCCCGCGCGCTCGGCCTCGTACGCGATCAGGGCGCGCACCGGGGCGCCCGCCGTCGGCGCCGCCAGGTCCGCCTCGGTGACATGGAACCGCTTCATGTCCTCGGCCGGGAGGTAGACGCGGTCGGCGGCCAGGTCCTCGGCGATGTCCTGGAGGTGCTCGACGATCTGCAGGGCGGTGCAGATGGCGTCGGAGTGGCGGATCCGCTCGGAGGTGGCGGTGCCGGTGATGCCCAGGACGAGACGGCCGACGGGGTTGGCGGAGAGCTCGCAGTAGGCGGCGAGGTCGTCGGACGTCCCGTAGCGGTGCACGAGCTGGTCCCGGCGGTTGGCCTCGATGAGACCGAGGAACGGCTCGGGGGTGAGCGAGCAGCGGCGCACGGTGGGCACCAGGGCGCGCAGCAGCGGATGGCGCGGGTCCTCGCCGGCGGCGAAGACGCGCCGCAGGTCGGCCTCGAAGGCGTCGAGCATCGCGAGGCGGTCGTCGCTCTGCGCGGGGTCGAGGCCGAGGTGCCGCGCGTCGGCGCCGCCGGGGGCGAGGTCGCCGTCCCCGATGTCGTCGACCAGGCGGGCGTAGCCGTAGACGGCCATGAGGTCGTTGCGCCAGGCGCGGGGCAGGAAGAAGGGGGCCACGGGGAAGTTCTCGTCCGCGGCCTTGTCGAGCGTGGAGGCGTCGGGGCGCACCTGCCGGGTACCTGTCACTGCGGACTGCCCGGTGCGGGGACGGCACTGCCCTCGCGGAGCTGGAGATTTTCCGTCATGGCCGTCACATCTCCCGTTCTACACTGCTGACCTAATACATCCTATTTCGGACACGCCGCCGGTCCCCACGAGGGGTTTCGCCGCCCGGCCAGCGGGATTCTTCAGGGTGTATCGCCCCACTTGCCATGAATCAGCACCGGTACAGCTTACGTTGTACAACGTCCCGGACCCCTCCGGGGTGCTGCGTGCGTGACGAGAACCATGCGATCCGGGGCCAACATTCCCGAGGAACACAGGACTTGACGGATGCTTGACGGCGCGCGGACCACCGCTCGACCCGGAATCCGCGCCTCGCGCACGGGCCGGTGAGACCGGCCCGCGTGCGAGAGGGCCCCCGCCGGAGCACTCCGGCGGGGGCCCTTCCGCGTGGCATGCCTCGCGAGCGGGACCTACTTCCCGGTCTCCTTCTCGTACGCCCTGATGACCTCGTCGGTCGGGCCGTCCATGAGCAGCTCGCCCTTCTCCAGCCACAGGACGCGATCGCAGGTGTCACGGATCGACTTGTTGCTGTGACTGACCAGGAAGACCGTACCGGCCTCCTTGCGCAGCTCCCGGATGCGCTCCTCGGAGCGGATCTGGAACCTCCGGTCACCGGTGGCCAGCGCCTCGTCGATCATCAGCACGTCGTGGTTCTTCGCCGCGGCGATCGCGAAGCGGAGCCTGGCGCCCATACCGGACGAGTACGTGCGCATCGGCAGGGTGATGAAGTCGCCCTTCTCGTTGATGCCGGAGAAGTCGACGATGCCCTGGTAGCGCGAGCGGATCTCCTCGCGCGACATGCCCATGGCCAGACCGCCGAGGATGACGTTCCGCTCACCGGTCAGATCGCCCATGAGGGCCGCGTTGACGCCCAGCAGCGACGGCTGGCCGTCGGTGTAGACCTTGCCGCTCTCGGTCGGCAGCAGGCCGGCGATGGCCCGCAGCAGGGTCGACTTCCCGGAGCCGTTGGTACCGATCAGGCCGATGGCCTCGCCGCGGTAGGCGGTGAAGGAGACACCGCGCACGGCGTGGACCTTGCGGACACCGCGGGACTCGCCGCGGTCGCGCCGGAGTATGCGGCTCAGCGCGGCGGTCGCACTGCCCTTGCCGCCGCTGCCGCCGTTGACGCGGTACACGATGTGCACCTCGTCGGCGATGACGGTGGGCACCCGGGCGTCGCGCGGGTCTTCGAGGTGCTCAGCCACGGCCATAGCGCTCCTCCGCCTTCCAGAAGTACACGAACCCGGCGACACCGAGGAGCACCGCCCAGATCACTCCGGCCAGCCACACGTGCGAGGGCAGGTTCGACGAGTCGTACCCGTCGATCAGGGCGAAGCGGATCAGGTCCATGTAGATCGCCGCGGGGTTGTACATCAGGACCTCGGCGATCCAGGCCGGCTTGTCCGCGAGCATCACCTTGATCGAGAACATGACGCCGGAGCCGTACATCCACGTCCGCATGATGAACGGCATCAGCTGGGCGAGGTCGGGCGTCTTGCTGCCCATGCGGGCCATGATCAGCGCGAGGCCGATGTTGAAGACGAACTGCAGCGCCAGCGCGGGGACCACCAGCAGCCAGCTGAGCGACGGATAGCTGCCGAACGCCACCACGATCAGCACGAGCACGATCATCGAGAACAGCAGCTGCTGGAGCTGCTGCAGCGCGAAGGAGATGGGCAGCGACGCGCGCGGGAAGTGCAGCGCCCGTACCAGGCCCAGATTGCCCGAGATCGCCCGCACGCCGGCCATCACCGAGGTCTGCGTGAACGTGAAGACGAACACGCCCGCCACCAGGAACGGGATGTAGACCTCCTTCGACATCCCGCGTCCGGCGCCGAGGATGAGCCCGAAGATCAGGTAGTAGACCAGCGCGTTCAGCAGCGGCGTCGCGACCTGCCACAGCTGGCCGAGCTTGGCCTGGCTGTACTGGGCCGTGAGCTTCGCGGAGGAGAACGCCAGGATGAAGTGCCGGCGGCCCCAGAGCTGCCTGACGTACTCGATGAGCCCCGGTCGGGCACCGCTCACCGACAGGCCGTACTTGGCGGCCAGCTCCGCCGGCGTCAGACCGTCGTCGGGAGACGGCCGAGCGCTCATGGCGATCGCACCGTCATGGGTTGTGTCACTCACAAGTTGAAACTTTCGTGTTCAAGATGCGCGTCAATCGGGCCTCAGGTGGCGGCCAGGTCCCGGAGTACGCCCGATGCTCTCAGATCCCGGCCGGTCACACGACAGGCGGTCGGCCCAGTCGCGTCAGTCGCCACACGGTACGCCACTTCATGGGACGGCGCGGCCCGCACGGGGTCGTCCATCCCTCCCTGAAACCGGCGAACCATGCCTTGAGCGCCACAACGGTGGGCCGCCTGAGGAGTGTGAGCACGATCCACACCCCGAGATAGACGGGCACCAGGGGCGCGGGCAGATTGCGACGTGCCAGCCACACCCGGTTACGGGCCACCATGCGGTGGTAGACCGCGTGCCGGGACGGCGGCATCGTCGGATGGAACAGCACCATGTCGGAGCGGTAGTCGATCATCCAGCCCGCGTCGAGGGCCCGCCAGGCGAGGTCGGTCTCCTCGTGCGCGTAGAAGAACTCGTCCGGCAGCGCGCCGACCTGGGCCAGGACCTTCGTACGGACGGCGTTTGCGCCGCCGAGGAAGGTCGTCACGCGTGAGGAGCGCATCGGGTCGGAGGCGCGCAGCCGCGGGACGTGCCTGCGCTGGGTGAGCCCGGTCTCCGGGTCGGCGATCCGGAAGCTGACGATCCCGAGGCCGGGGTCCTCCGAGAAGGCCCGGCGGACCAGCTCGGCGGTGTCCGTGTTGGGCAGCAGGCCGTCGTCGTCGAGGAAGAGCAGGACGTCGACGTCGCCGCCGGCGGGGCCGAAGGCCTCGATGCCGACGTTGCGGCCGCCCGGGATGCCCAGGTTCTCCGGAAGGTCGACGGTGCGGACGCCGTCGGGCACTCCGGTGACGGGGGCGCCGTTGCCGACGACGACCACCTCGACCGGGTCGCCCTGCTGCTTGGCGACCGAGTCGAGCAGTGCCCGCAGATCGTCGGGCCGGTTGCCCATGGTGATGATGACGGCGCCGAGCTTCACGGTGCTCACCTCAGCCTGCTGGAGACGAGGATGGACACCAGGTGCAGCACGGTCTGCAGCATCGCGATACCGGCCAGCACGGCGACGCCCAGGCGGGAGAAGAAGAGGTCGCCCTGGACCTGGTCGAGGACCGCCAGCACCAGGATGAGCAGGGACGCCTCGATGCCGAGGACCAGCCGGTGGAACTTGAACGCGGCGGCGGCCCGGCGGGCGAGCGCCATGCCGGACGAGCGCGGCTCGGCCGCCGCGTCCTTGACCGGCTCCATCCCGGCCTGGTGCCGGGCGACGCCGACCAGGTCGGTCTCGGCCTTGATCAGGATCGCGCCGAGCGCCGCGAGAGTGCCCAGGAACGCCCACAGCCAGTCGATCCGGCCGCCGCCCCACAGGTCCGAGGCGCGCAGGCCGAAGCCGACCAGGACCGCCGCGTCGCACAGATAGGCGCCGACCCGGTCCAGGTACACGCCGGAGAGGGAGTACTGCTTCTTCCAGCGGGCGACCTCGCCGTCGACGCAGTCGAGCAGCAGATAGAGCTGGACCATCACCACGGCGAGGACGGCGCCCCAGATGCCCGGCACCAGCAGGGCCGGCAGGGCCAGGACACCGGCCAGGGTCATCAGATAGGTCAGCTGGTTCGGCGTGACCTTGGTGGTGACCAGGACGCGGGTGATGCGCAGGGAGATCTCGCGCATGTAGAGGCGGCCGCCCCAGTGCTCGCCACTGCGCCGGTCCTTGACTCCCGCCGGGTGAACGACCGGACGGAGTTCAGCTACGGATGGTCTTGGCATAGTCGGCGTACGCGTCCCTGATCTGGTCGGTGGACAGGTCGAGGTGCTCGAGGATCGTGAAACGTCCGGGGCGGGTCTGCGGTGCGTACTCCACGGCCCTGACGAACTCGTCCACGGAGAAGCCGATCTCCTCGGGGAGGACCGGCAGACCGTGCTTGCGGAGGACTCCGGCGAAGAGCCCGGACTCCTCGTGGGCGCCGCGCAGATGCATCGCGAAGGCGGCACCCAGTCCGACCTGCTCGCCGTGGAGCGCGCAGCGCTTGGGGTAGAGCAGGTCGAAGGCGTGGCTGATCTCGTGGCAGGCGCCGGACGAGGGCCGGGTGTCGCCGCTGATCGACATGGAGATGCCGGTCAGGACCAGTCCCTCGGCCAGCACGGTGAGAAAGCCGTCGTCGCCGACGCCACCGGGGTGGCGCAGGACGGACTCGCCGGCGGTACGGGCCATGGCGGCGGCCAGTCCGTCGACCGGCTCGCCGGTGATCCGGTGGGACAGCTCCCAGTCGGCGATCGCGGAGATGTTGGAGATCGCGTCGCCGATGCCCGCCCGGACGAACCGGACGGGGGCGTCACGGATCACGTCGAGGTCGATGACCACGGCGATCGGGGTGGGGACGCCGTACGAGCCGCGCCCGTTGTCGTTGTCGAGCGTCGCGACCGGGGAGCAGAGTCCGTCGTGCGCGAGGTTGGTGGCGACGGCGACCAGCGGCAGCCCGACCCGGGCGGCGGCGTACTTGGCCACGTCGATGATCTTGCCGCCGCCGAGGCCGACGACCGCGTCGTACCGCTTGCCCTTGATGTCGTCGGCGAGCCTGACGGCGGAGTCGATCGTGCCGTCCGCGACCTCGTACCAGTCGGCGTCGGGCAGCACCGGCGCCAGCTTCTCGCGCAGGGCCTGTCCGGAGCCGTTGCTTATGGCGAACGCCAGCTTGCCGGAGGCGGAGATCCGCTGGTCGGCGAGGAGGCCGGGCAGATCGTCCAGGGCGCCCGGGCGGATGTCGACGACGACCGGGGAGGGGATGAGGCGGGTCAGTACAGGCACGCGATCTCCCGTCCCTTGGCGAGGTCGTCGTGGTTGTCGATCTCGACCCACTTGACGTCGCCGATCGGTGCCACGTCGATCTGGAAGCCGCGGTTCACCAGCTCCTGGTAGCCGTCCTCGTAGTAGAGGTCGGGGTCGCGCTCGAAGGTGGCCTTCAGCGCGTCGGCGAGCTCCTCGGCGGCCTCGGGCTCGATGAGGGTGACGCCGATGTACTCACCGGTGGCGGTGGCGGGGTCCATCAGCTTGGTGATCCTCCGTACGCCCTGGCCGTCGGCGGTGATCACCTTCATCTCCTCGTCGGCGAGCTGCTTCACCGTGTCGAGGGCGAGGATGATCTTCTGGCCGTTGCCGCGGGCGGCGAGGAGGGTCCGCTCGACGGAGACCGGGTGCACGGTGTCGCCGTTGGCGAGGATCACGCCCTGCTTCAGGACGTCACGGGCGCACCACAGGGAGTAGGCGTTGTTCCACTCCTCGGCCTTGTCGTTGTCGATCAGGGTGAGCTTCAGGCCGTACGTGGCCTCGAACTCCTCCTTGCGCGCGTACACGGCCTCCTTGCGGTAGCCGACGACGACGGCGACCTCGGTGAGGCCGATCTCACTGAAGTTCTTCAGCGTGAGGTCGAGGACCGAGAGGTCCCCGTCGACCGGCACGAGGGCCTTCGGAAGCGTGTCGGTGTAAGGACGCAGACGCCGTCCGGCACCGGCTGCCAGTACGAGGCCGATCATGCGGGTTCTCCTTCGTCGTGTACGGCGGGTGCTCCGGAGGAGACCCAGAAGCGGATGGACTCCGCGACCACCACGACCGCCACGGCGACCGCGAGGACCGTCAGCGCGATCGTGAACTGCGGGGCACCGAGCAGGGTGGCCAGGAGAGCGACCGCCAGGGTGCGCCCCTCGTGCCCGCCGACCGCACGGACGAGCCAGTGCGGGGGCGCGCCGGTGCCGCCGCGGATGCGGTACACCGTGTCGTAGTGATGGTAGGCGACGGCGGCCACCAGGCCGAAAGCCGCGGGAAGGGCTCCGTTCACGTCCGCCTTGGCGGCGAGCAGCAGGATCGTGCCGTACTCCGCGGACCGGAAGACCGGGGGGACGAGCCAGTCGAGGGCCCCCTTGAGGGGGCGGGCGACGGCGATGCCGGAGGTCAGGGCGTAGCCGACGGCGGCGACGACCGGCCAGGGGCTGCCGTACGGCGTGAGCCACGCGGTGGCCGTGACGGCGGCGGCGCCCAGCACCGCGATCGCCAGGGGTGCCATGGCGGGGAGCCGGGAGGCGAGGCCCTTGGCGGCGCGCGCGACGCTCTCGGCGAGCGGGCCGGAGTCGGCGAGATCCGCGAGGGCCCGGGCGGCGCGGTCGGTCCTGTGCGCCCGGCGCGTGAGGGAGCGCAGCACCCGGCCCGCGGTGGTGTACGTGGCGGCGAAGCCACAGCCGATGAGCAGCGCGTAGAAGACGATGCGCGGGGTGGCCACGGCGGTCAGCACGGCGATCATGGCCCAGCGCTCGCCGATCGGCAGCACGATCATGCGGCGTACCCAGACCGTCCAGCCGACGCTGTCGAGGCGGTCGGAGAGGGCGGCGGTGGGCGAGGTGTTGGCGGTGGCGTCGTGGTTCGCCTCGTTGAAGGAGAAGTCCACGACGTGCCGGCAGGTCTGCAGCACCATGGCGCCGAGGGCGAGGGCCCAGACGTCGTCCCCGCCGCGCGCGGCGCCGAGGGCGAGGCCCGCGTAGTAGGCGTACTCCTTGGCGCGGTCGAAGGTGGCGTCGAGCCAGGCGCCCATCGTCGAGTACTGCAGGGAGTAGCGGGCGAGCTGTCCGTCGGTGCAGTCCAGCACGAAGGAGACGAGGAGCAGCACTCCGGCGGCGACGAAGCCGCCGCGGGTGCCGGTGGCGGCGGCGCCGGCCGCTATGAGCGCGGTGATCAGCGAGGCGGTGGTGACCTGGTTCGGGGTCAGTCCGCGGTTCGCGCACCAGCGGGCGAGGTGGCGCGAGTACGGGCTGATGCAGAAGGTCGTGAAGAACCCGTCGCGCGCCTTCACGGCGGAGCGGAGCCGTACGGCCTCGTCGTCGACGGCGGCGACGGCCTGGCGGGCCTCGTTCCGGCCCTGCGGGTCGTCGGGCACCGTCGCGACGAGCGTCCCGAGCTCGGGGCGGTGGGCGGTGGCGCCCTCGGCTTCGAGGGCGTCGGCGACGCGGTCGGCGAGTACCCCGGCGGCCACCGGGGCGCCTGCGGCGGACGGTGCGGCGTCCGTGCTCGCGCGCAGCGCGGCGAGCAGCGCCGTACGGGCCTCGGGCTGTGCCGTGACGGCGCCCGGGACCGTGGCCGCGGGGAAGCGCGGGTCCGTCAGTCCGAGGCGGAGGGCGTGGACGTGTCCGACGAAGCGGGGGTCGACGAGGGCGACGCGCTCGGCGGCGGGCACCGCCGTGAGCAGGCCGGCGGCCTCGTCGGCGCCCGAGGCGACCCGTACGTCGAAGCCCAGCGACCGGAGATCGCCTTCGAGCGGCGATCCGGGTACCGGCGGACCGGTGAGGATTGCGGTCGACAGACGGACTCACTCCTTGGCGCTGATCATGGGTGGGCACGACGACTCGGCCCGGGACCGGGCGGCGGCATGTCGGCTGAGGCTATCGGATGAATGGAAGCGCGAGTTCACCGAGGTTTCCCGGTGAGGACACTCCCGCTCACCCCGCCGGTCTTCTGCCCGGGCCGGGCGTCCCTGCCGCGGCCACGGCCGGCCGGCGGTGCCGCGGCCGAGATCATCATCGTCGATCGGCGGCTCACGCCACAAACCGCGCCGGGGACGGCTCAGGGGGTGCCCGGTGGGTCAGGCTGGATCAGCGTCGCGGGCCCGGCAGGATCCGCAGGACACCCCCTAGGGTGGCGGGCATGACATGGCTGATCACTGGCGGGGCGGGGTACATCGGGGCGCATGTGGCCCGTGCGATGACGGAGGCCGGGGAGCGGGTCGTCGTACTCGACGACGCCTCGACGGGGCGTCCGGGGCGGCTGCCAGAAGGCATGCCGCTGGTGCGGGGCTCGCTGCTGGACCGGGAGCTGCTGGATCGCACGCTCACCGACCACTCGGTCACGGGTGTGGTGCATCTCGCGGCGAAGAAGCAGGTCGGCGAGTCCGTGGAGCAGCCCCTGCGCTACTACCGGGAGAACGTGCACGGGCTGACGGTGCTGCTGGAGGCCGTCGTCGCGGCGGACGTCAAGCGGTTCCTCTTCTCGTCGTCGGCGGCCGTGTACGGAATGGCCGACGCGGACCTGATCACGGAGGACACCCCCGCCGTGCCGATCAATCCCTACGGCGAGACCAAGCTCACCGGCGAGTGGCTGGTGCGGGCGGCGGGCCGGGCGCACGGCATCGCCACCGCCTGCCTGCGCTACTTCAACGTCGCGGGCGCGGCCCGGCCGGAGCTCGCGGACACCGGAGTGTTCAACGTCATCCCGATGTTCTTCGACCGGATCACCCGCGGTGACGCGCCGCGGATCTTCGGGGACGACTACCCGACGCCCGACGGCACCTGCGTGCGCGACTACATCCACGTCGCCGATCTCGCCGACGCCCATCTGACCGCGGCCCGCCGGCTGGCCGGCCAGGACGGCGCCGGGGATCTCACGGTGAACGTCGGCCGCGGCGAGGGCGTCTCGGTGCGCACGCTCGCCCGTCTCGTCGCCGAGGTGACCGGTCACGGCACCCCCGCGGTCGTCGAGCCGCGCCGGCCCGGGGACGCGGCACGGGCCGTGGCGTCGGTCGACCGGATCGGCAAGGAGCTGGGCTGGAGCGCCTCGCTCGGGGTGCGCGAGATGGTCGAGTCGGCCTGGGAGGGCTGGCTGCTGCACCATCCCGAGGCCCGTCCCCGCTGAGCTACGCCACCACCCGCCGAGGCTCTGACCTGCGGTCGTAACCGCAGGTCAGAGCATATGACAACGGTGTTCAGCGTCGTGTTGCCCCATACCCCCGGCCCGTAGTTCACTGGCCACTCGGACGGATCATTCGCACGAGCCGGGAGGCGTCTCGCATGGGGGCTGGGCACGACCACGGGCATACGCACGGCGGCCCGCCGCCGACGGGTACCGCGGCCGCCGCCTATCGCGGACGGCTGCGGATCGCCCTGGGGATCACGCTGGGCGTGATGGTCCTGGAGATCGTCGGCGGCATCCTGGCGGACTCGCTGGCCCTGATCGCGGATGCCGCGCACATGGCGACGGACGCTCTCGGCCTCGCCATGGCGCTGCTGGCGATCCACTTCGCGGGCCGTCCCGCCGACACGAACCGCACCTTCGGATTCGCCCGGGCCGAGATCCTCGCCGCGCTCGCGAACTGTGTGCTGCTGCTCGGCGTCGGCGGCTTCCTGCTGTACGAGGCGGTGCAGCGCTTCATCACCCCGGCCGAGACCAGGGGCGGGGTGGCGATCGTCTTCGCCCTGGTCGGTCTGGCCGCCAACATGGTGTCGCTGTCCCTGCTCGTGCGCGGGCAGAAGGAGAGCCTCAACGTACGCGGCGCCTATCTGGAGGTCCTCGCGGACGCGCTGGGCTCGGTGATGGTGCTGATCTCGGCGGCCGTGATCCTGGCCACCGGCTGGCAGGCGGCCGACCCGATCGCCTCGCTCGCCATCGGCGTGATGATCGTGCCCCGCACGGTCAAGCTGCTGCGGGAGACGCTGAACGTGCTGCTGGAGGCGGCACCGAAGGGCGTCGACATGGCCGAGGTGCGCGAGCACATACGGGCTCTGCCGGGCGTCGAGGACGTCCACGATCTGCATGCCTGGACCATCACGTCCGGGATGCCGGTGCTCTCCGCGCACGTGGTGGTCGCCCAGGACGTCCTGGACGCGGTCGGCCACGAGAAGTTGCTGCACGATCTGCAGGGCTGTCTCGGGTCCCACTTCGACGTCGAGCACTGCACGTTCCAGCTGGAGCCCAGCGGCCATGCCGAGCACGAGCCCGGGTACTGCCTCTGAGGGCCGGCACGTCACCCGCGGCTGCTACATTGGCGCGAAGCCGTGATCTTGAGGGGAGCTGAGGTCGATGACCGTCGTACGAGCTGCCGAGCGCAGCACCGCCCGGTCCTTCATCGATCTCCGGGCTGACCGGCCTGCCTGATTCCGTACGCCGACCGACCGCGTACGCCGGCCGGGGCCCGCTCCTTCCAAGGGGTTCCCACGTTGTCCGACAACGCTGATCTGTACGAAGCCTTCTTCTCCCTCCACCACGGCCTGCCCCGGCAGAGTCCCGGCTCCGACGCCAGCACGCGCCGGCTGCTCTCCCTCGCGGGCGTGCTGCCGTCCCGTCCGCGGGTGCTCGATCTGGGCTGTGGCCCCGGCCGTGCCGCGCTGCTGCTGGCCACCGAGGCCGGCGCCGACGTCACGGCCGTCGATCTGCACGAGCCGTTCCTCGGCGAGCTGCGGCGAACCGCCGCCGCGCGTGGGCTCAACGGCCGTATCCGTACCGTCAACGCCGACATGGGCGCACTGCCGTCCCCGGACTTCCCGGACGGGTCGTTCGATCTGGTCTGGGCCGAGGGCTCGGCGTACTCGATCGGATTCGACACGGCGCTGCGCGACTGGCGCCGGCTGCTCGCGCCGGGCGGCACGCTCGTCGTCACCGAATGCGAGTGGACCCACGACGAGCCGAGCCCGGAGGCCCGTGCCTTCTGGGACGAGCACTACCCCCTGCGTACCGCGGCGGAGAACGCGGCGGCGGCGACCGCGGCCGGCTACCGCGTGCTCGGCGTCCACCGGCAGCCCGAGAGCGACTGGCAGGAGTACTACGGGCCGCTCGGAGCGCGGGCCGATGCCGCCGACCCCACCGCTCCGGGGATGGCCGCCGTGCTCGACGCGACACGGGCCGAGATCGCCATGCGCCGCGACCACGGCTCGGAGTACGGCTACACGGGCTATGTGCTGCGGCATGCCGACGGCGGCTGACGCACCGTTCGCCCGGCCGCCGGGGCGTGGGTGCGAGGTGAGCGGTCCGCCGTGGTGCTGGTTCATCCGGAGTACTGCCACCGGTCCGGTTCCGGGCCCGCTTCGCGGCTCGGCATCCGGCCGGGCCCCGAAGCGCCGGGCAAGGCGGTGAAGGCGCTGGTCCCCGACGGTTCCCCGGTGTTCCCGCAGGGAACGATCATCTACCCGGAGGCCTTCGGGGTCTGATCTGCCGTCCGTGCCTGTCGCGCTCCACGCGCGGCGGGCACGGACATGCCCAGGGTGACGAAGTGCGGACAAGCCGCTTTTGTACGGCAGACTGAGGGAGCCCCGCTGGGCCGAGGACCGATGCGAAGGATGGCCATGCCGACCACACCCGCCACCGCGGCGAACAGCTCGCCGAACGGCACCATGCAGCCGATCTTGCTCGAACTTGTCGACGAGAGCGGCCATACCATCGGCACCGCGGAGAAGCTCTCCGCCCATCAGGCACCCGGGCAGTTGCACCGGGCGTTCTCCGTATTCCTCTTCGACGAGCAGGGGCGGCTGCTGCTGCAGCGCCGGGCGCTCGGGAAGTACCACTCCCCCGGTGTCTGGTCGAACACCTGCTGCGGCCACCCGTATCCGGGTGAGGCCCCCTTCACGGCGGCGGCCCGTCGTACGCACGAGGAGCTGGGGGTCTCGCCGTCGCTGATGGCGGAGGCGGGCACCGTGCGCTACAACCATCCGGACCCGGCCTCGGGCCTGGTCGAGCAGGAGTTCAACCACCTCTTCGTGGGCATGGTGCAGTCCTCGCTGCGCCCGGACCCGGAGGAGGTCGGCGAGACGGCGTTCGTGACGGCCGCGGAGCTGGCGGAGCGCCACGCACGGGACACGTTCTCCGCATGGTTCATGACGGT
The DNA here is from genome assembly GCF_036181745.1 of Streptomyces sp. NBC_00259. Taxonomy (NCBI): domain Bacteria; kingdom Bacillati; phylum Actinomycetota; class Actinomycetes; order Kitasatosporales; family Streptomycetaceae; genus Streptomyces; species Streptomyces sp. NBC_00259. The sequence goes on along the minus strand of NZ_CP108080.1, from coordinate 7,011,323 downwards.
CCTGGACACGGCGCGCCCGGCGATCAAGGAACTGACGGGTCCGGCCGGCGGCTGGTGACGGCTCCGGCCGCGCTGTGGTGAGGCGCCCTACAGGGGCGCCGCGCCGCTCAGCGGAACGAGCGGCAGTGCGGCCCAGACGATCTTCCCGCCGCTCGCCGTGTGCTCCACGTCGCATTCACCGCCCGCCTCCCTGGTGATCTCCTTGACCAGGAGCAGGCCGCGCCCGCCGGTCTTCGCGGAGTCGGTCTCCAGGGCCTTGGGCCGGTAGGGGTGATTGTCCTCGACGGCCACCCGGATCCACTCCGGGCCGACCGCGACCTCGACGGCGACCTGGGGCGAGAGCAGGGCCGCATGCCGTACGGCGTTGGTGACCAGTTCGGACACGATCAGCAGCAGTCCCTGGAGCACGTCGTCGTGGACCGGGACGCCCTGGCGGTGGATCAGATCGCGGACGGCGTGCCGCGCCTGCGGTACGGACACGTCGAGCGCGGGGGCGGTGAACCGCCAGACACCTTCGTACGACAGCGGCCGGGCCGGGACGCTCCCCGGGCTCTCCATACTCCCGCACCCACCCTCGTGAAACGTTGCTGGGAACTGTTGAGTACCGAGTGTTGGGAATGCACTGGTCCATACCGGGCCGCTGAACAGAAATCAGCTGCTATCGACGGCATCTGACCAGGTAAGTACGCCAGGGTCAGCTTTTCGATCGATCCTGATCTTCTTCTGTCGGCTTCTCGGACGCGGTGATACCGGCGGTGTCGTCGGTGTCCGCGACCATGTCCACGATCCGGCGGCCGCCGAACCCGATCGCGATCAGTCCCAGCCCGTCGAAGAGCAGTGCCAGCGAGAAGAACGTCCCAATCACGTAGCGGCTGCTCTCGGGCCAGTTCACGAGCACCAGGATGCCCAGCAGCAGCCCGAACGCGCCCTGGAGCAGCGTCCAGCCGAACTGCGGCCCGCGCACGACGAGGCTCCCCAGCAGACGGAACAGCCCACCGGTCAGGAACAGCAACGCGGCGAACATGGTCAGCGCCTCCGCGCTGCCCTCCGGGTGGCGGATGACGACCACACCGGCCGCGATGTTGAGCGCGGCGACGACCACCCCGAGCCAGAAGTGGTTGCTGCCGCGCGACTCGATCGCCTGGAGCAGTCCGACGAGGCCGCCGATCAGCAGCAGCCAGCCGAAGAGCAGCATCGAGGTCAGCGTGGCGACGCCGACGTAGACGAGCCCGACGAGACCTGCGATGACGAGAAGCACCCCGAGCGCCGCGAGCCAGCCGAAGCTGCGGCGGAGCCTTCTGCCCTCGTGGGCGGGACCGGCCATCGGTGCCTCCTCGTCGCGCCCCCTTCTTGATCATAGGTACGAGCCCGGCGGATAGCATCCGGCGCATGGACCGGATGAACCGCACGGAGCCGGAGCTGCGGCACTCCGTCTCGGACGGGGTCGCGACCGTCGTCATCAGCCACGCCGCCAAGCGCAACGCGATGACGGCCGCGATGTGGCGCGCGCTGCCCGGCCTGCTGGACGGCCTCGCGCACGACCCCGGGGTGCGGGTGCTGGTGCTGACCGGCGAGGGCGGCACCTTCTGCGCGGGCGCCGACATCTCCTCGCTGAGCGAGCCGCCCGTACCCGGCGAGACGCCCCAGGACCTGGCCGTACGGGCCGAGGAGGCTCTCGCGGCCTTCCCCAAGCCGACCCTGGCCGCGGTCCGCGGCTACTGCGTGGGCGGTGGCTGCCAGCTCGCGACGGCCTGCGATCTGCGGTTCGCCGAGGACGGCGCCTCCTTCGGGATCACCCCGGCCAAGCTGGGCATCGTGTATCCGTCGTCCTCGACCCGGCGGCTGGTGTCGCTGGTGGGGCCCGCGGCCGCGAAGTACCTGCTGTTCTCCGGCGAGTTGATCGATACGCAACGAGCGCTGCGCACCGGTCTGGTCGACGAGGTGCTGCCCGAGGGCGAACTGGGCAAGCGCGTCGCCGAGTTCGCCCGGGTGCTGACCTCCCGCTCGCAGCTGACCCAGGCCGCGGCGAAGGAGTTCGCCTCGGGCCGTACCGACCGGGACGAGCACTGGGCCGAGCAGGCGCGCGGCAGCGGCGACACCGCGGAGGGCGTCGCCGCGTTCCTGGAGCGGAGGCAGCCGCGCTTCACCTGGACCGTGTGAGGGTCAGCCCTTCGCCGTGGAGACCTCGTCCGCGAGCGTGCGCGAGAACGCGACGACCGGCTCCGGCGCCTTCTCCGGCGAGCCCGCGTCGTACGGCGGCTGCGGGTCGTACTCGGTCATCAGCTGAACCGTGCGGGCGACGTCGTCGCCCGCGATCCGGCCGAGCAGATGCAGGGCCATGTCGATCCCGGACGAGACCCCGGCGGCCGTGACGTACTTGCCGTCGAAGACCACGCGCTCCCCCGTCGGTTCGGCGCCGTACGGCACCAGGTCGTCCAGGGCGAGCCAGTGGGAGGTGGCACGCCGGCCGTCGAGCAGACCCGCGCCGGCCAGCACCAGCGAGCCGGTGCACACGGAGGTGGTCCAGGTGCTGGTGGCGTCGGCCGCGCGGAGCCAGTCGAGGAGCGTCTCGTCGTGCATGGCCTGGCGTGAGCCGGGGCCGCCGGGCACGAGGACGATGTCGGGAGCCGTCACCTCGGTGATGGCGCGGTCGGCGACCAGCGCGAGGTTGCCCTGGTCGTTGCGCACCGGACCCGGCTGCTTCGAGACGAACACGGTCTCGGCGCCCGGCAGCCGGCTGAGCAGTTCGAACGGGCCGACGGCGTCCAGGCTGGTGAAGCGGTCGTAGAGCAGGATGGCGATCTGCATGGCGGTCCCTTTCGGTTGCGGTGTACGCGGGTTCCGGTGGAGGCGGGTTCGGGAGGGGGCGGGTTGACCTCGGCCTTGTTGAGGGTCCTCCTGTACGCGGGTGTCAGCGGACGGGTGCGTGGAAGCGGCGGCGGTACTCGGCCGGGGCCGCGCCGAGGGCCTTCACGAAGGCGCGGCGCATCGCCTCGGGCGTGCCGTATCCGCAGGCCCGGGATATCTCCTCGATGCCGTCGCCGGTGTCCTCCAGGAGCCGCCGGGCGTGCTCCAGACGGACCCGGTCGACGTACTTGCCCGGAGTGGTCCCCGTCTCGGCGAGGAAGGCACGGGCGAACTGACGGGGCGACAGCCGGGCCCGGCCGGCCAGGGCCTCGACGCCGAGATCGCCGTCGGGGTGGTCGGTGATGTACTGCTGGACCTCCCGCAGCGGTTCGCGCCGGGCGGTCTGGGCGGCGAGCTGGACGCTGAACTGTGCCTGGTTGCCGGGACGGCGCAGGAAGACCACCAGATGGCGGGCGATGGTCAGCGCCGTCGTACGCCCCAGGTCCTCCTCGACCAGCGCGAGGGCCAGGTCGATGCCCGCGGTGACCCCGGCCGAGGTGGAGAGCCGCCCGTCCCTGACGAAGATCGGCTCGGGGTCGACGTCGACCCCCGGGTAGGTGCGTGCGAGATGGTCGCAGACGGACCAGTGTGTGGTCGCGCGGTGGCCGTCGAGCAGCCCTGCCTCCGCCAGCAGCAGCGCGCCGGTGCACACGGAGACGAGGCGCTCGGCCCCGGTGGCGTGCGCGCGCAGCCAGTCGATCAGCGCGGGATCGGGGCGTCGGGTGCCCTCGCCGCCCGGGACGATCAGCGTGTGCGGCGGGGCGCCGTCACCCAGTCGGCCGTCCGGGACGAGGGTCAGCCCGCTGGAGGTGCGGACCGGCCCGCCGTCGAGCGAGGCGGTGCGGATGCGGTACCCGAACGCCGCGGACGGGACCTCGCCGGCGCCCGAGAAGACCTCGAGCGGGCCGGTCACATCAAGGCTCTGCACCCCGTCGAAGAGCACGACAAGCACGGTTCGCTCTGGCATGCCTCCATGGTCGGCGCCACGGCCGTACGACCGCAATGACGAGATCCCCACCTTTCCTGCCATGGGCTCCCCCCGGTGTCCCGCCCCTCCCCTTACGGTCGTACCGACCAGTCGGTAACCTGCTGGCATGACCTCTCTGCCCCCGCGCGCGGGACGCCGCTGCCACAACGCCGTCAACCCGCTCCACTCCACCGTGTACTTCTCGCCCGACTACGCGAAGGAGCTCGCCGGGATCGGCGTCGAGGACGCGAGCGCCGCCTACTTCGCCGGGCGGGCCGCCGCGATGGGCGCCGTCGGTCCCGGCACGGTCGCGGCGACCTTCTACAACTTCAACCACGAGCTGATCGCCCGTCATCTCCCCGCGGTGTGGGAGACCGCGCCGCCCACCACGGTGCTGGCGGCCCGGCTGCGGGGCGTGGACGCGACACTGCGACGGCTGCTCGGTGACGACGCCGTCGCCTCGGACGAGATGGCGGAGGCGGCCCGGCTGGCGCTGCGCGCCACGGAGGCCTGCACCCGGCACGCCCGTCCGCTGTACGCGGCCCATGCGGACCTGCCCGTCCCCGAGGAGCCGCACCTCGCCTACTGGCACGCCGCCACGCTGCTGCGGGAGCACCGCGGCGACGGCCATCTCGCCGCGCTGCTGTCCGCCGGGCTCGACCCGCTGGAGGCCCTGGTCAGCCACACCGCGACCGGCAAGGGCATGTCGCCGCGCTGGATCCTCGCCAGCCGCGGCTGGCGGCGCACCGACTGGGAGGCCGCCTCCGGCCGGCTGCGCGAGCGCGGGCTGCTGACCGCGGACGGCGAGTTGACGGAGGCGGGCACGGCCCTGCGCGCGGAGCTGGAGGAGCACACCGACCGGCTCGACCTCGCGCCGTACGAGCACCTCGGCGCGGCGGCCGTCGAACGCCTCACCGAACTGGCCCGTGGTTTCCTCATGACGGCCGCCGCGGCCGGGGCGTTCCCCGCGGACCTGACCGGCAAGGGCTGACGTCCGGCGACCCGCCGCGCGGCGACCGGCGGTGGGCGTACGGCATATCCGGTGACACAGCCGGCGACGTAGCCGGTCAGGAGGCCCCCCGGCTTCCCCCGGCGGCGGACGACGTACGCGCCGCGCACAGGGGGGACGCGCGACACGGCCCCCGGCCACCCGGCAGAATGCAGGCGAAGGGACCTCGCGGGCACCCGTCCGCGCGGCCTCCACAGCACAGCCAGCATCAGAAGGCGAGTCGGGGAACCGTGACGACGTCCATCGAAGGCAGGATCGCCGAGGAGCTCGGCGTACGCGAGCGGCAGGTGAAGGCGGCCGTCGAGCTGCTCGACGGCGGGTCGACCGTGCCGTTCATCGCTCGCTACCGCAAGGAAGCGACCGAGATGCTCGACGACGCGCAGCTGCGCACGCTCGAGGAGCGGCTGCGGTATCTGCGGGAGCTGGAGGAGCGGCGGACCGCGATCCTGGAATCCGTCCGGGAGCAGGGCAAGCTTTCCGACGAGCTCGAGGCGCAGATCCGGGCGGCCGACACCAAGGCCCGCCTGGAGGACATCTATCTGCCCTTCAAGCCCAAGCGGCGCACCAAGGCGCAGATCGCGCGCGAGGCCGGGCTGGAACCGCTCGCCCAGGGCCTGCTCGGCGACCCGTCCGTCGAACCGCTCGCGGCGGCGGCGGCGTTCGTCGACGCCGACAAGGGCGTCGCGGACCCGACGGCCGCGCTGGAGGGCGCGCGGGCGATCCTGACCGAGCAGTTCTCGGAGGACGCCGACCTCATCGGCGAGCTGCGCGAGCGGATGTGGACGCGCGGCCGGCTCGCCGCGAAGGTGCGGGAGGGCAAGGAGGAGGCCGGCGCGAAGTTCGCCGACTACTTCGACTTCGCCGAGCCGTTCACCGAGCTGCCCTCGCACCGCGTCCTCGCGATGCTGCGCGGCGAGAAGGAGGACGTCCTCGCGCTGGACCTGGAGCCCGAGGAGGCCACGGACGGCCCGTCCACGTACGAGGGCCTCGTCGCCCGCCGCTTCGACATCGCCGACCGGGGCCGCCCGGGCGACAAGTGGCTGGCGGACACGGTGCGCTGGGCCTGGCGGACCCGGATCCTCGTCCACCTCGGGATCGATCTGCGGCTGCGGCTGCGGACGGCGGCGGAGGACGAGGCGGTACGCGTCTTCGCGGCCAACCTGCGCGATCTGCTGCTCGCCGCGCCGGCCGGTACCCGGGCGACGCTGGGCCTCGACCCCGGCTTCCGTACGGGCGTGAAGGTGGCCGTCGTCGACGCGACCGGCAAGGTCGTCGCCACCGACACGATCTATCCGCACGTACCGGCGAACAAGTGGGACGAGTCGCTGGCGAAGCTCGCGCGCATCGCGAAGGAGCACGCGGTCGAGCTCGTCGCCATCGGCAACGGCACGGCGTCGCGCGAGACGGACAAGCTGGCCGGCGATCTCATCACCAGGCACCCGGAGCTGAAGCTCACCAAGGTGATGGTGTCGGAGGCGGGGGCGTCGGTGTATTCGGCCTCCGCGTTCGCCTCGCAGGAGCTGCCGGGTCTCGACGTGTCGCTGCGCGGTGCGGTGTCGATCGCGCGCCGGCTCCAGGACCCGCTCGCCGAGCTGGTCAAGATCGATCCGAAGTCGATCGGCGTCGGCCAGTACCAGCACGACCTGTCCGAGGTGAAGCTGTCGCGCTCGCTGGACGCGGTCGTCGAGGACTGTGTGAACGGTGTCGGCGTCGACGTCAACACGGCGTCCGCGCCGCTGCTGTCGCGGGTGTCGGGCATCGGCTCGGGGCTCGCCGAGAACATCGTGGCGCACCGCGACGCGAACGGTCCGTTCCGGTCCCGGAAGGAACTCAAGGGCGTGGCGCGGCTCGGGCCGAAGGCGTACGAGCAGTGCGCGGGCTTCCTGCGCATCCGCGGCGGCGACGACCCCCTCGACTCGTCCAGCGTGCACCCCGAGGCGTATCCGGTGGTGCGGCGGATGGTGAAGACCAGCGGCAGCGAGGTGGCGTCGCTCATCGGCAACACCGGGGTGCTGCGGTCGCTGCGTGCGGACGACTTCGTCGACGAGACCTTCGGTCTGCCGACGGTCACGGACATCCTGCGGGAGCTGGAGAAGCCCGGGCGCGACCCGCGGCCCGCGTTCAAGACGGCGACCTTCAAGGACGGCGTCGAGAAGCTCTCCGACCTGGTGTCGGGCATGGTGCTCGAGGGTGTCGTCACGAACGTGGCGGCGTTCGGCGCGTTCGTCGACGTCGGCGTCCACCAGGACGGGCTCGTCCACGTCTCCGCGATGTCCCGGACGTTCGTCAAGGACCCGCGGGACGTGGTGAAGCCGGGCGACGTGGTCAAGGTGAAGGTCCTCGACATCGACATCCCGCGCAAGCGGATCTCGCTGACGCTGCGGCTTGACGACGAGGCGGCGCCGCAGGCGTCCGGCGGCGGCGCTCAGGGCGGTCGCCGCGAACGCGAGCAGGGCGGGCGCCCGCCCCAGCAGCGACGCGGCGGTGCCCCTCGCGGCGGCAGCGGCGGCGCGGGCACGGGCCGCCAGGCCCCGCCCCCGGCGAACAGCGCGATGGCGGACGCCCTGCGCAAGGCGGGCCTGCTGGACCCGAAGCAGGGCGGCCGCCGCGGCTGACCCACCCGCGGCTGACCCACCCGGGGCTCACGGCCCCTGTTCGCCCCTGGAGCCCCGTCCCGCCGTGCGGGCCGGGGCTCCCCGGCTCCGGGTGGGAAGCGGTGTACCGGTCCTCGAACGCCGGACGGGCCCGAGAGCCGGCCACGCGCTCCGGGCCGGGTGGCCGGGCCCTGCGGGCGGAGGGGGCCGCTCAGTCCGGGAGGAAGTGGAGCGCCCACTCGGCGCGGGCCCGGACCGCCGGGTCTTCGGAGTGGGCCAGGGGCGTCAGAAGGGCGCGGGCGGTCGGCGGGTCGGTGTGGACGAGGTCGACGATCTCCGTCGCGAGGGCGTCCTGGTCGTCGCCGAGGTCGACGGCCGAGGCGCGCAGCAGCACCGGCAGTGCGCCGGTGCCGCCGATCGCCGCGATCACTCCGCCGAGCAGTTCGCGGGCGTAGAAGTTCCGTTCGGCGATGGAGCGCTCCAGCCCGGCCTCCAGGCGCGGCAGCAGAGCGCGGTCACCGGATGCCGCGATCTCGTCGGCCAGGTCGATCGTCTCGTCGACGTCGGCGTCCAGGTCGTCGAGGAGGGCGAACAGCCGGGTCGTGGGGTCGTCGGCCGTCACAGCTCGGTCACCTTGCCGTCCGCGACCTCGATGCGCCGGGTCGTACGGACCGCCTCCAGCATCCGCCGGTCGTGCGTGACGAGGAGCAGCGTGCCGTCGTACGAGCCGAGCGCGGACTCCAGCTGTTCGATGGCCGGCAGGTCGAGATGGTTCGTCGGCTCGTCGAGGACGAGCAGGTTGACGCCCCGGCCCTGCAGCAGTGCGAGTGCGGCGCGGGTCCGTTCGCCCGGGGAGAGGGTGACGGCGGGGCGCAGCACATGGCCGGCCTTGAGGCCGAACTTGGCGAGGAGGGTGCGGACCTCGGCGGGCTCGGTGTCGGGGACGGCCGCACAGAAGGCGTCCAGCAGCGAGTCGGTGCCGTGGAAGAGCTTGCGGGCCTGGTCGACCTCGCCGACGACGACACCGGAGCCGAGCGCGGCGTGGCCCCCGTCCAGCGGCAGGCGGCCGAGGAGAGCGGCGAGGAGCGTCGACTTTCCGGCGCCGTTGGCGCCGGTGATCGCGACGCGGTCGGCCCAGTCGATCTGCAGCGACACCGGCCCGAAGCGGAAGTCGCCCCGCCGCACCTCCGCGTCGCGCAGGGTCGCCACCACCGAGCCGGAGCGCGGCGCGGAGGCGATCTCCATGTGCAGCTCCCACTCCTTGCGGGGCTCGTCGACGGTGTCCAGCCGTTCGATCATCCGCTGGGTCTGGCGGGCCTTCGCCGCCTGCTTCTCGCTCGCCTCGCTGCGGAACTTGCGGCCGATCTTGTCGCTGTCGGTGGCCTTGCGCCGGGCGTTCTTGACGCCCTTGTCCATCCAGGAGCGCTGCATCTGGGCGCGGCCCTCCAGTGCCGCCTTCTTGTCGGCGTACTCCTCGTACTCCTCGCGCGCGTGCCGCCGGGCGGTCGCCCGCTCCTCCAGGTAGGCCTCGTAGCCGCCGCCGTACAGGGTGATCTGCTGCTGGGCGAGATCGAGTTCGAGCACCTTGGTGACCGTACGGGCCAGGAACTCGCGGTCGTGGCTGACGACGAGCGTGCCGGCGCGCAGGCCCTGGACGAAGGTCTCCAGCCGCTCCAGCCCGTCCAGGTCGAGGTCGTTGGTGGGCTCGTCGAGGAGGAAGACGTCGTAGCGGGACAGCAGCAGGGACGCGAGCCCGGCGCGGGCGGCCTGGCCGCCGGACAGCGAGGTCATGGGCTGGTCGAGGCCGATGGTCAGGCCGAGCGTGCCGGCGACCTCCTCGGCACGCTCGTCCAGGTCGGCGCCGCCGAGGGCCAGCCAGCGCTCCAGGCTCACCGCGTACGCGTCGTCGGCCCCGGGCGTCCCGTCGACGAGCCCCTGGGTGGCCTCGTCCATCGCGGCCTGCGCGGCGGCGACCCCGGTACGGCGGGCGAGGAACTGTCGTACGGTCTCGCCCTCGCGCCGCTCCGGCTCCTGCGGGAGGTGGCCCACGGCGGCGCTGGGCGGCGAGATCCGCAGCTCACCGTGTTCCGGGGTGTCCAGCCCCGCGAGCAGCCGGAGCAGGGTGGACTTCCCGGCTCCGTTCACGCCCACGAGGCCGATGACGTCGCCGGGCGCGACGACGAGGTCGAGCCCGGAGAAGAGCGAGCGGTCGCCGTGTCCGGCGGCGAGGTCCTTGGCGACGAGGGTTGCAGTCATCAGGGGGACGATCCTAGGTCAGAGCAGGCCGGCGAGTTTGTACAGGGCGAGCGATCCGGCGACGGCCACGTTCAGACTGGCGCCCGTGCCGATCATCGGGATCTCCACGCACGCGTCGAGGAGGTCGAGGGCCTCGGGCGGGATGCCCGTCTGCTCGTGGCCGAGGACCATGACCGTGGGCTCCCGCGCGGGCGGGAGATCGGCGAGACGCACCGCCTCGTCGGCGAGCTCCACGCCCACGATCCGGGCACCGCGTCCGCGCTGCTTCGCCAGCCAGCCGAGGGGATCACCCGTCCAGTGCGTGCAGAGCGGTTGACGCAGGGTGTTGCCGCGGGCGAGGGCCTCGGGGACCCAGGGGAAGCGGGGCACGGTCAGACACGCACCGACCGCGTCACAGGTGCGGGCGAGGGTCCCGAGGTTGGCGCCGTGGAGTGGCCACAGCGGCGCGGCGTAGAGGTGGTCCCAGCAGGAGTGGGCCCGTGGTCTTCGTGTGCGGCGGAGTTCGGCGGGGGTGCGGGTACGGATCGCGGGTCCGTTCCTCCGGGCGCTCATCGGCGCGGGGAGGCGGACCTCCGGCTCGGTCGCCGCACGGCGTCTCGGCGGTGCGGGGCGACGTGGCTCTGCTTGTGGTGTCGGCGCTGCGTGCGGTGTCGGCGCTGCATCTGGTCTTGGCGCTGCATGGCGTCTCGGCGATTCGACGGCTCGCCCGGGCCTCTCTGCCGGTCATCGCACCACGGGTGCGACCAGCACGCCCCCGGTGGCGCGTGCCACCACGAAGGATTGCCCCTTCACCGCCCGCCCGTCCAGCGGAATTCGGTGCGTGCCGGGCTCCAGCATCCCGTCGAACAGATGCTGGGTGTGGGTGCGGTGGAGTCTGTCCAGGCGGTACGCGAGGAGCTGGACGCGGCATGCGGAGGTGACGGTGACCGACGCCTCGTCCCCCGTCGCCGTCAGTCCGGTCAGGCGGCGGCGTTCCAGGGGGCCGCGGTCGAGGGCGTGCTCGACCTGGGCGACCAGGAGCGGGATGACCGGGGCGAGGCCGTCGACGTACGCGACGTCCACTCCGGCCGAGGCGAAGGCCGCCCGGACCGCGGCGCGTTCGGGCGCGCCGATCGCGGGGCCGAAGGCGACGGCCCCGTACGCACGGAGCTCCTCGGCCGGGACCGTGGAGGCGTCGTGGGTGATGTCGGCGCCGATGCCGATGGTGCGCAGCGCGGCGGCGAGTCTGGCGAGGACGGCGACACGGGCGCCGATGAGCAGGACGCGGCGGCGCGGCCGGCCGTCCTCGCCGTCGAGGAGCCGTTCCAGCTCCGTGCGGTACTCGTCGGCGCGGAAACGGAACGGGCCTGTCCCGTGGTAGCCGTTGAGCTCGAGATCGGCGGTCTCGTCCGTCTGCCAGGCGAAGTCCCGCCAGACGATGTCGTCGCCGTCCCGCTCGATGACGGCGGTGACGGCACCGCAGCCGAGGCCCTCGCACTCGGGGCAGCCGTAGATGACGTAGCGTCCGCCGGGCAGCGGGGCCTCGGCGTCCAGGAGCAGGGCGCGCACCTGGCGGGTGAAGATCGCGGGCGGGATGTCGGAGGCGAGCGGGGAGACCGCGTCGAGGTCGGAGAGCTGGAACAGCAGCGGGCGGCCGTCGACGATGAAGTCCATGAAGTCCCGGTGGACGCTGTACCCGCCATCGGCGAGGACTCCCCCGGCCCGTATCGCCGGCGCCAGTGCGAAGGTCGCGTACTCGGCAGACATGTCTGGAGTATCCCCAGCCGCCACGCGATGTGAGCACGTCATCACGGATTCGGCTACGGTCCCGCCATGAGCGGCGACGTGATCGTGGTGGGGAGCGGGGTCATCGGGCTGACGACGGCTGTCGTGCTCGCGGAGGAGGGCCGCCGGGTGCGGGTGTGGACCCGTGAGCCGGCGCAGGCGTCCACGTCCGCGGTCGCGGGGGCGCTGTGGTGGCCGTACCGGATCGAGCCTGCGGCGCTGGCGGGCGAGTGGTCACTGGCCTCGCTGCGGGTGTACGAGGAGCTGGCGAAGCGTCCGCAGGAGACCGGGGTGCGGCTCGTGGCCGGGGTGCACTCCGGTGTGCGGCAGGCCGCTCTGGGCCCGTGGGCGCGGCAGTTGGCGGGTTCGGTGCGGGAACTCCCGGCGGACGAGCTGCCGGACGGTGTGACGTCCGGGCTGTGGGCCCGGTTGCCGCTGATCGACATGCCCGTCCATCTGGACTGGCTCCGGACCCGGTTCGAGACGGCGGGCGGGACGGTGGAGACCAGAGGAGTCGGCTCGCTCGACGAAGCGGCCGCCGAGGCGAAGGCCGTCGTCAACTGCACGGGGCTCGGGGCGCGCGACCTCGTGCCCGACCCGGGGATGACTCCGGTCCGGGGGCAGTTGGTGCTGGTGGAGAACCCCGGGATCGACACCTGGTTCACGGCCGCGGACGAGGCGTCGAGCGAGCTGACGTACTTCTTCCCGCAGCCGGGACGGCTGGTCCTCGGCGGCACGGCGGGTGAGCATTCCTGGTCCCTGGAACCGGATCCGGCGACCGCCACGGCCATCGTGGAGCGCTGCGCCCGCATCCGCCCGGAGATCGCCGGCGCCAGGGTCCTCGGCCACCGGGTCGGCCTGCGCCCCTCCCGGCCGGGCGGCGTCCGTCTCTCCGCCGCCCCCGGCCCGCACGCCTCCCGCCTCATCCACAACTACGGCCACGGCGGCGCCGGGGTCACGGTGGCCTGGGGCTGCGCCCACGCCGCCGCGGCCCTCGCCCGCTGAAGCCCTCACCCGCTGAAGCCGTCGCCCGCCGCGGCCCTCGCCCGCTGAGGCCCGTCCGGGCCGGAACCCCCTGCCTCACTTCTCCGGTGGTGTCGGCCCGATGCGGAGTTCGAACTCGCCGTCGTACTTCTCGTGGCCGGCGATGACGGCGGATTCGACGGCCTCCTCGCCGCGTTCGCCGCGGACGATGATCGGGTCGTGGCGGAGGTCGCGCATGAGGGCGAAGCACATGCCGATCATCACGACGACGAACGGCGCGGCGACCAGGATCGTCAGGTTCTGGAGGCCGGCGAGGGCGTCGCCCTGGCCGCCGCCGATGAGGAGCATCACCGCCGCGACGGCGCCGGTGACGGCGCCCCAGAAGACGACGACGAACCGGCCGGGCTCCAGGGCGCCCTTCTGGGAGAGCGTTCCCATGACGAGGGACGCGGCGTCCGCGCCCGAGACGAAGAAGATCCCGACGAGGATCATGACGAGGAGGCTCATCACCGTGGCGAGGGGGAACTGCTGGAGCACGGCGAAGAGCTGGCCCTCCGGCGTCGCTTCCTCGCCGAGCCGGCCGCGGTCCTGCAGGGTCATCGCCGTACCGCCGAAGACGGCGAACCAGCAGAGGCTGACCGTGCTCGGCACGAGGATCACTCCGCCGACGAACTGACGGATCGTCCGTCCCCGGCTGATCCGGGCGATGAACATGCCGACGAACGGCGTCCAGGAGATCCACCAGGCCCAGTAGAAGACCGTCCAGGTGCCCAGCCAGTCGGCGACCCCCGCGCCGCTCGAGGCCTCGGTGCGCCCGGCGAGCTGCGGCAGATCGCCGAAGTAGCCCGCGATCGAGGTCGGCAGCAGGTCGAGCACGATGATGGTCGGTCCGGCGATGAAGACGAACAGGACGAGGATCAGCGCCAGCACCATGTTGGTGTTGGACAGCCACTGGATGCCCTTCTCGATGCCGGAGACGGCCGAGAGGACGAACGCGAGCGTCAGCACGGCGATGATGGCGACCAGGAGTCCCGTGCTGACACCGGTCATCCAGCCCAGTTCCCGGACGCCGCTGCCGATCTGGAGGGCGCCGAGTCCGAGGGAGGCGGCCGACCCGAACAGGGTGGCGAAGATGGCGAGGATGTCGATGATCCGGCCGCCGGTGCCGTACGCGTGCTTCTTGCCGATGAGGGGTTCGAAGACGGCGCTGATGGTCTGGCGGCGTCGCCGCCGGAAGGTGCTGTACGCGATGGCCAGTCCGACCACGGCGTAGATCGCCCACGGGTGCAGGGTCCAGTGGAAGAGGGTCGTGGCCATGGCGGTCTCCATGGCCTGCGCGGCGTCGGCCGGGTCGGTGCCGGGCGGCGGCTTGGTGAAGTGCGCGAGGGGTTCGCTGACGCCGTAGAACATCAGGCCGATGCCCATGCCCGCGCTGAACATCATCGCGACCCAGGAGACGGTGCGGAACTCGGGTTCCTCGTCCTCGCCGCCCAGCGGGATCCTGCCGTAGCGGCTGATGGCGAGCCACAGCGCGAAGATCACGAAGCCGGAGGCGGCCAGGACGAACGCCCAGCCGCCGTTGTGGATGAGGCCGGACAGCATGCTGCCGGAGATGCGCTCCAGGGAGTCCGTGGCGAGGGAGCCCCAGACCACGAAGGCGACCGTGAGGCCGGCGGTGACCCCGAAGACCACGCGGTCGGTGGCGCGGTGCCGGGTGTCACGGGACGGGCCGGGGAGGTCCGCCGTCGCCGGCGGACCTCCCCGGTCGCCCTCTCGCTGTTCGTCATGCGACTCGTCACGCGACTCGTCGTGCGGCACGGAAGCCACCTTTCGCAGGCTTGCGGAGCCCGGATTCGCTCTCCGTAAGCCCTCCTACCACAGGTGCCGCAGGTCCACTCGTATCAACAAGCGGTCACGGGCCGTCCCGATGTGAGGTGGTAATCGGCACGCTCGTCGAGCAGCAGGGGTACGAGCGCCCGCCCGGACTGTCGCAGCGGTACGTACGCCCCGCCGCCCAGTGGCTTCGAGACGATGCCGTGCAGGGTGAGTTCGTCCTTCACGTCGGCGTACTGGGCGGCCGTGAGGCGGTAGCCGCACGGCGGGTCCTGGAGGGTGTCCTCGGGGGTGGCCGGGTCGTTGTCGGCGCCGCCGGTCCAGACCGGGCCGCGGTCGGCGAACCCCTTGAGACGGGCGAGCGTGGTCGCGGCCTCGATCCTGCTCCTGCGTTCGTCGACGAAGTCGAAAGCGCCGTCGAGAGAGGCGAGTTGGGTGGCGACCCTGCGACGGTTGTTGAGAGCCGGGTCGGCCTTCTCCTCGTCCGTGAGGGGATCGACGCGGGTCTCGACCAGCAGGCCTACGGAGTGCTTGAGGCCCGCGGTGTTGCGCAGGATGCGCTCCTGGCCGTCGCCCGCGACCTGCTTGACGGGTTCACCGGTGACGGGGTCGGTCCAGATGCCGTAGATGCCGCTGCTGAACCCGGCCTCGTGGGCGGCAGGACGCACATAGGTCTCGGAGAGGGTGTGCGCCTCCTCGTGGACCTTCGGGTCGGTGTTGAGGTTGCGCGGCCAGAGGGAGAGCAGTTCCTTGTCGTAGTAGCCGGGCGTGGCGCCGTACTCGTGCAAGTCGTAGATCACGTCGGGGCGTTGATCACGGATGACGGCGGCCGTCGCGCGGCCCTCGGCGGTCTTGAGGGCGATGTGGTCCCGGTTGATGTCGATGCCGTCGGCGTTGCCCCGGGTGTCGGCCGCGCGGCCGTCGGGGTTGGCGGTCGGGATGACCAGGACGGTCGTACGGTCCAGGAAGCGGCGGGTCGCGGCGTCCCTGGCGTGGGCGAGGTCGCGGACCGTGGTGAGGCAGGCCTCGCGGCCGGACGGCTCGTCGCCGTGCTGACTGCAGATCAGCAGCATGGTGTTCGCGGTGGGCCGGTCGCCGCCGATGCGGACGAGCTGGAGCGGGCGGCCCTGCCCGGTCGTGCCGATGGTGCGCAGCGACGTCCGGTCGCTCGCCCGGTCGACGGCGGCGAGGAACGACTGTTCCTCGGGCTGACTGGTCCAGCGTGCCCCGCCGGACGTCTCGAATCCGGTGCGTGGAGGACCGGCGTCGGCGGCGGCCGGACCGGCGGGTGCGGTCACGGCGGCGGCCGCGAGCGCGCAGGCCGCCACGACGATGGTGCGGATACGGCGTTGCATCAGTTGCCGCCTCCCGGGAGGGGTCGGAGGGTACGTGGTCCGTCGACGCCGTCGAGCCGGGCACCTCGCGGGGCCGCGACCGACGGGGCGGTGCCCGTGGTGGCCCGCAGGAACGCCCCGGCGCCGCCGTCGAGGGGCAGCCGCGCGGCGGTGCGGGACAGATCGAGGTTCAGTCCCGGCCTGGTGGCCGGCGGGTCGATGAGGTCCTTGTCGGTGCCGCCGATGACGAGGGCGAGGCGATGCCCGGCCGGGACGACGTGGTCGGTGGCGTGCAGATCGAGGGTGATGGTGTACGGCCTGCCGGGCGTGAGCGGGCGGCCGCTGCCCGCCGATGCGTGGTTGCCGAGATCGGCCCAGCCGCGGCTGACCACGGTGTACTCGACGGCGGTGGTGCGTGCCGCGGTCTCCTTGAAGCAGGAGCTGTCACCGCTGGTGCTCGCGCCCCAGCAGGTGCGTTCGGGGAGGGTGGTGATGCCTTCGCCGGCGGCGGCGTAGTCGCGGATGGTGTCGGGTCCGAGGTCGACGAGGACCGCCGTCAAGTGCGCGCTCGTGGTCGTCGGGGTGGCGGTGACGGTGACCGTGGAGGAGCCCGACAGCCGCAGCGCGCGGCTGAGCGGCCGGGTGGAGAACCCGGCCTTGGCCGGCGTGGCGCGGTCGATGTCGGCGGCCCAGTCGCTCTCGCCGAGTGACGGGTCGTCGGTGAAGGTCTCCGTGGCGCCGGGCCTGGCCGGCTTCAGGCCGAGCGTGCCGACGCCGGGGACGGCGCCGCCCGCGGGGCGGACGGTGGTGGTGGCGGTGGAGCGGGGCGGCCAGACCCGGTCGGTGGACCACCGTCCCGGGGCGCGTTCGATGTCGGCCATGGGTTCGCGGTCGACGCCGTTGTCGTAGCCGAGGAGGTAGTGGTCGAACCAGCGGTGCAGGGTGGCGACCCAGTCCGCGCGGCGGAAGTCGAAGGGGTCGACGTGCCCGGTCCCTGACAGCCAGACCTTGCGTTCCACACCGTTCGCGGCGAGGGCGTCCCACCACTGGCCGAGGTGCTTCGTGCGTACGTTGAGATCCTGCATGCCGTGGACGGCGAAGACGCTGGCCCGAACGCGGGACGCGTCGGGGACGTAGTCGCGTTCGCTCCACAGCCGGGTCCAGTCCCCGGTGCGCGGGGCCCCGTCGACGAGCCGCTGCTGCACGGCCTGGCAGCGGGCGCGGGCCTCGGGGCTGTTGACGTAGTCGGACAGCCAGTCGGGACCGGAGCCGTAGAGCGGGGCCCCCTCGGCGAAGTAGTAGTCGTACCAGGAGGAGATCGCCGCGATCGGGACGACGGTCTTCAGTCCCTCGACCCCGGTTGCGGCGACACCGTTGGCGATGGTGCCGTCCCAGCTCTTGCCGATCATGCCGACGTCGCCGGTGGTCCAGCGGGCCGCGGCGCGCTCGGTGCCGGTGCGCGTGGTGTAGGCGCGGGCACGGCCGTTCAGCCAGTCGACGACGGCCTTGGCGGAATGGATGTCGGAGCGTCCGCCGACGTCGACACAGCCGTCGGAGCGATTGGTCCCGGCGAGGTCGACGGCGACGAAGGCATAGCCGCGCGGAACGAAGTAGTTGTCGTAGTAGAGCGGGAACTGCACCGGGTTCCCGTTCGCGTCGTACGTCTTCTTCTGGCTTTCGTTGCCGCGCCCGCAGCAGGAGTAATACGGGCTGGCATCCATGATGACCGGTATTTTCCGGCCATGTTGCCCAGGTTCTCGCGGTCGGACGATGTCGACGGCGACACGGTCCGTTCTGCCGTCCCCGTCACCGTCGAGCGTGGTGTCGACCCATACGGATTCACGGATCGCGTCGTCGTAGGAGTAGACGGGTCTGCTCTCCCGGGGCGCGGCGCTCTGTGCGCTGCCCGGCGGGACGAGAAGGGTGATCAGGGCGGTCGTGGCCGCGACGGCGATCGTTCTGCCGGCAAGTCGGATGCGTTGCACACGTATCGGCATGGGCGGACGGTACTCCGGTCAACTCCGGTGCAACAGAGGGCAGTAGTGGGCCACGTGAGGACAGGAGCGACGGATGGGACGGCGTGCATCATGTCGGCCGAATGGCGATCGCATGACAGCAGGGGCCATGGACATGACGGAGCGCCGGACGCGTGAATAGGGTCCGAAGAGATCATCCTCCCCGACTTCTTGGAGCATTCGTGCACCGCAGAATCCTCGTTCCGAGTGCGCTTGCGGCTTCGCTCGTGCTGGCGATCCCGGCATCGGCCGCGGACTTCGCCGCCGGGGCCCCGGGAATTGGCGACCCCTACTACCCGGCCAGCGGAAACGGCGGCTATGACGTTGCGCATTACGACCTCAGACTGAAATACCAGCCGGCGACCGATCTGCTGGAGGGCACGGCGACGATCGTCGCCACCACCAAGCAGAACCTCTCCCGTTTCAACCTCGATTTCGGCCTGGCGGTCGGTGAGGTGCGGGTCAACGGCAGGAAGGCGGCGTTCGCGAAGAGCGGCGACCGGGAACTGGAGATCACCCCGGCGACGCCGCTGGAGAAGGGCCGGTCGGTCTCGGTGGTCGTCCGGTACGCCGGGAAGCCCTCCGAGCTGAAGATCGGCGGCTGGACCGCCTGGCACCGCACCCCGGACGGCGGTGTCGCCGCGCAGGAACCGGACTCGGCCGTGTGGTGGTTCCCCTCCAACGACCATCCGCTGGACAAGGCGACGTACGACGTCTCCGTGTCCGTGCCGGACGGCACCCAGGCCATCAGCAACGGTGTGCTGCAGTCGCAGTCGTCACGGCTCGGCTGGACCCGCTTCAACTGGCGGTCGAACAAGCCGCAGGCGTCGTACCTCACCACGCTCGCGGTCGGCAAGTTCGACATCACGACCGACAAGACCGCGAAGGGCCTGCCCGTCCTCAACGCGTACAGCAGGGATCTCGGCGACCACGCGGGCGCGGCGCGCGCGAGCGTCGAGCGGACGACCGAGGTCGCCGAGTGGCTGGAGGAGGTGTTCGGCCCGTACCCGTTCAACGCGCTCGGCGGCTACGTCCCGAATGTCACCAGCGGCTACGCCCTGGAGACGCAGACCCGCCCGTTCTACAGCCCGCGGCAGTTCGCGAACGGGGCGAACGTCTCGGTGGTCGTCCATGAGCTGGCCCACCAGTGGTACGGGGACAGCGTCTCCGTGAAGGGCTGGAAGGACATCTGGGTCAACGAGGGCTTCGCCCGCTACAGCCAGTGGCTGTGGTCGGAGAAGGAGGGCGAGGGCACGGCACAGGAGCTGGCCGACTACATCTACGCCCTGCACCCGGCCGACGATCCGTTCTGGACGGTGAAGCCGGGCGACCCGGGCCCGGACAAGCAGTTCGACATCGCCGTGTACGACCGTGGTGCGCTCGCCCTCCAGGCGCTGCGCAACGAGGTCGGCGACGAGGACTTCTTCGCGATCCTCAAGGGCTGGCCGACCGTGCACGCCCACGGCAACGCGAACGTCGGGGACTTCGTGACGTACGCGGAGAAGGTCTCCGGCAAGCCGCTCGCGGAGCTCTTCGACACCTGGTTGTACGAGCCCTCGAAGCCGGCCGGGGCGGCAGCGGCACCGGCCGGAGCGGCCGCGGCCGCGCGCACCGGTGTCCGGCCCGCGCAGCCCACGTCGTACCGGAAGATCGCCGCGACGAACTCCGTGCACGACCACGGTCACGACCACCACCGCTCGCACGGTCACTGACCTGTGGCTCCCGGCGCCGCCGCGCCACTCCTGGGCGGCGGCGCCTGCGGTTACCCTGGCCCCTCATGACCCGTGTCCCCCGTACGGACACCGCCGGTGAGGAGCATCCCGTGCCCGATCGGAGCAGTGGGGCCAGGGCCACATCCCCCAGGGCGACATCCCCCAGGCCGACCCTGGAAGCCGTCGCCGCACGGGCCGGGGTCTCCCGGGCCACGGTGTCCCGGGTCGTCAACGGCGGGGCCGGGGTCCGCGCCCCGCTGGCGGACCGGGTGCGGGCGGCGGTGGCGGAGCTGGGATACGTACCCAACCAGGCGGCGCGGAGCCTGGTCACCCGGCGCAGCGGCGCGGTGGCCGTGATCATCGCCGAGCCGGAGTTCCGGGTCTTCTCCGACCCGTTCTTCGAGCGTCAGGTGCGCGGCATCAGCCGTGAGCTGGTCGTCCACGACTCCCAGTTGGTGCTGCTGTGGGTCGAGGGCCCCGACGACCACGACCGGATCGCCCGCTACCTCGGCGGCGGCCATGTCGACGGCGCGCTCGCCTTCTCCCTCCACGACAGCGACGAACTGCCGTCCGTGGTGACGGAGTCGGGGGTGCCCGTGGTGTTCGGAGGCAGGCCCGGCGGGCCGGGTGCCGGCTCCGAGTACGCGGTGCCGTACGTCGACTGCGACAACCGCGGCGGCGCCCGCGAGGCGGTACGTCATCTCGTCGGCCTCGGCCGTACCCGGATCGCCCACATAGCGGGGCCGCGCGACCAGACCTCGGCGCTGGACCGGCTCGACGGCTACCGGGACGTACTGCCCGGGGCGGGGCCGGAGTTGACGGCCCAGGGCGACTTCACGGTGGAGAGCGGGGCGCGGGCGATGGCCGAACTGCTCGACCGGGGCCCGGCCGCCCCCGACGCGGTGTTCGTCTCGAACGATCTGATGGCCACGGGGGCGCTGCGGGTCCTGCACGGGCGCGGTCTGCGGGTGCCGCACGACATCGCCCTGGTCGGCTTCGACGACATGACGTCGATCGCCGAGGCCACGGACCCACCGCTCACGACGGTCCGTCAGGACATCGAGGGCAACGGACGGCTGATGGTGCGTCTGTTGATGCGCCTGCTGAACGGGAGCGACCCGGAGGCCGGGACGCCGGCCTCGGTGATCACTCCGACGACCCTGGTGCGCCGGGCTTCGGCATGACCGGTGCGGCTCGGCGGGCCCGCCGGGCCGCACGGGCCAGGGGCAGGTAGCGCAGGCGTTCGGGGAGGACGGGGACCACGACCCGTACGACGCGGCCGAGGCGCCTGAGCCGTCGTTCCTGCCCGGCCGTCCAGGGCAGCCCGATGGCCTCGCGCGCCTCGGGCGGCATCAGGCCGATGGTGAGGAAGCGCCGGATGCGGAGGAACCTCGGCAGGATCACCGGCCAGAGGACACGGAGCAGCAGCCTGAGCGGCAGGGGTCCTCGGTCCGGCGGCGGGACGTCGCGGTCGGTCGCGGTGAGGTCCTGGACGACGGCCGTGGGCTCCAGCTCGTCGGCGAGGACCTTGCGGTAGTACGGCCAGAACTCCTCGACGGTCCCTGGCATGTCGCGGTCGTGGATGCCGAGGACCCGGCCGACCCGCAGCCACTCCGCGTACAGCCTGCGCTCCTGCGCCTCGGTGAACGGGCGGTACAGATAGCGGGCGGCGTGCCGGTAGACGGGAAAGCCGGTGGCGTGGACCCACGCGTAGTACTCGGGGGTGAGCGCGTGGTAGCGGCGGCCCCGGGTGTCGGTGCCCTGGATCGTTCGGTGCAGCCTGCGCAGCCGGCGGCCCTCCTCGGCCGCGGCCTCCCCGCCGTACACCCACAGCTGCAGCGAGCGCAGGGAGCGTTCGCCACGGCCCCAGGGGTCGGTGCGGAAGACGGAGTGCTCGTCGACCCCGGCGCCGACGGCGGGATGCGCGACCTGCATCGTGAGGGCGGCGGGCAGCATCAGCAGCCCCCGGATGTCGCCCGCGAGGCTCCACAGCACACCGCCCGGCGGAGGCGGTACGGGGTCCTGCGGCGCGGATCCGGCTTCCTGCGGCCTGCTCATGTGTGCACTCCCGGCGGCGGGCGGGCGCGGGACGGTGCGCCCGGTCTCCATGTGGTCCAGTATGCGATCACGACCGCGGCCGGCGTGCGGCGGTACCCGTGACCTGCTCCGGAGGGCCCATGACACACCTCGGCGTGCTCGCCCACAGCGTGGAGGGCGCGGCGCTCTGCTTCCGTGAGTTCTGCCGGGAGGGCTTCCGTGAGCTGGGGCCGCACGATCATCCGGAGGTGACGCTGGACTGCATTCCGCTGGCGCGCAGCATGCCCGCGTGGGACGCCGGGGACCTCGCCGCGATCCGGGCCACGCTCGCCGAGAGCGTACGGCGGCTCGCCGCGGCCGGTGCGGACTTCTTCGTCTGCCCGGACAACACCGCCCATGAGGCGCTCGAGGTTCCCGGTGAGCCGTTCGCGCTGCCCGGGCTGCACATCGCCGAGGTGGTCGCGGACCGTGCGGCGTGTGAGGGGCGGGAGCGCGTCGGGGTGCTCGGCACCCGCTTTCTGATGGACGGTCCGGTCTACCGGCGGGCCTTCGGCAGCCGCGGGATCGGCGCCGAGGTGCCGGAGCCGGCGGAGCGTGCCGTCGTCGACCGCATCATCTTCGAGGAGCTGGTGAACGGGGAGTTCACGACGGCTTCGCGTGCGGCGTACGTCCGCGTCATCGAGCGGCTGGCGGAGCGCGGCTGCGACGCGGTCGCGCTCGTCTGCACCGAGATCCCGCTGCTGGTGGCGCCGGACGACTCGCCGCTGCCCACGCTGGACTCGACGCGGCTGCTGGCGCACGCGGCGTTCGAGGCGGCGGTCGGCAGGCGGCCGTTGCCGGTGTGGCGGGGCGGGCCCGTGTGAGGGTGCGCGTGTCCGTGCGAGGTGTCCGTGCGAGGTGTCCGTGCGAGGTGTCCGTGCGAGGTGTCCGTGCGAGGTGTCCGTGCGAGGTGTCCGTGCGAGGTGTCCGTGCGAGGTGCCCGTGCGAGGTGCCCGTGCGAGGTGTCCGTGCGAGTCGGCGCGTTGGCGAGTTGTCCGTGCGAGTTGGCGAGTTGTCCGTACAAGTTCCGGGGATGGTGGACCCCTGGACAGAAACTGGGCACCTGGCGGTTACCCCAAGGTAACTCCCGCTGCTTTGATGTGCGCGCCGGGCATCACCCCCCATCAGAAACGGGAGTTCCAGTGCCGCACTCCGCGCTCCGCCGTCTCTCCGGCGCAGCCCTCTCCACGGCTCTCGCCGCCGCCACCCTGGCGGCCGCCGCGCCGTCGGCCACCGCCGCGCCCGCCGCAGCGACGCCGTCGCTGAAGGTGCTGACGTACAACGTCTTCCTCTTCAGCAAGACCCTGTACCCCAACTGGGGCCAGGACCACCGCGCCACCGAGATCCCCAGGACGTCCTTCTTCCAGGGCAATGACGTCGTCGTGCTCCAGGAGGCGTTCGACAACTCCTCCTCCGACGCGCTGCAGCAGAACGCCCGGGCCCAGTACCCGTACCAGACCCCGGTGGTGGGCCGCAGCAAGAGCGGCTGGGACGCGACCAGCGGGGCCTACTCGGCGACGACCCCGGAGGACGGCGGCGTCACGATCCTCAGCAAGTGGCCGATCGTGCGCAAGGAGCAGCACGTCTACAAGGACGCGTGCGGCTCCGACTGGTGGTCCAACAAGGGCTTCGCGTACGTCGTGCTGGACGTCAACGGTGCCAGGGTGCATGTGGTGGGCACCCACGCGCAGTCGACCGACCCGGGCTGTTCCGCGGGTGAGGCGGCACAGATGCGCAGCCGCCAGTTCAAGGCGATCGACGCCTTCCTGGACGCCAAGAACATCCCGGCGTCCGAGCAGGTCCTGGTCGCGGGCGACTTCAACGTGGACTCGGACACGCCCGAGTACGCGACGATGCTCGCCGACGGCGGGCTGACCGGAGCCGACACCCGCACCGGCCACCCGTACTCCTTCGACACCCAGGACAACTCGATCGCGGCCGACCGCTACCCGGGCGACCCGCGCGAGGACCTCGACTACGTCCTCCACCGGTCGGGCCACGCCAAGCCGGCGGGCTGGAAGAACGAGGTCATCAAGGAGCAGAGCGCGCCGTGGACCGTGAGCAGCTGGGGCACGGACTACACGTACACCAACCTGTCGGACCACTACCCGGTCGCCGCGTCCGGGCAGTAGCCGCCGGGTCGTAGTCGCGAGCGTTTCGCAGCTGGTCGGGGGCCGCTTTTCGGCAGTGGCTGCAATGCTCTCCGGCTGCCATGGTGGTGTCCATGACGGGTCATGGACACGGGCACGGGCACGAGCACGGTCGTGGACACCACCATCACCATCACGGCGAGCGCATCGACGCCGCTCTCGAAGGCTCGGCCGAGGGACTGCGTACGCTCTGGTTCTCGTTCGGGATCCTGACCGCGACGACCGTGGTGCAGGCGGTCATCGCCGCGCTGTCGGGGTCGGTCGCGCTGCTGGGCGACACCGTCCACAACGCGACCGACGCGCTGACCGCCCTGCCGCTCGCCCTCGCGTTCGTGCTGGGCAGGCGGGCCGCCACCCGCCGCTACACCTACGGCTTCGGCCGGGCCGAGGACCTGGCCGGGGTCTTCGTGGTGCTGGTGATCGCCTCGTCCGCCGCCTTCGCCGGGTACGAGGCGGTCCGGCGGCTGCTGGACCCGCAGGACGTCACGCACCTCCCGGCCGTCGCCGCGGCCGGGCTCGTCGGCTTCGCCGGCAACGAGTGGGTGGCCAGGGCCCGTCTCCGTACCGGCCGTCGCATCGGCTCGGCCGCGCTCGTCGCCGACGGACTGCACGCCCGCACCGACGGATTCACCTCACTCGCCGTGCTGCTCGGCGCTGCCGGTTCTGCGCTCGGCTGGCGCTACGCGGACCCGCTGATCGGTCTCGTCATCACCGGGGCGATCCTCCTCGTACTGCGCGGTGCGGCGCGCGAGATCTGGCACCGGCTGATGGACGCCGTGGACCCGCACCTGGTCGACGAGGCCGAGCACGCGCTGTCCCATGTCGACGGCGTACGGGCGGTGGGCGCCGTACGCATGCGCTGGCTCGGGCACGCCCTGCGCGCCGAGACGTCCGTCGAGGTGGACCCCGAACTGACGGTCGTCCAGGCCCATTCGGTGGCGGTCGCCGCCGAACACGCGCTGCTGCACGCGGTGCCACGGCTGGCGGGCGCGACCGTCCACATCGACCACGGGCACGCGACGGGCCAGGACCCGCATGCCGCACTGGCCCATCACTTCGCGTAGCGCGTCGATCAGGTGTGCCGGAGCCTGCCTGCCGGAGCGGGCCGGTCCCGTGGGCCCTGGATCTTCCCGGAACTTCCCGGACTTGCCGGGTCTTGCCGGGTCTTGCCGGGTCTTGCCGGGTCCGGTGGCGGGTGGAAGGCTGGCCGCGATGAGTACGGATCCTGTCGACTGGTCGTCGATCGCCGCTGCGGACTTCCCTTTCCCCGGCGCCGTACCGGCGTCCCGGCTCTGCGAGGAGCTGTCGGCGATGCTCGTGTCCCCCGACCCCGAGGTCCGTGACGGGCACGCTTACACCGCCGCCGCGCGCTGGATACGGCAAGGGCACCTGGACGAGGTCCTCGAAGAGCTCGGCGACACCGCCGCGGGGCGCTTCACCCACCCCGAGATCCAGGCCCGGGCCTTCGCCCCGCTCGTTCTCCGCTGCGTTCTGACGCGCGCCGACGCCGCGCCCTGCACCGTGGCGGAGGGGGCAGCGGAGCGCTGGTACGCCGGTTTCGCCTCCTGGTTCCCGGCGGAGCGCGACACCCGCGGCTGGGACGACTCCCTCGGCTGGCTGCACGCTGTCGCCCACGGCGCCGACGCGGCCGCGGCGTTCGCCCGGGCCCTGCCTGCCCGCCGCACCGAACTGCTCGAACTGTGCGCCCGACGGATGACGGCCGCACACGCCGAGCGCCGCTATGAGCAGTTGGAGGACGCACGCCTCGCCCATGCGCTCAGCGTGGTCCTGCTCGCTCCCGGTCTGACGGCCGAGCAGGCCACCGCATGGTTGAGCGTCGTCACGGACGCCCTCGAAGGCGGCGGGCCCGGCCCGGTCCCACCATGGGCCTTCAACACCTTCGCGACGCTGCAGTCCCTTCATCTCCATCTGACCCGCGGCCTCGCCGACGGAGGCGTTCCGCCGCACGCTCCGGTGGTGGCCACGGAGGTTGCCGCGATACTGCGCCTGCCGTACGGCTGGCTCGCCTGACTTCCAGGAGTGAAGCGGGACTTCGGGACTGCGGATCCGGTCCGGGGCCGGCTAGCGGTACGCCGCGGACATGCTGTACGCGTAGAGGGCGACGAGTGCGACCACGCAGACGATGACCATCCAGGACCCGAAGCTCGTGTGCCGTCCGGTGCGTCCGTACCGCCCGGGTCTGCTGGGTCTGCTGGGTCTCCCGGAACTCCTCGGTCTCTTGGGCTGCTTGGACCGCTTGGCCGTACGACCGGACCGCGACGCGCCACCCTTCGGCATCGCACCGGCCATGGCATCCGCGGCCGCTTCGGCCAGCAGCCGGCGGCAGACCGCGGCGAGTTCGCTCGTGCCGGCGAGGCTCACGACCGCCTCCGCACGCGCCGGGGCGGTGGTGCCGCCGTCGAGGATACGGCCCGCGCGAACCAGGATCTCGTCCCTGCCGCCACCCGGCGCCAGGCTGATCCACCGCTGCACATGCTCTCCCCGGATGACCACGCCCCCCGCGCGGTCCCGGTACACGGTGTGCTCGCGCCACAGTACTTCCGCCAACCCCGTGGCAGTTTCCCTCAGTTGCGCGCTCATGCCCCTCCCCGTCCCCCGATGCCCTAATTCGAACAAGCACCGCACTCTAGCGTCAGGTACACACCAAACCGCACCGGGGCTACGCCCCGTGGTCGTACACCGTCACGGGCACTCCACGCGCAGCCAGCCTCGCCTCTATCAGCGGCTCCACCCGCGACCATGTGCCACCCGCCAGCCCGCAGCCGATGCGCGGCATATGGACCGACCCACCGAGCTCCACGGCCTTGTCGGCGACCGCGCCCAGCGCCACGTCGATCGCCTCGTACCGCACGGGCGGCACACCTTTGCCGCCGGTGCGCATCCCCCGCTGCCCCACCATGTTCGCCACCCACACATACCGGCCGACCTGGACGAACTGGACCGCGCCCAGCCCGAAGTCGTTGCGCGCCCGCTCGCGGTGCCAGCGCCGGTACGCCGCCTCCGGCTCCGGCCACCGTCGGGATATCGCGACCACGAAGCCCTTGCCCCAACCGCCCAGGTCGTTGCAGACATGCGCGATCACCTTGACCCCCTTGCCCTGCGGCGCGGTGGCGTCCCCCCGTACGTACGTGATCCCCGTCGTCCCCGTCATGCGCCCACCGTACG
This sequence comes from Streptomyces sp. NBC_00259, assembly GCF_036181745.1. Classification (NCBI taxonomy): domain Bacteria; kingdom Bacillati; phylum Actinomycetota; class Actinomycetes; order Kitasatosporales; family Streptomycetaceae; genus Streptomyces; species Streptomyces sp. NBC_00259. Next base: position 6,984,536 of record NZ_CP108080.1, on the reverse strand, counting down.
GGGCGCCTCCGACAGTCCATGACCGAGCGCCGAGTCGACGAGATGCGCCGACCGCGGCACCCAGGCCCACCGAGGATCGCGTCCCACGGCGTCCGGTGCGTGTGGCCCGAAGGTGCCGCGACGGCCTCCCGATCGGGAAGCCCCCCGCCACCGTCCGCGGCAGGACGGCGGGCCCGGGAGGCCTCGTATCAGCCCTTGGTCGGGACGCGCTGGAGACTCGACGGTGACGACCTGTCGCTCCGGCCGGGGACGTCGTCCGGACGTTCGCGCAGGAACAGCGCGGCGACGAAGGAGACCGCGCCGGCCGCGGTCATGTACCACGCGATCGCGGGCCAGTCGCCGGTCCGGTCGAGCAGGTACGCGGCGATGATGGGCGCGAACCCGCCGCCCAGGACCGTGCCCAGCGTGTAGCCGGCGGACATGCCGGTGTAGCGCACGTCGACGGGGAAGACGTGGGCGAAGAAGGTCGGCATCGCCCCGTAGGTCACGGAGAAGGCCAGGAACAGCAGCAGGAACCCGGCGAGCATCAGCAGCGTGTTGCCGCTGTGGAGCAGAGTGAACCAGGCGAAGGGAGGACGGCCATCGCGGTGATGCCCGCGAGCAGGATCCTCCGGCGGTCGAGGCGGTCGGAGAGCAGACCGAAGTACGGGACGGCGACGATGGTGAGTGCCGTGCCGCCGAGGACGAGGCCGAGCATCGTGCTCTTGTCCACGCCGACCTGGTCCTCTCCATAGGCCAGCGAGAAGACGGAGAGCACGTAGAAAGTGGCGCCCGTGGAGACGTAGGCCAGGCACATGAGCACGACGAGGCCGGGGCTCTTGCGCATCACCTCGACCACCGGGAGCCTGCGCACCTCTCCGGACTCCTTCACCGCCTGGAAGTCCGGGCTCTCCGTGACCTTGAGCCGGATGAACAGGCCGAGGCCGACCAGGACGGCGCTGAGCAGGAACGGAATGCGCCAGCCCCAGGTGCGGAAGGCGGCGTCGGGGAGTTGAGTGACGATCAGGAACAGCAGGTTGGCCAGGAGGAGCCCCCAGCCCACGCCGGTGTTGACGACGGCTCCGTACAGTCCCTTCCGCCGCTGGTCGGCGTGTTCGACGCTCATCAGCACCGCCCCGCCGTATTCGCCGCCGAGCGAGAGCCCCTGCACCAGGCGGACCAGGACGAGCAGGACGGGTGCGGCCACGCCGACCTGGTCGTAGGTGGGCAGCAGGCCGAGCGCGAACGTCGCGCCGCCCATGAGCGTCAGCGTGAGCACCAGCATCGACTTGCGGCCGAGCCGGTCGCCGAAGTGGCCGAAGAGCACACCGCCGACCGGCCGGGCGACGAACGCGATCGCGAAGGTGGACAGCGAGAGCAGCGTGCCCACCAGCGGGTCGAACTCCGGGAAGAACAGATCACCGAAGACGAGCGAGGCCGCCGTGCCGTAGATGAAGAACTCGTACCACTCGACGGTGCTGCCGATCAGGCTCGACAGCAGGACTTTGCGGGCCACTCGGCGGTCGTGCTGTTCGGACGCTGCGCTGGTCATGGGGCCTCCCATGGCGTGGAGTCGGGGGCGAGGGTTCCGCAACGTACCATGTAACATTGCACAGATGAAGGGTTCACCGTCGCCGATGGAGGTCGCCATGACCGACCGCACCACCCCCGTCATCGCAGCCGGTGAGGTGCGCTCCGCCCTCCCGATGCGCGTCGCCGTCGCCGCGGTGCAGGAGGCGCTGCGGGGCGGACTCGACCCCGAGACCGACCCGGTGCGTGCCGCGGTGCCGGTCGACGCCGGCCAACTCCTGCTCATGCCGGCCCGGTCGAGCCGGTACGCCGGGGTGAAGATCGCCTCGGTCGCACCGGACAACCCCGCCCGGGGACTCCCCCGCATCCAGGGCGCCTACCTGCTCCTCGACGCGGACACCCTCACGCCGCTGGCCATCCTCGACGCCGTCGAACTGACCGCGATCCGCACCGCGGCCGTCTCCGCCGCCGCCGCCGACCTCCTCGCCGAGCCGGACGCGGCACGCCTCGTCGTCTTCGGAACCGGCCCGCAGGCGCACAGCCATGTCGAGGCGCTGCGATCCGTCCGCCCGCTCCGCCATGTCGCGGTGATCGCGCGCGACGAACAGCGGCGGGAGGAGTTCCTCCTGCGCTACGAGGACTCCGGCCTCGTCGTCGAGGCCGGGGACCCCGGCGCGGTGTCCGGCGCCGACCTGGTCGCCTGCTGCACCACCGCCCGCACCCCGCTCTTCGACGGCTCCCTCCTCGCCGACCACGCCACGGTGGTCGCCGTCGGCTCGCACGAGCCCGACGCCCGCGAGGTCGACGAGGTGACCGTGCGCCGCTCGACGGTCGTGGTGGAGGCGCGATCCGCCGCCCTGCGCGAGGCGGGCGACATCATCCAGCCCGTGCTGGCGGGGCAGTTGAGCCCCGAAGAGCTATTCACGCTCGCCGAACTCGTGCGCGGCTGCGTTCCGGCCGACCGGGACCGCCCCCGCCTTTTCAAGAGCGTCGGCATGGCATGGGAGGATCTTGTCCTCGCGGGCGCCGCCTACGAGGCGACCAGGAGGGGATGACCCATATGACGACGGACGACGGTGTCCTCCCGGCGTTGCCCTCGTTCTCCGCCCGGCGCAGCCTGCGCGGAGAGATCACCGAGACGCTGCGCGGCGCGGTCATCTCGGGCGAACTCAGGCCCGGCGTCGTCTACTCGGCACCCAGCCTGGCGGCCCGGCTCGGCGCGTCCGCGACACCTGTGCGCGAGGCGATGCTCGAACTCGCCAAGGAAGGGCTCATCGAGCCCCTGCGCAACAAGGGCTTCCGCGTCGTCGAACTGTCCGACGAGGAGCTCGACGAGATCGCCGAGCTACGGGCGCTCATCGAGGTGCCGACGGTCCGCCGCATCGCCGCGTCCGGCCCCTCCCCCGACGTGATCGAGCGGTTGCGCCCCCTGGCGGCCGCCATCGAGGACGCCGCCGTCCGGGGTGACCTCATCGCGCATGTCACGCACGACATGGACTTCCACCTCACGCTCCTCGCGCTCGCCGGCAACGCGAACCTGGTGGAGACGGTGCGCTCGCTGCGTACCCGCTCGCGCATCTACGGCCTGCGGGCACTCGCCGACCGGCACGAGCTGATCGACTCCGCCCGGGAGCACGCCGCGCTTGTGGACCTGGTGGCGGCAGGCGACGCCGACGGCGCCGAGGCGCTGATGCACCGCCATATCCGCCATGTCCGCGGCATCTGGGCCGAAGGCTCCGGCACCGTCGTGGAGTAGGTCGCCTCTTCTGGTTCACCTCGGACCTGTCGAGGGCGGTCACGGCGACCTGCGGCCTCGGGCACGTACCGGTACGGACCTCGACGGGGCAGGGCGGCGACCTCGTGATCGGGCCGCCGCCGCCCTACGGGTGGTAGAGCGCTCGGGCGCGAGCGGAGTCGACGGGCCCGACCTGGTCCAGCCGCAGGAAGTGGTCCAGCTGCCATGCCTGCGTACTGCCGGCCTGACGGTTGGTGGTCGTCACCCAGGGCGGGTAGACGCGGAAGGCCCGTTTCCCCCCGGAACCGTTCACTGATACGACCCCGCGTCGGCGGAGCGCGTCCACGGGAAAGACGAACTGGCCGAAGTGCTGATCGTCACGGCTGCTGATGACGAAGAGGTCGACGGGGTCCGCGGCGTCGAAGGGCTGGATGGGTCCGCCGGGTGACCTCTTCCACACGGTGACGAACTGACCGACCTTGGTGGGGGTCGTCCTGGCTGCGCGGAACCGGACGGAGCGACCGTCGAGGGTGAACGCGTGGGCGGCGTACTCGGCGCTCTCCGGTTCGGGAACCGGCTGCGAGCAGATGAATCCGCACGGGTCGTAGACGAGCGCCTTCGCGGCCAGGAGGTCGCTGTGTGCCGGGGTGGTGTCCGACCACGATTCGGGTCCGGTCGAGTGCGAAGCGGAGGAGTACTCGTGGTGCGCCGTCATTCGTCCACCCTGTCACAGGGGTGTGTACGGGCTCCGACCCGGCACATGCGGCCGTACCTTCGGGCCGCGGGCGACCGGTCGAGCCCTCGGTCAGGGATTCCCCGCGCTTTCACAACACTGATGAGACAGCAATACTGTTGCACTCGACGGGAGCACGCACGGAGCGAGGGAGACCATGGCGACCGAGACCGAGGAGCTGACGCTGACCGTCGACGAGCTGGCCGCGCGTGCGGGTGTCACCGTGCGGACGATCCGGTTCTACAGCACCCGCGGGCTGCTGCCGCCGCCGGTGATCGGCCCGCGCCGGGTCGGGCACTACGGTGCGGACCATCTCTCCCGGCTGGCGCTGATCGAGGAGCTGCAGCACCAGGGCATGACGCTCGCGGCGATCGAACGCTACCTGGAGCAGCTGCCGCCCGGTCTCAGCGCCCACGATCTGGCGATCCACCGGGCCCTGGTGGCTTCCTGGGCGCCCGAGTCGGCCGAGGAGACAGGACGTCAGGAGCTGGAGCGCCGGGCCGGGCGGCCGCTGTCGGACGAGGACATCGGCCGGCTCGCGGCGATGGGCGTGCTGGACCGCACCGGAGTCCCGGACGTGTTCCGGCTCGACGGCGGACTGCTGCGGCTCGGCGTCGAGCTGCTCGACGTACCGATCGCGCACGAGACGATCCTCGCCTCCCGGACGGTCCTGCTGGAGCACGCCCGCGCCGCCGCGCACGAGCTGACCCGGCTGTTCCGGGACGAGGTCTGGGGCCCGTACCGGGAGCGCGAGTCGGACCCGGATCATGTCGCCGCGATGAAGTCCCTGTCGGCCCATATGCAGCCGATGGTCATCCAGGCGCTCGTGACGGCCTTCCAGCGGTCGCTGCGAGAGGAGTTGCGCGCGGCGTTCGGCACGGACGGCGAGGCGCCCGACGCGCGGCGGACCGGTGGGGAACCGACTGTCGGTGGCGACACCTAGTCTCGGGGAACACGTGCGGGATCGACGGCCGACGACCACACCGGCCTGGGGGGAACCATGAGATTCGCGGAGCTGAGACCCGGCGGGCTCTACGTCAAGCGCGTCCACGGGCGACCGGGCTGGGAGCTGACCCTGATCCGGGTCAGCCAGTCCCGGCGCCTGTGGCGGTGGAACCAGAAGCGCTGGTCCTACGAAGTGGCCGAGGACGTGCGGCGTGCGTCCGTGAAGCACGGCATCGGCTATCTCGCCGTGGTGCCGCCGGCGGCCTGGCCCGAGACCGAGGGCATCGGCGGCTCACTGCGGCGCGGCATCCAACGATGGGCGAGGCCGATGGCCGCGCTGCCCACTCCCCTGCCGGACCCCTCGGTGCAGCGACTGCCCTGGCACGCCGTTCCCGCGAGGGAGGAGGACCATCGGCTGTCCTGGACGATCTTCGAGCCGAAGGACGTCGTGCGCGCCTACACGTCGCCGCAGGAGCTCCAGGAGCGCATACTCCGCCGGATGACGGCGCTCGGTGCGGCCCCGCAGCCGGTGTTCGAGGCACCGCCCCCGGACCGGGTCACGGCCGCCGACGTCCATCGCGTCTCGCTGCGGCTCGACGTCCTCGCCGAGCTGCTGGAGCGGATACCCGAGCCGGACGGTCAGCCGGGACCGGAAGCCGGCTGACCGGCGCCGTGAGGACGGGACCGCGGCCGTGACGGGCCCGCACCCGTGACAGGCCCACACCCGTGACAGGCCCACACCCGTGACGGGCCCGTCCTCCACCGGGAAGGGCCCGTCCTCCACCACGTCGAGCGGCCGCGGTCAGGCGTCCGTGAAGACCTCGCCGCGCTCGGCCTTCGTCACCAGCAGCGCCGGCGGTGCGAAACGTTCGCCGTATGCCTCCGCCAGCTCGCGCGCCCGGGCGACGAAGCCGGGCAGGCCGCCGTCGTACCCGTTGATGTACTGCAGCACGCCGCCCGTCCACGCCGGGAAGCCGATGCCCATGATGGAGCCGATGTTGGCGTCGGCGACCGACGTCAGCACGCCCTCCTCCAGGCAGCGGACGGTGTCCAGGGCCTCGGAGAAGAGCATCCGCTCCTTCATGTCCTCGAACGGGACGTGCACGTCGGGCTTGCCGAAGTGCTCGCGCAGGCCCGGCCACAGCCCGGCCCGCTTGCCGTCCACGTAGTCGTAGAAGCCGGCGCCGCCGCTGCGGCCCGTGCGCCCGAAGTCGTCGACCAGGCGGTCGATGACGGCGTCCGCCGGGTGCGGGGTCCAGGTACCGCCGGCCTCCTCCACGGCCCGCCTCGTCTCGCCGCGGATCTTCCGCGGGAGGGTGAGGGTCAGCTCGTCCATCAGGGAGAGGACCTTCGCGGGGTAGCCGGCCTGGGCCGCGGCCTGCTCGACGGAGGTGGGCTCGACGCCCTCGCCGACCATCGCCACGCCCTCGTTGATGAACTGGCCGATGACGCGCGAGGTGAAGAAGCCGCGCGAGTCGTTGACCACGATCGGCGTCTTGTTGATCCGCCGGACCAGGTCGAAGGCGCGCGCCAGCGCCTCCTCGCCGGTCTGCTCGCCCTTGATGATCTCGACGAGCGGCATCTTGTCGACGGGCGAGAAGAAGTGCAGCCCGATGAAGTCGACGGGCCGGTCGACGCCCTCGGCGAGCAGGGTGATCGGCAGGGTCGAGGTGTTGGAGCACAGCAGAGCGTCCGGCTCGACGACGCCCTGGATCTCCTGGAACACCTTGTGCTTGAGCGCCGGGTCCTCGAAGACCGCTTCGATGACGGCGTCGCAGCCCGCAAGATCGGCCGGGTCGGCGGTCGGGGTGATCCGGGCGAGCAGCTCGGCGCGCTTGGCCTCGGTCGTACGGCCCCGGCTGAGCGCCTTGTCCAGCAGCTTCTCCGAGTACGCCTTGCCGCGCTCGGCGGCGTCGGCGTTGACGTCCTTGAGGACGACCTCGATACCGGCCTTCGCGCAGGAGTACGCGATGCCCGCACCCATCATTCCGGCGCCGAGGACGGCCACCTTGCGCACCGCGCGCGGCTCGATGCCCTTGGGCCGGTTCGCCCCGGAGTTGACCGCCTGGAGGTCGAAGAAGAACGCCTGGATCATGTTCTTGGCGGTCTGGCCGGTGAGCAGCTCGGTGAAGTACCGCGCCTCGATGATCTGCGCGGTCTCGAAGTCGACCTGGGAGCCCTCGACGGCGGCCGCGAGGATGTTGCGCGGGGCCGGGTACGGGGCGCCGTTCAGCTGCTTCTTCAGGTTCGCCGGGAAGGCGGGCAGGTTGGCGGCGAACTTCGGGTTGGACGGCGTGCCACCGGGGATCTTGTAGCCCTTGACGTCCCAGGGCTGCTGCGACTCGGGGTGCGCCTCGATGAAGGCGCGTGCCTTGGCGAGCATCTCCTCACGGGTGGCGGCCACTTCGTGGATCAGGCCGTTCTCCAGGGCCCGCTGCGGGGAGTACTGGGTGCCCTGCAGGAGCACCTTGAGCAGCGCGTCGGCGATGCCCATGAGGCGTACGGTGCGGGTCACGCCGCCGCCGGCCGGCAGCAGGCCGAGAGTGACCTCGGGCAGGCCGATCTTGGAGCCGGGCGCGTCGAGGGCGATGCGGTGGTGGCAGGCGAGGGCGATCTCGTAACCGCCGCCGAGGGCCGCGCCGTTGACGGCGGCGACGACGGGCTTGCCGAGGGTCTCGATGCGGCGCAGTGCGCGCTTGATGCCCATGCCCATGTCGAAGGCCTGCTGGGCGTGCTCGGGACCGACCTTGATCATGTCCTTGAGGTCGCCGCCCGCGAAGAAGGTCTTCTTGGCGGAGGTGACGATGATGCCGCGGATGGAGTCCTTCTCGGCCTCGGCGCGGTCGGCGATCGCCGCGATCGACTCCCGGAAGGCCTGGTTCATGGTGTTGGCGGACTGGTCGGGGTCGTCGAGGACGAGGGTGACGATCCCGGTCTCGTCCTGCTCCCAGCGGATGGTGGAACTCGCCGGCGTTGCGGTCATTGCTGCTTCTCCGTACGGGGGAAGGGGAGGGAGGGACGGGAGGGTCAGAGACGCTCGACGATGGTGGCGATGCCCATGCCGCCGCCGACGCAGAGCGTGGCGAGGCCGTACCGCTTGTCCTGGCGCTCCAGCTCGTCGATGAGCGTGCCGAGGATCATGGCGCCGGTGGCGCCGAGCGGGTGGCCGAGCGCGATGGCGCCGCCGTTGACGTTGACCTTGTCGAGGGAGAGCCCCATGTCCCGCACGAAGCGCAGGACGACGGCGGCGAACGCCTCGTTGATCTCGACGAGGTCGATGTCGTCGATGGTCAGTCCGGCCTTGGCGAGCGCCTTGCGGGTGGCGGGCGCGGGGCCGGTGAGCATGATGGTGGGCTCGGAGCCGGAGACCGCCGCGGAGACGATCCTGGCGCGGGGCCTGAGTCCGTACCGCTCGCCGATCTCCTTGGAGCCGACGGCGACGAGCGAGGCTCCGTCGACGATGCCGGAGGAGTTGCCGGCGTGGTGGACGTGGTCGATCTGCTCCACCCAGTGGTAGGTCTGCAGGGCGACGGCGTCGAAGCCGCCCATGTCGCCGATGCCCGCGAACGACGGCTTGAGGGCGGCCAGCGAGTCCGCGGTCGTGCCGGGGCGCAGGTGCTCGTCGTGGTCGAGGACGACGAGTCCGTTGCGGTCCTTCACCGGGACGACGGAACGGTCGAAGCGGCCGTCCTTCCAGGCCGCGGCCGCCCGCTCCTGGGACAGTGCGGCGTACTCGTCGACGTCACGGCGCGAGAAGCCCTCGATGGTGGCGATCAGGTCGGCGCCGATGCCCTGCGGCACGAAGCGGGTGTCGAAGTTCGTCATCGGGTCGGCGAACCAGGCGCCGCCGTCGGAGGCCATCGGCACCCGCGACATCGACTCGACGCCGCCCGCGAGGACGAGGTCCTCCCAGCCGGAGCGGACCTTCATCGCCGCCATGTTGACCGCCTCCAGGCCCGAGGCACAGAAGCGGTTCTCCTGGACGCCGGCGACGGTGTCGGGCAGTCCGGCCGCGATGGCGGAGATCCGGGCGATGTCGGAGCCCTGGTCGCCGACGGGGCCGACGACGCCGAGCACGATGTCGTCGATCGCGGCCGGGTCGAGGCCGGGGTAGCGGGAGCGGATCTCGTGGATCAGACCGACGACGAGGTCGATGGGCTTGGTGCCGTGCAGGGCGCCGTTGGCCTTGCCGCGGCCGCGCGGGGTGCGGATCGCGTCGTACACAAACGCTTCGGTACTCACAACAGAACCTTTCGCATCACAGCAGCTTCGGTGTTGAGGGTCAGGAGAGCAGGGAGCGGCCGATGATCTCCTTCATGATCTCGGTCGTGCCGCCGTAGATCGTCTGGATACGGCCGTCCGTGAACGCCTTGGCGACCCGGTACTCCGTCATGTAGCCGTAGCCGCCGTGCAGCTGCAGACAGCGGTCGGCGACCCGCTTCTGCAGTTCCGTGGCCCACCACTTGGCCATCGAGGCGTGCACGGCGTCCAGCTCGCCGTCGGAGTGGTCGACGATGCAGCGGTCGAGGAAGGTGCGGGTGACGGCGCACTCGGTGGCCATCTCGGCGATCTCGAAGCGGATGTGCTGCAGCTTCGCCAGCGGGCGCCCGAACGCCTCGCGTTCCTTCACGTACTGGGTCGTGATCTCCAGCAGATACTCGGCCGCGGCGATCCCGGCGACGGCTATGTTCAGCCGCTCCTGGGCGAGATTGGTCATCAGATGGATGAACGCGCCGTTCAGCTCGCCGAGCAGGTTCTCCTTCGGGACGTGTACGTCGTTGAAGAACAGCTCGGCCGTGTCCTGCGCCTTCTGGCCGATCTTGTCGAGGTTGCGGCCCCGCTCGAAGCCCTCCGTGCCGCGCTCGACGACCAGCAGGGACAGCCCCTTCGCGCCGCCCTCGGGAGTGGTCTTCGCGACGACGATCACCAGGTCGGCCAGGATGCCGTTGGAGATGAACGTCTTGGAGCCGTTGAGCAGCCAGTGGTCGCCGCGGTCCTCGGCCGTGGTGCGGATGCCCTGGAGGTCGGAGCCCGCGCCCGGCTCGGTCATGGCGATGGCCGTGATGATCTCGCCGCTGCAGAAGCCGGGCAGCCAGCGCCGCTTCTGCTCCTCGGTCGCGAGCGAGGTGAGATACGGCCCGATGATGTCGTTGTGCAGGCCGACCGCGAGGCCGGCGGCGCCGGCCCGGGTGAACTCCTCGGCCAGGACGGCGCTGTAACGGAAGTCGGTGTTCCCGCCGCCCCCGTACTCCTCGGGGACGGCGAGTCCGAGCAGCCCCTGCCTGCCCGCCGCCAGCCAGGCGTCGCGCGAGACGATGCCGTCCCGCTCCCAGTCCTCGTAGTGCGGGAGCACCTCCTTGGTGAGGAAGGTGCGGACGCTCTCGCGGAACGCCTCGTGGTCCGGTCCGAAGATCTGCCGTTTCATCGCCATTACCGCTCCCCGCCCTGCTGCCTGATCCGGATGCTCGGTACGTCCCAGTCGCGTGCGACCTCCTCGGTGTCCGCACCCGGCTGGGCCGGCGGGCGGTACACGGCCCCGGGGGTCGCGGAGAACCGGGGCGCGGGGGCGGGCTGGGTGATCCCGCCGTGGTCGGTGAAGGTTCCGCGGGCGGCCAGATGCGGATGGGCCGGGGCCTCCCGCAGCGACAGTACGGGGGCCACACACGCGTCGGAGCCTTCGAAGACCGCCGTCCACTCGTCCCGCGTCCTCGTACGGAAGCGGTCGGCCACGGCGGCGCGCAGGTCGTCCCAGCGGGCGAAGTCCTTGCGGGCCGGCGCCTCGTCCCCGAGGCCGAGCAGCTCGATGAACTCGTTGTAGAACTGCTGCTCGAGGGCGCCGACCGCCATGTACTGCCCGTCGGCGGTCTCGTAGTTCCCGTAGAACGGGCAGCCGCCGTCGAGGAGGTTCGCGCCTCGGCTGTCCCGCCAGCCGCCCGCGGCCATCATTCCGTGGATCATCGTGGCGAGGTGCGCGGCGCCGTCGACGATGGCCGCGTCCACGACCTGGCCGGCGCCGCCGGTGGTACGGGCGTGCTGCAGTGCGGCCAGCACGCCGATGACGAGGTAGAGCGAGCCGCCCGCGTAGTCGCCGACGAGGTTGGCGGGCACGGCGGGCGGTTCGTCCGGTTTGCCGATCATGCCGAGGGTGCCGGTGATCGCGATGTACGCGATGTCATGGCCGGCGCGCTGGGCGAGCGGGCCCTCCTGGCCCCAGCCGGTCATCCGGCCGTAGACCAGCCGGGCGTTCCGGGCGTGGCACTCCTTGGGTCCGACACCGAGCCGCTCGGCCACCCCGGGGCGGTAGCCCTCGATGAGCACATCGGCGCGTTCGACGAGGTCGAGGACCTGCTCGGCGCCGCCGTCGGCCTTCAGGTCGATCAGTACGGACCTTTTGTTGCGGTTGGTCAGGTCGTACGCCGGGTCGATCGCGAGCCCGGAGCCGCCGGGGCGGTCGATCCGTACGACATCGGCGCCGAGGTCGGCGAGCAGCATGGCGGCGAACGGGCCGGGCCCGATGCCCGCCAGTTCGACCACGCGCACCCCGGCCAGCGGACCGCCCGGCGGGCCGTTCCCTGTCGCTGCCATCAAGCCCCCAGCACTGTGACACAACTGATGTAACATCAGTGATGTTAAGAACGCGTTCCACTTCGCACAAGCCCTTGAGGCGAGCAAGCGCTTGGTTTCTCACTCCGTGACGGTAGGGTCCTGCAGCCGGATCCAGGAAACGGAGACTCCATGCGTATACCCCGCCCCGTCCGCGTCGCAGCGCTCGTCGCACTTCCGGCGGCACTGCTGATCTCCTGCTCCGCCACGGACGGCGGCGCGCCGGACACCGGGGGCACGCCCACGACGGCCGCCGCCGGGACAGAGCCCGCCGCCGGCGAAGCGCAGCCCGCTGCCGGGACACGGTCGAGCGTGCAGCCCTCACCCGGGCCCGAGCTGGTCCGCGACGCCTTCGCCGGACTCCAGGCCACCTTCAACGACGGCTGCACGGGCGGCGACGGCCAGTGCGCGTACTTCCTCGGGCGGGTCCACGACGAGCTGGAGCGGCTGGACGAGGCCATGAAGGCCGACCCCAAGGGCCCCGGGCATTTCCCCGAGCCGATCGCGTGGATCGCGGAACTGCGCAAGACCCTCGGCCAGGACATGTCGTACGAGAACCTCAAGACGCACCAGAAGGAACTCGTGGGGACCCGTGACCGGATCAACGTGTGGATGCAGGACCATCCGGACGACTACCGCTGACGGCGGGGCGGACGCGGGCAGGTGCAGGCCGACCTGCGGGTGCGGACGCCGGCGGGTGCGGACGCCGGCAGCCGCAGGCCGACCGCGGGTGCGGGTCGGCCTGCGGGCTGTCGGCGGAGGGCAGGGCGTCAGCGGGCCTCGAGTTCGGCGATCAGCTTCTTCGTGGCGATCGTCCGGTAGCTCTCCTCGACCCAGTCGCAGAGCACGTCCGCCGTCGGGGCGCCCCTGACGGCCAGCGGGATCTGCACCCAGCCCGCCTTGCCGAGGCCGTAGCCCGACGGCTCCGCGCCCGGGCAGGACAGGGCGTGCGCGTGCATCGCCTCGTCCTTGAGCTTGACGCCGATGCCCAGAGGGTGGCTGCCGTCGTCGACACCTAGGAAGACGAAGATCTTCTTGTTGACCTTGACGACGGTCTCCCCCCAGGGGAACTCCTCGGTCGCGCCCGGCAGACCCAGGGCAAAGGACCGCACCTTCTCCCATTTCGCCAGGGCGCCTTTCGGTGGAGCAGCCATCCCGTCCCTCCCGGTCGTACGTACTGTCGCGGCTCACGCTAGCCTCGGCCGGCAGCATCGGCACGGAGCATGACCCACAGCGGGCGGAGGGGCCAGTGAACAGGCAGCACGGACCGGAGCGGCCGTACGACATCGTGCTCTTCGGGGCGACGGGCTTCGTCGGCACGCTCACCGCCGAGTATCTCGCCGCACATGCGCCCGAGGGGTGCCGGTGGGCCGTCGCCGGACGCAGCGCGGCACGGCTGGAGCGGCTGCGCGAACGGCTCACCGCGATCAACCCCGCGTGTGCCGGGCTGCCCCTGGTCGTCGCCGACGCCGCGGACCCGGACTCGCTGCGCGCGCTCGCCGAGTCCACGCGCGTCGTGGCGACGACGGTCGGACCGTACGTCTGGTACGGCGAGCCGCTGGTGGCGGCGTGCGCGGAGGCCGGTACGGACTACGCCGACCTCACCGGTGAGCCCGAGTTCGTGGACACGGTCTTCCTGCGGCACGACGCGCGGGCCCGTGAGACCGGCGCCCGGCTGGTCCACGCGTGCGGCTTCGACTCGGTGCCGCACGACCTGGGCGCGTACTTCACGGTCCAGCAGCTGCCCGAGGACGTACCGCTGCGCGTCGACGGCTTCGTGCGCGCCGGCGGGATCTTCTCCGGCGGCACGTTCGCCTCGGCGATCACGGCGATGGGGCGGCAGCGGCAGACCGTCCGCGTGGCGCGGGAGCGCAAGCTCCACGAGCCGCGGCTGGTGGGCCGCCGCGCCAGGTCGCAGCTCGGGGCGCCCCGCTTCAGCAGCGAGACCGGCGCCTGGGCGCTGCCGCTGCCCACGCTGGACCCGCGGATCGTGGCGCGCTCGGCCGCGGGCCTGAAGCGCTACGGCCCCGACTTCCAGTACCGGCACTACGCCTCGGTCAAGACGCTCCCGATGGCGCTCGGCGGCCCCGCCGCGCTCGGGGCGCTGGCCGCGCTGGCGCAGCTTCCGCCCGCCCGCAAGTGGCTGATGGACCGTTACGAACCGGGCCGTGGCCCGAGCGCCGAGCAGCGCGAACGCAGCTGGTTCCGGATCCGCTTCGTTGGTGAGGGCGGTGGCCGGCGGGTCTTCACCGAGGTCTCGGGCGGCGACCCCGGCTACGGCGAGACGGCGAAGATGCTCGCCGAGTCGGTGCTCGGTCTCGCGCTGGACGAACTGCCGGACACCGCGGGCCAGGTCACCACGGCCGTCGCGATGGGCGACGCGCTGCTGGGGCGCCTGCGCGCCGCGGGGATCACCTTCAGGGTCGCCGACGTGCGCTGAACGACGCACGGCCCGGTCAGCCTCCAGCCGCAGGGCCGCGTGCGCCGAACGACGCACGGCCCGGTCAGCCTCCAGCCGCAGGTCGGCGTGCGCCGATCGGCGCACGGCCTGGGCAGCCGCCCACCGGGGGCCGGCGTGCGGGCCCTGCCGGAAGCCACGAGGCGTGCCGCCCACGTCGATCGGCGTCACCGCGCGATGCCGCAGCCGTCGCCTGCCGGATGCCTGCCGGCCGCCGTCTCCCGGCCGGGTCAGGCGGTCGCCTCGCGCAGCGCCCGGCGGCAGAGCGCGTCCGCCCGGCGGGTGGACTCGGGGAGGCGGAAGTCCCGGGCGAGCGCGAGCGTGTGGGCGCAGGCGTTGTCGAGGGAGATCCGGTGGCCGACGGAGACGAAGACCGGTTTGACCCCGTGCCGGGTGCGCAGCGCCCGGCCGACCTCCTCGCCGTCGTCCGCGACGAGCGGTGAGGAGTCCCCGCGCCGATCGCCCGGCGGATCGTAGGAGAACGTGAACGGGTTCTTCGCGACGCCGAGCACCGGGAGACCCGTGAGCACCCCGAGGTGGCCGGCGAGTCCGAAGCGGCGTGGATGGGCGCGGCCGTAGCCGTCGCAGACGACGAGCCCGGGGTCGTTCTCCAGCGACTCCAGCGCGCTCAGCACGGTCGGGATCTCACGGAAGGCGAGCAGGCCCGGTATGTAGGGGAAGGTGACCCGGCCGGTCGCGGTGGTCTCCTCGACGACCGCGAGCGTCGCGGCGTCGAGGACGACGGCGGCCGCGACGACGACGTCGCGCTCGTCGTCGTAGGCCACGTCGACCCCGGTGACCAGGCCGGTGCCGGGCGGGGGGCCGGGCTCGTCCAGCACGACGCGGGCGCGCAGTTCGTCCTGTACGGCACGGGCCTCGGCCTCGTCGGCGGGTGTCCTGATGATGGTCATGATGAGCCCCACCCTAGACACTGGGCCGTGTCCGGCGGATCTTGTGACCGCCCAGCCTTGGTTCGTTGGCATGCTCATGGGGCGGGGAGATCTCACAAATGAAGAATGGGCCCGGCTGAAGCCGCATCTACCGAGGTCCGGTCAGCGCGGGGGCCGTTGGGAGAGTCATCGCAAGGTGATCAACGGGATTCTTTTCCGGCAGCGCACCGGGGTACCGTGGCGGGATCTGCCTGCGCGTTACGGTCGGTGGAAGACCGTGTACGAGCGGCATAGGCGTTGGTCAGCGGACGGCACATGGGACAGGCTCTTCGCGGATGTCCTCCCCGCTGGGCGCGGAGCGGACCTCATCCTGTCAACAGGACTCGAGGGTCCGGGCATACTCAAAGGCTCGCTCCGCGCCCGGAAAGCCGGTGTAACCCAGCCAAGATCAGGGCTCGCGTACCGACCTTCCGATCCCATTAGGCGTGCTCATCCCGTCGCAACCGCCGCTACCTGCGGCGACGCCAGATCAAGCACACGATCCCCGAACCGAAGAACCAGCGGGCCAACCGACAGCACAAAGGCAGCAGGGGGCGGTCGGCCCGCCGGTTTCGACAAGACGATCTACAAACGCAGGAACGAGGTGGAGCGGACGATCAATGCCCTCAAGAGCTTCCGGGCTGTGGCGACGAGATTCGACAAACGCGCCTACGTCTTCTACGGCACCGTCACCGTTGCCTCGATCCGACTTTGGCTCCGGTCGCGACCCACCGGAGAGACCTGGTAGTACCCCTTCGCCCCGTCAAGCAGCTCTCTCGTGATGTCCGCGTGCCCCGCGTGCCGTCCGGTCTCCTCAAGAGATGGATGAGCATCCAGCGGAGGTTGGCGGTGCCGGAGGGTAGTCAGGGTGGTGGCCGACGTCGTCCAAAGAGGCTGCGGCCACGATCTCGTTCCCTCGGACGCACTGTGACCTCGTGCGACGCACACGTGCGGCCGGGAGTGCGCCCCGTCGCTTCGCGGGAACCGGATGCGCGCCACCGGCCGTCGTTCAGGCCCGGGTGTAGCCGCCGTCGGCGAAGAGTTCGGCGCCGGTGACGAACGACGAGGCGTCCGAAGCCAGGAAGAGGGCGGCCTCGGCGATTTCCTCGGCGTCGGCCAGCCGCCCCAGTGGCACGGTGGCCTCGGCGAACTGATCGGCTGCCGGCCCTGCGGCGCCCAGCAGGCCAGGGGTCCGCGTGGGCCCCGGGCTGAGCACGTTGACCCGGAATCGGCGCTCCCGTGACTGCCGGGCCCAGTTGTGCACGAGGTTGCTCACTGCCGCCTTCGAGGCGCTGTAGACCTCGAGCTGCTCATTGGGCCGCACGCTGTTGCTCGAGCCGACGACCACGATGGAGGCGTTCTCCGCCAGCAGCGGGAGCGCCTTCTGAACGGTGAAGAGTGTGCCCTTGACGTTGACGGCGAGCGTCAGGTCGACGTTCGCCTCGGTGTGGGCTCCGAGCGCGGCGTCCGCAGCGATTCCCGCGTTGGCCACCAGCACGTCGATGCGTCCGGCCTCCTCGCGGACTCGCGCGTAGAGCGCGTCCAGGTCGGCCAGGTTCGAGACGTCGGATCGTACGCCGGTGGCCGCGGGGCCCATCTCCTTGACTGCTGCCTCGAGGCGGCCGATGTCCCGGCCGGTCACGAAGACCCGTGCGCCCTCCCGGACGAAGCGGTGGGCGATGGCCAGCCCGATCCCGCTGGTCCCTCCGGTGATCACGGCCACCTTCTCCTGCAGTACGCCTGGCATGTCGAACCCCTTCAGTTCTGGAACGTATCGTCCATAACGTAGGCAGTAATGGACGATCGAGTCAAGAATGGCTAGAGTGCGACCATGCCGAGACCACGCGCATTCGACGAACGTCAAGTCCTGGAGCGGGCCCGGGAACAGTTCTGGGCGACCGGCTATGCAGGAACCCGGATGGACGACATTGCCCAGGCGACCGGCCTGGGCAAGGGCAGCCTGTACGGCGCATTCGGCGACAAGGGCAAGCTGTTCCACCGTGTATTTGGCGACTGGTGCGCCGCAGTCGTTGAGGTGGCCGAAGGGCGGCTGGCAGGTGGCCCGGACGCAGAGGCCTTGGCCCGGCTGTCGGGATACGTGCACCTGATGGCGGAGAACACCGCCTCAGACACCGAGCGTCGCGGGTGCCTGTTGGCCAAGGGCGCGGCGGAACTGGCCCAGCACGATCCGACGGTCGCCGGACGGTCGGCCGAGACCATGACGGCACTGCTGACCCTGCTGCGGGCGGAGATCAGCGCCGCCCAGCGCCACGGCGACATCGATAGCGCTGCGGATCCGGAGCGGCTGGCGGCACTGCTGCTGACGGTGGTTCGCGGTATCGAGGCGGTAGGCAAGGCCGGCCTGGACCCGGAGACGCTGCGGAACATTGCAGACACCGCACTGGCGGTCCTGCCCATGCCCGAGGGGCAGAAACAGAAACGCTCCGCAACCCGGCGCAGTCCGGCCCGCGAGAACTGACTTGGTGCCATCACGGCCACATGATCCGCCGGACAGCGCCTAACCTGACGATCATGTTCGTAATGGAATTGACCTACACCGCACCGATCGAGCGTGTCGACGAACTGTCCGAAGCTCATGTGGCCTGGCTGGACGCCCTGTACGAGGAGGGCGTCGTCCTCGCCTCGGGCCGCAAGAACCCGCGCGACGGCGGTGTGCTGATCGCCGTCGGCGACGACCGCGCACGCATCGAGGCGATCGCGGCGACCGACCCGTACGCGGTGGGCGGGGTGTGCGAGTACCGGATCACGGAGTTCGTGGCGACGAAGACGGCGCCCGCGCTGGAGCGGTACAAGCAGCAGCCCCTCGCGTAGGGCAGGCGCCCTCCGCGCGCGCCCGGTGGCGAGGGCACCCGCCCTCGCCACCGTGCTCAGCGCGCGCCACCGTGCTCAGCACGCGTCACCGTGCTCAGCACGCGTCACCGTGCTGAGCGCGCGTCACCGCTCCAGTCGTGCCACGCGCCCCTTCTCGCCCGCCGCCCAGCAGCCGAAGTCCGGTGTGCAATCGACGGTGTCGTACGAGCCGGTGTCCACGGTGCGCCAGGTGCGGCCGGCGTCGGTCGTCAGGTCCGTGCCGGTGGGTCCGACGGCGAGCGCGGCCGACCGGCTGTGGGGCAGCCAGGCGACGCCCGAGCGGTAGGCGGGCGGCGGGGTCGCCGACTGCCGCCAGCCGCGGCCGCCGTCCCGGGTGACCGCGCCCGCCTGCGGGGAGGCCTCCCCGGTCCGGTAGTCGCCGCCGACCGCGAGACCGTGCGCGCGGTCCCGGAAGGCGAGCGCGAAGACGCCCCGGGCCGGATCTCCCGCCGGGATCGTCGACTCGGCGGCGGTCCAGTGCAGCCCGCGGTCGGCGGAGTGCAGGACACGCGCGGTGGCGCCACCCCCGGTGGCCAGCCAGACGTCCTTCGGGCCGGAACTCACCAGGCACTGGCCGCTCGCCGCGAAACCCGCCTCGCCCGGCTGGGCGTCCGGCATTCCGGCGTCCGGCAGCACCTTCCACGACCTCCCGCCGTCTCCCGTCGACAGGATGCGGTACTTGCCGTCGACCGGGTCGCTCATGGCGAGGCCGTGACGCGGGTCGAAGAAGGTGATGCAGTCGTAGAAGGCCCGGGGATCGGTGTTGCGGAACGCCTCGGTCCAGGTCGCTCCCCCGTCCTCGGTGCGCAGCACGCGCGACGCCTCGCCCTCACCGATGGCCAGCACGACCGCTGTGCGGGCGTCGAAGGCCTCGACGTCGCGGAACTCCAGCTCGCCCGCTCCGGGCGGCGAGACGTTCCGCCAGCCGCGGCCGCCGTCCGTGGTGCGGAGCACCGTGCCCTTGGAGCCCGCGACCCACGCGGTCTTACGGCTGACGGCGGCGAGGCCGCGGAACCGTACGTCCGTACCGGTCTGCTTGAGCTCCCAGTGCGGTGTCCCACCCGCCGCGTTCCGTGTGTCCGCCTGCGCGGGCACCGCCAGGGTCGCTCCCAGCACCGCGGCCAGCGCCACCCCGCACAGCCCCGCCGACACCGTCCGTCTCGACTTCCCCTTGGGTCTCATGGCGCGCGAACGTAGCCGACCCCCGGCACGCGGTCCAGAGCGCCTCCCGCGGTGACGCATGTCACGCTCCCCACCGATGCACGGATTCCGTCGTTCCCCCGTCTACTTCTGTGCCAGAAACATGTCGGCCGAGCCGCAGCGAAGTGAGGGAGCGGGCCTTGTCCAGCGTTATCGAGCAGGCCGTGCAGGCCCGTCTGGTCGCCTCGGCGCCACAGATGGAATCCGTGCCGGCGACCCTGCGCTACGACCGCCATGATCCGTTCGCGGTCAGCATGGCGTTCCCGCCGCCGGCGACGCTGGAGGGCACCGAGGTGTCCTGGGCATTCTCGCGGGAGCTGCTCGCGCAGGGCATGGAGGAGCCGGCCGGAGTGGGTGACGTACGGGTGCGGCCGTACGGGTACGACCGCACCGTCCTGGAGTTCCACGCGCCCGAGGGCATCGCGATGGTGCACATCCGCACCTCCGAGCTGCGCCGCTTCCTCAAGCGGGTGCAGGGGCTCGTCCCGGCCGGCCGCGAGCACCTCTTTCTCGATCTGGACGCGGATCTGGCCGAGCTGATCCGCGACGCCTACTGATCCGCGACGCCTACCGAGGCACGCTCATCAGCGCGTTCATCTCCCCGTACGTGGAGCCGTCCGCGAGCCTTTCGCAGGTCCCCTCGGTGAGCAGTTCCCGGGCCGCGTCGCGCACCAGGCCGTGGGCGGCCTGCGCGATCGAGGACCCCGCGCTGATCCGCGCGACCCCGAGCCCCGCCAGTTCCGCCACGGCCGGCGCGCCATGGCCCACCAGCACGTTCAGTGGTGCGTCCACGCCCTTGACCAGGGCGCTCACGATCTCCGGGGCCACGACGCCGGGGACGAACACGCCGTCCGCGCCCGCCGCCAGGCAGTCGGCCGCGCGCTTCAGCGTCTCCTCAAGGCGGCCCGCCCGGTCGCCCAGACCGGCGAGATAGGTGTCGATCCGGGCGTTGATGAAGAGCGGCACCCCTTCGGCGTCGGCGGCGGCGCGGGCGGCGCCGATACGCCGGACGTGCTCGGCGGGCGAGCGCGTCCCGTCCTCGATGTTGATGCCGACGGCACCGGCGGCGAGTACCGCGCGAACCGTGCCGGCGACACCGTCCTCGTCGCTCTCGAATCCGCCTTCGACATCGGCGGTGACGGGCAGGTCCACGGCGGCGGCGATGGCGGCGACCTGGCCGACGGCGGAGGCGCGGTCGAGCCGGTCGCCGTCCGCGGCGCCGAGGGCCCAGGCGACCCCGGCGCTGGTGGTGGCCATGGCCGACGCCCCGGCGGCGGCGATGATCCGGGCGCTGGCGACGTCCCAGGCGTTGGGCAGGACCAGCGGGTGGCCGGGAACGTGCAGGGAGTGGAAGTGGCGGGCGCGGTCGTGGAGGCTCGTCATGGCGATCACTCAACCAGCCCCGCGGCGGACGTGTCCGGCGAGTTTCCGACATCGACGTCCGCACCCGGCGCCTGCCGTCGTGAATGCCGTGTGCCGCCTGCCGCCTGCCGTCCGGGAACGCGGTAAATCGATTGCCCGGCCGCCAGAGCCGGGCGTACCTTCGTATCTGGCCCTGTTGTCGTCGATCGGAGAAGGACGTTGCTCGTCTGAGGTCCTGAGACACCGTGTCACGCGGCTTTCCGCCCGCGTGCCCGTGTGCGACCTCGGCGTACGAGCCGTCCCGTTTCCCGGACCAGGGCCTTTGTGCTGTCCGACCGGTGTCTCACCCGTTGCCCCCCTTTACTTCTCACGCAACAGGGAGACCCGTATGTCTACCTTCCCCACCTACGTCACCTGCTCCTCGCTGTCCTTCTCCTGGCCGGACGGCACCCCGGTACTGGAGGACTTCCAGCTCGCCGTCGGACCCGGCAGGACCGGTCTGATCGGCCTCAACGGCTCCGGGAAGTCGACACTGCTGCGGCTGATCGCCGGCGAACTCACGCCCGTCGACGGCGGCGTGCGGGTGGCCGGCGACGTCGGCTATCTGCCGCAGAACGTCGTGCTCGACACGTCGGTGCGCGTCGACGCGGCGCTCGGTATCGCCGACGCCCGTGCCGGGCTGCACGCGATCGAGGCCGGTGACGTACGCGAGGAGAACTTCACCGCGGTCGGCGACGACTGGGACGTGGAGGAACGGGCACGCGCCACGCTCGATCAGCTCGGCCTCGCACACATCGGCCTCGACCGGACCATCGGCGAGATGTCGGGCGGCGAATGCGTGCTGCTGAGGCTCGCGGCGCTGCTGCTGGCCCGCCCAGACGTCCTCCTGCTCGACGAGCCGACCAACAATCTCGATCTGTACGCGCGCGGCAGGCTGTACGACGCGGTGGAGGCCTGGTCCGGAGTGATGATCGTGGTCAGCCACGACCGCGAACTGCTGGAGCGGGTCGACCAGATGGCCGATCTCCGCGACGGCGAGGTGACCTGGTACGGCGGCGCGTTCTCGGCGTACGAGGAGGCGCTGGCCGTCGAGCAGGAGGCCGCGGAACGCATGGTCCGTGTCGCCGAGGCCGATGTGCAGCGGCAGAAGCGCGAACTGACGGAGGCCCAGGTCAAACTGGCCCGCCGCAGGCGCTACGGGCAGAAGATGTTCGAGCAGAAGCGCGAGCCCAAGATCGTGATGGGAGCGCGCAAACGTCAGGCGCAGGTGTCGGCGGGCAAGCACCGCATCATGCACACGGAGAAGCTGAGCGAGGCGAAGGAACGGCTGGCGGAGGCCGTGGAGGCGGTGCGGGACGACGACGAGATCCGGGTCGAGCTTCCGTACACCAAGGTGCATCCGGGCCGTGGTGTCCTGCGGCTCTCCGGGGTCGAGCTGCGTTACGGGGCCCGTGTCGAGGGCGAGTTCGAACTTCGCGGCCCGGAGCGGATCGCGCTCGTCGGGCGCAACGGGGCAGGCAAGACCACGCTGTTGCGCACGATCGCCGGCGAACTGGAGCCGGTCGCGGGCGAGGTGGGGGCAGAGGTGCCGCTGCGTTTCCTTCCCCAGCGGCTGGACGTTCTCGACGACGGGCTGAGCGTGGTCGAGAACGTCGCGCGGTTCGCGCCCGAGGCGACGAACAACACGATCCGGGCACGGCTGGCCCGCTTCCTCTTCCGGGGAGCGCGGGCGGAGCAGCTGGCCGGCACGCTCTCCGGCGGCGAGCGGTTCCGGGCCGCGCTGGCGGCGCTGCTGCTCGCCGAACCGGCGCCGCAGCTGCTCATGCTGGACGAGCCGACGAACAACCTGGACATGGCGAGCGTGCGGGGGCTGACCGAGGCGCTCGATGCGTACGAGGGAGCACTGATCGTGGCGAGCCATGACGTGACGTTCCTGGAGTCCCTCGGGATCACCCGCTGGCTGCTCCTCGACGGCGAGCTGCGGCCCACGACGGCGGAGGAGGTGCGGGAGGCGTATCCACGGGGCTGAGGCGGTGACACGGGGCTGAGGCGGTGACACGGGGCTGAGCCGGTGAGCCGCCCGGTGCGGCGCTCAAGAGCCCGTGTGGTCTTTACGGAACGGGGCAGATGGGGCTAGTGATGGCCCCGTCACCCCCCGATCGGCCCCTGGAGAGCCCGTGCCGAGCAGAAGAGCCCTGATCCGACGCCCGAGCCCACGCCTGGCGGAGGGCCTGGTCACCCATGTGGAGCGCCGTCCCGTCGACGTGGGGGCGGCGCTCGCCCAGTGGGAGGCGTACGGCGACGCCCTGCGCGCGCACGGCTGGGACACGGTGGAGGCCGACCCGGCCGACGACTGTCCGGACGGCGTCTTCGTCGAGGACACCGTCGTGATGTTCCGGAACGTGGCCCTCATCGCCCGGTCCGGGGCCGCGTCGCGCCGTCCCGAGACGGATGGGGTCGAGGAGGCCCTGGCCCGGCTCGGCTGCTCGGTGAACTGGGTCTGGGAGCCGGGCACGCTCGACGGCGGCGATGTCCTCAAGATCGGCGACACGATCTACGTGGGGCGGGGCGGCCGGACCAACGCGGCCGGTGTGCAGCAGCTGCGGGCGGTCTTCGCGCCGCTGGGGGCGCGCGTCGTCCCCGTACCGCTGTCGCGTGTACTCCATCTGAAGTCGGCGGTGACCGCCCTGCCCGACGGGACCGTGATCGGCTACGAGCCGCTCGTCGAGCAGCCTTCGCTGTTCCCGCGCTTCCTCGCCGTGCCCGAGGAGGCCGGGGCGCACGTGGTGCTGCTCGGCGGCGGAAAACTGCTGATGGCGACGAGTGCGCCCAAGACAGCGGAGCTGTTCATGGATCTTGGATATACGCCCGTTCCGGTCGATATCAGCGAGTTCGAGAAGCTCGAAGGCTGCGTGACCTGTCTCTCGGTACGCCTACGAAACCTGCACGCATAACGACGCGTAGGCAGACATCACGCTCACGGGCTTGGACGATGGCTTACCCCGCCTTTAACCTACGGTCTCGTAACCTACGAAGCCGTAGGTAGTCGCATGCCCTCATCCGGCCGGCGCGCTGCCCCGGCGACGTTCGTTCCGCTCGTTTCCCCGTTCCGTCCCCCGTCCTCATCCCCGCCCCCAGGAGCACCCGTGACGATCACCTCTCCCCACCTCGGCAGTTCGGAAGCGTGGACCGACGCCCGGCTGCTGTACGCGCTGGAGGAAGTGGTCGAGAAGGAACTCAACCGGCACATGAAGGTCGCCAAGGACTGGATGCCGCACGAGTACGTGCCCTGGTCGGACGGGCGGAACTTCCCGGGGCTGTTCGAGGACGGCGAGGCGTGGGAGTCCGGCCAGTCCAAGGTCACGGACATCGGCAGGACGGCCCTCATCGTCAACCTGCTGACCGAGGACAACCTGCCCAGCTACCACCACGAGATCGCGTCTCTCTTCGGCCGCGACGGAGCCTGGGGCACCTGGGTGCACCGCTGGACCGCCGAGGAGGGCCGGCACGGCATCGTGATGCGCGACTACCTGCTCACCTCGCGCGCCGTCGACCCGGACAAGCTGGAGCAGTTCCGTATGTCGCACATGTCGGAGGGCTTCGAGTCCGACAACCGCCACTCGATGCTGCACTCGGTCGCGTACGTCTCGTTCCAGGAGCTCGCGACCCGTATCTCCCACCGCAACACCGGCCACCAGTCGGGCGACCCGGTCTGCGACCGGATGCTGGCGCGCATCGCCACCGACGAGAACCTGCACATGGTCTTCTACCGCAACCTCCTCGGTGCGGCCTTCGAGATCGCACCGGACCTGACCATGCAGGCCGTGCGCGACGTCGTGGTGAACTTCCGGATGCCCGGGCACGGAATACCGGGATTCGAGCGCGCGGCGGCGCAGATGGCGATCGGTGAGATCTACAACATGCGGATCCACCACGACGACGTGCTGCAGCCGGTGCTGCGCTTCCTGAAGGTCATGGAGATCGACGGCCTCGGCCCGGAGGGGCTCAAGGCGCAGGAGGAGCTTGGTCTGTACATGGACGGGCTGGACTCGGAGGCCCGGAAGTTCGACGAGAAGCTCGCGGCCCGCAAGGCCCGCCTGGCGGCCCGCGCGGCGGGCTGAGCGAGGCGGAGCAGGGCTGGACGGGCTGACCCGGGTTGGTCGGCGCTGAGCCGGTACCGAGCCGGAGGACGCCCGGGCTGACCGGGACCGAGCCGGAAGGCGGATGGGCCTGCCCGGGTCTGCGCCGGGAAGCACCCGGGTCCGCCCGGGACCGCGTCCGACGGCGCGGCCACTGGGCCGTGACCGGCCGGTCCGCGCCTAGGCGCCCGGGCAATCCCCGGGACTGAGCCGGAAAGCACCCGGTCCGCCCGTGACTGCGTCCGATGGCGTCAACCCTGGGCCGTGACCGGCCCGGACTGCGCCTGACCGTCCTGGGCCGCGACCTGCCGGCGCCGCGCCTGGACGCCCGGGCAATCCCGGGTCTACGCCGGGAGCACCCAGGCCGGCCCGGGACCGCGCCCGACGGCGCCGGCACTGGGCCGTGACCCCCCGGACCGCGCATGACCGTCCTGGGCCGCGACCTGCCAGCGCCGCGCCCGGGCGCCCAGGCAGGCCCCGGGACTCGGGCACAAGGCTCTCGGGCCGGGCCGGTGGGCAGCCAGATGGCGCCCGGTGGCCGTCAGCGGGCGTCGTGGGCTACCTGCGGGTCACAGGTTTGCGCCCGGGCGTTCTGTGCCGGTGGCGCGGACCGTACTCTGTGCGGCGTGAAACCCGTGACCCGCATCGTTCTCATCGGCGCACCGGCCGCCGCCGCCGTGTCGCTCGTCCTCGGCGTCGGCCTCGGCGGGGAGGACGAGGTGCCCCTCGCCGACCGGCCGCAGGCGGTGCGGCAGGCGGCCACTCCCGCGCCGAATCCGCTCAAGGCGGGCTCGGCGGCGGAGCAGCGAGCGCTGGACGAGCGGATCGACACCTTGCCGCCGGGGCTCGCCGACCCCGCGAAGAAGGAGATCGCCGCGCGGCTCGTGGCCAGCGCCGAGCACTCCACGCTCAACTGGCGCGGCCGGTACGGCGCCATCGAGGACCTCGGCGACGGCAACGGCTACACCGCGGGGATCATCGGCTTCTGTTCCGGCACCAACGACATGCTCCAGCTCGTCGAGGCGTACACCGCGACCCACCCGGACAACGGCCTCGCCCGGTACCTCCCCGCCCTCCGGCAGGTCGACGGCACCGATACCCACGAGGGTCTGGACCCCGGCTTCGCCGCGGCCTGGGTCGCCGAGGCCAAGAAGCAGGCCTTCCGCGACGCCCAGGACGCGGCGCGCGACCGGATCTACTTCGACCCGGCCGTCCGGCTGGCGAAGATGGACGGCCTCGGCACGCTCGGCCAGTTCATCTACTACGATGCGATGCTGCTCCACGGCCCCGGCCTGGACGAGCACGGCTTCTACGGCATCCGGCGAGCGGCCATGCAGCAGGCGAGGACGGCGGCCGAGGGCGGTGACGAAAAGGTGTACCTGAACGCCGTCCTCGACGCGAGCCGTTCGGTCATGAAGACCAGGCTCAGCACGGCCCAGCGCGACACCTCCCGCATCGACACCGCGCAACGGGTGTTCCTGCGGGACGGCAACCTGGACCTGACGGCCCCGCTGGAGTGGCAGGTGTACGGGGAGACGTTCCGCATCCCGGCGGCCTGACGGACGGACTGACGGGCTGACGGGCTGACGGGCTGACGGACTCCAGTCGCGCGGACGGACCCTAGCCCCGCCGCCGGAGCTGGGAACGTCGCAGCCTGCCCCGTTCCTTCTCCGACATCCCGCCCCACACACCGAACCGCTCGTCGTTCGCGAGCGCGTACTCCAGGCACGCCACCCGCCCCTCGCACGCGCCGCACAGTTGCTTCGCCTCGCGGGTGGAGGAACCGGGCGCCGGGAAGAAGAATTCGGGGCCGGCCTGGGCGCACAGGGCCGTTTCCTGCCAGGAGAGTTCGTGCTCGGGCGTGGTGTTGATCGGCATGATGGACAGGCTGCCCGGCGGCGATAAACACCGTGTCAATGAACGCTCAACGGTCCGCTCGGCCTGGCCGCGTCACGCCTCCCGCGTCACGCCTCCCGCGTCACGCCTCCCGCGTCACGCCTCCCGCGTCACGCCTCCCGCGTCACGCCTCCCGCGTCACGCCTCCTGCGCCACGCTCGTGATCACGGCGAAGCGCGCTCCGTACGGGTCCGCGAGCTTCGCGATGCGCCCCACGTCCTCCAGGTCGATCGGCTCCGTACGGACCGTGCCGCCGAGGCGTGCCGCGCTCGCCGCCACCGCGTCCGTGTCCGTGACCTCGAAGTACGGGAGCCAGTACGGTCCTTCCGCCGCCTCGGCCGGGTCGGCCTCCAGGGGGACGAGGCCGGCGAACATCGCGTCCTCGCCCGCGCCCGCGGGGTTGACCGTCGTATAGCTGTCGCCGCCCGGGAGGGGCACGGCGAACTCGTCCCAGCCGAAGACCGACCGGTAGAAGCGCATCGCCGCGTCCGTCTCCGGCGTGTAGAGCTCGGCCCAGCACAGCGCGCCCGTCTCGTTCACCAGGTCCAGGCCCTTGTTGGTGCCCGGCTGCCAGGTGGCGAAGCCGGCCCCCGCCGGGTCGGTGAAGTGCGCCATACGGCCCAGGTCCCAGACGTCCGACGGCTCGTGCTCGACCGCTCCGCCGCCGTCCCTCACCCGTTTGGCCGTGTCATCGGCGCTGGTGGACTGGAAGTAGAGGGTCCAGGCGGTGCCGCTCCGCTCCGCGGGGACCGTCATGCCTCCGGCGGCGGTCTTGCCGTCCAGCTGGAACATTCCGTAACCGCCGGCCTCGGGCCCCGCCGACTGGAAGGCCCATCCGA
The DNA here is from genome assembly GCF_036181745.1 of Streptomyces sp. NBC_00259. NCBI lineage: Bacteria > Bacillati > Actinomycetota > Actinomycetes > Kitasatosporales > Streptomycetaceae > Streptomyces > Streptomyces sp. NBC_00259. The sequence goes on along the minus strand of NZ_CP108080.1, from coordinate 6,957,317 downwards.
ACAGGCCGCCGTAGAACGCCGCCGCGCCCTGGAGGTCGGGGGTGCCGAGGTCGAGCCAGTTCGGGGAGCCGGTGAGATAGCGGGGGGTGAGCATGGCGCGTCGCTCCTTCGTGGGCGGCCGGGATCGGCCCCGTGGTCGTGGCTCGCCCCCTTGACGAGTCTGCTACCGATCCCGCCCCGCCGCACGCAGTGCCGCCCGTGCCGCGTGGTGCACGCACATCTCGTGGACCCCGTGCCGGGTGTGGTGGCCCGATGCCGTACAGCGTACGAGGCGCCGGCCGAGGTGATCGCGGCATGACGATGTCGGCCCTATCAACGACCGACGTCGCCCTGGGTCCCGCCCGATCACTCGTCATGGTGGGTCCGCCCGTGTGCCGTCGCCCCGCGGGGCCGCGCTGCGGCAGGGTGGGCGGATGCACCCCCGGATCAGGCCTCTCGCCCTTGCCGTCCTTCTCACCGCGACGACCGGCTGTGTCTCGGTGTCCGCCGTGCCTCCACAACCGCCGGCGGCCGGACTCGCCCCGGCGGGCGACCGGTCGGCGGCACCGGCCGGGCCGGAGCGGCCCGCGGAGCCGACGGCGGACGGCGAACTCGCCTCGACCGGGCCGCAGAAGCCGCCGCTGCCGCGGATCGCGGACGAGAAGAAGGCCGAGGTCTCCCCGCAGCGCGAGGCCCCGGCGCGGACCCCGGCGAAGCGGCCCCGGGACGAGCGGCCCGACGCGGCGCCGGCGATTCAGCCGGACCGCGCGGAGCAGGCCCGGTCGCGGCAGCCGCGCAAGTCGCGTTCCGGTGTGCACCCGCCCCGGCCGCGGACCCACTACGACATGGACGACCTGTGCCGTGCGTCGAACGGTGTCGCCGATCCGTCCTTCGTCGCGCTGTGCCGGGCGAACTACGGCCGTTGAGGCCGCCGGACCGCTCAGTGCTTGTGCTCCGCGGACGAGCCCGGCGCCCCGGACTCCCCGGACTCCCGGGCCGCCGCCGGGTGGTGCGGCTCGTAGCCGGGGATCGTCCCGTCCGGCTTCGCCACCAGGAACAGGCCCGCCATTCCCATGTCCGAATGGCTCTGCACATGGCAGTGGTACATCCACGCGCCCGCGCCCACGTGTTCACCCGCGATGATCTGGAAGCCGAAGGAGTCCGCCGGCCCGGTGATCTTGTTGTCGATGACGCGTGACGGGTCGTCCGGGCCGGTCAGCAGGCCGGTCCTGTTGTCCGCCCAGCGATGACCGTGCATATGGAACGTGTGGTAGTACTCGCCGTGCGTGATCATCACGATCTCGACCCGGTCACCCACCGTGGCCTGGAAGTCCGGGCTCTGGTGTGCGGGCTTGTTGTTGATCGTCATGTCGTTGAAGACGATCGTGAACTGTTTGTCGGGGAGGATGTCGCCCTTCCTGCGCACCACCACCGGGCCGTAGAGGCCCTTCCTGATACCGCCCGTGCCGTGGTCGGTGCCCACCACGTGGTCGTGGTAGTGCCAGTAGCCCGCGCTGCCGGGACGCCAGGTGCCGTCCGCGCGCTTGCCCGGGGTGTGGGTGCGCCAGGTGTACGTCCGGGTGCCGCCGGGTTCGACATGGCTCTTGCTCATCCGGGTGCCGTCACTGGCGATGTCGTAGTCGACCCCGTGGACATGGAGACTGGCCGCCACGTCCATCGTGTTCTCGAACTCGATGTGCAGCGTGTCCCCTTCGACGATCTCGATCAATGGTCCCGGGACCGTCGCCTTGCCCTTCTCCAGGCCGTAGCCCATCTGCCCGTCCGGCAACTTCTCGGCGTACAGCTTGAGATGGCGTACGCGGCCGCCGGCCGGGGCAGTCTTCGGTGCACCCTCCGCGGAGGTCGCGGCGGGAGCGGTGGCGAGAGACAACGATGTCACGCCTGTCGCAGCGACCGCTCCGCCCGCCAGCAGGCGCCGGTTGAAGCTCCTTCTGTCCATACGAACTCCCCAGTGCCGTCGGGAAATCGGGTTGGGCCGGGCACACGCTAGTCGGGTGATCTTCGTTTCTCCACACCCAGGACAAAGTTCGTCGGATTGCGGCCATACCTATTGGCGGGTCGCCCAAAGAGGTCTAGTTTCACGGCTGTTGCTGTGACCAATGAGGGGTGGGTGACCACATGCACCGTGCACCACATCACCGGTCGAGATCCCGGCGCGGGGCGGCGGCGGCGCTGCTGGCCGCTTCGATGGCCGCGTCGCTGCTCGGCGGGACCGCGGCCACGGCCCGGCCCGCTCCCGATCCGTCGTCGCCCAGGGCGACAACGTTGTCCCTGCCGTCGCCGCCGGGCGGGGCGAACGTCCGGGTGCTCGTCTTCCACGCCTCGGCCACCGAGGAGTCGCCGACCGTCGACGCCGGGATCGCGGCCATCGAGCAGATCGGGCTGACCGGTCCTGCCGCGGGGCGGTTCCGTACCGAGGCCACCGATGACGCCTCCGTCTTCACCAACGCCAAGAAGCTCGGCAGATACAACGCCGTCGTCTTCCTGACCGGCGGCGGCGATGTCCTCGACCCGGAGCAGGAGGCCGGTCTCGAGGCCTATATGGAGGCGGGCGGCGGCTTCGTCGGCGTCCATGACGCCGCACGCACCGAGCCCTACTCGGACTGGTTCACCGGTCTGGTGGGCGCCCGGCCGACCACCTCCCCGGCCACCGTCCAGCGCGCGGTCGTCGAGGTCGGCGACCGGCAGCACCCGGCCACCAAGGGCCTGCCGCTGAACTGGAAGCGCCCCGACAAGTGGTTCAACTGGGCCGTCAACCCGTCCGGTTCCGTCCACACGGTCGCCCGGCTGAAGGAGAGCTCGTACCAGCCGGGCCAGGGCGCGAACGGCTGGGACCACCCCGTCTCCTGGTGCCGTGACTACGACGGCGGCCGCTCCTTCTACACCGGCATGGGCGGTACGGCCGACTCCTACGCCGAGACCGACTTCCGCGATCATCTGCGCGGCGCGCTGGCGTGGACCTCCCGGACGTCCCGCGCCGACTGCAAGGCCACCATCACCGCCAACTACACGGCGGAGCGCGTCACCCAGCCCAACCAGCCCGGGCAGAACGACCAGATCGGCGAGCCGCACGGCCTGGTCACGGCCCCCGACGGGCGGATCCTCTACATCGGGCGCGGCGGCGCCGACTCCTCCCAGCCCGTGGTCACCGACTGGAACAACCCCGACATCGGCAAGGGCCGGGGCGAGATCCACGTCTACGACCCGAAGACGAAGAAGGTGACCCTCGCGGGCGCGCTGACCGTCTTCGGCAACAAGGGCGGCGGCGACGAACTCACCAAGGTCGAGGAGGGGCTGCTCGGCATCGAGCTGGACCCGGACTTCATGACCAACGGCTGGGTGTATCTGCACTACACACCGCACTCGCGGATCAACCGCGACACGCACATGGCCGAGCGGTACGTCTCGCGCTTCACCCTCGACCTCGCCACCGACAAGCTCGATCTCGCGAGCGAGAAGGTCCTGCTGAAGTGGCCCGTGCAGATCCACAGCTGCTGCCACGCGGGCGGCGGGATGGCCTTCGACTCCAAGGGCAACCTGTACATCGCGACGGGTGACAACAACTCGTCCGGCTTCAGCGGTGGTTACTCCGGCAACAACCCGCAGCCGAACTTCAAGGGCGTCTCGTTCGCCGACGCGCGGCGCACCGCCGGCAACACCAACAACCTCAACGGCAAGATCCTCCGGATCCACCCGGAGGACGACGGCACCTACACGCTCCCCGAGGGGAACCTCTTCACCGGCGAGGAGCCGGACGAGGGCGGCGGCAAGACCCGCGGCGAGATCTACGTGATGGGCGTGCGCAACCCCGCGCGCATCTTCGTCGACCGGACGACGGACATCCTCTACGCGGGCTGGGTCGGCCCGGACGCCGGTTCGCCGTCGACCACCTGGGGCCCGGCGAAGTACGACACGTTCGCCGCGATCACCACGGCGGGCAACCACGGCTGGCCGTACTGCATGGGCAACAAGCAGCCCTACCGCGACCGCAACCTCCCCGACCCGAACACGCCGCTGGGCTGGTACGACTGCGACGCGCCGAAGAACGAGTCGCCGAACAACGACGGTCTGGTGAATCTGCCGCCGATCACGGCCAACACCATCTGGTACTCGCCCCAGGGCGGCGGCCCCGACTACCCGCGCGACGCCGCCGGCATCCCCAGCTACAAGGTGGAGGAGCAGAAGCTGCTGCTGCCGTGGCTCAAGGGCGGCGGCCAGGCGACGATGAACGGCCCGGTGTACCGCTACGACGCCGAGAAGAGCGACCCGGCCGTGCGCTGGCCGTCGTACTGGGACGGCAAGTGGTTCGTCGGTGACTTCTACGACGGCGACCAGCCGAGGCACGCGGTGCTGACCGACCCGAAGACCGTCGGCAAGGGCGGTGTCCCCGTCCACGCCGAGACCCTGAAGAAGATCATCCCGGTCGGGACGGACGGCATCCGCAATCTCATGGACTGGAAGTTCGCGCCGGACGGTTCGCTGTACGTCCTCGACTACGGGCGCGGCTTCTTCACCTCCGATTCCCGGTCCGCGCTGTGGCGCGTGACCTACAAGGGCGGCGAGCCGACCCCGGCCGCCGGTCAGCTCGCGAGGAAGGCGGCTGCCCAGTGAGACACGTACGACACCGACAACTGCGCCTGTGGACGGCCCTGCTGGGCGCGCTGACCATGGTACTCGGGCTGACGTCGACCGTCGCGTACGGGCGGGCCGCCGAGCGGGAGGCCGACGTCCCGGCCGCCGCCCAGGTCCTGACCTGGACCGCGGGCGACGCCATCGACCGCTACGCGTCCTTCCCGACGACCGCGGTCGCGGGCGCGACGACGATCGTCTTCGAGAACAGCACGGCGACCGGCAACACGACCGGGATGCCGCACACGCTGACCTTCGACGTCTCCGACCCGGAGTACAACCACGACGTCCCGCTGAACATCCTGGCCAACCCCAACGACGACCAGGGCGGGAAGCATTCGGTCGAGGTCACCCTGACGCCCGGCCGCTACCGCTTCCACTGCACGATCCCCGGTCACGGTCAGATGCAGGGCATCCTGACGGTGACCGACCCGGGCGGCGAGGACACGACCGCGCCGGAGACCTCGGCGAAGGTGGAGGGCGAGAAGAACGCCGACGGCGCCTTCATCGGCCATGCCACGGTGACCGTGTCGGCGACCGACGCCGGCGCGGGCGTGGACAAGGTGGAGTACGCGGTGGGGGCCGACGGTCCCTGGCAGCCCTACACCGCGCCGGTGATGGTCCATGAGACCGGCACCCACAAGATCCGCTACCGCGCCACCGACAAGGCTGGCAACGCCGCCGCGGAGAAGGCCGTGGACTTCACCGTCGTCGCCCCGCCGACGGACGACAAGACCCCGCCGGAGACCTCGGCGACGGTGAGCGGGGAGAAGGACGCGCAGGGCCGGTACCTGGGCATGGCCACGATCACGGTCACCGCCTCGGACACCGGCTCCGGGGTCAACACCATCGAGTACGCGGTGGGGGCCGACGGCGCCTGGCAGCCCTACACCGCGCCGGTGATGGTCCATGAGACCGGCACCCACAAGATCCGCTACCGCGCCACCGACAAGGCTGGCAACGCGGCCGCGGAGAAGGCCGTGGACTTCACCGTCGTCGCCCCGCCGACCGAGGACAAGACCCCGCCGGAGACCTCGGCGACGGTGACCGGGACCAAGAACTCGGACGGCGCGTTCATCACCAGCGCCACGGTGACGGTGACGGCGACCGACGCCGGATCCGGCGTGGAGAAGGCCGAGTACTCGCTCGACGGCGGCCCCTACCTCGCCTACACCACACCGGTGATCGTCGACCGGGTCGGCTTCCATTCCGTGCAGCACCGGGCGACCGACAAGGCCGGCAACACCTCGGAGGCGAAGAAGGTGTCCTTCACCGTCGCCGAGAGCGGCGGGGTGCCCGCCCCGAACTGCCCCGAGTTCGACGAGCGGCTGACCGTGATCGTCGGCACGGTCGACACGGGCGTACCCAACCGGGTCACCCGCTCCCGCTGCACCGTCAACGAGCTGATCGAGGACGAGAAGGACTGGGCGTCCCACGCGCTCTTCCTCAAGCACGTCGACAAGGTGCTCGACCAGCTCCTGACGGACGGGGTCATCGACCAGCGCGAGCACAAGAAGATCTACCAGGCGGCCAAGCAGTCCGGCATCGGCAAGCCCGGCCAGACCAGCGGCTACCGCGATCTGTTCGACGGCACGGCCGCCTCGTTCGCCAAGTGGCAGCACGTGGGCGGCGGTTCGTTCGGGCTCAACGCCGACGGGTCGATGACGAGCGGCACCACCAAGGGCGGCCTGGGCATGCTGTGGTTCCCCCAGCGGCAGTACGGCGACTTCTCGCTGAAGCTCCGGTGGCGGGACGACGCGCCCGGCACCGGCAACGCCAACAGCGGGGTCTTCGTGCGCTTCCCGTACGTCCACGACAACCCGGAGGAGCCGCGGCCCGAGTGGGTCGCCATCAAGTACGGCCATGAGGTGCAGGTCCTGGACCGGCCCGACGGCGACATGTACAAGACCGGCTCGGTCTACGGCTTCGACCGCGTCGGCCTCGGCGGCGCCGGGGTCACCCCGAAGGGCACCTGGAACGACTACGAGATCCGGGTGGAGGGCCAGCACTACTCGGTCTTCCGCAACGGTGTCCTGATCAACGAGTTCGACAACACCGGCGGCCAGGAGTTCGTTCCGCCGCGTGGCGACGACCCGGGCACGGACGGACGGCGCTACGCACAGGGCTACGTCGGCCTCCAGGTGCACGGCACGACGGATGTGATCTCCTACCGCGACATCCGGATCAAGGAGCTGTAGACCTCCAGGGTCCCGCCGGTGCCCCACCGCCTCCCCGGGCGGTGGGGCACCGGCATGTCCACAGGGCCATCCGCGCGGCTACTCACCCCGTGGCCAGGGGAATTGAGCCGGTGTACTCAGGCCGTCGGATCATCGCGCTGAAAGCATCGCCGCATGGTCAGACAGATGAGCGATCCGCGACCGCGGGTCGGAATCACCGCCGTCGGAAGTGCGCTGCCGGACGCGGTCGTGACATCGGGGAGCCTCCAGCGCGAGGCGACGCGCGGCATCGGCAAGGCCCTGCCCGGGACGCTGCTCGCCCAGGCCACCGGGATCCGTACGCGCCGCGTGGCCGCCGACGACGAGTACGCGTCGACCCTCGCCGTGCGCGCCGCGCGCCAGGCGCTCGCGGCCGCCTCACTCGATCCGTACGACATCGACCTGCTGCTCTTCGCCTCCGCGTCGCGCGACATGGTCGAGCCCGCCACGGCCCACATGGTGCAGGCCGAACTCGGCACCCGGGCCCATGCGCTCGATGTCACCAACGCCTGCAACAGCTTCGTCAACGGCATCGACCTCGCCCGGACCATGATCCAGGCCGGCCGGGCCCGGCGCGCCCTGGTCGTCACCGGTGAGACCCCGTCCCGCGCGGTCCGCCGCGCACCCGCCGACTTCGCCGCGTTCCGGGACGGGTTCGCGGGCTACACCTTCGGCGACGCGGGGGCGGCGGTCGTCCTGGAGGAGGTGACGCACGGCGGCATCGTCGACGTGGACACCGAGACGCGCTCGGAGCACTGGGACGTCGGCGGGATACCCGGCGGCGGCTCCCGGCACCCGCGCGGCGACGAGCACACCTACTTCCGCGGCGACGGACACGAACTGCGCGGTGTCTTCGAGAAGACGGGCACGTCGGTCGTCGAGCGGACGCTGGACCGCGCAGGCCTCGGCTGGGACGACTTCGCCCGGGTGCTGGTGCACCAGGTGACGGTGCCGTACCTGGAGCGGTTCGCCGAACTGACCGGGGTACCGCAGGAGAAGCTGGTCGTCACCGTCCCCGAGCTGGGCAACGTCGCCAGCGCGAGCATCGGCGTGCAGCTGCACCGGGTGTTCGGGGAACTGGTGCCGGGCGACCGCGTGCTGTTCGTGGGGCTCGGCGGCGGCATCAGCATCATGACGATGATCTGGGAGAAGTCATGACGAGCGATGCCGGGGGCGGTGGCGGTGGCGGTGGCGGCGGGGGCGGTCCGATGTGGGTGGTGGTGCCCGCCCACCAGGAGGAGAGGCGGCTCGCCGGAACGCTACGGGCCCTGGCCGCCCAGCGGGACCGCGACTTCACCCTGCTCGTGGTGGACAACGGCTCCTCCGACCGCACCGGCGCCATCGCCCGGGACTTCGCCGAAGGCGCGCCCTTCGCCGTCGAGGTGCTGGTCGAGCCGGAGAAGGGCGTGGGCTGCGCCGTGGACACCGGCTTCCGGTACGCGATCGGGCGGGGCGCGGCACTGCTGGCGCGCACGGACGCCGACTGTCTGCCGCGGGCCGGCTGGACGGCCGCCGCCCGCGCCGCGCTGACGTCGCCGGCCCCGGGGCCCGGTTCGCGGATGGTGTGCGGCCGGATCGTGGCCCGGCGCGACGAGCACGGTCCGCTGGGCCGGACCGGTTTCGCGGTGCTGGTGCGGCTCGCCGCCCTGTTCGGCCGGCTCCGGCCCGCCCATGCCCGCAGGAACGGCTACCTGGCGCCGTACCGCATGCACGCCGGGAACAACATGGCCATCACCGCCGAGCTGTATCTGGCCTGCGGCGGCATGCCTCGCCGTCCTTCGCCGACCGACCGGCTGTTCCTCAACCGGGTGCGCAGGCGGACGGACCGGATCGTCCACTCACGCGCCATGGTCGTGGAGAACTCCACTCGACGCCTGAGGGCGTACGGCATCAGGGGCACGGCCCGCTGGTATCTGGACCGCGGCAGCGCCGGCCGCGGCGACGACCCACGCTGACCAGTGCGGGGGGTCTGGTTCGCCGCCGGGTCCGGCTCCGGCGTGGCCCGCCCCGCACTCCCGCCCCACGCACACAGGCGCCTGCCGACACGGCGATCCGAGGCTCGCCATTCGGCCCGGTCCGGTCCGCTCCGAGGCCGGCTCGGCGCCGGACGACCCCGTCTCTTCCCGACTCGCCACCGGCGCTCGGCGTCCCGCCCGGACCGGGCCGGAAGCCGGCTCGGGCTCGGCCCGGTCCCGACCGGACCCGACCGGACCGGGGCGCGGGTGCGTTTTTCCGTCGTACACCTCCCATCCGAAGGGGCCTCTGATGCTCGACCGACTCGACCATGCGCTGCGTTCCACGCCGGAGCGCCCTGCCGTGCTCGGTGCCACCGCCACCGGGCGGCTGCGGGTGAGGGCCACCCGGGGCGAACTCGCGGGGCTCGCCGACGCGTACGCCTCCTCGCTGTACGCGCGCGGGCTCCGCCCGGGGGACACCGTGGGCGTCGCCGTACGCCCCGGGCCGCGGGCGCTGGCCGTCATGCTCGCCCTGTGGCGGCTCGGGGTGCGCGGCGCCGTTCTCGATCCGGGCGCGGGACCCGACGTGCTGCGCGCCCGGCTCGCCCTCGCGCGCCCCGCGCTCGTGCTGGCGGACGCCACGGCACAGGCCGTCGCCGGCTGGGCCCGGCCCCTGGCCGGACGGGTCCGCCTGGCGCTGCCCGACCTGGCCGCGCTCGGTCCCGTCGTGACCGTCGGACGCAGGCTCCCCGGCTGCGCGCCCGCGCTCGGGGCGGCCGGGGCCCGGGTGCCGGCGGTGGACCACGGCGACGGCGACGCCGTCATCGTCTTCACGTCCGGCACCACGTCGAGCCCGAAGGCCGTGGTGCACAGCCGCTCCAGCCTGTCCGCCGGAATGGACAACGTCTCGGCCCTGTTCCGCGCACGCCCGGACGAACCCGTGCTCGGGGGGACGTTCTTCGTGCTCGTTCCTTCGCTCGCGCAGGGCGCCCCGGTCGCGCTCCCGGCGCGTACACCGCGGGCCTTGGCCCGGCAGCTGCACCGGCTGCGGCCCCGCGACACCTATCTGACGCCACCCCAGCTACGGGACGCGCTGCGGGCCGGCGCCCGCTTCACGGGCCGGGTGTGGACCGGGTCGGCGCCCGCGAGCGGCGGGCTGCTGGGCCGCGTACGGGACGCGGGCGCGGCCGAGGCCTGGGGCGTGTACGCGCTCACCGAACTCTTCCCCGCCGCCGCGGTCGAATCGCGCGCCAAGGCGGCGTACGACGGCGAGGGCGATCTCGTCGGCGCCCCGCTGCCGGGCGTCGGCACCAGGCGGGACGCCGGTGGTGAACTGCTGCTCACCGGCCCCGCGGCCAGGCACCGCTATCTCGGCGAGGAGCCCGACCCGTGGGTGCGCACCGGAGACCGGGCGCACCTGGACGCGCAGGGCCGTATCGTCCTGGAGGGCCGCTGCAAGGACATGGTGCTGCGCCGGGCCGAGAACATCTACCCCGGCCTGTACGAGCCGCTGTTGCAGGTGCGGGGCGTGGAACTCGCCGTACTCGTGGGCGTTCCCGCGGGCGACGGCGACGAACGGCTCGTCGCCGTGGTGCAGAAGGCGGCGGGCGCCACGGAGGGCCAGCTGCGTGCCGCGCTCGCCGGGCCGCTGCGCCGGATGGGCTCGGCGCGGCCCGACGCGTTGCTGTTCGCGGACGTGCCGCTGTCCGGCCGCTCGCGCAAGCCGGACCGGGCCGCGACGGCGCGGCTCGCGGACGCACGGCTGACCGGCGCACGGCTCGGGGCGCACGCGTGAGCGGGTCCGTCGCACGGGCCCGGCGCCGGGACCGCCGGGTCTATGTGCGCAGCCACCCCGTCCTGTTCGTCCTCCTCGCCGCCGCCCGGCGGCGGCCCGTGCTGAGGATCGGACGGACGCTGCTGGTCAACGACGCCGGGGCGTACCGAGAGGTGCTCACCCGTCTGCCACTGGACCGGACGGCGCCCGGAACCACGGGAGGTGCGGCCCGCTCGGCGCTGGATGCCACGGGGCACCGCGACGGCGGCGTCCTGTTCGACCAGGAAGGAACCGGGCACCGTGCGGGACGGCGGGACCTGGCCGGGAGCCTCGGCACGGACGGGGTGGAGCATCTGCGCACGACGTGGCGGCCGTTGCTCGCCCGGCGGCTCGAACCGCTGGCCGCGGGTGGCGAGGTGGACCTCGTCGGGCTCACCCGGGAGCTGTCGGGCACGGTCGTCCGCGCCCTGCTCGGCACCGCTGCGTCCGCCTCCCCCGCCGCCGTGGCCGAGGCCGCCGCCGTGGCCGAGGCCGCCGCGCATGTCGCCGCCGCCTCGGTCCGCGGCGAGCTGCCGGGACTGCGCCGCCGGGGAGCCCGGGCGGCGGTGGCGCGGTCCACGGCCCGGCTGCGGGAACTGCTCGGCACCGGGGACGACGCACTCCCGGCGATGGTGGCGGTCGCCGCCGTGAACACGACGGTGGCGGCGGTGCCGCGGGCCGTCGCCTGGTGCGCGGACGCCGGACTGTGGGAACAGGCCGCGGACGACGTGCTGCGCGGTCCGCTGACCGACGAGTTGCTGCGCGTCACGGTCGCCTCGCCGCTGCTGCCCCGGGTCGCCGCGGCGGACGGCACGGTCGGCGGCTGCCCCGTTCGGGCGGGTGACCGGCTGCTGCTCATCGCCCGCCATGCCGTCGACGCCCATCACGGCGCCCCCGACGCCCTGCGTCCTGCCGCGCCCGAACTGGCCCGTCTCGTCTTCGGCGCCGGGCCGCACACCTGTCCGGGGGCCCGGCTCGCACGGACCCTGCTGGCCGACGTGCTGGAGGCCCTGGCGCCGTACCGGCCCGTCGTCGTCCGGGCCGTCGTCGACCGCGGGGCGGCCCTGCCCGGCTGGCGGACCCTGACCGTACGCCGCGGCCCGGCCGCTCACTCCCCCTCGGAGGCCTCCCGATGACCGCACCTCCGCGGATCGCCGTCACCGGCGCCTCGGGCTTCTGCGGCGGGCAGGTCGCCCGGACCGCCGCGGCCCTCGGCGCACAGGTCGTGTGTGTGGGCCGCAGGCCGGGTCCGCGCGGGGAGTCGCGGTACTGGGACGCCGCCCGGGAGGTCCCTGATCTGACGGGCACCGACGTCGTCGTGCACTGCGCGGCCGCCGTCGGCGACCCCTCCCCCGGTTCGCGGGCCGAGGCCCTGATGCACGCGGTCCACGTCGAGGGCACCGCGCGGCTGCTCCGGGCGGCGGGCTCCCGTCCCGTGGTCTGGGTGAGCAGCGCCAGCGTCTACGATCCGCGCCCGGTCCGTGACCTGGTCCGCGAGGACCATCCGCGCGCCGGGCACCTCAACGCCTACGGACGCAGCAAGGCGGCGGGGGAGGCACTCGCCCTGGACGCCGGTGCCGTGGTGCTGCGCCCGCGTGCCGTCTACGGCCCCGGTGACACCCAGTTGCTCCCCCGGCTGCTGTCCCGGGTCCGGGCAGGCACGCTCCTGCTGCCGGGACCGGATGTGCGGCTCAGCCTGACCGCCGTGGAGAACCTCGCCGACGCCTGTCTGGCGGCGGCGCATTGGCCCCCGGGCGCGTACAACATCGCCGACCCCGCGCCCTATTCGCGTGACACCGCCGTACGCGAGGTCCTGCGCGCCCACGGCGTCACCGCCCGGATCCGGCATCTGCCGCCGGGGGCCGCACGCGCCGCGGCGCGCATGGCCGAGGCCGTCGCCCGGCTCGGGCGGGGCGAGCCCGTCCTGAGCCGCTACGCGGTGGACCAGCTGGCGCACACGGTCGTCCTCGATGTGACCCGGGCGCTGGCTCAGGGGTGGGTTCCTCGCCGTACACTGGCCGACCATCTCGCGGACGTGCGCGGCCCGGGGCGTTCCCGAGGACGCATGCGGTCCTGAAGGGCGCGCTGGACAGCGGCCCTGAGCAGCGGCCCTGAACAGCGGTCAGGCGGACTCGTCCTTCGGCTTCTTCGCGCGGCTCGGCTGGACCCGCTTCGGCTCGCCCGGCATCTTCGGGTACTCCGGCGGGTACGGAAGGTCGCCGAGCCCGTGCTCCGCCTCGTCGCGGCGGGCGAGCTCCAGCAGGCTCTCCAGGCTGAACCGGTGCTCGTCCATGTCGGCGTGGACGTCACCGGCCTCGGCGTACCTGGCCGGCATCGACTTGATGTCGAAGTCCTCCGGAACGGCGTCGTCGACCTCTTCCCAGCGCAGCGGCGCGGAGACCGGTGCGTGCGGGCGCGGCCGGACGGAGTAGGCGGAGGCGATCGTGCGGTCGCGGGCCGTCTGGTTGTAGTCGACGAAGATCCGCTCGCCGCGCTCCTCCTTCCACCACTTGATGGTGACGTGGTCCGGCATCCGGCGCTCCAGCTGCCGTCCGCAGGCGATCGCGGCGCGCCGGACCTGGGTGAAGGTCCAGCGCGGCTCGATGGGGACGAAGACGTGGATGCCGCGTCCGCCGGAGGTCTTCGGCCAGCCGCGCAGACCGGCCTCGTCGAGGACCGCGCGCAGTTCGTGGGCGGCCCGGACGGCGTCGGCGTAGTCGGTGCCGGGCTGCGGGTCGAGGTCGATGCGCAGTTCGTCGGGGTGGTCGGTGTCGTCGCGGCGGACCGGCCACGGGTGGAAGGTGACGGCTCCGAGGTTGGCGGCCCACAGCACGGCGGCGGGTTCCGTCGGGCACATCTCGTCCGCGGACCGGCCGCTGGGGAAGGTGATGTGGGCGGTGGGAATCCAGTCGGGAAGGTACTTGGGGGCGCGCTTCTGGAAGAAGGACTCCCCGGTCACCCCGTCGGGGTAGCGCTCCAGGGTGGTGGGCCGGTCGCGCAGGGCGCGGGTGATGCCGTCGCCGACGGCGAGGTAGTACTGGACCATGTCCATCTTGGTGTAGCCGCGTTCGGGGAAGTACACCTTGTCGGGATTGGACACGCGTACGGTCCGCTCGCCCACTTCGAGTTCCACCGCTGCGGCCATGCCCGTCAGCGTAGGCCGTGCCAGGACTCCCCGCATACCGGACAATCGCCGTATGGATCTGCCGGTGATGCCGCCCGTGAAACCGATGCTCGCCAAGTCCGTGGCGAAGATCCCGCCCGGGATGCAGTACGAGGCCAAGTGGGACGGCTTTCGCGCCATCGTCCACCGGGACGGTGACGAGGTGGTGATCGGCAGCCGCACCGGCAAGCCGCTCACCCGCTACTTCCCCGAGCTGGTGGTCTCCCTCCGCGACAATCTGCCGGAGCGCTGTGTCGTCGACGGCGAGATCGTGATCGCCCATGAGGGACGGCTGGACTTCGACCGGCTCACCGAACGCATCCATCCGGCGGACTCACGGGTGCGGATGCTGGCCGAGCGGACCCCGGCGAGTTTCGTCGCGTTCGACCTGCTGGCCCTCGGGGACGAGGCTCTGCTTCAGACGCCGCTGGCCGAGCGGCGCGCGGTGCTGGCCGAGGCGCTGAGCGGGGCCCGCGCGCCGGTGCACCTGGCACCGGCCACGACGGACACCGCCGTGGCCCAGGAGTGGTTCGAGCGGTACGAGGGTGCCGGGCTCGACGGAGTGATCGCCAAGCCGCTGGATCTGCCGTACCGGCCCGATGCCCGGCTGATGTACAAGATCAAGCACGAGCGGACCGCGGATGTCGTCGTCGCCGGCTTCCGCTTCCACAAGAGCGGGCCGGTCGTCGGTTCGCTGCTGCTCGGTCTGTACGACGCCGGGGGCGCCCTGCAGCACGTCGGCGTCTGCGCCGCGTTCTCGATGAAGCGCCGCGAGGAGCTGGTGGCGGAGCTGGAGCCGCTGCGCCTCGCGGATGTGTCGGAGCATCCCTGGGCGCGCTGGGCCGAGGAGGAGGCGCACGAGTCGGCCCGGCTGCCGGGGGCGCCGAGCCGCTGGTCCGGCAAGAAGGACCTGTCGTGGGTGGCGCTGCGGCCCGAGCGCGTGGTGGAGGTCGCGTACGACCACATGGAGGGTGACCGGTTCCGGCACACCGCCCAGTTCCGGCGGTGGCGGCCCGACCGCACCCCCGACAGCTGCACGTACACCCAGCTGGAGGAGCCGGTGCGCTACGACCTGTCGGAGGTGCTCTCGGAGCGGCCTTCCGGGTGAGATCCGGGCGGGCCGCGGCGGGTCAGCCCGTGGGCGAGGGGCAGGGGTCCGCCGGGGTCTCCCCCGGCGTCGGCGCGGGCGACGGCGACTCGCCTGACGAGGGGTCGGGCGACGGGGTGGGACTCGGGCTCGGGCAGGCCGTGTCCGAGGGGGTGGGGGCGGGATCCGACGGGGTCGGGCCGGGATCGGACGGAGTGGGGCTCGGATCGGGTGACGGTGTCCGTGTGGGGGTGGGGGACGCGGTCGGGGTCGGCGTCGGCGTCGGCACCGGGGGTACGCCGGGCGTGGGAGCGGGCGGGACCGGCGGCCGGCCGGGCAGCGGCTTCGTGCCGGTGGGGCTCGACGGCTGCGGACCGATGACGATGTCGCCTCCCGAGCCGGGTTCGGGGGTGCCGCGCCCGCCGACCGGACGCTTCGCCGGGGTCTTGCCGCCCGCTCCGGGGCTGGCGGGCAGCACGCCGGTGCCGTCGGGAACCTCGTGCACGCCCTTGCGGTAGAACTCCAGCCAGGCCAGCACGGTCCGCAGGTACTCCTGCGAGTAGTTGTAGCTGAGCACCGCCCGGTCCAGATCCGCCCGCACCGACAGGTTCCGGTTCCCCGCGCACAGGTAGCGACCGGCGGCGAGGGCGGCGTCATGGATGTTGTTGGGGTCGGCCCTGCCGTCGGCGTTGCCGTCCGCTCCCCAGTTGGCCCAGGTGGAGGGGATGAACTGCATGGGGCCGACGGCCCGGTCATAGGTCGTGTCGCCGTCGTACGCGCCGTTGTCGGTGTCGGTGATCCGGGCGAAGCCGGCGCCGTCGAGGACGGGGCCCAGGATCGGGGAGAGCGTGGTGCCCTTGGCATCGACACGGCCGCCGCGCGCCTGGCCCGACTCGACCTTGCCGATCGCGGCGAGCAGTTGCCAGGGCAGCCGGCAGCCGGGGTCGGTCCGTGCGACGCTCCGCTCCGCCGCCCGGTAGGCGGCGAGGACGGACGCCGGGATGCCCGACTGGCCCCATACCGCCTGCCTGCCGGGACCGGCGCCGGTCGACGGGCCGGTGGGGCCGCCGGGCGGCACGGGTGTGGCCAGCGGGGGGAGTTCGGTGTGGTAGGAGTCGTCGTCGGGCGGTGGTCCGGCCCAACTCGTGGGCTCCGTGGGCGGCTTCTCGCCCTTCACCGGCTCCTCGCCCGTGAGGCCCGGGGCCTGCGAGGCGGTGAGCGCCGCCATCGCGGCCACGGCCGCGGCGGTGCCGCCGAGACCCCGCCGCATCCGGCGGCTGCCGAACCGTGCGCCGATCGGCCTCATGTACCCGCCCCAGACGTCTCGATACCGGCGATCCGCCACGTCGCACCCTTCCGTGTCAGGTCCACGGCGAACATCGCGGCGGCGTATGTCGTTCCGCCCAACGACGCGGTACTTGCGTTGCTCTGATCGGCAAAGATCTGGACACGAGCCCGGTCGTCCTCGATCAGTTCCACACCGCTCTCCGTGACGGTCGTGGTCAGCACGAGCTTCTTGGCGGCCGCCTGTGCGCGAACTGTCGCTTCACGGCCGCGTCGAGCGAGTCGTACGGCGGGGCGATACGCGTCGCGCAGATTTCGCGAAACCCCTTACCAGTCGGTTGTTTCCTTGTCGTCCGCCCAGCAGGTCACTTCGGCATCTTGTCCGGAAGTGAGCGCTCCGGCGCCGCGGCCCGCAGTTTCCCGTGTCCCGACCGGTGCGCCCACCACCACACCTGGTCTATGTTCGGCATCCACGAGGCATCCACACCGTGGTCACAGCTGTCGGGCAGTGGGAGCGCTTTCCGTCCCGCACATCACCACCCCCCACCGGACGCCCGGAGCGCGAGGGGAGAAGCACACACATGCCGAGAACCACTCAGCCTTCGGACGCGGGTGAGCCGCTTGGCCACGTGAACGTGCGGGCACAGAGCGTCCAGCGGACGGAGACGCTGCGCCGGCGACTGCTCCATCTCGTGCTGGCCGGGCCCTCCGTGCCCCGTACCGCGGTCGCCGAGCTCGCCGAGCAGACCGGCTGGTCCCTGCCGGAGCGGGTGACCATGGTGGCGCTACGGGCCCCCGCCACGCCGGACCTGGCCGAACTGGACAACGATGTCCTCACCGACCTCGGCGAACCGCAGCCGCATCTGCTGATCCCGGGGCCTCTCGACGAGGCCCGAAGACGGATGCTCCAGGCCGCGCTCGCCGGCACCAACGCGGCCGCGGGGCTCACCGTCCCGCTCGCCACCGCGGCCGACTCCCTGCGCTGGGCGCGCAGGCTCCTGGACCTCGTCGACACCGACATCGTCGAGGACGGCCCGCTGGTCCTGTGCGACGACCATCTGGTCACGCTGTGGCTGCTGTCCGACCCGGCGCTCCTCGACCAGCTCACGGAACGGGAGTTGGCTCCCGTCTCCACGCTCACCCCGACCCGCCGCGACCGCCTCATCGAGACCCTGCGCATCTGGCTGGACACCCGCGGCACGGCCGCGCAGATGGGCGAACTCCTCGACGTCCACCCGCAGACCGTGCGCTACCGGCTGCGCAGTCTGGAGTCCATCTTCGGTGGCCGGCTCACCGACCCGGAAAGCCGGTTCGCCACCGAGATCGTGCTGCGCGCCGGGCATCTGCGCGCACGCGCGGCCCGGGTCCGGCGCGGGGCGCCGGGACGGTCCGGGTCCCGTGAGACCGCGACGAACTGACAGCCGGCCCCGGTCCCGTCCACTGCCGCCCCGCTCCAACTTCCGCTCCGCCGGCTCTCTCAGCCGTACAGCGCGTCGATCTCAGCGGCGTACGCGGCCGCCACCGCATGGCGTCTGACCTTCAGCGACGGCGTGAGCATGCCGTTCTCCTCGGTGAACCCGCCCGGGACGATGCGGAACGCGCGGATGGACTCGGCCCGGGAGACGGCCCGGTTGGCGTGGTCGACCGCCCGCTGGATGTCGGCGGTCATCTCCGGGTCCTCGCACAGCTCGGTGAGCGGTGTACCGGCGGGGCGTCCCCGGACCGCGAGCCAGTGCGGGAGCGCCTCCGGATCGAGTGTCACGAGCGCGGCGACGAACGGCCGGTTGTCGCCGACGACGATGCACTGGCCGACGGGCGGGCGGCTGCGCAGGCGGTCCTCCAGGACCGCGGGTGAGACGTTCTTGCCGCCGGAGGTGACGAGGATGTCCTTCTTCCGGCCGGTGATGGTGAGATGGCCCTCCTCGTCGAGACTGCCGAGGTCACCGGTGGCGAACCAGTCGTCGTGCAGCACCTCCGCGGTGGCCGCCGGGTTGTTCCAGTACGAGCCGAAGACGATGCCGCCCTTGACGAGGACCTCGCCGTCGTCGGCGATCCGGACGGCCGTACCGGGCACCGGGAGGCCGACGGTGCCGGGCCGGGGGCTGAGCGGCGGGGTGATCGTGGCGGCCGCGGTGGTCTCGGTGAGGCCGTAGCCCTCGTAGACGATGATCCCGGCGGCGTAGAAGAAGAGGTTGAGCCGGCGGTCCAGCGGGGAGCCGCCGCTGATGGCGTAGCGCAGTCTGCCGCCGAGTTCCTTGCGGATACGCCGGTAGACGAGCAGGTCGTACAGCGCCCAGGCGAGGTACAGGCCCGGCCCCGGGCCCTTCGCCCGGCCGAGGAACTTCGCGAGGTAGGCCTCGGCGAACCGTACGGCGATCCGGTCGGCCCGCTCGAAGGACGCGCCGCGTCCGATCTTCTCCGCGGTGGCCCGTCCCGTGTCATGGATCTTCTCGAAGAGATACGGCACACCGACGACGAAGGTGGGCCTGAACGACCGGAGTTCGGGGCGGAGTTCGTCCGGCTTGATGCCGGGGCAGTGGCCGAGCTCGATACGCGCCAGCAGGCAGGCGAGCTGGATCGTACGCCCGAGGATGTGCGCGAGCGGCAGGAAGAGGAGGGTCGACGCGGTCTGGCCGGTGACCTCCTTGAACACGGGGTGGAGCAGTTCCACGGTGTTGGCGGCCTCGGCGTGCAGATTGCCGTGGGTGAGCACACAGCCCTTGGGGCGGCCGGTGGTCCCCGAGGTGTAGCAGAGGGTGGCGATGGTGTCGGGGGTGAGTGCGGCCCGCCGCTCGGTGATCTCCTTCTCGGGTATGCCACGGCCGAGCACGTCCAGTTCGTCCAGCGCGCCGCCGTCGATCACCCAGCTGCGGGGCGGCTCGGGCAGGGACCGTGCGGCCTCCGTCACGGTCGCGGCGTTCTCGTCGCTCTCCACGACGACGAACCGGGCGCCGGAGTCGCGCAGGATCCAGGCGATCTGTTCGGCCGACGAGGTGGCGTAGACGGGCACGGACTGTCCGCCCGCGGCCCACACCGCGAAGTCGAGGACGGTCCATTCGTAGCGGGTGCGGGACATCAGCGCGACCCGCCCGCCGGGCTCCAGGCCCGCGGCGACGAGTCCCTTGGCGACGGCGGTCACCTCCCGGGCGAACGCGGCCGCGGTGACGGACCGCCAGCCGGTGGCGTCCCGGCGCCTGAGAACCACCGCGTCGGGTGCTTCGCCGGCGTTGACGAAGGGGATGTCGGCGGCGGATCCGGCGGCGGGCGCGACGAGCGGCGCGGCGCGCACCTCGCGTACGGCGCCGTCCTCCCTGATCAGTTCGACGGCGGCCCGCCCGGCCAGGTCGGCGCGGCGCCTGGCCCGCCCGAGATCCTTGCGTACGCCCATGGCCGGCTCCCCTTCACGGTGCGACAGCGGACTTACCGGGGGTTACAGGCAGGCCAACTTACTCCCGCGTAAGGAGAAATCAACGGCCGCGACCTAACGGTTTCCCCATAGAGACGTCCCGGCCGACGAACCGTGAAGCGCATCAGGTACGTATAGAGGAGAACACCGCCCATGCCCGGCGTCCCCGGAGCAACATCAGCAAAGGACTCACCGTGACCGCGTCGAACCTCGTCCCCGTCCCGATTCCCGACGGCGTCGCCGCCCTGATCGGGTCCTGCATGCCGCTCGGCGTCCTGCAGGCGGAGATCGACGCCGAGTGCGCGGCGCGCGACGCACTGCGGTTCCGGGCGCCCTTCTGTAGCGAGGACCAGGCGGACCGCGAGCACGCCCTCGCGACGCTGGCCAGGGCGAACAAGGTGCTGGCCGCGTACAACCCGGGACTGGTGGTACGGCCGGGCGCACGGCGCTAGATCACGAAGAGCGGGGATCACCCCGGCCGGAGACGACCTCGACCGGAGACCCCCTACGGCCGGGTGCCGCGGAAGGCCCGGCGGTAGGCGTGCGGGCTCGTGCCCACCTGGCGCTTGAAGCGGTCACGGAAGGCCGTCGGCGAACCGAAGCCGACCTGCGCGGCGATCCTGTCGACCGGATGGGCGGTGGTCTCCAGCAGATGCTGCGCCTGGCGGATACGGGCGCGATGGAGCCACTGCAGCGGGGTCGTACCGGTCTGCTCGCGGAAACGGCGGTTCACCGTACGGGGGCTCATGCCGGCCCGGCCCGCGATGTCGGCCAGGGTCAGCTCCCGCCGGGCGTTCTCCTCCATCCAGCGCAGCAGGGGCTCCAGGGTCGCACCTGCCGGCGCCGGCGGATGGTCGTGGACGATGAACTGCGCCTGGCCGCCCTCGCGTTCGAGCGGCATCACCGAGAGCCGGGCCGCGTCGGCGGCGACGGCCGAACCGTAGTCGCGGCGGATCATGTGCAGACACAGGTCGAGTCCGGCGGCCGAACCCGCCGAGGTGAGGAACTGACCGTTGTCGACGTAGAGCACGTCCGGATCCACGTCGATCCGCGGGTACATACGGGCGAGGTCCTCGGTGCCGAGCCAGTGCGTGGTGGCCCGGAGCCCGTCGAGCAGCCCGGTCGCGGCGAGGATGAAGGAGCCCACGCAGATGGAGGCGATCCTGGTGCCGTCCGCGGCCGCCCGCCGCAGGATGTCGATCACCTCGGGGGACACCGCCGCCGCGGGATCGGCGCAGCCGGGCAGGATGATCGTGTCCGCGTCGTCGAGCACGTCGAGGCCCCAGGGCGCCCGCAGGGTGAAGTAGCCCGCGTCGATCTCGGCGGCCGGGGCGCAGACCTTGACCCGGTAGGCATCCCGCCCGTCGGGCAGCCGGGCGCGGCCGAAGGCGTCGACGGGTGTCGACAGATCGAAGGGGATGACTCCGTCGAGGGCGAGTACGGCCACCGTGTGCATGGCCATAACGTACGCCGTCGACTCCTTTCGGCCGACGCCGGTGAGCTGCCCGGCCACGGCGCGGAGCCGCTGCCGAGGCTCTGGCGAGAATCCGTGGGAACGTGGCATTACCGCCACTGTCCCTGGCCCGGCGGGCACCGTTAGCGTCGGCCCGTGACCAAGATCCTCCTCATCGTCCATGTCCTGGCCGCGATCATCGCCGTCGGTCCGGTGACCGTGGCGGCCAGCATGTTCCCCGCGGCTGCCCGCCAGGTGCTCGCCGATCCGGCCGACGAACGGGCACGCGCCGTGCTCCGCAACCTCCACCGCGTCTGCCGGGTGTACGCGCTCGTCGGCGTCACCGTCCCCGTCTTCGGCATCGCGACCGCCAACAGCCTCCATGCCCTCGGCGACACCTGGCTCATCGTCTCGATGGTCCTCACCGCGATCGCGGCCGCCGTCCTCGCCGCGCTGGTGCTGCCTCGCCAGAGCGCGGTCCTGGAAGGCCCCGCCGAGATCGCGGACACCAAGCGGCTCGCGATGTACACGGGGATCTTCAACCTGCTGTGGGCGATAGTCACCGTACTGATGATCGTGCGCCCGGGATCGACGACGAGCGTCTGAACCGGCCCGTTGCCGACCCCGTCGGCCCGGTCCGTTCCCGCAGCCTCCCGCTCACTCCATGAACGTGCCGCTCACGTACACCCAGGCACCGTCGTGCCGCTCGAAATGGCTGCGCTCGTGGAGCCGTCCGGGCTCCCCCGCCCGGGTGTAGCGGGCGACGAAGGTGACCGTGCCGGTGGAGTGGAACATGCTGCCCTCGGTCGTTCCGGCGATCTCCAGACCGGTCCAGCGCATCCCGGGGTCGAAGTCGACGGAGCTCGGCCGGTTGTCCGGATGCCAGGTGCGCAGGAGATAGGTCTCGTCGCGGACCACGAAGGCGCTGTAGCGGGAGCGCATCAGCAACTCCGCGGTCGGGGCGGCGGCCTGTCCGGTGTGGAACCTGCCGCAGCAGGCGCCGTAGGCGGCGGGGAGTCCACAGGGACAGGGGGATCCGTCGGTGACGGCGGGCTGTGGGGGGCGGGTGGTACGTCGGGCCATGGGGCCATTGTGTCGCCCGCGGCGTCGCGCTGGGTGACTGGGCCCGCGCACGCCTTCCGGGTCGGGGGAGCCGTCGTTAGGCTCCTGCGCCGGACCTGACAGTTACCGTCGAGTAGGGGTTGGGCATGGATCGCCTGGACACGGACCGGCAGGGAGCGACACGGCGCACTTTCCTCGCGGGAGCCGCGGCGGCCGGCTCCGCCGCGGCACTCACCACCACGGCGAGCGGACCGGCCTCGGCCGCGGCACATGAAGCCGCCGGGCCTTCGGTCGCGGTCCTGGGCGGGGGCGTCGCCGGCCTCACCGCCGCTCATGAACTCGCCGAGCGCGGCTTACGCGTGACCGTCTACGAACGCAGAGCGCTCGGCGGCAAGGCCCGCAGCATGGACGTACCCGACAGCGGGAAGGGCGGCCGCAGACCGCTGCCCGCCGAGCACGGCTTCCGCTTCATCCCGGGCATCTACCACAATCTGCCGGACACGATGCGGCGCATCCCCTTCCCCGGCAACCCCAACGGCGTCTGGGACAACCTCGTCGCCCCGCCGGAGATGTCCTTCGCCCGCACCGGGGCGGAGGATCTGCGCATCCCGCTCCCCTGGCCCGGTCACCGGCCGCCCGAGCTCACGCTCGACGAGATCCGCCGGGCGCTGACCGCGTTCATCGACACGGCCCTCGGCATCCCGCTGCACGAGAGCGCGTACTTCGTGAACCGCGGACTGGTCTTCCTCACCAGCTGCGACGAACGGCGCGACGAGGCCTGGGAGCGCACCCCCTGGTGGGACTTCATCCGGGCCGAGGAGATGAGCTACGACTACCAGCGCATCCTCGCCGTCGGCCTGACCCGCAACATCGTGGCGACCAAGGCCGAGGAGGCCAGCACCAGGACGGTCGCCACCCTGCTGGAGGCGTTCGTCTTCAACGCGCTGGGCCGTGGCGCAGACGGTCCCCTCGACCGCATCCTCAACGCCCCCACCAACGAGGCCTGGATCGATCCCTGGGCGGCTCATCTGCGCTCGCTGGGCGTGGAGTTCAGAATCGGCTGGACGCTGCGGGAGCTGGTGTACGGTTCCGGCCGCATCACCGGGGCGCTCATGGAGGACCCGGACGGCGCCCGCCGCACCGTCACCGCCGACCACTACGTCTCGGCCGTTCCGGTGGAGCACGCCCGGCGCACCTGGAGCGCGGCACTGCGGGCGGCCGACCCCCAGCTCGCTCGCTGCGACCGGCTGGAGACGGACTGGATGACGGGCATCCAGTTCTATCTCACGGAGAAGGCGCCGCTGCTGCACGGACACCTCAACTGCATCGACTCACCTTGGTCCCTGACGGCGATCCAGCAGGCCGGGCACTGGCCGCACCGCGACTTCCCGCGGGACTACGGCGACGGGATCGCGGTCGACTGCCTTTCGGTGGACATCTCCGAGTGGGACAGGCCGGGAATCCTCTACGGGAGGACGGCCAAGCAGTGCACGCGCGAACAGGTCGCCCGCGAGGTGTGGGCGCAGCTCAAGGCCGCGCTCAACGACACGGGGCGCCCGGTCCTCAAGGACAGCGCCCTGCACTCCTGGTTCCTGGACCCGGGCGTGGACGGCCTCGGCACCCCGCACCCCACGAACGAGGACGAACTGCTCATCCACCCGGTGGGTACCTTCCACAACCGCCCGTCCGCGGCGTCCAGGGTCCCGAACCTCTTCCTCTCCGGTGATTACGTCGCCGTCGACATCGACCTGGCGACGATGGAGGGCGCCAACGCGTCCGCGCGTGCCGCGGTCAACGCCCTGCTGGACCGCATCGGTTCGCCGGCGACGCGCTGCACGATCGAGCCGCTGTTCCGGGCGCCGGAGCTGGACCACCTCAAGCGACACGACCGCACGCGCTACCGGCTGGGGCTGCGGAACGTGTTCGACCTCGGTTGACGGCGTCCCGGACCGGGACCGGGACACGGCCGAGGGGCGACGAACTTCCGACTCTCCCGGCCGAGTGGCCCGGGAGGCCGGCCCCCGAGGCGCTACAGGGTCCGGATGCTCCACGTCCAGCGGTGCGTCCCCGGGGCGATCAGGTACGGCGGCAGGGTGTCCGGCCCGCAGGAGGCGGTGCCGAGGCCCCGGTGGGCCGCGTCGATGTGGACCACGCACCCGGCGCGCGGGGTGAGTTCGTCATGGTGGGCGGCGGCGGCGAGATCGGCGGCCCGATGGCGGGTGACGGAGACCTGGCGGGGCACGTCCAGCCGTACGGCGAGTCCGGTCCCGTCGGGGCGGGTGAGGGAGAAGGCCCGTACGCCGTTGCGCCCGCCGCTCTCCTGCGGCCGCAGATAGGGCGTGAACAGGTCGTCCACCCTTGCCCTGTGGTGGGCCACGGCGCCGCCGGCGCAGCGGTCCGGGTAGCTCTCCCAGGGGCCGAGCCCGTACCACTCGAACGTGTCCGGTCCGGCGGCGGTCTCCAGTACGGAGCCGACACGGGCGACGTCGTGGAGCCCGGCCGGGAGGGTGGCGCTCTCCTCGACGAGCACCGAGCCGTCGGCGAGCGCGGTGAGGATCTGCTCATGGACCACGGTGCCGGCGGCGGTGGGGTATTCGGCGACGGCGGTGACCCGGCCGTTCCCGTCACGGGTCACGGACACGGGCTTGCGTACGAGGGCGTCCAGTCCCCAGTCGCGCCAGCGTCCGGCCGCGCCGCCGAGCAGGTCGTTGTCGGTGGGGGCGCGCCACAGGCTCAGCACCGGCGGGGCGGTGAGCAGCGGGTGGACGAGCAGGCCTTCGGAGTCGGTCTCGACAGCTCCGCCGGCCGGGGCACCGGTGAACACGGCGGGGCGTTCGCGCAGCCGGATCCGCGGGGTGCAGATCTCGGTGTCCGCGGGGGCCCAGGGCAGGTCGTCCGCCGTGGTCACGCGCAGGGTCAGC